>JAZQGU010000053.1:0-36725 GCA_045540175.1 Eubacteriales bacterium | reverse complement strand
ATACAGAAAGGAAGATTGATATAGAATGACTTTAGCCGACAGACTCAACCAAATTATCGACGAGCAGAACATTTCCAAAGCTGAATTCTCCCGCCGTGTCGGAGTCAGTGTTAACTATATCTATCAGCTTACCGGTTCCTCAGACAAGCGTCCGACTACTATCCATCAGAGCCTTGCCAAGCTCATTGCCCTGGAGTTTGGATATGATGAAGTCTGGATCATGACCGGCGAAAAACCTACCGCATAAAATCACAAAGCCGACGCTCACCAAAAAGCGTCGGCTTAGTATTAGTTATGCGGAGTTCCGTATAATGCGGAATAACACTTGCTATATTTTGTTTTGAATTTTCATCCATAAGCTGTCCTTTGCATCTCCGCAGAAGCAAAATGATTGCTGATCTTTATATGCCGAAGAACATCAAAAAACGTCTTTATCCCTGCCCTACCGACCGTCACGGCAGAGATAACTGGATGAATTTTCCCGAATCGGTAGCCCAAGTCGACGATGAGATTTCTATGATGTGGGTAATGATAGCAATAGGCCAGGCAGACGATATTGAATTTTAAAATAGAAAAGGTGCTTTCCGCCGAAAGCACCTTTTAATTTATACCGGAAGATACTGTATTGAAATTACTTTTCCATCCTTAAGAACAAAGCTGAGAGTTGCGTTTCCGTCGGTATAGGAAAGAAGCGTAGCAGTTTCTTCGGTAGGCTTGCCGTAAATGTTCTTAACAGCATCAATCGTCATTCCGATATACGCCCCCTCGGGAGTCTGGACGCTGTCGTCGGTAAGCTCAATAGAATTTACGTAGTCCTTTTTGCCGTCGGGACGGGTAAGAACGGTATAGCCTGCATAGGTATACGTCTTATCAAGACCCTCAAAAGCGCAGGAAGCGGCTTCAAAATACTTAAGCGGCTCACCGAGTGCCTCAAGCACGTCAGCCATATCTGCGTCGATCTTTACTGCGTAGCTATTCTTATTAACGACCACAAAACAATATTTGCTGGTTTTCGGAGGGTTTACGCCTCCTCCGTTACCGTCTGCAGGCGCGGTGCACGCAAACAAGTGAGCCGTCAAAACGAGGCTGAGCACAATCAATATAATCTTTTTCATAGTTTTCTCCTTTAATCAACCACATCGTAAGGACAGTTTTCCTTATCGTAAGCATAGTAATTTGGTTTATCGGGACGTGTTGCAGAATACGCTTCAACCTCTGAGTCTGTACGCAAAAAGCATCTGAACTGATTGGTCTTAAGTGTCGGGCAAGCATCAAAATGATACCAATTACCGTCAATAAAAACGATCTGCCAATAGTGATCGGGACCTCCGAGACGCTCAATATCATAGCTTGGAATACCCGCCATCGTAAGAAGCGCCTTTGATGCCGCCCAGTAGTTTACACAGTCGCCCTTATTTGTAGTAAGTCCCGTATATGCGCGGCCGATCCAGTTCGGATCATCTGTGGTATTGACGTACTTAATTTTGTGTACACGGTCATATATTGCCTCTGCCTTTTGTCTTTCCGTCATACCTTCAGTAAGTATGTCGTTAAGAATATCCTTGCAAAGAGCGTCAAGCTCTTCCTTCGTGCAAACGCTCGAATCCTGACCGCCCTCAAGCGGCTCAAGAACCGACACCTTAACAGTAACAGTTGCGGTATTGCCTCTTTTGTCTGTTGCTGAATATGTTACGTCATAGACCCCTAGGCGAGTGATATCAACCTTTGTCGCATCGACAGAGAACGTCACGTTCTTGTCATCGTTATCTGTAACTGTAACTCCGTCACGGTAAGAAACAGTGTCACCGAGATATACGACAAGATCCTTGATTCCAGAAAACTCGGGGGCAGTTTTATCTGCCGGCTTGATCGTAAGAGATGATTTCACCACCTCAATTGCGGGATCGTCACAATAATAACGAAGGTCATATTGACCCTCTGTTAGCTCCGTGACCTCAGTTCCGTCTGCCTTAGAAAGAATCTTTACCTTTACTTCAAAGGACTTACCGCCGACTGTAAGAACCCCGTCCATCATTGCTCTTGCAATATCCTCGGGGGTATCATCTGCATAAACAGTCACGTTGCTCTTTACGCCCGTAATAACGGGGAGCTCGGTCGTTACGGCTTCGCCGTCACCGCCCAAGCAAGCGCTAAGAGCTAATGACGCGGCAATAACCGTTATTAATAAAATTATCTTTTTCATTTTTACCTCTTATGCCTTGAGCCCGTAACGCTCACAAAGCATCGTAACAGTCATAACGATAAGGAGATAATCTATCTCGTAAGCGCCCATGAGCCGGAAATCGTCCGCGAGATATACCTTCTTCATTTCGTTGACCTTGTTAAGATCAAATATATCGTATTTCTTTATAAGCGAATCGGAAAGGAACTCGATCTCGCCGTTTGCCTTCTTGACCATCGACGACATACCGGGCGCCTGGAACGGGAACTTTCTTCTCTTGAGTATCTCATCGGGAACTATTCCCTCTCCTGCCTTCTTGAGAATATACTTTTCCTTTGCGCCGTTCATCTTGTACTTGTCGGGAATGGTCTTGACAAATTCAAGCAGGTCTCGGTCAAGGAAGGGATGTCGTCCCTCGACGGAATGAGAGAAGAACATTCTGTCGCCGTGCTCTGTGAGCAGGTGATCGGAAAGGCGGAGCTTATAGTCAATGTAAGAGCGGCGCTTTTGTGAGGAAAGACCCTTGACACGGTCAACGTTTATCGGGCTTGTCTTGAATGCCGAGAAGCTGTCGATCTCGCCTCTTATGCGGTCGCTGTAGACCGTTTCGTGTATCTTTCTTATTTCGGGATGATTTCTTTCGTAGCGGAAATAAGGATCGCCCCAAAGTCGCTCGTTTATTTCACATTCTTCCTTCGTCATCTTGCCCTTCTGCATTTCGCGGAAAAGGTCTACCATATATCCGACGTAACCGCAGAAGAACTCATCGGAGCCCTGACCGGTAAGCACCGCCTTTGCGGGCGACTGCTGAACGAGCGACGAAAGCATGAACGCAGCTACGTCATAGCTCTCCTTAAGACCCGACTCCGCGTGGTAAACGACGTCGTAAAGGTTCTTCCAAATTTCTTCCTCGCCGACCTTCGTCTTATAGTGAGTTGAATTGACGCACTCCTTGACGATCTTCTGGAATCGGCTTTCGTCGAGGTCGGCTTCACCGATCTCGGCAGAGAAGGAATAATAGCTATCAAGCAGGAATTTACCGATATAGCAAGCGACAACCGAGCTGTCAAGGCCACCCGAAACGTAGAATCCGACGGGAACGTCGGCAACGAGACGGCGCTTGATCGACTCCTTCATCATTTCGCGGAGCTTTTCAACGTAATACGCCTCGCCCCTGTCGTCCTCTTCCTCGGCGGAGTAGATGAGATCCCAATATTCAATATCCTTGATCTCCTGATGACGCTTAATGACGAGCAGATGTCCTGCGCGAAGCGAACGGATGCCGTCGAAGAAGGTCTCGGGGGAAACTACGCCGGGATAGTTCATAAGCTGATCGACTGCCTTAAGGTTGAGCTTTCTTTCAACCCAAGGACATTCAAGGATTCCCTTTATCTCGGAGCAGAATATGACCTGACCGTCGGCAACGGTGTAAAACAGCGGACAGATTCCTATCTGGTCGCGCACAAGGATCAGCTGATCTTCTTTTTTGTCGTAAAGGGCGATAGCGAACTGACCGTTAAGCTTATTCGGGAAATCTAGTCCGTGCTCCTCATAAAGATGGAGAATGACCTCGGTATCTGTCTGCGTCTTAAAAACGTGACCGAGAGCTATAAGCTCGGAACGAAGCTCACGGTAGTTGAATATCTCACCGTTACAAATAAGAGTAAGGGTATCGTCCTCATTCGTTATCGGCTGCATACCGCCGTTCAGGTCAATAAAGCTGAGACGGTTGAAGCCAAAGCCGACACCGGGCATAATTTTAGTCTGCGAGCCGTCGGGACCGCGGTGACGGATCGCCGTCAGCATTTTGTTTATCATTTCACTTGTGATAAGACGGCTTCCCGTATTATCGAATATTCCGCAAATGCCACACATTTTAATTTGCCTCTATGTTCATTCCGTATTTTTCGTACTGTGCCTTTTTATCCGCCTCGTAGAAGGCGATCTTCTCTTCCCAACGATCTGCAAGCTCAACTTCTCCGCGTCGGTCAGTCAGACCCATATTCTCGGTCAGATACTTTCCTAGCCAGGATGCGAGCTTTTCAGCTCCAGAGAGGTTCATATGAAGACCCATATCATAGGTATCGGTCGTATAATCAATACCTGTTTCGTCCTGAATATCAAGGAAGTTTATGTAAGTGAGATTATGCTCCTTTGCATATTCTACGACCTGCTGATCGTATTCGGGATACCAATAAGGGTATAGGCTCGGCGCCTTGATGAGAAGAAGCTCGATGCCCTTTTTCTCACAAAGCTCGGCCATCATATCAAGATATTTCCAGGATCTTTCGTCAAAATCGTAATTCGGAAGCGGTCTGCCCGTCGGAACGTCGGTTGCGGGACGGACGTCGACACGCATATAGTATCCGTTGTGCGAGACCTTCTTCGTCTTAAACATATATGTAAAGTCATTTTTATTAAGCTCGCTCCAACGGCTGTGATAACGGAGGATCGGGAAAACGTAGTCGAGAAAATGCTCTTCTTCCTTCATCGACGACATGATCGCTCCGACCTTTGAAGAAGACCACTTCATACCCTCGATAGACATTCTGTTATACGCCTCGTTATTTGCCTCGGGGAACTGAAGCGACTGAATATTGAATATGACAACCTCCGGGGTCTCATACCTTAGCGTATCTTCAAGCAGATAATACGACTGGAAGATATACTGCTCGGCACTTCCCCTTATATAGCTGTTTATACCGTAATCGCGCCAAAGGACGATCGGTGAGAAATTCTCATACACCTCGCAGTCACCAACGAAAATAACGTCGTGATCCTTGACCTCATCGTAGTACTCCGCAACGAACGCGCCTTCTACGATCCCAACGACGTATTTCGGCATCAAAAGTGCCTGTAAAAGCGATAGCGTCACAACGACGATAACGGCAGAAACTATAAATTTTATCCACTTTTTAGCAGCAGTTTTCATAGTTAATAATCTTTCTTAGAATTGGTTGTAAATAAACTGGCTTGCGTCGTAACCGATTCCGTACGCTCCCATAAGAAGAACGATAAGGAACAGTCCGTAATAGATCATAAATCTCACGGGATAAGGTAGACGATATATCTGCTCACGCACGCTTCCCTTCTCCTGAAGCAAGCTTACGGTAAGCATCAAGAGTACTCCGCAGAGAAGAATTATGTAATCAAGCGAGGTGAGCCCGAGCTTAAGAAGCGAGCCGTCGAAGAGAACGTGATAGTTGCTCGCTGCGAACGCCGAGAAGAATATCTTGCCGGTCGTTGCGATGGAAGCATAGCAGTCGAAGAGATTAAGCGCGCAAACGAGCGCGAAGGTACGAAGGATTCTGAAGATCGTATACGGGAAGCTCTTCGTAAACTTGAATTTATCGTTGAATTTCTTATAAAGCGGCTCAAACTCCTCTGAGATCATAAGAACGGCGAAGTTTGCCATTCCCCATACGATGAAGTTCCAGCTTGCGCCGTGCCAGATACCCGTCGAGAACCATACGATAGCACTCGAAAGGTAAACGGGAATGCGCTTGCCGACCTTATCGCCGAAGACCTTTTTAGAGAATTTCGTAATTCCCTGCATCGGCTTGCTTACAGATACGGGATAGAAAAGGTAATCACGGAACCACGAGCACATAGATATGTGCCAGCGCCTCCAGTATTCCTTAAGCGACTTTGAGAAATAGGGACGATCGAAGTTTTCGGATAGACGAATGCCCATTGCCTCGGCAAGTCCGATCGTAATGTCTATTCCGCCCGTAAAGTCGGCGTAAAGCTGTATCGTATAGAACAGCATAATGACGATGGAGTACGCCCCGTTATATGTTGACGGATCGCCTATCATCGTGCTGACCGCAACGAAGAGGCGGTCTGCAATTACGAGCTTTTTGAAGTAACCCCAAAGGACTCTTTCAAGCCCGAAGCCGACCTGCTTGCTGTCGAATTTATGTCCCTCGTAAAGAGTTTCGCTCATCTGCCCGTATCTTCCGATAGGACCCTGAATGAGCTGGGGAAAGAAGGAGACAAAGAGCGCGTATTTGAATACGTTCTTCTCCGCCTTTACCGTTCCGCGGTAAACGTCGATAAGATAACCTATCGACTGGAAGGTATAGAACGAAATTCCGAGCGGAACGATCATATTGACGAACGACAGTACGTTCTTTGATCCGAAAGCCGTAAGAGTCGAATTTATATTGGAAATAAAGAAATTCGCATACTTAACGGTTGCAAGAATACCGAGATTGAGAAGCAGACAAAGGACAAACCAAAAGAGCTTTTTTCTCTTCTGCTTGTCCTTGAATATCTTCTTTTCTTCCTTTGACAGCTCTTCCTTGTGGGCTTTAAGATAGGCGCTCTGCTTATCTGCGATGCTCTGCATTACGCGGGCAGTCAGATAGACCGTCAAGGTAGTCGCCGCAATAAAGGGAAGAAACTGCGGCCCTGCTATAAAGTAGAAGGCATAACTGGCGATAAGAAGCAGGGGCCACTGTGCTTTTTTCGGGATTATGTAGTAGAGCAGTAAAAGAACTGCGCAGAATCCCAAAAATTCATACGAAGTAAAAAGCATTAGTTAAATCAGTCCTCGTCGGAAAGTCTTTCAATAAGTGCGTAAAGTGCCTTTGCAGAGTTGAAGTTTGCGGGAATGATATCCTTTGCAGTGATGGTAACGTCGTACTCCTCGCTTATCTCGGTGATGAGCGAGATAATGTCCATCGAATCGAGAATGCCGTCGTCGATAAGGTTTTCTTCGGTCTCGAAGTCAACGTCGGAGTGAAGATCGGTAAGAATTTCAAGAAGCTTTTCCATAGTTTTTTATCCTTTTCAGTAAATATTATTTTCGAAGTTATTTTTCAGCTCAACGCGGTTGAGCTTTCCGTTTGCGGTAAGCGGCATAGTTTCAAGACGAATGAGCTTGTTCGGTATCATATAGCGCGGCAGGCGCTCCTTAAGCGC
Organism: Eubacteriales bacterium; assembly: GCA_045540175.1. Classification (GTDB taxonomy): domain Bacteria; phylum Bacillota; class Clostridia; order Oscillospirales; family CAG-272; genus Colimorpha_A. The sequence continues at coordinate 29,617 of JAZQGU010000053.1, read as the reverse complement.
AACCGTAAGCTCCTTTTCGGTACAGGTACCGACATAGAAGAGAACGATCTTGCCCTTGACCTTGTCGTAAATGCAAGCCGCCATCTGAACTGCGTCTATCATATTCGCACTAACCTCGATCTCACCAAGCTCGATACGGTGTCCCATATGCTTTATCTGATAGTCGCGGCGCGAAACAAACACAAGCTCACCACGTTCATTAAGCTTACCCATATCACCCGTCTTGTAAATGATCTCGGGATAAGCGCTGTTAAGCGGATTCTGAACGAACGCCTTAGAGGTGCGCTCGGGATCGTTATAATATCCGAGAGTAACGGCGGTACCGCGAATGCAGATTTCACCCTCCTGTCCCTGCTCAGCAAGCTTGCCGTCGTCGGTCAGAAGAAGTATCTCTCTGTTACGGAAGGGCTTTCCTATCGGGATCGCCTCGCCGTCCTCGAAGTCTCTGTCTGCGTGGAAGTAGCAGCACATTCCGGTTCCCTCGGTCGGACCGTAAAGGTTTGTAAAGGAGGCATTGGGAAGCGCGTTTTTCCAGAGTCGGAACTGCTTTATCGGGAATACCTCGGAGCCGAATGCAACGGTGTGCAGATACTCGGGCTTGATAATATCAAAAGTGCCGAACGCACTTACCATAGTAAGCGCCGAAACGACCCAGCAGACCGTGTTTATCTTATGCTTGTTAAGATACTCAAGAAGCGCTACGGGCTGTGAGAATAGCGTTTTCGGAATGAGATATGTCGTCGCGCCGAATTTGAGCGTCGGGTAAAGCTCCTTCAGGCACGCGTCGAAATACAGAGGCGTCTGATTTCCGAAAACGGTGTTTTCGTTAAAGGAAAGCACCTCGGAAAGCTGTTCGATGTAGTCTATGACCGAACGGTGGCAGGCTGCGACTCCCTTCGGGATTCCCGTCGAGCCCGACGTGAAAACGATGTATATCGGGTCAATATCGAGCGAACGCGCATAAATAGTGTCGATCGCCTCATAATTCGGCTCGGTATCAAGAAGCTCGTCGTAAAGAACGACCTTACCGTCAGGAATATCGAAGTTTGACGCAACGGGAAGTGTGTCCTCATCACAGATAACGAGAGGTGAGCGCACGTTATTCAGTATAAGCTGAATACGGTCACGCGGCATTTCCTCGTCGATCGGAACGTAGAAGCATCCACCGCTGATAACTCCGAAAAAGGCTGTAACCTCGCGCGGCGATTTTCTCATAAAGACAACGACGGGGCGCTTATATATTCCGCTATTATTAAGATACGAGCCGATGCGGCAGGCGCGGTCGTGAACTTCAGAAAAAGTAAGCGAAAATTCGCCGTCGGAAAAGGCTGTCTTACTCGGCTTTTCCTTTACTATGTTTCTCAGATAAGCTAAAACGTTATGTATTCTCTGCTCTGACACGGCCTGTCCTCCAACATTGCTTCTGCACATTTAAAAATAATTGCCTCGGTGCGTAAACACCCAAGATACTATAACATATTACATATTAAAAGTCAAGTATCGCGGAAGAAAAACGCACTTTATCAAGTATTTAATATGTTAAATATTTCTTTCAATTCTGTAACTCACCTTAACGGAAAATTTTTATTTTTTTGTAAAACACTATGGCTTTTTGTAAAATCGTATGTTATAATAAATTATCATAATTTATAAATTATTTGTCACAGGTATTAATATGGACACAAATAACGTAAGAAACGAGCTAAGCCATCAGATCCTTCATGACGGCATCCATTTTTTCACAGAATCTCTTGATGCAAGCAACCCTGTATCTCCTCACATTCATCAAGTCGTTGAGATTCTCTATATGACTGCGGGAAACGCGCTTATCGTAAGCGACGACACCAGGTTTAACGTATCGTCGGGCGATATGGTTCTTTTCAGAGCGAACGCGGTTCACAGCATATATCCGACAGGTGATAAATGCGACTTCTCGGTACTGTTTATGGCGATCCCGCATATTGTTTCATACGCTTATAAGGAAGACGCGATGCGCTACGTTAAGCTTCTTTCTCGTTTTCATATAACGAATAAGACCGTCTGGAGGAGCGATGAATGTAAGACTTTCGGCATTGACAAGCTCTTCTCTGCGCTTAAGAAAAATATGTCCGCGGAATATCTGTCAAAAGACATAATCATGAAGGCGAACGCCGCAATGATAATTTCCGTGATCTTAAAGGATCTCTCCGCTCAGGAGAATGCCGATGAGGTCTTCTCGGACGACTCGGAGAACCTACTTAAGAAAATGAACGACGCTATTCTCTACATAAATGAGCATTACAGCGAGGATCTGACCGTCGCATCCATGTCCGAGCGTCTGTTTATGTCGTATTCTTATTTTTCACGAAAATTTAAGCGTGTAACAGGACGATGCTTTAAGGACTTTCTTAACGTAACGCGCATAAATCACGCAGAAATGAAGCTTCGTTCGACGTCAAAATCTGTAACGCAGATTGCTATGGAATGCGGATATAACAATATAGCATACTTTTCCGCAATGTATAAGAAGCTAAAGGGTATTTCCCCTACGTCGGCACGAGACACCGAAGCATCAAACTAACCACCGAAAACCGCCGTGACGGCGGTTTTTTTGTTGTAATTACCATTGAAATAAATAGTATAATATGATATTATAATAAGGATCGTAATTACTACAGTATTAAGGAGTTTGAGAAATGTCGGTTTTACTCAAAAAGGTAACTGCATTTATCATTGCGGCGGTGACGGTTTTTGCATCGTTCACCATTGCTATGCCGCCTGTGATAACGGTTAACGCGGCAGAGTCAGCTACGCCCGTCAGCAATGAAGAATCGCTGAAGGCCGCCCTTGAAGGCGATGGCGGAAGCTATTCTCTTTCCGCAGATATTACGTTAACGGTGGAGGAATACGAGGAATTCCGTTACACTGTAACAAAAAATGTTACCCTTGACTTGAACGGTCATTCGGTAACTATCAAGAATACCTCAAATCTCACGTCAAATATAAATGATTCAACTCTTATAAAGGTCGAAAACGGCGGTTCACTCACCATAAACGATTCGTCCCCCAATAATCTCGGAAGCCTGTCGTATATAGGCGGAATTCACCTTTATAACGAGGATGATTCCTACAAGGATTTCACAACCGTCACAGGCAGACATCTCGTATATATTTGTTCCGGAGCTTCAATGACCGTTAACGGCGGAAATCTTACTGCCGGTAACACAGAAAAAGAGTGGCTCCACAGAGCCGCTGGAGTTGTAAAGACCGCGTTCGAATTCTACACCGGATTTGCGGAAAACACAGTATGCGGTACGGTAATCACCGCCGCAGAATCATCAAAGCTTACAGTTAACGGAGGTACACTTACCGCCAACGGCAGAAAACGCCAGAACGCTCTTCCGAATCTCAAGGGCTGGGATAATGAACAGGCGGCATCTGTCTGTATCAGAGCCGATGCTAAGGCAACCGTTGACGTAAACGACGGCGTCTTCATAGGTTCCCACGGCGCAGACGTATTCTTCCTTGACGAATCCTCAAAATCCAGCATTAAAGCGGGAAAATTCGAGACAACACCGTCGGTAAACGAGCGTGTTGCCGATTATATGGATTTTGCAACGGTAAACGTAAGCACATACTACGGCAAGCTTAATCTTCCAACGGTATTTATCCCTGCAAACTCAAGAGATGCTCTCAGTCAGAACGGTCAGCCGCTTGACAAGACTGCAGACGCCATTAACGGTTCGCCCGTTTATCTTACTCCATATACAGGAGCTACTGCAAAGGTAACCTCGTCAAACGTTAAATCAAGCTACACTCCTGGCGCAAAAGGAACTCTCTCTGCCGGATATACTCCTTATTTCACAGAAGGCAGCACGGTAAAGTATTCCTGGTACGCAGTTTCGGTTAACGGTACCGTTACGCCGGTTCAAAGCTCTGATTCTTCAAATCTTGATCTTTCCAAGATAGCAAGCAATGGCATTACTCTCTCGCTTGGAAGTAATTATTCCTTCAGGTGCGTAATAACCGAAACACTCGGTTCTTACACTCTCACAACAGTCGCAAGAAGCTTCTCCTTCGACACGGCGAATAAGTACATTCTCCCCGCAGTTTCTCTAACTCCTTCAAAAATAGACGATAACAACAATTATTACGCTGGAAGCGCGCCTACGTTCAGCGTTCCTTCCGGCGCAAATTATTCTGTTGACTCTGTCAAATGGTATAACAGACATTCGACCGATGCAATAGCTGCACCCGTATCCCTGAAGGAAAATTCACACTATTTCGTTGTATTCACGCTCTCTTCGAAGGGTAATTACAGATTCACCTCCGACACGAGGATTTCCTTCCTTCCCGGCGGCGCCACCCCGATCATCGCTCCATCCTTTGACGGACTGAGCGCCACTGTAACTGCGTATGTCACTACCGCCTGCAGCCACTCTTGCTTCGAATACATCGCAAATAAGAATACACACGATGAAGTATGTACGGTTTGCGGATTTATCGCATCAAGCACCGCGCACAATTATTCGGATTGGGCGGAGACAGACGCTGAGGCAGGTGAAACGGTTCCGATGGAAAGAACCTGCTCCATCTGCTCACACAAGGAAAATTCAGCAGTTTTCGCACCTATCACAGACGAAAAGACTCCGATATACGAGATTAAAACTGATATCGGATCTCCCGATCCTTCGTCTGCTCCCGTCACACCGCAGATCTACTCAACTCCCGATGCACCGAAGGTATTGATCGACAGCTACACCTGGCTAAGTGAAACAGGTACCGAATTTACTGCGTTCGAGCCTGACGGTAAATATATACTTACAGTAGTATACAAGCTCACCGATCCGGAATCCACCGTATTCTCTGAATCGACAAAGATCTCAACGGTTCACCCATCAGATGCGTCGGTCTCGTTCAACGAAGATATGACCGAAATGACGGTATCCTACAAGGTAACCACCCTCACGGCTGGTGAACGTCAAATATATCTTCCGCCCGTAAAAATAGGTCAAGAACTTTCAGAATCAAATATAGACATAAAAGGCAGTGCTACCGTACATTGGTACAAGGACGGTAATAAGATCGGCTATTCCGAGATCGTTGACGGTGTTGAGACCGAGTATGATTACGATCCTGATGACGAAATTAACTATTTGACCCACATAGTTGAGGAAGGAAGCGTATATTACTGCAGGATCAACTGGCATATTCTTGTTGAAGGAAACAAGGTCGATAAATCCAAGGTCAGCTTCACAAATACCGTTTCAGACGGTCACTGTGTACTCGGTGGAGAATTTGGATTCGCAACAGCATACTATCTCGCAGAAAACCCCGACTCTTACATAAGAAGCATTAAAATATCTGAAATTTCAGAACCGACTCCGGGAGGAACCGCCAAAACCTCCGGAGGTAAGACAAATTCAAACTGCAATATTACGAGCATTAAGTTTACAAGCGGCGCAAGCAAGGTAAACAAATTCGAATGCGGCAAGGTATATACTGTCTCAGTAACGCTCACACCCATTTCGGGCTACACATTTGACCTTATCGCTGCCTCGATAAACGGACACGCGGCAAGCGTAACGGTGAGCGGAAACAACGTTATCATCACCTGTTCCTTTGAGGCTCTTGCGCATGATTTTGATAATAAGAACGCAGAAACTGTTCTTCCTTCCTGCGATAAAGACGGTAGCGTAACCGCAAAATGCAAAAAATGCTCTGCCACATCCGTTACTGCTCTTGAAGCACTCGGCCACACTTTGTCAGAAAATACCGGCATTGCAAGTACCTGTGAAAAAGACGGCATATCCACTCATTATTCATGCATCTACTGCCTCAAAATTTTTAATGACGACAAGGCAATCACCGAGATAACGAAAGATTCAACGGTTATTCCCAAGGATTCAACCAAGCACACGGGAATAACACAGCTTGTCCACGACGGAAACAATCACTTTACCGTTTGCGTCGGCTGCTCAGAAACGCTTGACGAACCGATTCCTCACAAATACGGCGATAACAAGACCGATGCCGAGGGCAACGAGTATCATTCCTGCGAATGCGGTCATTCCATCCCGCTCAGCGGTCCAAAGCTCCCCGGTTTCGTTATCGGTGGTACGGACGAAGAGCTTATACCCCCTCCCGTTGACGAAGGATTTGATCTCGGCGGATTCTCGATAGATACCATAAAGACAATTCTGCTGATAATGATTATATTTGCAATCCTCCTTATCGGTTCGATAATCACTATCTCGGTAATTCTCATCGTTACCCGCGATAAAAGCGGAAGCGAGCCCCTACCCGACGAAACCGAAGAAAAAGAACACCTTACCGTTTCAGGTAAAACAGAACAATAACAAAAAACCGCTTGACTGATAATCAAGCGGTTTTCTGTTCGAGAGGATTCCATCTGCCTCTCTTATAGTGTATGACGTACAATACAAAGACGAGCAGGTTATGTGCTATCATACAGCCCCAAGCTCCTTCAAGTCCGAGCGAGAGAAATGTAGTTACAATAAATGTACCGACAATTCGTACTCCCCACATTCCGATAACGTTAAACTTGAATGGCGTCAAAGTCCGTCCGACTCCGAGAAGCATACCTTCAATAATTATCGAGACACCGTAAAACGGCTCTGAAACGGCAACCATGCGAAGCACGGTTCCACCGAGTGCAATGACCTTTGAATCGTTTGAGAACAGGCCCATTAATGTCGGAGCAAAGGCGAACAAGAATGCTCCCGATATCATCATAAGTAATATCTCGATCTTGATTATAAGCGATGTCATTTGCTTCATTTTTGCGTTGTCCTTAGCGCCGTAAGCGTTACCCGCAAGCGTTGCAACCGCAGTCTGCATTCCGTATCCGGGGATGTAGAACGCCGATTCGACGGTGTTTGCAAAGGTGTGAGCCGCGGTTGCTATCTCGCCGAGCGAATTTATCATAGAAGCAAAGCAAACGTATCCGAAGGAAGTACAGAATCTCTGAAGCATATTCGGAAGTGCAACCTTAAGACAAGGACGCAAAACAGAGATATCCGGTTTAATGCTCTCCCCCTTCGGTGAAAGAAGCGGATGTCTGAAAAGCGCAAATGTTATAAGTATTCCGCCGACGGCAAACGCAATAGCGCTTGCGATCGCCGCGCCGATAACACCCCAGCCGAAGCCGAATATCTTTATTCCGCCGCCGAAAATCTTTACTGTTCTCGTATCATATATCATAAAGAAGTTGAGAATAACGTTGACAGCATTAACGAGCATTCCAACGCGCATCGGAGTCTTGGTGTCACCCGATGCTCGAAGTGCCGTACCGAAGATAACGGACGCAGTTCTGAAGAGCATGGGCGTATACAATATAAAGAAATACAACGCCGCATCGGAACGCAAATGGGACTTAACGTTCATAAGCGTCGGTACGATCGGGCTCAACGCCAATGGAATTGCAGTGAAAACACTTCCCGCTATAAGGGTGACAAGCACAGTCTGAGCGGATGCGCGCTTTACAAGCCTCGTATCGGATGCTCCGATGGCCTTAGCGATTATTGCAAGAAATCCGACGCCAAGTGCAGATATTGTGCTTCCTATAAGCCAGTTAACGGTCGTTGTTGAACCGACAGTAGCCGCAGCATCCGTGCCGAGCGAGCCGACCATCGCAAGGTCAACGTACTGCACCGCAGTCTGCAGAAGCTGTTCAAGCATCGTAGGCCAGGCAAGCGAAAAAATGAGAGCTATCATAGCCCTTTTGGTTGAAACATTTTTAATATCCGTCATAATATCTCCGAAAAACAATCTTCAGTTATAATAACATTTTAGCGCGCTTTTGTCAATATTTCTTTGCTATTGACGATAATACTTTAGTATGTTATGATGTTAATGTCTTCAAGAAGAAAGGAGATGCTTTATGAACATCTGGCACGACATAAATCCTAAATTTATTACAGAGGAAAATTTCACCGCAGTCATAGAAATACCAAAGGGCGGCAAGAATAAATATGAACTCGACAAGGAAACGGGTCTATTGCGTCTCGACCGAGTTCTTTATACATCAACGCACTATCCGGCAAGCTATGGCTTTATTCCGAGAACCTTTGCTGATGACGAAGACCCGCTTGACGTCCTCGTTATCTGCGCCGAGCCGATAAATCCGATGACGCTTGTTCAGGTTTATCCCATCGGCGTAATGCGAATGCTCGACGGCGGTAAGAACGACGATAAGATCATCGCTATTCCCTTCTCTGATCCAAACTATAACTCGATAACCGATATATCCGAGCTTCCGAGACACATATTTGATGAAATGGTACATTTTTTCAAGGTCTATAAACAGCTTGAAAATAAAGAGACCGCCGTCCGAGACCTTTTCGGACACACAGAAGCGCTCGAAATAATCAAAAATGCTATCGATCGCTACGAAAGATACTACGCCCATTAACTTTTAGAATAAAAAAGATTCTATCCTTTTGGATAGAATCTTTTTTATTCTAAATCATTTATGACGAAAAGTCATTGATCACGCTTTGCATATCAGTACCCGTGTTTCCCGAGGGATCGGTAGTTCCTTGAGCGGGATTGTTGATGTGCCAGATACAAGCAATGTTAAATCGGCTCGCATCTCTGTGTGCACCTGCATAGAAATCCATCGGCAGAACGAACTGATAATACGGCATCATATTTGTCAATCCGACGTAGGAATAATCGTCATGAAGGATCTGACCTGTGTATTCGGCGTCTGTTACGTAAATGTTATACGGGAATTCACGGTAGATATTAAGAAGACCAACAGTCGTAATATTGCTCTCGGGACAGAAAGGAGTAGCAACAGCCTGGCTGTTCTTATCGTATTCAACTTCCATGTGTACCGTACAATATTCAGTCGGCTCGGTGCCGTTAACGAAGTAACCGATCTCGGCACGGCTTCCTCTCGGGTCCTTTTTGCAGGCCTCTGTCATGAGCTTGCCGGAATCCATACAGTATGTCGCGGTAACAACGCTTCTCGGCATTTCAAAGGTCTTGAGCTTTTCCTCACCTCTGTTTGCAGCGGCAACGTGCTCAGAAACAAGCTCGGTCATTACCTTATCCCAGATACCAACAGGGACAGAGCTGAATTTCTCAAGGGAACGGGGCATTGAGTAACCGAACCAAATACCGCAAACGTAATAAGGAGTATATCCGACGAACCACTGGTCCTTTTTCGAGCTCGTAGTACCGGTCTTACCTGCGCAGTCAACCTTCTTCTTAAGAGTGATGTCGTCAGCAGTACCCGCATCGACGACCTCTTCGAGCATCTTTGTCATAATAGCGGCATTTTCAACGCTCATAACAATTTCGCTGTTTTTAGTATTGTCGACGACTACGTTTCCGTCAGCGTCAAGTATCTGCAGAACGATTCTCTCTTCGTTAAATATACCGCCGTTCGCAAATATCTGATACGCCGCAGTCATTTCCTTTACGGTTACACCGTAGGTGAACTCACCCATAGCCAGAGGGGCATAAGAAATATCAGAATATATTACGCCGGCTGAATTCACTCTTCTCTCAACAAGAGTTGAGAGTCCGACCTTTTTAGTAAGGAAATCAAAGGAATTCTGAAGTCCAAGTGCATCAAGGGCTCTCCAGGAAACAGTATTCTTGGACACTCTTATCGCCTCGTGAACCGTCTGAAGGCCCGCATATCTGTTAGGCGTATTGTGAGGATAACCCGTAGAACGTGTATAGAATATTTCGCCCGTCTCGGGGTCTACCTCCTGAGTACCGAAGTTTATCGGAATGTCGTCAAAAACAGAACCGTAAGTAAGCACTCCGTACTCGAGACCGGGGCCGTATACCGAAAGAGGCTTGATGGACGATCCCGAAGGACGTCTTGTCTGAGTAGCATAGTTAAGGCCGAGGTTAAGATTTTTCTGACCGCGGTCGCCGACGAGTCCGAGAACGTTACCGTTTTCGGGATCGATGACAACAGCTGCAGACTTAGGCTGAATAGGCGATTCATCGTGGCGGGGCCAATAAGAATCGTTTTCATAATACTTTTCAAGGATCGACTGAACTCTCGGATCCTGCGCGGTAACAATGTTAAAGCCGCTCGTGAGAAGAAGCTTGGACGCGTAATTCTCGGTATATCCAAACTTCTGAACAAGAAGCTGTATCGCCTCCTGCTGAGCCGCATCCGTATACCACGACTTTATCGAAATACCGATATCCGAGTCGGTTTCGGGAGGATTTAGAACAAGCTCCTGCTTATATGCGGCAGTATATTCCTCCTGAGTAATTCTTCCCTGCTCGTACATCAGCTTGATTACCTGATTACGGCGCACGCTGTTGTTCTCGGGATGAATTATAGGGTCCCATTTCGACGGGTTCTGCGTAATAGCCGCAATAGCCGCCGCCTCTATCAAGGTAAGCTCAGAAGGCTCCTTGCCGAAATATGCGTACGATGCCGCACCTACCCCGTAGCAGGACTGAGAAAGATATATATTGTTAAGATACATTTCAAGGATCTCAGTTTTATCATACCTTTTTTCAAGGTTAAGCGCTCTGAATATCTCCTGCGCCTTACGCTGAATGGTAACGTCGTCGTCGCCCGTGATATTCTTGATGAGCTGCTGAGTGATCGTTGAGCCGCCCTGCGAACCGCCACCCAGGAAGTAGTCAAGGGTTACCTTTACGGTTCTGATCCAGTCAACACCGTCGTGACTTTCGAATCTCTTGTCTTCTATGGCAATAAACGCTTGCGGCAGATAGTCACCCATATCGGAGTAAGATACCCACATACGGTTCTCAGTCGCGCTGAGACGCTCCGATTCAAGCTCCACGATATTTCCGTTTTCGTCAATATAACTGATCTTGGTCGTAAAGCTGCGCTCCTGAGCTATTATCGCAAAATCGTCGACGCTTGTATCAAGATGGTTCTTGACGTAAAGCAAGAATGCACCGCCGACAATAACGCCCGTTATTACTGCGATAAGACCGATTGTTATAAAAATACTGAGTGCCCATCCGAGTGCCTTAAGAAGTGCCTTGCCGAGGACACCGACACTTTTGGCAAGCTCGTCACTCCAATTTATCTTCTTTTTGTTTCTGTTCATAGTATGAAGCTTTTTCCTTTCACGCTTACTATGCTACTGCCATTGTAAACCAAAGTTTTGAACACAGTATGAATTAAGGCGAAATTTAATAAAGACTATTTAAGAACAACGCTTCCCTCTCCGAGTATCTCCCCAAGTTCCTTAAGAACAAAAGGAGTAGGGGCAGTCATGACTGACGAGGAAACGTACCTCTTGGTATTACTTTCATAGATAACGACAGGTGTATTTCCCTCGAAAATCTCACAAACAGCAATCGCGCGCTTAAACGAAGACGATGACATATCACTTACCCTCAAATAGAGCTTATTCTGTCTTGCCTCGTTTGTTTTTTCGTGCACAGAATCCGTTTTTTGCTTTGGAGAACCGACGTAACGATCGTCGCTTACGAGCGGTTTGACCTTTCTCATAAGGAGCTTGACCTCGTCGTCCTTCAGCGAGATCTCACCCTCAAGGGCAACAGCGGAATCAAGAGACAGATGCTGACCGTATTCCGAAACGCTCTTCGGAAAAACAAGCACTTCGATCTCTCCGCTACGGTCTTCAAGGTTGATAAATAGCATAAGATCGCCGTTTTTGGTAACCTTTTTCGTCACCGAGGTAATTGCTCCGGCGACTGTGACTACCTGCTTTTCCTTAAAATCACCGCCACCGTTTGCAAAGGACTCGATGATCTCGCGTATGCTTGAAGCCGAAATATCATCAAGGTTCTTATTATAATCGTCGAGAATATGACCCGAAAAATACATTCCCGCGCTTTCTTTTTCAAAACGGAGCTTTTCGCGGAGTGTGAACTCCGGAATATCGGGATATTTTACCTCGACGGTATCTGACGAAAACATATCAAGCTGACCCGCAACACTTCCGTGCGCCTTGCGGTTTATCGACTCGATTATCTCGGAATAAGCCGAAAGCAGGCGGCTTCTGTATACGCCGAGACTGTCAAATGCCCCTGCTTTTATAAGCGATTCGATCTGGCGCTTATTGAGATCACTTCCCTGCATGCGGGAAGCAAAATCGTAAAACGATGAAAAGGGTCTCACCTTTCTTTCGTCAACGACACGCTGAATAAACTGTGCTCCTACGTTTTTTATTGCGGGAAGCCCGTAACGGATATTACCGCCGCTGACGGAAAAGCCCGTTCCGCTTTCGTTTATATCGGGCGGAAGAGTCTTTATACCCATCTTGGAACATTCGGTGATATATTCACCCATCTTTGTCTGATTTCCGAAAACAGATGAGATAAGAGAGGCGTAATACATCGGAGCATAATGCGTCTTAAGATATGCAGTCTGATAAGATATGAACGCATACGCCGCCGCATGGCTCTTCTTAAATCCGTAGTTTGCGAAGTCTGTCATTTCCGCGTAAAGCTCTCTTGCGTCACCCTCGCAATACCCTTGTTCAAGGGCGCCCTTGACGAAATTATCAAGCTCCTTTTCGATAACGCCCGGCTTTTTCTTTGCGATCGCACGGCGAACGACGTCCGCCTTGCCGTAGCTGTACCCCGCAACGGAACGGAAGATCTGCATTACCTGCTCCTGATACACGATGCAACCGCAGGTCTCGTCAAGTATATCCGACAGACACGGTATCTTATATTTGATCTTAGTCCTATCTGCTCGGTTGCGAAGAAATTTCGGAATTGAATCCATCGGTCCCGGTCTGTAAAGCGCGATGGCGACCATTATATCGGTAATGCAGTCGGGCTTCATCTGAGAAAGAAGCTGACGCATTCCCTCAGATTCAAGCTGGAAAAGTCCGTCTGTCTTGCCTGACGAGATCAGCTCGTAGGTCTCCGCATCGTCAAAAGGAATCTCGGAAACGGAAAAGAGCGGTTTTTCATTTCTGACCAGCTTTTCTGTATCGTCAATTACGGTAAGGTAACGGAGAGCGAGGAAGTCGAACTTCAACAGTCCAAGCTTAGCCACAGTATCCATATCAAACTGCGTAACGACGGTATCGCCGTTAACTGCCAGCGGAACGTATTCGTGAACGGGCCTGTCGGTTATAACTACGCCTGCGGCGTGTGTCGAGGAATTTCTCGGCATACCCTCAAGAGCCGTTGCTATACGTACAAGCTCTCTCACCTCGTCATCACTGTCACAGAGAGCACGGAACGATTTATCGTTTACTGCCTCGGTAAGTGTAACACCGCCCTTATGCTCGGGAAGTGCACGAACAACGCCATCGACCTTCGAATAAGCCATACCGAGAGCACGTCCGACGTCACGAAGCGCAGCTTTTGCGGCAAGGGTGCCGAATGTCACGATCTGTGCGACGTGGTTGTTTCCGTAGCGTCTTGCAACGTAATCAATAACCTCGTCGCGTCTGCGGTAGCAGAAGTCTATATCAAAATCGGGCATACTGACTCTTTGAGGATTAAGAAAAGATTCAAAGAGCAAGCTGAACCGAACGGGATCGACCTCGGTGATACCGAGAAGATACGCTATCAAGCTTCCCGCACCCGAGCCTCGTCCGGGGCCCGTAGGTATCATTTTTGATTTTGCATAGTTTACGAAATCAGATACTATGAGATAGTAAGACGCATATCCCATTGAGGTAACGACAACGTGCTCATAGTCGATACGAAGCTTGTAATCCTCGCGCTTAAAATGCTCGTCGTAAACTATACTGCCGTCCTTTTCACGGCGTTCAAGCCCCTCGTATGCAAGTCGACGCAAATAGTCCTTTGCGTTAAGTCCGTCGGGCGGATCAAAACGCGGTAGAAACGTCTTTCCGAAAACGAAATCGTAATTACACATTTCTGCGATCTTGACGGTGTTTTCAATAGCACCGTCGTACCGTCCGAGAAGCTTCGACATTTCGTCTCCGCTCTTCATATAAAACTCATCGGTCTCAAATCCGATGGGTCTGCCGTCCGAAATGACGTTATTCGTCTGAATACACATCATTACCGACTGCGTAAAAGCGTCTTCCTTGCGCAGATAATGCACGTCGTTTGTAGCTACAAGCGGAATTCCGGTCCGCTCTGAAATACCCGCAATGCACTCATTGACCATCATCTGTCCCTCGATGCCCTCATCCTGGAGCTCAAGGTAAAAATTACCTCTGCCGAACAGCTTATCAAGCCTCTTTGCATATTCCTCCGCCTCGCTTACATTACCTGCCATGATAAGGCGAGGAATCATACCGCTGAGGCAAGCCGAAAGGCAAACAAGTCCGTCTGCGTGCTCGGATAAAAGCTCGAGATCGATTCTCGGCTTACGGTAAAAGCCCTCAGTGTTTGCACAAGAGACCATATAGGTCAGATTTTTATATCCGACATCATTTTTTACAAGAAGAACAAGGTGATTCGGCTCGTTTTCACCGCTTCCCGCCTTATCGAAGCGAGACTTAGACGCAACGTAAACTTCACAGCCGATAATAGGCTTGATTCCTGCGTCCTTACAAGCGTTATAAAAACCGACAACTCCGTACATCACGCCGTGATCGGTTATCGCAACCGCACTTTGCCCCAGTTCCTTTGCGCGCTTCGGTATCTCACTCAAGCGGCAAGCGCCGTCAAGCAGGCTGTATTCGGTATGCAGATGCAAATGTACGAAATCGGGCATCGCCTTATCCTCCTTTCAGTAAATTTTGAAAAATTCAATCTATCGTTTTAAGAAATTCGATACATTCCTTTGCCTCGGTCATTCCGTCGGGTGTAATAGTTTCGCTCTCAACGACGATTCCAAAGCCGTGTTCATAAGCATAATCACGGATCTCTTTAATAGGCGCTTCACCCTGTCCGAGAGGCTTGCCCACGCCGCCAATAAATCCATCCTTAAGGTGAATAAGCTTGATCCTGTCCTTAAGACGGTCCATGACCTTGATCGGATCACATCCGGCATTGAATGCCCAGAAGGTATCAATTTCAAAATCAATACTCGTTCTCTTTTCAAGCTCCGAGTGGATAGTCGATCCCCATTTCTGAACTTCAAATTCACGCGAGTGATTATGGAACGCAAGGGAAATTCCCTCTTTGTTCAGTATCGGCTGTGCGAAATTCATAACTTCGCAGAATCTCTCAATTTTTTCAAGTGTACTAAGATCGGCTCCCGGGACGATAAAATTGTGATTACCTATCGTCTTGTGATACTTGACGGTTTCATCAATTCTATCGGGAGTAAGCTCATCCCAACCTGAATGAGTACCGCAAACAACGAGGCCGTTTTTGTCAAGCATCGACTTAATCTCTTCGGCAGAATGACCGAAGAAGCCCGCAAACTCGACCTCTTTGTATCCGAGTGCCGCAATCTGCTCAAGTGCCTCGGAGAGATTCTTCTCTGTGATATCACGCACGCTGTAAAGCTGAATTCCGTAACTGTATTTCATAACGGTCTCCTTATAATTTTTCAGCAAATAGCTGTATTTTTTGCAATCTGTGGTTAACACCCGATTTTGTGATCGGAGGTGTATGCATCTCCGCTAGCTCCTTCAGGGTCGCACTCGGAAATGCTGCGCGAAGATCAAGGGTAGTCTTCAGTTCGTCGGGAAGCTCGTCCAGCTTACCTGCGGCAACGATCTTCTCTATTGCCCGCATCTGCGTTTCAAAAGCCGCGGCGGTCTTTCCCATGTTCGCCATCTCGCAGTTGTTAAGGCGGTTTATGTTATTGCGAAAATCCTTGTACATTTTTACATCGAGCATTTTGAAGGTCGCCCTATTGGCGCCCAAAATGCCGAACATATCGAGAACGCTCTCACTATCCTTGAAATATACGCCGTAAAAGCCGCCTCGGCGTTCTATTATCTTCGGATTCGTTCCGATTCCGTCAAGGATATCTCTCAGCCTTTCGGCGCGTTCTATTCCTCTTACAAGAAATTCCATGTGGTATGAGTTTTCGGGATAGGTAACCGTTCCGCAAGTCAGAAACGCGCCCTTCACAAACGAACGAACACATTCCTCACATCCGATCAAAGGTGCCGAAGCATCACTCACGCCGCTTATTGAGAGAAGCTCGCAAAGCTCATTCAGTTTATCCTTATCGGTTATTGAAGCAAACGAAATGTCGCTTTCCTTACGGCGTCCCGTCAGTTCCTTTATCAGCTTCGCATAGTGCATCACGACAGACGGATTTTCACTTTCAAGATACAAAGCGCTGTCATCCTGCGCGTTTATCCCGAATACCATCCCGCGCAGCAGAGCCATCTTACAGCATCTGCTCTTAATATGCGAGGAAACTATTTCGTTTTTTACGTCCTGCGAGAATGACTCGTACATAGTTCCCCGCCTTTCTTTAATCTATTGGGTTTTTGATATACTTGACCTCGGGCTGGAGCTCGATGCCAACGTTATCTTTTATCACGCTCTGAATATACTTAATGAGCGAAAGAACGTCGGATGCGGTTGCGTTACCGACATTGATAATAAAGCCCGCGTGCTTATCCGAGACCTGAGCTCCGCCGATCGTAAAGCCCTTAAGCCCTGCTTCCTCTATAAGCTTTCCCGAAAAATATCCGGGATAACGCTTAAAGGTACTTCCGGCAGAAGGATAGTTAAGCGGTTGCTTGTCGATACGCTGTTGCATAAGACCTTCCATCTTTGATACTATCTCGGATCTATCGCCCTCAGATAAAACGAATCTTGCTCCGAGTATTATCTTGTCACAGTTCTGGAAAACACTTTCACGGTATCCGAAACCGCAATCCTCGGCTTTAACATCGTATATCTCGTCGTTTTCGCTGTCGTAAACGGTTACCGAGACACAAACGTCCTTGATTTCACCGCCGTATGCACCCGCGTTCATATAAACCGCACCGCCGACCGATCCCGGGATTCCGTATGCAAATTCAAGACCCGTAAGCGAAGACTCCGAAACTACGGAAGCCAAATGCGTAAGCGACACTCCGCAGCCTGCCGTCACGGTATTTCCGCTTATCTTGATATCCTTGATCTGTGTCGTAACGATTATCGCACCCTCGTAACCGCTGTCGGAAAAGAGGAGATTCGATCCGTTTCCGATAACCGTATTCGGAACGCTAATGCTTCTGCAAAGCGCCGAAAGCGATGCAAGCTCATCAGACGTCGTCGGATATATCACATAAGAGGCGTTACCGCCGATGCGGAATGAGGATACAGAAGAAAGCGGAAGTTCTTTTCTGTAGGTAAGACGCCCGTCTTTTTCAGCATCCTCCAAATATTGCTCAAGTAGACTTGAGTTAGAGAGCATATTATCTGCTCCTTTCGTTTTTTACTTATTCTATGCGATAAGCTCGATTATGTTATCAGTTCTTGACAACGAAGCGGTGGAAAACCTTCTTGCCCTTTTTAACGATAAGTCCGTCGGCGAAGGTATCAAGTGCTACGCTTGCGTTAAACTGTACAACTTTTTCGTCGTTTACGAGAATACCGCCCTGCTGAATGAGACGCTTTGCCTCGCCCTTTGAAGGAGCAAGTCCTCCGAGAACGAGAAGGTCGGAAACGAGAATAGAGCCGTCAACGAAATTATCGGCAGCAAGCTCGGTCGTAGGCATATCGGCAGATACACCGCCGTTCGCAAATACGGCTCTCGATGCCTCGAGTGCCTTATTTGCTTCCTCCTCGCCGTGAACCATCTTGGTAAGCTCGTAGCCGAGAATCTCTTTTGCCTTGTTAAGCTGTGCGCCCTCCCACTTATCCATCTCGTTGATCTCTTCGATCGGAAGGAATGTGAGCATTCTTATACACTTAAGAACGTCGGAGTCAGCGACGTTACGCCAGTACTGGAAGAAGTCGTATGGGCTGGTCTTTTTTGCGTCGAGCCATACTGCGTTACCTGCAGTCTTACCCATCTTCTTGCCCTGCGAGTCGGTGAGAAGCGTAATCGTCATAGCGTGTGCGTCCTTGCCGAGCTTTCTTCTTATGAGCTCGGTACCACCAAGCATATTCGACCACTGGTCGTCACCGCCGAACTGCATATTACAGCCGTACTCTTTAAAGAGGTAGTAGAAGTCGTAGGACTGCATTATCATGTAGTTGAATTCGAGGAATGAAAGCCCCTTTTCCATTCTCTGCTCGTAGCACTTTGCTCTGAGCATATTATTAACGGAGAAGCAAGCTCCGACCTCGCGGAGAAGCTCAACGTAATTAAGCTTAAGAAGCCAATCGGCATTGTTTATCATCTGCGCCTTGCCCTCGGAGAAGTCGATAAATCTCTCCATCTGGCGCTTGAAGCACTCAGCGTTATGGTCGATATCCTCTTTTGTGAGCATCTTTCTCATATCGGTTCTGCCGGAGGGGTCGCCGATCATTGTAGTACCGCCGCCGATAAGAGCGATCGGCTTATTTCCTGCCATCTGAAGACGCTTCATAAGAGTAAGCGCCATAAAGTGACCTGCAGTCAAGCTGTCTGCAGTACAGTCAAATCCGATATAGAAGGTCGCCTTGCCTTCGTTGATCATAGTTTTGATCTCATCCTCGTTTGTAACCTGAGCGATAAGGCCTCGCTCGATCAGTTCGTCGTAAAGTGTCATAATGTTTTTTCCTTTCTTATGCGTCGCTTCCCGCCGTATCGAGCATTTCTGCCGCCGACTGAAGAAGCTTGTCTGTGATGTTTACGCCACCCATTATACGGGCAAGCTCATTTATTCTTCCCTCTCGGTTAAGAGGAATCACGGAGGTTTCTACCCTACCGTCAATTTCCTGTTTCTTTATCAAATAATGCTCGTGTGCCTCAGCGGCTATTTGTGCCGAGTGAGTAACGCATATTACCTGATTCTTTTCGGATAGTGCACGAAGCCGTATTCCGATCTTCTGCGAGGTCTTACCCGATACGCCCGTATCGATCTCATCGAAAATCAGCGTCTCGCCCTCACTTCCGTAAGAGTTTATATTCTTAAGAGCGAGCATTATTCTTGAAAGCTCACCGCCGGATGCTATTTTCGATAACGGCTTAAGCGGCTCACCCGGGTTTGCCGACAGAAGGAATTCTATCGTGTCGGCACCCTGCTTTATCAGCTTGGTTTTTCCGTTTTCGTCAAGCGAAGGCTTGATATCAACCTTGAAGCGCACCTTCGGCATTTCAAGATACGACAGCTCGTCCACAACGCTCTTTTCAAGCGTTATCGCCGCCCTTCGACGGTTTTCCGTCAGATGGGAAGCAAGCTCTGCCGCCTTCTTTTTGTGCTTTGAATATTCGATCCGAAGCTCATCAAGAAGCTCGTCTGCCTGCTCGATTTCCTTAAGCTCATTAGCCGCTTTATCTCGGAAGGATAGGATCTCCTCAATGCCGATACCGTACTTCTTTTCAAGCTTTGAAATAAGATCAAGTCGCGCTTCTATCTCGTCAAGCTCAGCTTCGGGATCGTCGTAATCCGCCTCGGCAATATCCGAAACTGTAAGACCTATTTCTTCAAGATCATAAGTCATATTATTGAGCTTTTCTATATACTCTTCAGCGTTAGGCACGTACTCCGAAATGCTTTCAAGAGCAGATACCGACTTCTTTATAAGCTCGTAAGCCGGAAGCGCTTTTTCTCCGCGGTACAGTGCTTTCGTTATAAGACGCGACTGCTTTAGTATCTTTTCGGCATTCTTTACCTTTTCGCGTCTTTTTTCAAGCTCCTCTTCCTCGCCGAGCTTTAATTTTGCATCGTCGATCTCGTTTACCTGATATCGGAGAAGCTCGCTCATTCTCGCCTTTTCTCTTTCGTCGCGCTTTAGCGAAAGCATCTTCTTGCGGCAATTCTCAAGAGCCTCATAAGCAACCGAATATTCATTCAGAAGCTCGTCGTTACCCGCATATCCGTCAAGATACGAAAGCTGAGCCGACAGCGACATCAGTATTCTGTTGTCATTCTGACCGTGAATATTGATCAGATACGGCATAAGCTCTCTTTGAAGCGACGCGGGGATGGTTCTGCCGTTAAGCTTCGTCTGTGCCTTGCCGTCAAGGTCAAAGGTTCTTGAAAGCAATATGCATCCGTCCTCATCGGGCTTGATATCAATTTCGGACGGTAAACGCGAGATCGGCGCGTCAATATCGGTAAAGAGACCCGATACAGTTGCTTTGGTTTCGCCGTTACGGATCAGATCCTTGCTCGGACGAGCACCGAGAAGCAGATTTATACAGTCGATAAGAATACTCTTACCTGCGCCCGTTTCACCCGTCAGAACCTGAAAACCGCTTTCAAAATCAATATCTGCGTGCTTTATGACGGCGATATTTTCAATATGAAGTGATGATAACATCAGTTCCCTCTCGTTATCTGTTTAAGTCTTTCGGAAAATTCGATCGCGCCCGTGTTATCGCGCATCATAACGAAAATCGTATCGTCGCCCGCAATGCTTCCGACGAGCTCCGACCAACCCATTCCGTCGATCGCGGCTGCTGCAGCCTGCGCCATACCTGCGTAGGTTTTGAGAACAACGAAATTGTTGGCGAAATCCACCTTAATTATCGTTTCTCTTATAATGTTTCTGTACTTTGCAGAAATGTGAATATCGTCACGGGGGGAAAGCGCGTATTTATAACGGTGATCGGCAGTTGACACCTTAACGAGCTTAAGGGAACGAATATCACGCGACACCGTTGCCTGAGTTACGTCAAAGCCCGACTCACGGAGCTTGCTTATAAGCTCGTCCTGTGTTTCAATATCAAATTCCGTTATGATCTCGATTATTTTATTATGTCTCTTATACTTCATTTCGTTTTCCTCAATCAGACATTTTTTCTCTTAAAATATCATAGAAGCTCACGTTACGCTTCTTGTTAAGCCGGATGAAATCGGCGCTCACGCTTGAACGGCGCACCGTTATCGAGTCACCGCAGTAAAGCATATCAGCTTCGTTACCGTCGACGGTCAGATGTGACGGTGACGGCATGGGGGAAAGATATTTGATCTCAATTAATGAATCCTCGGGAACTATTATCGGCCTTGCGGTAAGGGAATGCGGACATATCGGAGTCAAGCAAATGCCCTTAAGCTTCGGAGAAAGCACGGGACCTCCGGCAGACAACGAATATGCCGTCGAGCCCGTAGGCGTAGCAACGATAAATCCGTCGGAACGGTAGCGTCCGAGTGAGCTTCCGTCGCAATATACCTCAGTTTCGAGCAGTCGTGAAACAGTTCCGTGAGAAAGAACAACGTCGTTTATTGCAACCATCTTCTCGCCGCTCACGGCTCCGTTTTTGACGGTAGAGACCTCAAGAAGCGCACGCTTCTCAATATAGTATTCGCCGTTCAGAACAGCATCCAGTCCCTCTTTATCGTCCGGGGGAAGCTCTGCAAGATAGCCTACGCGTCCGAGGTCGATACCGAGTATCGGAACTCCTATCACAGCCCCGCGTCTTGCCGCTCTCATTATCGAGCCGTCACCGCCGAGAACTATTATCATATCGGGGCAGGAGGAAACGCCCTTATTCACGCCGACTATCTGCGAATCACAGTCGCAATCGAGCCACACCTCGTCACCGCGGCCTTTTAGAATCGCAACCAGCTCCGATGTATATTTAAGCTCGGGGTCTTTTAATAGAGTTGAGGAAACCTCAATCTTCACTGTCCTGCCTCCTTTCGTTATCTAAAATAAAATATGCCAAATATTCGGTATTTCCGTCACCGCCCTTGATAGGCGAAAGCACGGTCTTTATGTTTTTAAGCCCAAAGGCAGCCGCACAAGAAATTACTTCATCCACAGCTTCCCTCCGCTTCTTATCATCACGAACGATACCGCCCTTGCCCACTCCGCTTCGTCCGACCTCGAACTGCGGCTTTATAAGTGAAACAAGTATTCCCTTTTCTTTCATTAGCGGTACAATCGCTGAATATAGCTTCGTTTGCGAAATGAACGAGACGTCCATTACCGTTACATCCGCTTTTTCGGGTATCTCCCTTTCGCTCAGGTAACGCGCGTTTACGTTTTCGAGCGAAATGACACGGCTGTCGTTAAGAAGCGATCTATGAAGCTGACCGCTTCCCGAATCGACAGCATATACCTTGCTCGCGCCGTGCTTGAGCAGACAATCAGTAAATCCGCCCGACGATGCACCAATATCAAGACATACAGCACCCGTCGGATCAATACCGAATTCACGGAGCGCGCCTTCGAGCTTAAGTCCGCCGCGGCTGACGTAGGGGCATACAAGATCGGTTCGACAGGATATCTCATCATCCTCACTGACGTCAAAGGCGGGTTTTAACACAATCTTGCCGTTTACCATGACCGAACCGCTTTCGATCAGATTCTTTGCCTTCGTGCGCGTTTCGGAGTACCCCTTTTCCGCCAAAAACTGATCAAGGCGCATTATACTTCTCTACTCGAGAGATAACGCGCAAACTCTGTAAGGGTTTCGCTTCCCTCATACTTTGAAATTACGGAAATCGCCTCGTCTGTCAACTCGTCTATCTTCGCCTTTGCCTCGTCTACAGTCATAAACGAAAGGAAAGTAGTTTTATTGTCCTCTGTGCCGAGATCGAGAATATCGTCCTCGATCTGGAATGCAAGCCCAATATTTTCTGCGTATTTTTTCACGTCGGCGTATTCATTCGTTCCGTCTCCGAATCCCGCCGAAAGACAGCCGAGAAGCGCCGCTGTACGGATAAGACACCCCGTTTTCATACGGTTCATCAAAAGATGCGTCTTTTCGTCCAAGCGCTCTTTTTCGCCTGCGAGATCAAGCACCTGACCTCCGATCATTCCGTCAGCGCCGGAATTCTGAGCAAGGAGAATAGTAGCCGCAACTTTATTTTCACTCGAAACGTACTCATTCGTCGCCGCGACTTCAAACGCCTTTGTGAGAAGCGCATCGCCAGCCAAAAGTGCATTGGCTTCGCCAAAAACGATATGATTCGTCGGTTTACCGCGTCTGATATCATCATTATCCATACACGGAAGATCATCATGAATGAGCGAATACGTATGTATCATCTCGATCGCGCAAGCATAAGGAAGCGCCGCCTCCTTGCTTCCGCCGAGCATTTTTGCGATCTCGAGTGTAAGAAAAGGTCTTATTCTCTTTCCGCCCGAGGATGCGCTGTACTTCATCGAATCGGTAAGTACTGAGATCTCATAGATGCTTCCGGAAAGATACTTTTCGATTGCAGAGCCGATCAGGTCAGCATTTTCTTTAATTATCGGTAAAAGGTTTTTCATCATAACCACCGTTTCCGTTATTCACAAGAATATTAATTCTCTTCTCTGCCTCGTCGAGCTTGGAAGAACAAAGCTTAACGAGAGCAACACCCTCTTCGAACATATCGAGGGATTTATCAAGCTCCGCCGTGCCGTTTTCAAGCTCTCTTACTATTTCTTCTAGGCGCGAAAGCGCCTCTTCAAATTTAATCTCTTTTTTATCCATATCTATTCCGCTTTCTTTTTCGAAACTACCCTGGCATTTATGCTTCCGTCTGTAAGCTTGAAGGAAACGTCGTCGCCCTCGTTCAGGTCATCAACGCTTTTAACAAGTTTCCCGCCGTCCTTGAATACAGCCGAATATCCCTTTGATATTACCTTTAACGGGCTCACCGCTTCAAGCACCGACGAAAGCCGAGCAAATTTCTGCTTTTCGGTCGTCAATTTATAATTAACAGAGCTTTCAAGCTCCTTTGTGAGCGACATAAGCATCATACGCTTATCATCAATATAAGCCGACGGCTGTGTTAGCGCACGGCGTTCAGATAGCATTTTGAGTATCTGCCGTTGGCTTTTGATTCTTGCATCGGTCAGCGTTTGCATACGCGAAACGACGTTTCCGAACTTTCTCTTAAGCTCCTCGCTTTCAGGAACCGCAAGTTCAGCCGCTGCTGATGGGGTCGGTGCGCGTCTGTCAGAAACGAAGTCGCATATCGTAAAGTCCGTCTCGTGACCGACGGCGGAAATTACGGGGATATCACACTTGAATATCTCCCTTGCGAGTGCTTCGCTGTTAAACGCCCAAAGATCCTCGATCGATCCGCCTCCGCGGCCAATTATTATCACGTCAACGCTTTTGCTCTCGTTAAAATACTTAATTCCGCGTATAAGATCGGCTTCTGCTCCCTCTCCCTGAACGAGTGACGGGAAAAGCACCAGCTTCGCAAACGGGAAGCGTCTGCCGCACACGTTTATTATGTCTCGCACAGCCGCGCCTGTCGGAGAAGTGATTATTCCGACCGCCGACGGTATCTTCGGAAGGGGCTTTTTAAGGTCTGCCCTGAACAAGCCCTCAGCTTCAAGCTTCCTCTTCAACTGCTCGTAAGCGAGCGTCAAAGCTCCGATACCGTCAGGCTCAAGCGAGGTCGCATAAAGCTGATACGCTCCGTCTCTAGGATAAACCGAAACACGTCCGTGTAGGACCACCTTCATCCCATTTTCGGGTCGGAATTTGAGCTTCATAACGGCGCTTTTGAACATCACCGCCGATACTCTCGCGCTCTCGTCCTTCAGCGAAAAATAGTAATGCCCCGAAGAATGATAATTCAGATTGGAGATCTCGCCACGCACGTAGACGTTTGAAAGAACGGGATTGCCATTTATCAGCATCTTAACGTATTCATTTAAGCCTGTGACGGTCAGTATCCTCGATTCATCGGGCATCTTAAATCTCTCCCATAATTTTCATTTCAGTCAGCCGAGCAATTCCCGCGGCATTGTCACAGGAATAACAGCTTTCGGCGAACAGCCCGCCGAATTGCTCGGTCAACGTCTTATTTATATATCTGTTGCTCATAACGCCGCCTGCATAAATTATCGGCATCTCGCCGTATTTTTCAAGCGCGTTTTCAGTTAGCTTTGTTAGGACCGCAGTTATGTGCGAGAGAACAAAATCGGCTACGTAGCTCTTCTCTGCTCCGTCGTGAAGCAGCTTTTCAGCCTTGTTTTCAAGTCCCGAAAGATTGAAGTCAAATCCGCTTACCGAAATTTTTCCCGGCTTAACAGCCGACGGATCGACCGACATTGCGTCAAGCTCCTTACCGCAGGGAAATTTCAGTCCCATAAGAACTCCGATCCTATCAATAGCCTTTCCGCAGGAAATATCCTTTGTTCCTCCGAGCAGAGTTATCTTACCGTTTTCAACAAGCGTTAGCTCGGTCGTTCCGCCTGAGACGTGAAATGCAAGGAATGACGAATGATGCAGATCCTCGCGTCTGCAGGAATAAAGCGCCGCCGCAATATGCCCCGCCTGATGGCTGAAGCGGTAAAGCGGAACACCGTGAGTACTTGCAACCGCAGTCGCCGCCGCAATTCCCGAAAGGAAGCACGGCATATATGATCCCTCGTTATCACGGGGAGCAACCGAAACTCCGACTGCACGGGGAGAGATCTCTCCAAGCTCATTAAATGCCGACGGCAGATTCACCGTATGCTGAAACACGGCGTCACTTTGCCTCAGCCCGCGTTCGCCTTCGGAAACCTTAAGAAGGATCCGGATATTGTTTTCAACTTTTCCGTTAAGCGACGTTGCGAGCGAGGTCGTGTAGTTACTTGTATCGACTCCGAGGCAGGGGTTCATTTTTTTAGACCCAGATCCTCAGCAACTCCGTTAAGAACGCCGTTTACAAATGCAGGCGCCTTATCGTCGTCAAACTTCTTCGAAAGCTCAACGGCTTCGTTTATCGAAACGCTGAAAGGAACGTCGGTAAACTTCATCTCGTAAACCGCGATTCTCATAACCGAAAGAGAGACCTTGCTCATTCTCTTTGTTTTCCATCCGATAGCACGGGAGGAGATAATTTCATCAATAACGGCAAGATTATCAATAATACCGAAATAAGTGTCTGTCAGATACTTATCGTTTTCCAGCTCTCTGCTCTCCTCAGCCATGCGGTATGTCTCCTCGGCAGAGACGTCCATATTAAATTCCTTTTCAAAAATCAGTTCCATTACCGATTCGCGGGCCTTGCGTCTTTCCATAGCATTTCCTTTTCAAGTCTTGTTTTGAATGAATATACTGAATATACAGCTATATTACTGCAATTATACATTATACCTTTTTTTCCTTACTTTGTCAACGGAAATAGGGCATTTATGTTAAAAAATTACATCTTATATATAATCTGATATAATAACCTCGTCACCAAAGCAGAATATCAGCGTTTTTTACGCCATATAAATGAATGTGAATATTCTTTTTTAAGGCGGAAAACTGTATGATAAAAAGAAAACTCCGTTACGGAGCGTTTTTGATAGCCGTAACGATGCTTATGCTCGGTATTGCACGGATTCTGAGCCATGAAAAAATGTACAGAATGACAAGCGGAGAATACATAAAATGGGTAGATTTCAAAGTCACGTCAGATGCAATGAACGACGCTCTTCAAATATCGCTTGACGCATATGAAAAGGGCTATAAAGCAGACTTTGTTGAGCTCATTTCATATCTAGGTGCAAAATACGGCGGCGATTTCAGGCACTACAAAAAGAAAGACCTGACAGATCTTTACGAAAAGATAAAAAGCGGCGAAAAGCTTGACGCAATAGGCGCAAAATATAACTACTATCCATACTATCTCGAAGCATACGGAGCGGTTTTAAGTGAATACGTCGGAGAGTTTTATATCGACGGAAAGCAGTATTACGGACTGCGCGTATTTTCACCGATCGCAAGCGGATATTACTATAACCATTCAGACGATTTCGGCGCATCGAGAAGCTACGGCTACAACAGAAAGCACCTAGGACACGATATGATGGGTTCGGTCGGAACACCTATCATTGCGACCGAAAGCGGATACGTTGAAGCTCTCGGCTGGAATCAATACGGCGGATGGCGGATAGGTATCCGATCCTTTGATAACAAGCGGTACTATTACTACGCGCATCTGCGCAAGGATCATCCGTACGTAAAAGATCTTCAGGTAGGCGACATCGTAACAGCAGGCGAGGTGATCGGCTATCTCGGAATGACTGGCTACAGCGCAAAGGAAAACGTAAACAACATAAAAACCCCGCATCTTCACTTCGGCATCCAGCTCATTTTCGACCAAAGCCAAAAGGACGGCTATAATCAGATCTGGATCGACTGCTATGAGATCACAAAGTTCCTTTCACAAAACAGAATGAGCGTCGTAGTTTCGAGCGACGGCAAGGAAAGAGTCGCAGAAAAGGAGATAATTATATACGATATTCCGGATTGATACCGATTTTTACAAATTGTTCTTGTATTTGCCCTCAGGATGATGTATAATGTATTCATCAACTATTCGGAGGGACCGTCTTGGAAGGCTTCAAAAAATTTGTAAAAGGTACACTCTACCCCGCTTGTCTCATATTTACTGTGATCGTTTTTTCTTTTTCACTTATGTACGAGATAATGGAGTTTAACAGCTCATCGGCATACTCGCTTATCGGACTCATTCAGTTCTTTGTATTCTCGTTGATCCTGTGCTGGTCTAAGGAGATATTCAACGATGAAAAAATGTCGTTTGCGGCATCACATTTTATTCACTACGTTGTATTTATCCTTAACGTCATTATTTCATTTGTCTTTATCGGTCAGAGAGGAAACGTTTTCGGATTGCTTGTTGCGTTCTCCCTGCTCTATCTTGTCGGAGCGCTAATAGCACTGATCGTCCGTAAGACAGCAAAAAAGAAGAAGGCAAATAAAGCGGGATCTTATAAAAAGCAGTTCAAATAATTCAATATAAGAAAAAGAAACCGCCGAGAGCGACCTAAACGGTTACTCTCGGCGGTGTTTGTATATCATTAAATTCTCAAAAACGTTCCAAGCATTTTTCTTTCATCGTTTTCTGCGTAGGAAATATAACCCTGACGCAAGGCTTCTTCTAAAATTGCACCACGAAACTCAAAAATATTCGCGCAAGCATGATCAATCTGATACTCATCTTCCTTCAAAAAAGCAGGAATTTCCTTGTGTATCTGCTCCCTGCAGAAAAGGTAATGTCTCATAGCAATTTCTGTAGCAACACTTCGCAGATTTTCTAACGCATTAAGCTCTTTTGGAGGCATGGCGTTATTTTTACTTTTAAACATTACCAAGAAAGTGGGCTTGTAGCAGTCTCCGTGTTTTTTAATATAGCCATGCTTTTCAAGATAGGTAATAACTGATTCATCCAATTGATCTGTTTCGCCTTTCGCAATTGAAACAAGAGCTTGTGCATAAGCATACGGCATTGACGCTGGTGTTTTATCTGCGATTCTTTTATACTGAAACTTATATTGCTGAAAGCCTATTTCTGTAAGGGCTCGTTCAGCAGGCGAGGGCACACAACCGTGTAATCCGACAAAAGCAGGTTCATCCCCTTGATAACTTTCCATACCAAGAAGATCCCACTCGCCTTCATTGGGACGAATTGTATGTCCCCATTTCCCCAAATTTGCCTTTGGGAGTTCTTTTCTTGTTGAATTAAAGGCATCTAAAGTATCAAAATTGATAACATCCGTCTGATACATAAGCAATGCCCATTTCATATCCTCAAACGGTTGATATCCCTCGTGCCATTCGGGACAATTTTCATTCTTCCAATGAACCTCATACTCCATAGCGGATATCACCGCTTTGGTGAGTTCCGGTGTAATTCCTTTTAAGTGTGCATTGATTTTTTCTTGCGCATCAGCGCTGACGATGAAAAAATTGGTTTCGTATTTATTACCGTTCTTCTTCATTAACGTAGCGTCTACAAGAGCACGCAGCTCCTCTTCCATATATGGAAGAGCAACTCCAACCTCTATCGCCAATTCTTCTGCTGTAGAGGGCGTTCTGTAAGCCGCAAGCAAAATATTTTTGCAAAGAGATCTCGAAATAAAATTCCAAGGTTCACCATTTGCACCATACAATCCATTGTTGATAAACGAAATGTTTTCGGGGTTATAACTAAGCTTTCCAAATTCTCTTGCCATATCCATACCTTCTTTCAATATTTCTCTTGCACGGAGAAGACGAGACTTCACCGTGTTTGTGGGAAGCGAAAGCGATTCTGCAATCTTACGAACATTTTTGTCTTCGATATAATAGGCAACAACGATGTTACGATAATCACTTTTGATGAACGCCAGCTCTCGCCGGAGCAGAGCCATTTGCTCTGTACGTATCATTTCATCAAGGATATTTTCGCTTTCGTCTTCGATTTCATAATCGCCGATATCGGAACCGGTTACCGACTCGTTTCTATTATGCTTTTCTTTTGCCCATACCGAATAACGGTTGCGCGCGATCTTCCATACCCACGCCGAAAAGCTCGTTGGGATTATATTTTTATTCAACGCTGTAATAATTTGAAGCGCAATATCCTGTGTCAGATCTTCCGCTTCAATATTGTTTCCTGTCTTTTTCAAGCAGAAGTAAAACAGCTTCTCCATATAATGTTCGGCAAATTCATTGATAAGCTGATCACGCATTTCGTTCGTTTTCTGCATTTTCTCGCCTCCTTTCATCCATATAGTGTGGCATTTTTGAATTTGGGTGCATTCGTTTATAAAATTATAGCATAAATTTATGACAAAAGATATGCTTTCGTGCGATTCTCGCTGGACTTTGT
Organism: Eubacteriales bacterium; assembly: GCA_045540175.1. Classification (GTDB taxonomy): domain Bacteria; phylum Bacillota; class Clostridia; order Oscillospirales; family CAG-272; genus Colimorpha_A. The sequence goes on along the minus strand of JAZQGU010000053.1, from coordinate 161 downwards.
GATTTTTTGTGGTATCCTTTGTACTGACAAAACAGAAAGGAGTCACAAAATGACAACCGAAGAAAAGATAAAAGGGCTGGAGCACCTCCTCCGCAAATGCCCCGACGTGATAACCGCACTCGAAGCATCAAGGCCGATCCACGTGAGCAAGAACAGTATCC
>JAZQGU010000052.1:0-39780 GCA_045540175.1 Eubacteriales bacterium | reverse complement strand
AAAAAAGGATGCCCAGGGCATCCTTTTTATTTAATTTGACATTAAAATGGAGATATGATATAATCACGTTAGTCTTTAAAGAATAAAAAATATGCGGGTAGTGATTAATGAAAACGAAAAAAATAAATTGGCGTGATGTTTGGTTTACAATTATAGTTTCATTCTTCTGTCTGCTACTCCTATATGATTGCATTATGAGATTCATAGCGTATTCTAATTGGGATAATGGAATAATGCAAGAATACAGTGGGGAATTTACCGTTACAGACGAAGTATTGGGCGGACGATATAATAACTATACCGTTCGAGTGAATAACGGGCATCTCTTGCGTGCGCCCCGACTTTACAAAGCCAAAGTTGACGGAATTAGACTGCTGGACTGTACTGAATTGCGTTTCAAATATATGAAAATAAAGCTTCCTTCTGGCTTTTTCGTATATAATGAACTCGTATCGATAACAACAGTTGATGGTCAAACAGTATTTTTGAGCGAAAAAGATGCAAAAAGCAACATGCTAGGGGTAGCGATTATTGTGACAATCTTATTGGCACTTCTTTTATTTCTTATTTCCATTCCACATATACTTAATATCGGAAACAAAACCAAGAACATGCGTAATAAACGAAGGAAAAAGAAATTGAAAAACCATTTGAAACATAATATTGAAAAGGGCTGAACCATTGACATCAAAAACAGCCGCCTATGTATTATAGGCGGCTGTTTTTCATTATTTAGTTGCTTTTTCGATAGCTGCGTTTACCTTTTCGCGGAGGTTTACGTAGTAGCTTTGCTCAAGCGGGCAGTAGTTGAACGCGAGCTCTTTATCAAGGTCTTCTTCGACGAGCTTCATTGTTTCTTCCTTACCGATAAGGGAGGAGAGGTACTGAAGCGCGCGGAGGTCGGTAAGAGCCTCAACGAACTGTGCCTGATGCAGCGAACGGTAGGGTACTCCGTGAGGACCGGGATAAACGAGGAAAGCGTCGCCTGCAGGCGCGAAATACTCGCCGCAGGTCTCGGAGAACGGGTTTACCGGGTAGTTCGAATACTGACAGTTATAGAAGTTGAAGCCCCACTGGAGGAAGCCGACGATATCATACTTGAACATCTGAACGCCGATCGCTCTCGTTCTCGTTCCCGGCATTGAGAGGAAACGGTTTGAGGTCTCCCAGTCCTGGCTTACGCAGTAGTATACCCAGAGGTTCGGAACCTTGTTTTCAAGGAAGGGACCGATATGATTCGACGCAGGGATCGGGTTCTTGACTGCACCCTGCTCATAGAACGCATAGTCGGAAAGGGCGTCTATCTGATGGTATTCTCCTATAATATCCCAGATCGCTTCCTTTGCCTTGAGGTAGGATTCAAGATGCTCACCGTAGGGCTCGTCGGAAATATGGAAGTAGAGCATTCCGTCGATTCCGAGCTTCTTTGCGTGAGCGATAAAGTCGGTAAGGAATGCACGGAGGAAGGCTGTATATTCCTCGCTGTGAGAATCGGTCTCCCAGCCGAAGATCTTCTTTTCCTCTCCGTTTACGTTTGCGATTATCTTGGGTGCGTGGTAGCAGCCCCACTGCGTGAATAGGTGTGAAACCTCGAAGTATTCAAAGCCGAGCTCGAGGCAGAGCTTTACCCATCTGTCGAGACGTTCGTAGCCGAACTCATAGCCGTTATCGGTCACGGTAACGTCGACGAGCTGGCAGGTCATTCTCTCGCCGCCTACCTCGGTATCAAGCGGAGGGGTGAAGACGGGGGTGAGGATCATATTTACGCCCGTTTCTCTTGCTTCGTAGAGGAAATTGCGGAGTATATTCCAATACTTTTCGCTGAACATTTCGGTTTCATAGTACTGGCAGAGGCCGTCGTTATGGAACCACTCGGTATGTATGAGCGTCTGCTTCGGAAGATAAGCGTCGATGACCTTTATCGGCATCGTTGCCTCGGCTACGCAGTTTTCGCCCTCGTATGCCTTGAAGGTAACGTAATGGTCGCCTGCGGGTATACCGTCCTTATTCTCTACCATTACGTAAAGGGCGCGGAGCTCGTCTTGATGGAAAATGAACTTATACTGCTCCTCTACAGGACGGAGAAGGTCGGGATAAAGTCCCGCCGCACCTCTCAGATATCCGTCCATCGGAAGGTCGGGGCGCTTGGGGAAGGTTACCGGAACCTGCTCTACTCTGTATGCTTTTACGTATTCCTTGATATCCGACTCGATCTCGAGGCGTGTGAACACCGTATGCCATTGAAAGCCCGTCGCGCAGTATGCGAGCTGGAAACAAAGGCGCTCGTTACGCAGCATGGAGAGCTTATCTACACCGTACTTATCGTCTATGTTTTCGTCGATAAAGCACTTTTCGGTTGAGGGCAGAAATTTGAATTTGTAGTCCATGGTAAATTACTCCTTATGTTATTATTTTGATTATATCAAACGTTTTGGGTTCGGTCAATAGCATTTTCATAATACAAGCCCGTTTTTTCATAGACTTGTAAAAAGGATTTTTCGGGGGTTTTATGAGAACAGTTGCGATTACTTACGGTGAGATGATGAAGGAGCTTGATAATTTATGTAAAGAATATCCGTTTTTTATGCAGAGCGTTATTGGAAAGTCACTCGTTGGGCGGGAAATACCGCTTATTTCGGTTGGGGAAGGAAAAAAAGCGGTGCTTTTCGTCGGCACCCATCACGGAATGGAGTGGATAACGACGGCAATTCTTCTTGATTTTTTACGCGACGTCGGAAAAGAGGCGGCGCGTGGAGGCGAGTTAAGCGTGGTGATTGAAAATCGGACGCTTTACGTTGTTCCGATGCTGAATCCCGACGGTGTCGAACTACAGATAAACGGGCGCGATGAATTGAATCCGCTTACCGAACGGCTGAACGCGATGAGCGGCGGTGATTATTCCCGCTGGCAGGCAAACGGGCGCGGAGTTGATCTCAATCACAATTATGACGCAGGTTTTTTCGAGTACAAGGAGTATGAGCGTGAGCACGGAATAGTGCCCGGTCCGACGCTTTATTCGGGCGAGCATCCCGAATCCGAGCCCGAAACGTCGGCTCTTTGCTCCTTTATTCGTGCGCGCGGAGTCGATCTTCTTCTCGCGCTTCACACGCAGGGTGAGGAGATTTACTACGATTACAACGGGGTTGTGCCCGACGGCGGAAGGGTGATTGCCAAGCGTTTATCCGCGCTTACGGGGTACGCTTTATCCGAGCCGGCGGGAAGTGCCGCTTACGGCGGGTTAAAGGATTGGTTTATCAAGGAATACGGGCTTCCGGGATTTACTCTTGAATGCGGAAGGGGTGCTAATCCGTTGCCTATTGGAGACAGCGACATTATTTATAAGGGGTTAAGGGACGCTCTGTTTTCGTGTTTGACGGCAGTGTAATTTTACTAACTTTTCTTGCTCGTGCAAATGAACGAGTAGTTTTGCTTCGCAAACCTACCCAAAAGAAACACGCCAAGGGAAAACCGACAAAAAACGCATTCGCGTTTTTTATACGTTTTCCCCTTTGGATACCCCTTTCGGTTTAAGGAAGCTTCGAGACGTCGTTAGCCTTCCCCAGCGGGGGAAGGGGGACCACCGAAGGTGGTGGATGAGGTGTCCCGAAGGAAAGTAACTAATTCAAGATATAATCAGATTTTTCACCTAACACCTCATCCGCCTCGTTACACTCGGCACCTTCTCCCACTGGAGAAGGTATAATAACGCCCCTAAGCTTCGCCACGCCCCTCCCTTACCCAAAATAGAGTGAACGTCGTATTGCCTTCCCCAGCGGGGGAAGGGGGACCGCAGACGCTGCGTCTGCGGTGGATGAGGTGTTCCAAAGGAATGTAACATCGTTTTTGCGCGGGAGGGGGGACCCTCCCCTACGAGAATGATTTTATATTTTTCCGCAACACAAAAAGGACGGAATTTCCGTCCTTTTGGGTGACTTATTTATCGGTGCCGTTTGCGATGCCAGAAAGGATATCGCTATCGAAATCGAACATTGACGAGAGGATATAGTTTGAAACGTACATTCCCTTAGGCGTGAACGACCAGCTTCTGTCCTTCTTCCGCACGAAGCCGTTTTTCTCGTATTTCTCAAGGTATTTACCGAAGAGGCGCTCAAAATCAATTCCGAACGTAGCGGCGAAAAACTCTGTATCGACGCCCTCGCTCAGGCGCATACGGAGCATTACGTATTCACCGATCCTCTCGTTTTCCTTTACCTCGTAGCATTCGCTGAGTACATCGGAGACGCTTCCCGGGTTTTCCATATTCTTTACGTAATCGGAAATGTTCTTTTTATACGCAAACCGCTTATTTCCAAAATAGGAATGTGCGCCGGGACCGAAGCCTATATATTCCTCGCAGTTCCAATAGCGCAGATTATGCACGCACTGGTGACCTGGTTTTGAGAAGTTACTGATCTCATACTGTGCGTATCCCTTCAAGGCAAGATACTCGACTGTATCGAAGTACATTTTGCACTCGGTGTCCTCGTCGGGGAGCTTAAGCGTGTCTTTCCTTTCGTCAAACGGTGTTCCCTCTTCGATTTTCAGCCCGTAGACCGAGATATGCTCGGGTTCGAGCGCCGTTACGGTTTTGAGGGTATACGCGAAGCTTTCGGGGGTCTGGTTCGGGATACCGTACATAAGGTCGACGCTTATATTATCAAATCCCGCCTTGCGTGCAATGCGGAAGCTTTCTTCAAAATCCGCATAGGTATGTATTCTTCCGAGTGCGCGGAGCTCGTCGTCGTTCGCGCTCTGGAGACCTATGCTCAGGCGGTTTATACCTGCACGGCGGAGCTTACGGAGCGATGCAGTTTTCAGCGTTGCGGGGTTGGCTTCCATTGTGAATTCTGCGTCTCCGCGGACGTTGAAATTATCGTATATGCCGTCTATGACTTTAAGAAGCTGTTTTGTGCTCAGCATTGACGGCGTTCCGCCGCCGAAGAAGATGCTGTCGACGTCGTGGCGCGATGCCGCCTTTGAGTAGTCCTGCATTTGAAGAATGAGCGCGTTTACGTATCTGTCGGCACAGGACGAATCGGTTATCGAATAAAAGTCGCAGTATGGACATTTGCTTTGGCAAAATGGAAAATGAATATATAAGCCGAGAGTTTTATCTGTCATTTTTTATTCCTCTGATAAGTTTATTTGGCGACGACGCCCAATGTCATTCTGAGCGAAGCGTCGCCAGACCCATTCGATTCCGCTGCGCTTCACTCAGGGTGACGGCGACGCGAAGTCGAACCGCGAAGCGGCGATTCGCAGAATCGGAATCTCGGGCGGTCAATAGCAGCATGATATTAACCGTTATTTCGTTAATTAATTATACCACACAAAGGCACAGGTGACAAGGGTTTGCATAACAAAACAAAAAAATTCATAATTCATCCGTCTACGGTCATTTTCCTGATAATTCTATCGGTTTCGGGCATTGGATATGAGGGGATCGTTACGCTTTTTTGCGCGCTCGCTCACGAGCTTGGACATTATTTTGCCGCGCGGATATGCCGTGCGGTGCCGACGAGGATCGTTATTTATCCTTTTGGGGCGGATATGGTGCTTCCGAACGGCTTGAGGTCATATTGGTGCGATATTTTTATTGCTCTCGCAGGGCCTGCGATTAATATTATTCTTCTGATTTTCGGAATGCTGTTTTCCCTTGACGGGTTCTTCTGTGCCTGCAATCTCGCACTTGCGTTTATCAACCTTATGCCCATCAAGGGGCTCGACGGCGGTACGATTTTAGGAAATCTTCTGCATACTTTTCTGACGCCGAAAACGGCTGAAAGAGTGCTTTTGGGATTCACGTTTTCTATCCTTTTTCTGCTCTATTTATTCTCGGTCTATTTTTTGTTTTCGGGAGTCGGAGATCCATCGTTATTTATTATCGTTTGCGCCATGTTTGCCGGGACGGTGGTAAGGAAAAGATGAGGCGGCTTTTGTGTTTTTTCCGCGTTGATTGTAGTTTGTCGCGTTTTTTTGCGGGCGACCAATGGTCGCCCCTACAAGAGATTTTGAACGTATTATCGACCTACAACAAAATAACGATAACTTTTATCGTTATTTCACCAACCCTATCGAAAGACGAATAGGGCAAGAAAACGGAGGATAAGCGAGGATAACGGAGGATTTTAAGAAAAATCCCGAAAAAGCGCCGTCTAATCACGCCTAATCGCGCTTAATCGCGGTTTTTCAAGATATTTTTACAAAACTATTGCATTTTTCTTTACATAATGATACAATTATGCTGTATTTCTATTTGGGGATGTTTTTGCCCCGTGAAAGGCGGTTGATAATTGTAAAATGGAAAACAATGCTGAGATAATTATTCGTCTTCAGAACGTCGTAAAATCTTACGACGGCGAACAGATTCTAAAGAGTATAAATCTAGACATTCGAGATAAGGAATTCATTACCCTGCTCGGTCCTTCAGGCTGCGGTAAAACGACGACTCTCCGTATTATCGGCGGCTTTGAAACACCCGACGACGGACACGTTTATTTCGACGGGAAGGACGTCAAGGACGTTCCTCCTTATGAAAGACCGGTAAATACGGTCTTCCAGAAGTACGCCCTTTTCCCTCATCTTAACGTCTATGAAAATATTGCCTTCGGTCCGCGTTTGCGCAAGATGGACAAGAAGGAGCTTCACGAAAAGGTCCTCAAAATGCTTGAGGTAGTCAACCTCAAGGGCTTTGAAAGAAGAAAGGTCACTACCCTCTCGGGCGGTCAGCAGCAGAGAGTTGCTATCGCGCGCGCTCTTATAAACGAACCCCGTGTTCTGCTCCTCGACGAGCCGCTCGGCGCGCTTGACCTCAAGCTCCGCAAGGACATGCAGATGGAGCTTAAAAACATTCAGCAGAGAACCGGAATCACCTTCGTTTATGTTACGCACGACCAGGAAGAGGCTCTTTCGATGTCCGATACCGTCGTAGTTATGGATAACGGCGAGATCCAGCAGATCGGCTCTCCCCAGGACATTTACAACGAGCCCGAAAACGCATTCGTTGCCGACTTTATCGGAGAAAGTAACATCGTTGACGGCGTTATGCACGATGACTATCTCGTTTCCTTCTCAGGTAAAAAGTTCCGCTGTCTCGACAACGGCTTCGAGAAGAACGAGCCCGTTGACGTCGTTGTGCGTCCCGAGGACGTTGACGTTGTTTCCGTTGAGCGCGGAATGCTCACCGGTGTCGTTACAAGCGTAACCTTCAAGGGCGTTCACTACGAGATAATCGTCGATATCGGCGGATTCAAATGGATGATCCAGACCACCGATTACGTTGAAAACGGCGCGTCTATCGGCCTTTACATCGAGCCCGATGCGATACACGTTATGAAAAAGTCGGAATTCTCCGGTATGTTCGGCGACTATTCTACCTTCTCCGAGGAAATGGAGCATATGTCCGACCCGACCTTCGATCCCGATTCCGAGGACGAGGACGAAAGCGATTCGGAGGAGACCGAAGAATGAAGCGCAAAAGCATTTTCCAGCGTATGGCGGCGGCTCCCCATATCGTGTGGATGGTGATGTTTATCGTCGCCCCCATGCTTTTTGTACTGTACTTTGCCTTTACCGACGAAAAGGGCCGCTTTACATTTGATAATATTCTTTCTCTTTCGGGTTACTCGAACGTATTCGTTCTTTCGATCGCCTTTGCACTTATTGCAACCGTCGTTTGCCTTATCATAGGCTATCCGCTCGCTTACTTTATGTCTAAGGCTTCCCCGCGCACAAGAAAGATGCTTATGGTGCTTATTATGCACCCGATGTGGTGCAACCTTCTTATCCGCACCTACGCGCTTATGGCTCTGCTTGATAACGGCGGTCTACTCAACGCCCTGCTCGTCAAGCTCGGTCTTAACAAGCTTTATATCGTCGGATCCGATTTCGGCGTTATTCTCGGTATGGTCTACGACTTCCTTCCATATATGGTTCTTCCGATCTTCACGACCATGACGAAGCTCGACAAGAGATACATGGAGGCTGCCGCCGACCTCGGCTGCAACAGCTGGCAGACTATGACCAAGGTTATCATGCCTCTTACGGTTTCGGGCGTTATTTCGGGAGTTACGATGGTGTTCGTGCCTTCTATCTCGACCTTCTATATCTCCCAGAAGCTCGGTGCGGGCAAGATAGACCTCGTCGGTGACACTATTGAGCGTCTCTTTAAGAACACCAGCACCTACAACGTTGGTGCGGCTGTTTCGCTCGTTATGATGGTGCTCATCATTATCTCCGTCGGAATTATGAATAAGTTCTCCGACGACGACGGAGGTATAATAGTATGAAAAAATTCCTTTCAAGCGGTTATATCTTCCTCATTTTCGCGCTCCTTTACGCGCCGATCCTCGTTCTTATCGTTTTCTCATTTAACGAGGGAGGGTCGCTCAGCGATTTTTCGGGATTTTCCCTTACCTGGTACAAGGAGCTCTTTAACGACGAGCAGGCGCTGACTGCGCTGAAAAATTCGCTCGTTCTTGCGGTGCTTTCATCTCTTATTGCAACCGTTATCGGCACCTTTGCCGCCCTCGGTCTTCATCATATGAAGAGAAAGGCAGTCAAAGGCGCGATCACGTCGGTCACCAACATTCCGATGATGAACCCCGATATCGTTACGGGCGTCTCCATGATGCTTCTTTTCGTCGCGGTTGCGACGTTCCTTAAGGCGAACAACTTTATGGGCTTCGGTACAATGCTCGTTGCACACGTTACCTTTAACCTGCCCTACGTTCTCCTTTCGGTCACTCCGCGTTTCAATGCGCTCGACAAGTCCCTCTCCGAGGCGGCTATGGACCTCGGATGTACTCCCGCAAGAGCGTTCTTCTCGGTCGAGCTTCCCGAGATAATTCCCGGTATCGTTTCGGGTCTTATGCTCGGATTCACGATGTCGCTTGATGATTTCGTCATCAGCCATTTCGTGTCCTCGCCGAATTTCCAGACGCTCCCGCTTTACGTTTACAATCAGACCGTGCATAACGTCAAGTTCAGTATGTACGCGCTATGCGCTATCATCGTAGCGACTATTCTTGCGATTCTTCTTATCGTCAACTTCGCCGGCTCAGTAGGTGAGCGCAGAAGCCGAAAGGTGAAAGGAGGGGCAAGATGAAAAGATTTGTTTTGCTGTCTCTTATCTGTCTTATGCTTCTGCCGATGCTCTTCTCCTGCTCAGAGAGCAAGGCTAAGGGAAAAACGCTCTACGTTTACAACTGGGGTGAATATATCTCGGACGGAAGCGAGGGCTGTCTTGACTCTAACAAGGCGTTTGAGGAGTGGTACTACAAGCAAACAGGTGAGCGCGTAAAAGTCGTTTATTCGACATTCTCCTCTAACGAGGATATGTACGCCAAGCTCAGCTCGGGTTCCGTCAGCTATGACGTCGTCGTTCCCTCCGACTATATGATCGAGCGCCTTATAAAAGAGGATATGCTCGCTCCCCTCAACTACGACAATATTCCCAACATCAAGAATATCGTTCCCGAGTTTTACGGCGCCGACGCCGAGTTTGACTACTACGACGAGGGGAATGTCTATTCCGTTCCTTATTTCTACGGAATGATCGGCATCATCTACAATAAGACGATGGTTGATGAAGCAGACCTCGGATCATGGGAGCTTATGTGGAATCCCAAGTACAAGGGCAACATTCTGCAGTTCAATAACTCACGCGATGCGTTCGGTACCGCGCAGTACAAGCTCGGTCTTGACGTCAACAGCGCTGATGAAAAGGAATGGCGTCTCGCGCTTAAGGAGCTTCGGAAGCAGAAGGATATCGTGCAGGGCTACGTCATGGACGAGATATTCAACAAAATGGAGGGCGGCTCCGCCGCTATCGCCGCCTACTATGCGGGCGACTTCCTTGCTATGCACGAGAACAATGAGGATCTCGGATTCTTCTATCCAAAGGAGGGCACGAACCTCTACGTTGATGCTATGTGTATTCCCAAGACGAGCAAGAACAAGGAGCTTGCCGAGGCGTACATTAACTTTATGCTGACCGAGGAGCCTGCCGTCGCCAACGCGCTTTATACCTATTATGCTTCCCCCAACCGTGTCGTTCGTGAAAGTGCCGAATACCGCGAGGAGATGGAGGGTATTATGGAGGGCGCCTACGATCTTATGTACAATACCGGGGACATCAAGGCAACCGCCTACAAGAATCTTCCCGGCGAGCAGCTCGCGCTTATCAACAGACTGTGGGAAGAGCTGAAGTCGGATATTGAGATCAGTCCCGTTATTTACGTTCTTTGCACCGCGATCGTTGTTGCGCTTGCTTCGTTCGGTATTTTCTTCGCTGTGCGCAAGAGGATCAGAAATAATTATTGATTCCCGTTATGTGAAAATGAGAAAGCCTTCCGTTCGGAAGGCTTTTTTCGTTGGTGACGGGGGCGGACGTAGAAAGACGGTGTTACATTACATCGCCGTCTGCGACGGCTACACCTCATCCGTCTGAGGTTTTCCTCTTAGACACCATTCCCCTCAGGGGAAGACAAGACAACGCCTCGAAGCTTCGCCTCGTTGAAATACCTTCTCCAGCGGGAGAAGGTGCCGAGTGTAACGAGGCGGATGAGGTGTTATGGAAGTAAAGTTACATTCCTTTGACACACGGTTGCCCCGCAACCTACACCTCATCCACCACCTTCGGTGGTCCCCCTTCCCCCGCTGGGGAAGGCAAGATGACGTTCAATCTATCGGCGGTAGGGGAGGGACCCTCCCGCACAAACGATTTTTCTATTATTTGACCTCGTATCCCTCTTCGGTTATCGCTTTGATAATAATCTCGTCGTCTACAGGGGAGACAAATCTGACTGTGACATTGTTCTGTGTATGGTCGGCATTTGCTTCGGAAACGCCGTCGATAGCTGCAAGTGCGCTCTTGACCGCGTTTTCGCAGTGGTGGCACATCATTCCGTAAACGTCGTAGGTCTTTACGTTTTCATCCTTTTTCGGTTCGGGTTCAGGAGCACATTCGGCTTCCTTGACCTTTTTTCTTATCGGAATAAGATTAAGACGAAGCGCATTGCTCACAACGAAGAAGCTGGAAAGACTCATCGCCGCAGCGCCGAGCATCGGGTTCATTTCCCAACCCGTAAGCGGGATAAAGGCACCTGCCGCTATCGGAATACCGAGCACGTTATAGAAGAACGCCCAGAAAAGGTTTTCCTTGATGTTTCTAAGGGTGTTTTTGCCGAGTTTAATGGCGGCAGGGACATCTGAAAGCGAGCTCTTCATAAGAACTGCATCCGCCGAATCTATCGCAATATCGCTTCCCGCGCCGATAGCGATTCCGACGTCAGCCTCAACGAGCGCAGGCGCGTCATTTATACCGTCGCCGACCATCGCCGTCTTACCGCCGACGCTGAGGCGCTTTACGGTATCAGCCTTTTCATTCGGCAGAACTCCCGCAACGACCTCGTCAATACCTACCTTATCCGCAATCGCGCGGGCGGTTCTTTCATTATCGCCCGTCAGCATAACGGTTTTGATCTTCATATCGTGGAGCGTTTTGATTGCCTCGGCTGAGTCGTCCTTGACCTCGTCGCTCACCGCAATAAGCCCGAGAATAGTGCCGTTTTTGGCGAAAAACAGCGGGGTTTTGCCCTCATTTGACAGCTTTTCGGTAAGCTTTTTCGTTTCATCGCTCACGGGAGCAAGCTCGGAGATCATGGAAAGCTTTCCGCCGTAGACAGTCTCACCTCTGACGGTTGCCGAAACACCGCTTCCGGTGTGGGCTTCAAAGTTTTCAACAGAAAGGGGAGAAACGCCTCTTTCGGAAGCAAACGCGGTTACCGCCTTGGAAAGCGGATGCTCGCTTCCCGTTTCAACCGAATACGCGAGCGTCAGAAGCTCATTTTCGCCGCATCCTATCGGGATAACGTCGGATACTGTCGGCATTCCTTTAGTTACCGTTCCCGTTTTATCGAGAATAACGACCTTGGTCTTTCCGATCTCTTCAAGCGCCTCCGCGCTTTTGAACAGTATTCCGTTTTTGGCTCCGACCCCGCTTCCGACCATTATCGCAACGGGGGTCGCAAGCCCGAGCGCGCAAGGACAGCTGATGACGAGCACCGATATTCCGCGCGCAAGCGCAAAGCCGATGCTTTCGCCCGCGATGAGCCATACAGCGATCGTTACGAGCGCGATTCCGATGACGGTCGGCACGAATATTCCCGAAACCTTATCGGCAATACGCGCGATCGGCGCCTTAGACGCCGATGCGTCGGAGACGGTTTTTATTATCTGCTGAAGAACGGTATCGTGGCCGACCTTCGTTGCCTCGCATTTAAGATATCCCGAAAGATTGACGGTTCCCGCAGACACAGCCGAACCGACGGTTTTATCGGCAGGTATGCTTTCGCCCGTCAGCGCCGCTTCGTTTACCGAGCTGACGCCCTCTGTGACGCTGCCGTCGGCAGGAAAATTCTGTCCCGGGCGAACCGTGAATATATCACCGACCTTAAGAGACGCTATCGGAACTGTTATTTCCTTGCCGTCCTTAATTACTGTTGCATTTTCGGGCGAGAGCGACATAAGCCCCTTGAGGGCGCTCGTCGTTTTACCCTTTGCGCGTGCTTCGAGGAGCTTTCCGACGGTGATAAGCGTCAGAATCATTGCCGCGCTTTCGAAATACAGCCCGTGAAGAAGCGAATGGGAATGGCTGACTGTCATTTTGTAGACCACCGCGGTGCTGTATCCGAACGCCGCAAGCGAGCCGAGCGAAACGAGGGTGTCCATATTAGGCGCGCCCTTGATGATCCCCTTGAAGCCGCTTATGAAGAATTTCTGGTTTATCACCATTACCGTGGCCGACAAAAGCATCTGTGTAATGGCGTTCGCCAAATGGTTTTCGGCAAGTACAGACGGAAGGGGCAGTCCGATCATTCTTCCCATCGAGATATACATTAATACCGCAAGGAAGATCACCGAAGATACAAGTCGGATAAGGATCTTTTTCGTCTCACCGTTATCGGTCTCTTCCTTTTTTTCGGGCGCCTTACCGTTATCGACAGAGGCACCGTAGCCGGCGGCTTCGACCGCCTTGATTATTTCGGATTCGGTAACGTCGCCGTCGACCGTCATACTGTTAGTCAGCAGATTGACGGAACAGGTATTTACACCGTCTACCCCCGACACCGCTTTTTCGACCCGCGCGGAGCATGCGGCGCAGGACATTCCCGTTACGTTGAATTTTTGCATAGAGTCTCCTTTATTGTGGTACTTGAGCTTTTGTAGCCCGTTCGTAATGCAATTTATCGGGCGAACGCAGTTCGCCCCTACTAACAATGTCACGATGCGTTTAAAAATAGTTGACCTCTTAATTAACCGCAATAAGGTCGATATCCCACGCAGGGAATGACATCGTCCGCTTGATATACATTTTATAATCTGGGCAGATCGAGTGGATAAGCAGCGGAATCTCGAAAATGTCCGCGCTCTTGTGATACAGGGCTATCCGCATTGCGGGACGGTAATCGGTAATGGCATTTTCGCATCCGCCGATTGCCTGACGCTCGGCTCCCTCTACGTCGATCTTTATATAATCTACCTTTCGTCCGTCGAGGAAATCCTCGGCACGGGAGCCCGCGACGAGAACGGTCTTTTCACCGCCCTTGCGGTGAATCCCGCGTCCGCCGCCCTTTGTAAAGGTCAGTATTTCGCTCTTGTCCCACGCGGCGGCAAAGTGAGGCTCGACCTTGCCCGTCGGAACGGTATTTATACAAAGCTTTTTGAAGTTCCGTTCGTCAGGTTCAAGTGCGATCACAGACCTCAGCTTCGGGCAGAAATCGACGAGCTTTAACGCCGTATCGCCGTTGTAGGCGCCGAGATCAAGGGTAACGCGGAAGCCTTCGGCGTTCAAAAACGACAGTATTTCATCATCGCTTTCACAGCCGTCAAGAAGATACTCAACCTTTCCCGTCAGCTTTGCCATTATCATATTATCGTAAAGCTTGACCGACGCGTCATCGCAAAGAAGCGACCGCGCTTCATTTATTTTAGTGAGATTTTTATTGTAAAAATCAATATCGAACACCTCTCCGCCCGCGACGGGAACGTCGGGAACGTAGGTCTCGTGCAGGCAGGAAAGCTTGACGAAGTTTTCGATCACGTTCGGAAGCGACGAGCCGAAGGCAATAAGTATTATCATATCGCCGAAGGTCTTGACCGCTTCTTTGTACGACAATACGGGCATATCGCGGAAAACGCGCTTGCGCACAAATCCGTCGGAGGCAAAAACTCCGCTTGCCTTTATTCCTTTTTCAGCCATTACGTTAAGTATCTTGTCTGCTCCGTCGCCCGTACCGTAGAGGACGATCGGCTTATCTGCATTTTTTAGATACTGCCAGAGGTCGGTCATGTTTTTTCTCCTTGAGGCGAGGATTGAGGGTTCTTGTAGGGGCGACCATTGGTCGCCCGTTTGTAAACGGTGTATTATGCGGGCGACAAATATCGGGGTTCCCCGAAGCGAATGAAATGAGCTTTGGGGGTTCCCAAGGGCCGCCCCTACAAAAGCTTTCCCAAGTTGTTTAATGTAATTATACCACAATTTATTTTCAATGTCAATTTGCACCTCATTTTACAGAATTTTTGCAATGACAGGGCATATAAAATACGCTATAATTATAATCGAGGTGATGAATATGATAAAGAAGATAAGGAATCTCAAATTAAAGAACGTTTACCTTCTGGTGCTCTTTTTCGGTCTTGTTTCGACTATTGCGGGCGGAATATGGGTCATAATGCTCGACCATACCGTAAAAAATACGAACACCTTCGGAATGCAGTCATATCCATCTGCGGCGTTTAAAGAGGTCGCATTCTCGGCGCTTCTACATATCGTTTGCGGAATAATTTTGTTTCTCGACGAGAGAAAAAAGGTTGAATAAATGTAATTATAATGTTATAATGAGGGGTGATAAAGACTAAACGGGGGCTTAATATGGATATTTTCGGAAAATTTCCGCCATTTTTGCAGGATTATATTTACAGCCACGGCTGGAGTGAGCTTCGTGACGTCCAGGTTCGGGCGGCAGAAGTGCTTTTTGAAAGCGAAAACAATCTGCTCATAACCTCCCCGACCGCATCAGGCAAGACCGAAGCGGCTCTTTTTCCCGTGCTTTCAAGGCTTTATGAGGAAGAGCCGAATTCCATCGGCGCCCTCTATATAGCTCCCCTCAAAAGCTTGATAAACGACCAGTTTGCGCGCCTTGACGAGGTGCTTGATATGAGCGGTATCCCCGTTTTCCATTGGCACGGCGACGTTGCGATGTCGCACAAATCGAAGGCGCTGAAGGATCCCCGCGGAATACTTCAGATCACCCCCGAATCGCTCGAAAGCATGCTGATGAATCGAAGTAACGATATCGTCCGCCTCTTCGGATCGCTTCGCTTCGTTATCCTCGACGAGGTGCATACCCTGACGGGTACCGACAGAGGTAATCAGATCCTCTGTCAGCTCACCCGAATCGCAAGGATCATCGGTTACGACCCCGTAAGAATAGGCCTGTCTGCGACCGTCGGAGATATTGACGCCGCCTGCAGGTGGCTGGGTGCCGGATCAATGCGCGAAACGGTTTGCGTTGACTGCCCCGATACCCGCACCTCCTGGCGCCTCGGAATGGAGCATTTTTATATTCAGAACGAGGGTGACGGCGAGGGAACTATGCCGAGCGAGGATAAATATATCCCGATCGACCCCGGCTTTGAGTATATTTACGACTGCTCGCGCGAGAAAAAGTGCCTTATCTTCTCAAATTCCCGAGAGGAGACCGAATATCTTACCGCGACTCTCCGCCAGATAGCCGACAGGCGCGGTGAGGACGACGTTTTTCAGATACACCACGGAAATCTATCAGCCTCTATCCGCGAGGAAGCCGAGCTTAAGCTTAAGGACGAGGATATCCGCACGGTCACCTGTGCGACCGTTACCCTTGAGCTTGGCATTGACATCGGACGGCTTGAAAGAATAATTCAGCTCGAATCTCCCCACTCGGTCTCGAGCCTGCTTCAGCGTCTCGGACGCTCGGGTCGGCGCGGAAATCCGCCCGAGATGATGACGGTGTTCAGAGAGGAAAATCCCCTTCCGAACACTCCGCTCCCTCAACTTATGCCGTGGGAGCTTATACGCGGCATTGCGATAGTTCAGCTTTATCTTGAGGAAAGATTTATTGAACCGCCGTCCGTCCGTCACCTGCCCTTCAGCCTGCTGTTCCAGCAGACATTAAGCACTCTTGCCTCCTGCGGTGAGCTTAGCGCAAAGGAGCTTGCCGAAAGGGTACTGACGCTTCCGCCCTTCAGTCACGTTTCGCCCGAGGACTACCGAACGCTCCTTGTTTCGATGCTCAACCTCGAGTATCTTGAAATGACCGAGGAAAAAACGCTTATTATCGGTGTCCGCGGCGAGCGTCTTATAAACAGCTTCAAGTTTTACGCCGTTTTCAAGGACAGTGAGGATTTTACCGTCCGCTGCGGTTCCGATGAGATCGGAACGATAACGACACCGCCTCCCGTCGGCGACCGTTTTGCTCTCGCTGGCAGAGTTTGGGAGGTCGAAGAGCTTGATATCCCGAGAAAGCTCATTTACTGTAAGCAGGTAAAGGGCAAAATGGAGGTATCCTGGCCCGGTGATTACGGCGAGATACACACGAAAATACTTAAGAGAATGAAAAAAGTGCTTGAAGAGGACACCGTTTATCCTTATCTTAAGGAAAACGCGCGAAAGCGGCTTGAGGTCGCACGCGGGGTTGCAAGAAACACCGGTATGCTCGAAAAGGAGATCGTTCATCTCGGCGGATATACCTGGTGCCTTTTCCCTTGGCTCGGCACACGTTCTTTCCGCACGCTTCGAAAGTTTATTGCAAAAAACGGTGCTGCTTACGGACTTTCGGGACTCGAATTTGAGGGCTGCTTCTATATGACCTTCAAGCTCGAAAAGGGCGACGGCGAGTCGTTTATGAAGTATATAAAGCGTATCGCCAAAAACGGGATCGATAAATCTTCCCTCGTTTCCCCGAGCGAATGCCCCGTGTTTGAAAAGTACGACGACCGTATTCCGTCTGAGCTGCTCCGTAAGGCGTACGTTGCAGACCGACTCAGAACGGATGAGATAATGGAGATGTTTGAGGAAAACAAATAGACAGGACTTATCCGCGAGTTTTCAACCCTATTGTAGGGGCGACCATTGGTCGCCCGAGTAATAGTAATGAAACAAAACGGGCGACCAATGGTCGCCCCTACAATGAAGCCCAAATAATTACGGATTTTTTTGAATCAAATATATAGGACACATTATGAACTGCAATATTTGCCCGCGTGCTTGCGGAGTTGAAAGGGACAATGGAATAATCGGCTTTTGCGGTGTCGGATCGACTCCCATCGTCGGACGTATTGCGCCTCACCTCTGGGAAGAGCCCTGCATCTGCACCGGAGCGGGCTCGGGAACCGTCTTTTTTTCGGGATGCAATCTCCGTTGCTCGTTTTGCCAGAATGGAAAAATAAGCGGCGGAAAGATCGGACGCGAAATGACCGAAGAACAGCTTGCAGCGGCGTATATTTCGCTTCAGGATATGGGCGTTTGCAATATAAATTTCGTGACTCCGACCCCTTGGGTGCCGAATATAAAAAGGTCGCTTGATCTCGCTTGGGAAATGGGACTTTATCTGCCGACCGTTTACAACTGCGGCGGATATGAGAGCATTGACGCGCTTCGCTCTCTGAAGGGATATATCGGGGTATATCTGCCCGATTTTAAGTATATGGACGCGGAGCTTGGCAGACGCTATTCGGGTGTCGGTGACTATCCTGAGGTTGCAAAAATGGCGCTTTACGAAATGGTAAATCAGCGCGGTGAGACAGTATATAATTCCGACGGAACGATGGTCAAGGGCGTTATCGTCCGCCACCTCGTTCTGCCGAATCACGTTGATGACAGTATAAGGGTGCTTGATTATCTGAAAGACGAGTACGGAGACAGCATAGTGGTCAGCATTATGAGCCAATATACTCCCCAGCCGAATGCGCCCGATGAACTGGATCGCAAGCTGACCGCGGAGGAATATGATACCGTCGTTAATTACGCGGAAAGCATTGGAATTAAGAACGCTTATATCCAGGACGGTGAAAGCGCGTCTGAAAGCTTTATACCGGAGTTTAGATAAAAAATTTTACGTTTATGATGTTATTTTTGCGGAAATGTAAAGACGTTAATTTGTAGGGACCGGCGTCCCCGACGGTCCCCCGCTCCCGCGTTCACTCTATTTGGTATTTTAAAAATTTTTGAGGCGTTGTTTGTAGGGTGCGACAACCTCGTGAACCCCCAAAACTCGCGTTCGCTCGTTTCGGGGAACCCCTACCTCGGCGCACCGTTCCAAAGGAAAGTAACATTGTTTTTGTGGGGACGGCCGAGGCCGCCCGTCCCTACAAAATCGTGGATAATACCTTTTTCAAAACGCAACAAGAGCAAACACAACCGTGTCTGCTCTTGTTTTTTATATTTTCTCGCCTTCGACGTATACTTCCTTTATAGAAAGATCGTCGGATATTCTGATAAAGTCTCCCTTATATCCGTTTTCGATCTTACCTACGTTCTTCAAACCGAGAAGATCCGCGGGATTTTCTGTCGCGCAGGCCACGGCTTCTTGGAGAGACGCGCCTGTGAAGGACATATAATTCTTTACGCCCTGCCAAAGCTCGAGGGTGCTTCCTGCGATAGTACCGTCGGATAGTCGTGCGGTGCCGTCCTTCATAAATATTTCAAGACCTGCCGAATAGAAGCTCCTTTCGGGTCCCTCGTAGCCCGCGCCGAGGATAGAATCGGTTATGAGGACAACTCTGTCTTTTGCTTTAGCCGTTCTTATCAGCTTTACGGTTTCGGGTGCGAGGTGGTAACCGTCACAAATGACCTCCGCATAAGCGTCCGAAGTAAGCGCCGCAACAACAGCACCGCCTGCGCGGTGATGTATCTGCGGCATTGCGTTAAAAAGGTGCGTAAAGGATTTTACACCTTTTTCAACGAGCCCGACAGCTTCAGAGTAGCTTGCCGTAGTGTGAGCAAGGGAAGCCGTATAGCCGTGCGAAAGGATCGCGTCAAGGAATTTTCCGTCCTTATCGAGTTCAAATGCGCACGAAAAATGCAGGTGCATATTTTTTGCCGCCTTAGCAAAATCCTCTATCTCCTTTGGATCAAGAGGCGCAAGATACTCCGGCGCGTGAGCGCCTTTTTTCTCGGGATTCATATATCTGCCCTCAATGTGCATGGCAGGAAATCCGAGCTCCGATGCTTCTCTTACCCTTCTCAGCATCTTTTCGTATTCGTTTGACGCGAGGGTCGGAATAACCGTCGTAACGCCCTTTTTCGCGTACAGCTTTTTGAGCTCCATAAGCTCCTCGGGCTTGGTTTCGTCGAAATCGAAACCGCATCTGCCGTGAGTGTGAATATCAATAAGACCGGGAATTACCGTGTCTCCATTAAGATCTGTCGCGCTTTCGCCCGAAATATAATCGGTAAAAGCTCCGTTTTCGATGGCGAACGCGCCCTCGGTTATTTTGCCGTCACGCAGTATCCTTGCGTTAATAAATGCTTTTCTCATATTGCTCTCTTTTTGGAATCAAAATTTATTTTTGTTTCTCAGTGATTCGATTATAACACAGCGCGTGTCGGTTTTCCATAATAATATCAAATTTTCTTTGAAAAAATTGTTCTCTAATTTTTTACTTCGGTAACGGCAAAGGGGAAAAGGCATAGAATGGTATCAAAGGGCGGCAAAGCCGACCTTTTGAATGAAACAGAAAGGATAGTAATACCATGGGATGCCTCTGCAACATTTTTGACGACTGCAACGTTTGGATCGTAATCCTTATTCTCCTTATCCTCTATTGGTACTGCAACGGTAGCAATACCTGTGGCTGCGGCTGCGGTTGCAACTAACTTAACTTGCCGATAAATAAGCCGAGCGCTTCCGCGCTCGGCATTTTGTTTGTTTACATTTTTTCGGGCGACTATTTGTATAGTGCCGTATGATAATATACGGGTAGTGCAAGATGATTATACGGTTTTGGTGATATAATGAAGGCAGTATACATACCCAGCGTAAAAATCATCAATATGAGGTTGATTACTTTGCGCCCAAACACAGTTTCATTTCTCCTTGACAGATCGCGGGAAAAGTATTATAATGACTATGTATGCATATTTAACTTAAAACGAGGAACAAAAAATGAAAAAACCGATAATCGGCTTCATATCCCTCGGCTGTCCGAAAAACCAGATAGACACCGAAGTAATGCTTCGCGAGCTGGTCGACGCGGGCTACGACATTACGCCCGAGGATATTGAAGCAGATATAATAATCGTAAACACCTGCGGCTTTATCGAAAGTGCAAAGCAGGAGGCGATCGACAACATTCTCGACGTCGCGTGGCTGAAAAAGCACAGAAAATTGAAGGGCATAATCTGCTGCGGCTGTCTTGCCGAGCGTTACAGAGAGCAGATCTTCGAAGAGCTACCCGAGGTCGACGCAGTCGTCGGAACGGGAAGCATTCACAACATCGTAAAAGCAGTCGAGGCAGTAAGCAAGGGCGAAAAATATCTCTCCTGCGAGCCGAACGAGGATCTCGTCCTCGGCGGCGAACGCGTCGTCACGACCCCCGACTATACCGCCTACATAAAGATCGCAGAGGGCTGTGACAACCGCTGCTCCTACTGCGCGATCCCGAATATCCGCGGACGCTTCAGAAGCCGTAAGATCGAGGATATCGTCGAGGAGGCAAAGTCGCTTGAAGCGCTCGGCGTAAAGGAGCTCGTCATCGTCGCGCAGGATACATCGCGCTACGGTCTTGATATCTACGGCGAATATTCCCTTGCGCGTCTCATTCAGGAGTTGACGAAGAGTACTACTATCCCGTGGTTCCGTCTGCTCTACTGTTACCCCGATAAGATAACTGACGAGCTCGTAAACGAGATCGCAAATAACGACAGAGTCGTAAAATATATCGACCTGCCGATCCAGCACATCTCCGATAATATGCTTAAGGCAATGAACCGCCACGGCGACGGAAAATGTGTCCGCGACACAGTCAAGCGCCTGCGCGAGCAGGTCCCCGGCATCGTCATCAGAACGACTGCGATCGTCGGCTTCCCGGGCGAGACCGAAGAAGACTTCACGGAGCTTTGCGAGTACATAAAGGAAGCAAAGTTCGACCGCTTCGGCGCGTTCCCCTACTCCCGTGAGGAGGACACTCCCGCCTACGACCTTCCCGATCAGATCGACGAGCAGGTAAAGCAGGACCGTTACGACGAAATAATGGCACTCCAGCTCGATATCCACGAGGAGCTGAATCAGAAGAAGATCGGATCGACCGTCAAGGTGCTCTGCGAGGGCTTCGATCCCGTAGCCGAAACATTTTTTGGAAGAAGCGAGGCAGACGCCCCCGAAATCGACGGAAAGGTCTACTTCTCGTCAAAGAGAAAGCCCAAAGAGGGCGAATTTGTAAAAGTAAAAATCACCGACGCAATAGACTACGATCTATTTGGCGAAATGATATGAAAGAGGTATAAAAATGAATCTACCGAACAAGCTCACAATTCTCAGAATAATTCTCGTTCCCTTCTGTATGTTCTTCATCGCATTCAACTTCTATCCGAATAACGAGATGCTCCACCTGATCTTCGCCATCGTCGGTCTCGTTCTCTTCTCGGTAACCTCGCTTACCGATATGCTCGACGGCAAGATCGCAAGAAAATACAACCTCGTCACCGACTTCGGAAAGTTCCTCGATCCCGTCGCCGACAAGCTTCTCATCATCGGCTCGTATCTGGCACTTCTCGTCAAGCACGCTGACAATAAGTTCTATCTGACCTTTATGTTCTGGTGCCTGTTCATCATTCTCTTCCGCGAGCTTGCGGTCACCTCTCTCCGCATGATCGTATCGTCGAAGGTCGTTATCGCGGCTGACATTATGGGTAAGATCAAGACCGTTTCTCAGATGGTAGCAGTTATCGTCGCTATCGTAGAGCCCGTCTTCTGTACCTACGTTTTCAATACCAACTTCATAGCAACCTACGTTCTCGTCGGTATCTCCGCATTTGCTACCCTCGTTTCGGGTCTTAACTACTTCAAGGCATACTGGCCCTATATCAATCCGAGCAAATGATAGACCTTCTTACAGTTGAAAAGCAGTTTATCGAAAGCCACATAAAGAAAGGCGGAACCGTCGTAGATTTTACGATGGGCAACGGTCACGATACCCTTTGGCTTTCAAACAAAGTGGGCGAAAACGGCAAGGTCTACGCCTTCGATATACAGAAGGCGGCGCTTGAAAGCTCCGAAAAGCTCCTTTCCGAGAGCGGTTGCCCGAAGAACTATACCTTGATCCTCGATTCACACGCAAACGTCGAGAATTACGTAAAAGAGCCGATCTGCGCAGGAATGTTCAACCTCGGATACCTGCCCGGCTCGGATAAGTCGGTAACGACGCTCCGCGAGTCGACGATGAAAGCGGTCGAAGCCGCACTTCGCCTCCTTGAAGACGACGGCGGACTTCTTATCGCAGTCTACCCGGGACACGAGGAGGGAACGCTCGAGGGCAATATGCTCACCGAGTATTTTTCCACCCTCGACAGGCGCAAGATCTGCGTCTCGCAGCTCCGTATAGTCAATTCCCCGACGTCGCCGTTTTTCTTCCTCGTTGAGAAGAGATAAATTTTATAATCCCACTATCGCGCGGCGCTTAAAAATTGCGCCGCGCCTTGCGGGGGCGACAACCTCGGGAACCCCAAAAACTCGCTTTGCTCGTTTTCGGGAACCCCTACCTCGACGCCCCGTATCAACGAAAGGAATATTATTTAACTTATGTAAAATGCGCCACTTTGCCGTAGGGCGGGGGCTTGCTCCCGCCGATACCTTCTCCTGAGGGAGAAGGGGGACCGCAGGCGGAACGCCTGTGGTGGATGAGGAGTAAGTTCGCTTTTTAGACACCTCATCCGTCAACCTTCGGTTGACACCTTCTCCCGCTGGAGAAGGTATTTTATATATTCATAAAATTTCTAAATTCATTTTACGGAAAATACAATGATAAAAACCACAAAAATCTCCGTCATCGGCGCAGGTCACGCAGGCATTGAGGCGGCACTCGCCTCAGCCAGAATGGGCATCGACACGGTTCTCTTCACAATGAACCTCGACGCCATCGGCAATATGCCCTGCAATCCGTCAATAGGCGGTACAGGAAAAGGTCACCTCGTATTTGAAATAGACGCGCTCGGCGGCGAAATGGGCAGAAGTGCCGATAAAGTCACCCTTCAGAGCCGCACTCTCAATACAGGCAAAGGCCCCGCAGTCCGTTCAAAAAGAATACAGGCAGACCGTCTCAAGTATCGCGCGATAATGAAAAGCGTTATCGAGAATACCGAAAATCTGCGTCTTGTTCAGGCGGAGATCGTAAAGATCACAGTCGAGGACGGCAGAATAGCGGGCGTCGTGACCGCACTCGGCACGGAATGGAAGTGCGAGTGTGTAATTATCGCAAGCGGAACCTACCTCGATAGCCGTATCGTCGTCGGGGAAAACGCCTTTTCATCGGGTCCCGACGGAATGCTTCCGTCAAAGGGTCTTTCCGATAATCTCCGCGCCCTCGGAATCACGCTCCGCCGTTTCAAAACGGGAACTCCCGCACGTATACACCGCCGTACCATCGACCTCGACATCCTCGAACGTCAGGACGGCGAAGAATATATAACTCCATATTCGCGCGATACCGACGCAGAAGCGCTTAACGGTATCACACAGATCCCCTGCCACACTGCATATACGAACTCTGAAACGCACGAAATCATCCGTGCAAACCTTCATCGCTCCCCGCTCTATTCGGGCGTTATCGAGGGCGTAGGACCGCGCTATTGCCCGAGCATTGAGGACAAGGTCGTCCGCTTCTCCGACAAGGAGCGTC
This sequence comes from Eubacteriales bacterium, assembly GCA_045540175.1. GTDB lineage: Bacteria > Bacillota > Clostridia > Oscillospirales > CAG-272 > Colimorpha_A. Next base: position 15,840 of record JAZQGU010000052.1, on the reverse strand, counting down.
ATCAGCTCTTCGTCGAGCCGACGGGGGCAGACACCGACGAAATGTACCTGCAGGGCTTCTCCTCCTCGCTCCCCGAGGACGTTCAGGAGGATATGCTCCATTCGATCAAGGGCTTTGAGAACGCACAGGTAATGCGTAACGCATACGCAATAGAGTACGACTGCTGCGACCCGACAGAGCTTTATCCGACTCTCGAATTCAAGAGCATAAAGGGTCTCTACGGTGCGGGTCAGTTCAACGGCACCTCGGGCTACGAGGAAGCCGCCGCTCAGGGACTGATCGCAGGCATAAACGCCGCGCTTGACCTTCAGGGCCGCGAGCAAATTATCCTCTCGCGCGACAGCTCATATATCGGCACGCTCATCGACGACCTCGTCACAAAGGGAACAAACGAACCGTACAGAATTATGACATCGCGCTCCGAATACCGTCTGCTTCTCCGCCAGGATAACGCAGAGGAGCGCCTGATCGAATACGGCAGATACGCAGGCCTTATCAGCGACGAGCGCTACGAGGCATACCTAAGCGAACAGCAAATGATAAAGGACGAGATAAGACGCCTAAGCAAGACCTCTATCCCCCCGTCCGATAAATTGAACGAGCTTCTGACCGAAGCAGGAACGGTGCCGATGACTACCGGTATACGCCTCAGCGACCTCATTCGCCGCCCGCAGGTGAGCTACGAAATGCTCGCCGAGTTTGACACGACGCGCCCGAATCTCCCATACCGCGTACGCTACGAAGCAGAGGTGCAGATAAAGTACGAGGGCTACATCGAGCGCCAGAAAAATGAGGCAAAGAAGCTTGAAAAGCTTTCCGAAAAGAAGCTCTCGCCCGATATCGACTATTCGAAGATCGACGGACTCCGTCTCGAAGCCCGTCAGAAGCTGAATAAGATAAAGCCGTCCGACATCGGTCAGGCATCGCGCATAAGCGGCGTCAGCCCCGCAGATATTTCGGTACTTCTTATATGGCTTAAGGCGAAGGAATAATAATCACTCTGCTATAAACGGTCGGGCTCATCGATACGCAATAGGCTCCCCCTTAGGGGGAGCTCCGCCCGTAGGCGGTGAGAGGGCAGAATATCGATATATGCCCTCTCCGTCGGCTTCGCCGCCACCTCTCCCCAAGGGCGAGGCTTACGGCGCTTTAATACTCTCTATTCAAGAGGTCAAAATGTATTCAGAAAAAATAAAGGTCGCACTAAAGGACAACGGTGTGTCCGTCAATAATCCGCAAGCGAAGCTTCTGTCCGATTACCTGACCGAGCTTCTCGAAACGAACAAAACGACAAATCTCACCGCAATAAAGGATCCCGACGAGGCAATAATCAAGCACATCGCCGACTGTGCCGTTTGCATAAACGACATACCGCGGGGAGCAGACCTGCTCGACGTCGGAAGCGGCGCGGGACTTCCCGCCTTTCCGTTCGCCATCCTGCGCCCCGATATATCGGTCACCGCCCTCGACAGCACGGGAAAGAAGATCGAATTTATAAGATCGACCGCCGAAAAGCTCGGTATAAAAAATCTCAAAACGGTCTCGGCACGTGCCGAGACACTTGCAAACAACCGTAGCTACCGTCAGCGCTACACGGTAGTCAGCGCACGCGCGGTCGCACGTCTGAATGTGCTCTCCGAGCTTTGCCTGCCGTTTTTGAAGGTCGGCGGCGTGTTCTTATCAATGAAGAGCCGTCTTGCCGACGAGGAGCTTTCCGAAGCCCTCTCGGGCATCGGCACGCTCGGCGGCAAGCCGCGCGAGGTCAAGAAATTCACGCTCGTCGGAGGCGAAAACGAGGAAAGATGCCTCATCATAATTGACAAGCGCCGAGATACCCCTCCGCAGTTCCCCCGCGCCTACGCGAGAATTTCGTCAAAACCGTTATAACCACAAAAACCGCCTTGTTCAAATAAGCAGGGCGGTTTTGCGTTTGAATTAAAACTCTCCATATCCTCACCTCTACAAATATTATAGCATATTTAATGAAATATTGCTACGCAATATGATATACGGCGTTGCCGTATGATATACTTGCCTGCGGCAAGCATGATATAATATCCGTTCCTCCATATGCCGAAGGCATATATCATCGCACAAAGTGCGATATCATACCGAAGGTATATCACCCGTTCCGGCAGGAACGGATATCATTGAAAAACGACAAGTTTCTGTCGAAACTTGTCGTTTTTCATGGTGCGGGTGACAGGGGTCAAGAACCGGCTTTTCGGGGAATGATAGTATGATTTTAATCGTTTCCGTGCGAAAAGCTGTCTTTCGCCAAGGCGAAAGAGAGAACCGACCGCGTAAACTCTCATGATAATTAAAAGAGGAGGCGAATGCCTCCTCTTTTAATTATGGTGCGGGTGACAGGGGTCGAACCTGCACGCCTCTCGGCGTAAGATCCTAAATCTTATGCGTATGCCAATTTCGCCACACCCGCGTATATTTTCCGCGCGTAAAACCCGCGCGAGGTCTATTTTAACACAGCCTTTTGGTTTTGTCAATGATATTGAGCAATTTTGCCTAAAATCAAGTCCTTGTCCTTTTCGTTGACTTTTTCAGCTTGCCGTGGTATAATTTTTCAAAGCTACACGGCGGGAGGACAATATGAAACGGATTTTTACTGCATTTTTGGCTGTGATTCTCGCTTTTTCCGTCTTTTCATGCGATAAAAAAGACACCGAAAAGCCGAGCTATCCCTACAAAACAGTCACCATCGAGGGAATTAATACAAAGGACTGCACCGTCGTTATCAGCAGATCCGCTTACATCAAGGCGGCGGAAAAAATCGTCGAGTCGCTTTCGGGCTACAACGGTCACCGTATGCCGATAAAAAAGCTTTCCGAGATCTCCGATTCCGACAAGAATATAATTCTTATCGGCGCCTTCGGCGTTGACGGCTCAAACGAGAAATTTTTCGGGCTTTACGGCTACAACATAACCGCACATGAAAACGAAAGAGTCGTATTATCGGTTGATTTTTCGACTGCGGGCGTGAGTGATATCGCCGTAAACAAGCTCATTTCTCTCTTTTCCGAGCGTTTTGACGGAAAAACCGCCGTTATTTCGCTCAAGGAGAAAAAATACGTCGGCTATTCCTTTGAAACCGAGCTTTCAAGATGGGTCCTGAAGGAAGAGACCGTCTCGACTCTTACAGAGGGCGTAACGTACACCTATCAATATTTCACCGACGGGGAAAATCGTCCTTTCCGCGCTTACGTTTTGAAGATCGACCCGTCCAAGGCTTACCTGTATATGGGAACCTCATCCGACGGATACGATTACACTGTTTCGGAAAGCGGCCGCAAGACCGTCCGACAGCACATTGATGCTGCGATCGGGAACGGTATAACGCCGATCGCGGCTGTGAACGCCGACTTTTTCGACATTTCGGGCGACTATCATCCCAAGGGGCTTTGCATAAAAGAGGGCAAGGTCATTGCGGGAGTCAGAGGACGGCCGTGGTGCGGATTTACCGCCGACGGTAAGTTCGTCTGCGGTGACGCGGCTCTTTACGCGGAGTATGAGGGAAAGCTCCGCACCGCCGTCGGAGCATCAAACGTAGTCGTAAGCAACGGTGCCGCAATGTCGGACGGCATGGGCGGCCCGCATCCGAGAACTCTTGCCGGTGTTACCGAGGACGGAACGATAATTCTTGCCGTCATTGACGGGCGTCAGCCTGAGCTGTCTAACGGCGCTGCATTTGCTCAATGTGCCGCGTTTATGATCTCGCACGGAGCTGTAAATGCCGTTAATCTCGACGGCGGAGGCTCTTCGACCATGATCGTTTTGGGCGAAAATGGCTATCAGACCAAAAATTCTCCCTCCGACGGAAAGCTTCGCAAGGTGTATAATTCCCTGCTCGTCGTTCCGATAGACAAATAAACCCGAAAGCATCGGTGCGCCTTACCCGCTCTCCGATGCTTTCTTGTGTCTTTGCACAAAAAAACCGCTGAAAAGTACACATCATTTTTATTCCGAAACACAGTCAAAGTGATTGACAATTTTGCTTTATTATGATACAATATGTAAGATAAATCTTTAAGGGCGATACAGAGAGATCGACAAGGTTTGCTTACACGGAAATCATCAGGGTATCCGTACCCTTTTATTCCCGCGCGGTGCCTTGTCGGTGACAAGGCTTTTTTCATGCTCGGAGGAATAAAGATGGAACTCACACTCAAAGGCGGATACGTATACACAAACGGTCATTTCGAAAAGAAAGACATAACCGTTTCCTTTTCCGCTTCCCCTTTTTCTTCTTCCGTTGTTGATATTTCAGGTAAATATGTTTTTCCCGGCTTTGCTGATGTTCACGTACATCTGCGCGAGCCGGGCTTTTCTTATAAAGAAACGGTAAAAAGCGGCACCTTGGCAGGTGCGGCGGGCGGATATACCGCGCTTTGCACGATGCCGAATCTCAATCCCGCTCCCGACAGCGTCGAAAACCTTAAGGCTCAGCTCGATATAATCGGGCGCGATGCCTTGATCGCGGTGCTTCCCTTCGGTACGATAACCGTCGGTGAAAAGGGTGAAGTGCTCTCCGACATGGGCGGAATGGCGCCCGACGTGATCGGTTTTTCCGACGACGGACGGGGAGTGCAGGACGAAAGTATGATGATCGCGGCAATGGAAAAGGCCGCGTCGCTTAACAAGATAATCTCCGCCCACTGCGAAGACAATTCGCTTCTTCACGGCGGCTACATTCACGACGGCGAATACGCAAAGGCGCACGGTCACCGCGGCATTTGCTCCGAGAGCGAATGGGGACCGATAGCAAGAGACATCGAGCTTGTCAAAAAGACGGGCTGTGCTTACCACGTCTGCCACATCTCGACGAAGGAAAGTGTTGACATCATCAGACGCGCGAAGGCAGAGGGCGTGAATATAACCTGCGAGACGGGTCCTCATTACCTTACGCTTTGCGACGGTGACCTGCAGGAGCACGGACGCTTCAAGATGAATCCCCCTCTGCGCTCCGCTTCAGACAGAGATGCGCTTGTCGAGGGTCTTATCGACGGAACGATCGATATGATCGCAACCGACCACGCGCCTCATTCCGATGAGGAAAAGGGACGCGGTCTTGAAAAGAGCGCGATGGGAGTCGTCGGACTTGAAACCGCCTTCCCCGTGCTGTACACGAAGCTGGTAAAGACCGGTGTTATCCCGCTTGAAAGGCTCGTATACCTTATGAGCGAAGCGCCGAGAACGCGCTTTGACATCGAGACCGACGTCGGATTTACGGTGTTCGATCTTGACGAATGTTATAAAATAAACCCCGACGAATTCAAGACCATGGGAAGGGCGACGCCCTTCGAAGATATGACCGTTTACGGCAAGTGCTTAATGACGGTTTATGACGGGAAGGTTATTTATTGCAACTCGGGAGGAGCGCGTGGGGTTCCCCGAAGCGAATGTAATGAGCTTTGAGGGTTCCGAGCATGCCCCTCCCCTACCAAGTGACAGAGCGAACGCTGAAAAGCCCCCTTATGTCGAAAAAGGTTTCCAAAGGAGAAAACGTATAAAAACGCCGTAGCGTTTTTATCGGTTGTCTCCTTGGCACCGTTCTTTGGTCACCTTTCTTGGGTGAGCAAGAAAGGTGAGAAAAAACACCGCAATCACACAATGTAATTTAACCCTAACGGAGGAAAAATAAAATGGCTAAAAGAAAAGATCTAAAGAAAATTCTTATCATCGGCTCGGGCCCTATCATCATAGGTCAGGCAGCCGAATTTGACTACGCAGGCACGCAGGCGTGTCTTGCGCTCAAGGAAGAGGGCTACGAGGTCGTTCTTTGCAACTCTAACCCTGCAACGATAATGACCGATACCTCCATTGCCGATAAGGTATACATGGAGCCGCTTACCCTCGAATACATCGCGAAGATCCTCCGTTACGAGCGTCCCGACGCTATCGTCCCCGGAATCGGCGGACAGACGGGACTTAACCTCGCAATGCAGCTCGAGAAGAAGGGCGTTCTTAAGGAATGCGGCGTTGAGCTTCTCGGCACAAGCTCGGAATCCATCGAGCGCGCAGAGGACAGAGAACTCTTCAAGGAGCTTTGCCAGTCGATAGGCGAGCCCGTTATTCCCTCCGAGATAACATACTCCATCGAGGAAGCAAAGGAAGCGGCAAAGCGCATCGGTTATCCCGTTGTTCTCCGTCCCGCGTTCACACTCGGCGGTACCGGCGGCGGCTTTGCGTATAATGAAGATGAGCTGGTGACTATCGGTCTTAACGCCTTCAAGCTCTCTCCCGTTCATCAGGTCCTTATCGAAAAGAGCGTAAAGGGCTACAAGGAAATTGAATTTGAAGTCATGCGCGACTCCTCCGACCGCGCGATCACCATTTGCGGAATGGAAAATATGGACCCCGTCGGAGTCCACACGGGTGACAGTATCGTCGTTGCTCCCATTCTCTCCCTTAACGATCACGACCTTAAGATGCTCAACGATTCTGCTATCAAGATCATCCGCGAGCTTAAGATAGAGGGCGGCTGTAACGTACAGTTCGCGCTCAATCCCGAATCCTCCGAATACTACCTCATAGAGGTCAACCCCCGCGTATCGCGCTCCAGCGCGCTCGCTTCAAAGGCGTCCGGCTATCCTATCGCAAGAGTTACCGCTAAGATCGCAGTCGGTATGACTCTCGACGAGATCCCCGTCGCGGGCGGAACAGGCGACAAGGAGCCGAAGCTCGATTACATCGTTGCGAAGTTCCCGCGCTTCCCGTTCGACAAGTTCACCTCCGCATCCGACATTCTCGGAACACAGATGAAGGCGACGGGCGAGGTCATGGGAATCGGTTCGACGCTTGAAGAATGCTTCCTCAAGTCGATCCGTTCGCTCGAAACGGGCGTTTGCCACGCTTACCTTGCAAAGTTCGATTCCTACACCAAGGAAGAGCTTTTCGAATACGTAAAGAAGTTCCACGCTGACGGCGTTTACGCAATCGCTCAGCTTATCCGTCTCGGTGCGACCGTCGAGCAGCTTCACGAGGCGACCGCCATCACCGAGCTGTTCCTTGAGTGCCTTGAGAGAATCGTCAAGATGGAAAGCACTCTCCGCCTTAAGCGCGGCGACAAGGATACTCTCCGCCAGGCAAAAGAGCTCGGCTTCTCCGACAAGATGATAGCGAAGCTCTGGGATATCGACGAGCTTTCGGTATACAATCTCCGTAAAGCCGGCGGAATCATTCCCGTATTCAAGATGGTTGACACCCTTCACACGGGAAAATATATCGCTTATCTCTACTCTACCTACGCGCCCGTCAAAAACGAATCGCGTCTTACGGGAAAGAAGAAGATCGTCGTTCTCGGTGCAGGTCCCATCCGTATCGGACAGGGCGTTGAATTTGACTATTCGACCGTTCACGCAGTTCAGACCATAAAGAAATCGGGCTACGAGGCGATCATCGTCAACAACAACCCCGAGACCGTTTCTACCGACTACACGACAGCCGACAAGCTCTACTTCGAGCCGCTTACTCCCGAGGACGTTATGGCGATCATCGACTTTGAGCAGCCCGAGGGCGTTATCGCTTCCCTCGGCGGACAGACGGCTATAAACCTCGCTCAGCCCCTCACCGACCGCGGCGGCAAGATAATCGGTACAGACTGTGCCGCTATCGACCGCGCAGAGGACCGTAACGCCTTTGAAAACCTGCTTAACGAGCTTGATATTCCGCGTGCAAAGGGTCAGGCGGTAACCAAGATCGAGGACGGCATCAAGGCGGCAGCCGAGATTGGTTATCCCGTACTCGTCCGTCCCTCCTTCGTTCTCGGCGGACGTGCAATGCAGATAGTTGCGGGAGAGGAACAGCTCCGCCACTACCTCAAGACCGCAGTTGAGATCGACGAGGACAAGCCCGTTCTCGTTGACAAGTACATTCAGGGTAAAGAGGTCGAGGTCGACGCTATCTGCGACGGACGCAACGTCTTCGTTCCCGGAATTATGGAGCTTGTTGAGAGAACCGGTATTCACAGCGGTGACTCGATCAGCGTATATCCGACCTTCTCGATCTCCGACAGAGTCAAGGGCACTATCCTCCGCTATGCGAAGATGCTCGGCGTCGGAATCGGAATCGTGGGTCTGTTTAACATTCAGTTTATCGTCGACGAAAACGATAACGTATATATTATCGAGGTAAATCCCCGTTCGTCGCGTACCGTTCCGTTCCTTTCCAAGGCAACGGGCTACTCGCTTGCCGACATTGCCACCGAGGTCATTCTCGGAAAGTCGCTTAAGGAGCTCGGAATATTCGACATCTATCCCGACGAAAAGAAGAGATGGTACGTTAAGGTTCCCGTATTCTCCTTCAACAAGATAAGCGGTCTTGACGCTTACCTCTCACCCGAAATGAAGAGTACGGGTGAGGCTATCGGCTACGACGACAAGCTCAACCGCGCTCTTTACAAGGCGCTTCAGGCTTCGGGCATGAAGGTACAGAATTACGGTACCGTTTTTGCAACCATCGCAGACAAGGACAAGGAAGAGGCGCTTCCTCTTATCCGCCGCTTCTACAATCTCGGCTTCAACATTGAAGCGACCGAGGGTACTGCAAAATTCCTTAAGGAAAACGGCATCCGCACTCACGTTCTTAAGAAGATCAGCGAGGGAAGCGACGAGATCGCAGAGTCGATCCGTCAGGGACATATCGCTTACGTTATAAACACCCGCGATATCGCATCGGTCGGTCAGGCGTCCGACGGACACGAGATCCGCCGTTACGCTACCGATAACAACGTCACCATCTTCACCGCGCTCGATACCGTCCGCGTTCTCCTCGACGTTCTTGAGGAAACGACCCTGACGATATCGACCATTGATGCGTAAATGACATATTCCCCGCGAGATCTAATCGACTGCGTCCGCCCGCGTCATTCTGAGCAAAGGGCGAAGCCCGTCGTCGAACCGCAAAGCGGCGATGCGCAGCATCGGAATCTCGGGCGGACTTCGCTCAAGATGACGCGCGGGGTCAACCATTCATAAAATTCTGCATCACAATCAAATCCCAAAACAACAGGACAAAAAATGAAACAGTCAATTTTTACGATAAAAGAAAACGTACCTCTCACGAGTACCGTCTACAAAATGGTACTCGTCGGAGACACCTCCGACATAACGGCGACGGGTCAGTTCGTCAACATAAAGCTCGACGGACTCTTTTTGCGCCGTCCGATCTCGGTCTGCGACTGGGACGATAAGACGCTTACCATTATCTACAAGGTCGTCGGAACGGGAACGGAGCAGATGGCGGGCATGCCTATCGGCACCGAGCTTGATATTCTGACAGGACTCGGCAACGGCTACGATACAAGCAAAAGCGGAAACGCCCCTCTCCTTATCGGCGGCGGCGTTGGCGTTCCTCCAATGTACGCGCTTGCGAAAAAGCTCATCTCCGAGGGCAAGGACGTGACCGTTATTCTCGGCTTCAACAATAAGGACGAGATCTTCTACGAAAATGAGTTCAAGGCACTCGGCGCGACCGTTTATATCACTACAGTCGACGGAAGCTACGGGGTTAAGGGCTTTGTCACCGACGTGATGAAAAACCTCACCTACTCGTATTTCTACACCTGCGGCCCGATGCCGATGTTCAAGGCGATCGAGGCAACTGCCGTCACAAGCGGTCAGTTCTCCTTTGAAGAAAGAATGGGCTGCGGATTCGGCGCCTGTATGGGTTGCTCCTGCAAGACCAAGTACGGCAACAAGCGCATCTGCCGTGACGGCCCTGTCCTTGAAAGAGAGGAGATAATATGGTAAACACAAAGGTAAACCTTTGCGGTATCGAGCTTGACAATCCCATAATCCCCGCAAGCGGAACGTTTGGCTTCGGTTATGAATTTGCTGAACTATACGATATAAACATTCTCGGCTCGTTCTCCTTCAAGGGAACGACGCGCGACCCTCGTTTCGGCAACCCGACTCCCCGTATTGCGGAGTGCCCGAACGGAATGATAAACGCCGTAGGACTTCAGAATCCCGGCGTTGAAAAGGTGCTCTCCGAGGAGCTTCCTAAAATGAAAAAGGTATTCCACAAGCCCGTTATGGCGAACGTAAGCGGATTTTCCATTGAGGATTACGTTTACACCGTCGGACGCCTTGAAGAGGAAAGTCAGATCGGCTGGTACGAGGTCAACATCTCCTGCCCGAACGTTCACGGCGGCGGTATGGCCTTCGGCACCTCGCCCGGGGCGGCGGCTACCGTCACTAAGGCGGTTCGTGCAGTTACCAAAAAGCCGCTTATTATCAAGCTTTCTCCGAACGTGACCGACATCGTTTCGATCGCAAAGGCGTGTGAAGATGCGGGCGCTGACGGAATAAGTCTCATAAATACTCTCCTCGGAATGAGGATTGATCTCAAGACAAAAAAGCCCGTTATCGCAAACAAGATGGGCGGCTTCTCAGGCGCGGCAATCTTCCCCGTTGCAGTCCGTATGGTATATCAGGTCAGCCACGCGGTATCCGTTCCCGTTGTTGGAATGGGCGGCGTCTCGAGCGCCGAGGACGTGATTGAAATGATGCTCGCAGGCGCGACTGCGGTTGAAGTCGGCGCCGCGAATCTCGTTGACCCCTTTATCTGTCGAGATATTATCGAAAAACTGCCTGCCGTAATGGAAAAATACGGAATTAAGGATCTTCAGGGATTGAAGATAGATTAATAAAGGTAAGTCAAAACGGGCGAACGCAGTTCGCCCCTACGAGAACGTTCAAACGTTTCGCCACGTTATTTGTAGGGACAGGCGTCCCGACTGTCCGTTTTGAAACAATGTTACTTCACACCTGACCGGGCGAACACAGTTCGCCCGACACCTCATCCACCGCAGACGCAGCGTCTGCGGTCCCCCTTCCCCCGCTGGGGAAGGCTGACGACGTCCCGATCCTTAGGCACGTTGTTTGTACGTCGAATCACAAGCAATCATAAATAACAACAAATTAGGAGATAACAAAAATGGGAAAAGACGTAATCATCGCCTGCGACTTCGACAGCGCGGCAAAAACATTTGAATTTCTTGACAAGTTCACGGGCGTTAAGCCGTTCGTCAAGATCGGCATGGAGCTTTTCTATGCCGAGGGACCCGAGATCGTACGCGAAATAAAGAAGCGCGGTCACAAGATATTCCTCGACCTTAAGCTTCACGATATTCCGAACACCGTTAAAAAAGCAATGGCTGTCCTTTCGCGTCTTGACGTCGATATGACGAACCTTCACGCGTCGGGAACCAAGAGAATGATGGAAGCCGCAATCGAGGGTCTTACCCGTCCCGACGGCACCCGTCCGATCCTTATCGCCGTAACGCAGCTTACCTCGACCGATCAGGAGAGCATGGAAAACGATCTGCTCATAAAGGAGCCGATAGACAAGGTCGTTATGCACTATGCAAAGAACGCTTCCGAAGCAGGACTTGACGGTGTCGTTTGCTCGCCCCTTGAGGCAGGCAAAGTTCACGACACCTGCGGCAAGAGCTTCGTTACCGTTACCCCCGGCGTAAGATTTGCCGACGGCGACGTAGGCGACCAGAAGAGAGTTATGACTCCCGCGCAGGCAAAGGAGATCGGCTCAGATTATATCGTCGTCGGTCGTCCCATCACCGCTTCACCCGATCCCGTCGCGGCGTATGAGAGATGCGTAAAGGAATTTTGTGATTGATTTTTAATATATTAAGATCGCCGCAAAATCTTGAATAGCCCTTGTAGGGGCGACCATTGGTCGCCCGATTGGTTACAACGTTGATATGCGGGCGAGCAATGCTCGCCCCTACAATAACCCTCTGAGTTTTCACGCTCGGGCGACTTTTGTCGCACTATGTATAATAAACGGCAATTCGGCCGTTTTTAAGAAATTCCTCAATCTGCGGCGCAGGGCGAGATGAGAAAGATGTTGAGAAAAAGGAGCAAAAAATTATGGAATTATTAGGATGTTTGATTTGGCTGCTTGCAGGTGTCGGCGTATTTATCGTCGGTATGAACTTTATGGGCGAGGCGCTCGAAAAAAGTGCCGGCAGCGGAATGAAGAAGTTTCTCGGTAAAATAAGTAACAACCGTTTTTCGGGCGTTGGTGTCGGTGCGGGCGTTACTGCGATAATCCAGAGCTCGTCTGCGACCTCTGTCATGGTGATCGGTCTCGTTAACGCGGGCGTTATGACCCTTATGCAGGCAACTCCCATTATAATGGGTGCCAACATAGGTACTACGATCACCGGTGTGCTCGTTGCACTTAAGAACGACATTTTCAATATGATAATGTACCTGCTCGCCTTCACGGGCGTTATGATGGGCTTCGCCAAAAACGAAAGGGTAAAGCTTTTCGGATCGCTTTTCAGCGGTCTCGGTCTTATCTTCGTCGGACTTGAGGTTATGAGCTCCGAGCAGGCATTCGGTAACCAGCTTGTAAAGGATATGTTTACCGACATATTTGCTAAGATAGATTTCCCGCTTCTGATGATCCTCGTCGGCGTTATATTTACGGCGCTGATCCAGTCTTCCTCTGCCGCAACGGGTGTCGTTATCACCATGGTCGGCACGGGAGTTCTTGACCTTGACCTTGCACTCTTCATCGTGCTCGGCGCAAACATCGGTACCTGCGTAACAGCACTTCTTGCATCTATGGGCGCACACGCAAATGCTAAGCGCGTCGCTTTTATACATTTTATCTTCAACACCATCGGAACGACTTTTTTTGCGGCATTGATATGGATATTCAAGGATCAGACAGTTTCGCTCATCACAAGCTTCTTCCCCAAGGACGATCCGATGTCGCTTCAAATGAGAGTTTCGGCCTTCCACGTCATCTTCAACGTAACGACGACCATTCTCCTTCTTCCCTTCGTCAAGCAGCTTGTCAAGCTTTCTGAAGCAGTCATTCACGACAAAAAGGTCGAAGAGAAAGTTCGTTCGCTTAAATTCGTCGACGACCGTCTTCTTGCCGTTCCTTCCGTAGCTCTCGGCCAGGTAAAGAAGGAAATGGACTATATGCTCGGACTTGTCGAAGAGAACATGGCTTACTCCTTCAACGCCCTTGAGACCCGTTCAAAGGCAAACGCTGAAAAGGTCGTTGAAAACGAGGCAATAATAGACTTTACAAACGGTGCGCTCACGCGCTTCCTTATCAAGCTTTCCTCTACCATCGAGGGAAGCGACGAAACGATAATCGGTTCTTACTTCCACGTACTTAACGACCTTGAGCGTATCGGCGACCACGCAGAGAATTTCTACGAGATCGGCGCCGAAATGGCTGATAAGGAGCTTGAATTCTCCGAGGCGGCAGTTGACGAGATCAAGGGAATGTGCGGAGTTGTTTCGCAGATGTTCGATATTTCGAAGGACGCATTCGAAAATCTCAACGGAGAGCGTTTACACGAGCTTCTCGTTCTCGAGGAAAAGGTCGACGAAATGAAGAGAACTCTGACCGCGCGCCACTTTGCGCGTCTTGCAGAGGGCAACTGCTCCGTCGACCACAGCCCGTACTTCTCATCGACTGTTGCAGGTCTTGAAAGAGTTGCCGATCACCTTATAAACGTCGGTTACAGTATCGTGAACCCGATCGGTTCCGAAAAGGAAAACGCATAATATTTTTTGGAGGACAGATAAATGGAAAGCTACAAGAGAGAATTTATTGAATTTCTTCAGGGTGCGGGAGTTCTGAAGTTCGGTGATTTCACCGCAAAAAGCGGAAGAAAGATCCCCTATTTCATTAACGCCGGAATGATAAAGACCGGTGACGATATTGCGAAGCTCGGCGAGTTCTACGCAAAAGCGTACGAGGAAAAGCTCGGCAGAAAGCAGGCTGTTCTTTACGGCCCCGCATACAAGGGAATCTCTCTTGCCGTTTCCGCCGCCGTTGCCCTTTCCAAGCGAGCGCTTAACGTTCCCTTCTTCTTTAACCGCAAGGAAGTAAAGGACCATGGCGAGGGGGGAGTTTTCGTCGGTTACGTTCCGACGCCCGGTGAGGAGATCGTAATTATCGAGGACGTTATAACCGCCGGAACCGCGATCAGAGAGAGCATGGAGATCCTTTCCCACCTCGAGGGAACCAAGGTTGCCGCTACCTTTATTATGGTCGACCGCAAGGAAAAGGGTCAGACCGAAAAGGGCGCAATGCAGGAAATTGAGGAGCAGTTCGGCTTCCCCGTATACTCGATCGTCGACGTTTACGATATTATCGAGTATCTGAGCGAAGACCCTGCTAATGAAGAAAACGTAACGAGAATCAAGAACTATCTTGCTGTTAACGGAGCTAAATAATGAGAAGCGTAATTGATATCAAGGAGCTTTCGGTATCCGAGATCGACGAGCTCGTCTCGGTGGCGAAGGACATAATCGCAAATCCCGAAAAATACGCACACAAGTGCGATGGTAAAAAGCTTGCAACGCTCTTTTTCGAGCCGTCGACCCGTACCCGTCTTTCCTTTGAGGCGGCAATGTACGAGCTCGGCGGAAACGTGCTCAGCATGGCGTCGGCGGCATCGTCTTCCGCGTCTAAGGGCGAAAGCGTTGCCGATACTGCGCAGGTAATCTCCTGCTATGCAGATATTATCGCAATGCGTCACCCCAAAGAGGGCGCGCCGATGGTTGCGGCAATGAACGCGTCTATCCCCGTTATCAACGCAGGTGACGGCGGTCACAACCACCCGACCCAGACCCTTGCCGACCTGCTTACCATCAGCCGTGAAAAAGGCAGATTCGATAATCTCACCGTCGGCTTCTGCGGCGACCTTAAGTTCGGACGTACCGTTCATTCGCTCATTTCCGCAATGGAAAGATATGAGGGCGTGAAGTTTGTCCTCGTTTCTCCCGACGAGCTGATGGTACCCGATTACGTCAAGCGCGAGCTTGATAAAAAGGGTATTCCCTACGTTGAGACCTCCGATCTTATGTCCGTTATGCCCGAGCTTGACATTCTCTATATGACGAGAGTTCAGCAGGAACGCTTCTTTAATGAAGAGGATTATCTCCGCCTGCGCGACAGCTATATTCTGACTCCCGAAAAGCTCGAGAGTGCAAAGAGCGATATGATAGTTATGCATCCGCTGCCCCGTGTAAACGAGATCAGCGTTGCAGTTGACCGCGACCCCCGTGCCTGCTACTTCAAGCAGGTTCTTAACGGAAAATATATGAGAATGGCGCTTATTCTTAAGCTTCTCGGACTGTGAGGTTGTTATGAATATTGATTCTATCAAAAACGGTATAGTTCTCGATCACCTTACCCCCGGAAAGGGCATGGAGGTCTACCGCCTTCTCGGACTCGATCATCTTGATTGCCACATCGCAATAATCAAGAATGCACCCAGCCGCAAGATGGGCAAAAAGGACATTATCAAGATCGCTGAGGATATCGCCCTCGATACCGAGGTTCTCGGCTATATCTGCCCCGGCGCGACCGTCAATATCATCAAGGACGGAAAGAACGTCGAGAAAAAGAAGATGTCGCTCCCCGAAAAGCTCGTGAACGTCGTAACCTGCCACAATCCCCGTTGCATTACGACCACCGAGCAGGAGCTTCCGCAGATATTTGCGCTTACCGACGCGGAACGCGCCGAGTACCGTTGCATTTACTGCGAAACGCTTGCGAAAAATTGATATGTGTATGAGACAGACGGCTTGCGCCGTCTGTCTTTTTTCTTTTTCTCAGAACCTTTTTGAAAAAAGGTTCTGAAACTCCAAAAACCTTTGTAATGCGAAAGCGACGCTTTCGCTACGTTATTTGTGTAGGGACGGGCGTCCTCGACCGTCCGCAGAGCGGGAGCTTGCTCCCGCCGTTTAAAACGATGTTGCATTGCACCCAAACGGGCGACCAATGGTCGCCCCTACAATCAGCTTTTAAACGCTCTCGTAGGGG
>JAZQGU010000051.1:0-13220 GCA_045540175.1 Eubacteriales bacterium | reverse complement strand
TTACTTTGCTTTGATGCACGGTTGCTCCGCAACCTACACCTCATCCACCGCAGACGCAGCGTCTGCGGTCCCCCTTCCCCAAGGGGAAGGCTAACAACGCGGCGATTCTTCTGCATGCTGTTGTATGGAGCGACGGCCACTTGAACCCCTACAAGACAATTTAAAACTCTCTCGCAGGGGCGAACTGATCCTTACAGCAAAAAATCCACCCTATTGGGTGGATTTTTGTCATCAATAATTCTCTTTTCTAACCTCGAAATAGCTCTGGGGATGTACACAGACGGGGCAGACCTGAGGTGCCTTCTTACCGATCACGAGATGTCCGCAGTTACGGCATTCCCACATCGTTTCTTCTGCCTTTTCGAATACCTTCTGCATTTCGACGTTATTGAGGAGCGCGAGGAATCTTTCCTCATGAGACTTTTCGATAAGCGCAACTGCTCTGAACTTAGCCGCGAGAGCCATGAAGCCCTCCTCCTCGGCTTCCTTTGCAAAGCCGGCATACATATCGGTCCACTCGTAATTCTCGCCCTCTGCCGCACTCTTGAGGTTTGCGGCGGTATCGCCGAGAAGTCCAAGCTCCTTGAACCACAGCTTTGCGTGTTCCTTTTCGTTATCAGCGGTCTTCTGGAATAGCTCCGCGATCTGCTCGTAGCCAGCCTTCTTTGCTACGCTTGCAAAATAGGTGTACTTGTTTCTCGCCTGGCTCTCACCTGCAAACGCGGCAAGAAGATTTGCTTCTGTTCTTGTTCCTTTAAGTTCCTTTGCCATTTTTTTGTACCATCCTTATCTTTATTTTATGTTTATTTTGCATTTACTCTCAATTATAGAGTTTTCAAGTATGATTTCGCCGATACCGCCAGCGTTTATGTATCCCGATGCGGGGTTTTTGACCGAGACGATATCGCCGATTATATCCGCCTTGACGTCTGAATACTCGAAGCTGAGGTCTGTTTCCTCCATTGTGCAGTTTACAAGTGTCAGATCCTTGCAGTAGCAAAGCGGCTGTGTACCGATAATTTTGCAGTCAATAAGGGTCAGCCCCTCAGAGAACCACGCAAGGTACTCGCCCTTGACCGTGCTGTTTTTAACAGTCACGTTTTTTGCGTGCCAGAAAGCGTCCTTTGTATCGAGATATGAGTTCTCTATAACCACGTTTTCGCAGTATTGGAAGGAATACTTTCCTTTCATTTTCAGATTATCGGCGGAAATATTCTTGCTTTGGAATAAAAGATACTGTGACGTAATATCGGTATCCTTGAACTCTACCCCGTCGCAGATCCATCCGAATTCATCTGATACTATGCAGGAGCTTTCTACTACTGTATTTTTGCACTCCCGCAGACATTTTATTCCGTCGATACGGCAATTTTTTATAATTCCGTTATCGGAATACCATATCGGCGCACGAACGAATCCGTCCATTGTACAGTCGGTAAGACTATATCCCTTTGCGTGCCACAGGGGGTAGCGCAGAGAAAAGCGGCTGTTTATTACAGCTACGTTACGGCACTCCTTGAGTGCCGATTCTCCGTCCTCTTCGCCTTCGAACGCGCAGTTACGAACTGTTGACGAGGTCAAGTTATAAAGGGCGCGCTCCTCGGGGAATATTTGATTTTCGATAATGATATTTGTCATTTTATATCCCAAAGAGGGACGTTCTAAAACGTCCCCCATTGTGTGGTAAGTAAATTGTTTGTTATCTTACGTTATTTTTATCGCACCACGCAGTGTACTGCTTAAGGATGCACTCGATAACCTTTTCTTCGGCATCATCATCTTCTGCCTGAGGAGCAACCTCGTCTCCGCCTTCTTCGGGAAGCTCAGGCTCAGGAAGCGTGTCGTCAGCGAAGAGCTTGAACGCTGCACTCTCCTTGAACTCGGTATTGAGCTGTGCCGCATACTCTTCAAACGTCTGAGCAGAGCCGGGCTTATACGACATAAGCTTAGACAGAACGCTTTCGCTCTCAGTCTTGAAGCCGTCGTAATCAAGACCCGTCATATCGGGGTTAAAGAGAGTATAAGGAGCAACGATCGTCTCGCGGAGCTGAAGCTTACCGAGAGCCCAGTTGTCGCGGCAGAGAGCCTTTGTAGCCTCATCCATAGAGGAATTTTCCTTGAGGAGGAAGAGGTTTCCGGTATCTGCGGGGTTCATATTATAGTCGTCGCTGATAATATCGATGATTCCCGTGTAGTCGTCAACGCTGTAATGAACGTTCTCTACACCGTACTGAAAGGTGTTTCTATATTCGATATTGGTCTGGAGGAGGTTGATTATCTCAAGCGCTCTTTCAGGATATACAGCGTACTTGCTTACGCAGAACATCGTTCCCAGATCTTCCATAACGGGCTTAGCATAAGGAACTACGTAGTAATCGTCGCCATACTGCTCGGGGATGCTTGCATTACCCTTAATAAATGCAGCAGCTACCTTCTTGTCCTCGGGAAGCGCATAAGCGTCGCCCTCGGTTATATAACCCTTGCTGTTGAAGAGGTTGAGGTACTTAGCATATTCAACGTATGTTTTGTTTTCGAGAAGCGAGGTGGGAGTCTTCTTCTTGTAACCGGTACACGTATCGTTGATTATAGTACCGAACATGGTTCCATCAAAGTTATCAAGGTCGATGGAGGGGGCGTTATAAAGGGTTACGTAGCTTCCGAAATCCTTTGCCGCATCCGCAAGGAAATTATTAAGCTCGGGAAGGGTATCAAGATTCTTCTCGGCATAACCGTACTTTCCGGCCACTTCCTTATTAACGAGAAGGTAAGTATAGTCGCCGTATACGGTATTATTCGGAATGGCGTAGGCAGGCTTGATTCCGAGAATACCTGCGGAGTCGGTATTGGTAAGCGCTAAGAATCTATCGGAGATGTACTTGCTAATAAGCGAGCTCTTATCGGTGAGGGTAAGAGCAGTGGTATATCCGCCGTCATAATACTTCTGGAAATCCGCGGAGCCGCGAACCATAAAGATATCGACCTGGGTTCCCATCTCTTCGGGGAACGCGTCCTTGTCCTTATCTTTATCTTTATCCTTATCTTTATCCTTATCGTCTTCCTTATCCTTGCCCTCTTCCTCATCGCCGGTAGTGGGATTCTTATTGCTCTGCTCGTCCTTATATTTCTGAGCCTCAGCAAGCGCTGAGTCGAGCTTCGCATAATACTCATCCTCGTTAAAGAGTTTGAGAATAACTCTGGTTCTAAGGTTTCCTTCGGAATAAACGTTAAGCTCATCCTGAACTGCCTTGATCGCTTCGTCGGTAGTTCCCTCGCCCTTTATTCCGTAAAGGGTAATGGTGATATGCTTAGTTCCCGTATTTACAGCTTCCTTCTTCTTGCTGCAAGAAGTAAGAACGGGCATAAGCAGGCATGCGAGCGCTACTGCAAAGCACAAAAGTCTCTTTTTCATTAGGTTCCTCCTGAAAAGCGGCGAAAATGCCGTATGTATAATTCCACAAATACTATTTTACAACAAATGGTTCGATATGTCAAGTCGATTTTCTCGTCTTTAGACATCAAAAGATACGCGAAAACGGCACGGAAAAAACATCTTTTGGCTTCAGTTTGTGATTTATCACAAATATATCAAAAGCAGTTTGTGCAAGACATCCATCGTTTTCGTCAAAGAGCACTAAAATGAGCTCTTTTTTTGTAAACATCAATCGAGATAATCGCGCAGACGCTTTGAGCGGCTGGGGTGGCGGAGCTTACGCAGAGCCTTTGCCTCGATCTGTCTGATTCTTTCTCTTGTGATATGAAATTCCTTACCGACCTCTTCAAGAGTTCTCGCTCTTCCGTCGATAAGTCCGAAGCGGAGCTTAAGCACCTGCTCCTCAGGGGGAGTAAGAGTGTGAAGAACCTCGTTGAGCTGTTCACTCAGAAGTCTCTGAGCTGCCGCATCTGCAGGTGCGGGATTGCTGTCGTCTTCGATGAAGTCACCGAGATGTGAATCCTCCTCCTCTCCTATCGGCATTTCGAGGGAAACGGGATCCTGAGATATCTTCATTATTTCTCTGACCTTCTCGGCGCTCATTCCCATATATTCCGCGATCTCCTCCGCGCTTGCCTCGTGGCCGAGCTCCTGAAGGAGCTGGCGCTGAACGCGGGAGACCTTATGAATGGTTTCGACCATATGAACGGGGATACGGATAGTTCTCGCCTGGTCGGCTATTGCTCTCGTGATCGCCTGTCTGATCCACCAGGTCGCGTATGTCGAGAACTTATAGCCCGTGCGGTAGTCAAATTTTTCTACCGCCTTCATAAGTCCGAGGTTACCTTCCTGAATAAGGTCAAGGAAGAACATTCCCTTACCGACGTATCGCTTTGCGATGCTGACGACGAGACGAAGGTTTGCACGGACAAGCTCGTCCTTTGCCTTTGCGTCACCCTGCGACATTTTCTCAGCGAGCATAAGCTCTCTCTCCGAATCAAGGAGCGCAACGGTACCGATCTCTTTAAGATACATACGAACGGGGTCGTCTATGGCAAGCCCCTCCTGGGTGAGCATCTTTTCCATATCCTCTGCGCTCTCGTAACGCTCGACGTCGTTTTCTATTGCCTGGAACTCTGGGGTGTCGAGATAACCCGTTACCTCAATTCCCATTCCTTCAAGAGTTTCGTAAAGTTTTTCGATCTGCTCTATATCGTAGTCCGCATCGTCGAAAGCTTCCATTATCTCACTCTGAGAAAGGGATCCCTTCGCCTTACCCCTTTCGACGAGCTCGCGGAGCTCGAATTTCTTTTCGCCGCCGTTTACTGTTACCGTTACGGTAGGAGTAGCTGCAACGTTTTCGTTGTTCGTGTTATTTGTCTTTTCCATCTTATTTACCCCCGTTATTTGTTTCTTTGTTTCGTTTACTTGCAATAAGCTCTTCAAGCGAAAGGCTTTCCTTTTGTTTTAAGTTCTTCAGCTTTGATATACATTCAAAGAGAACTTTTTCGCCGTTATCGGTAAGCGACTGACGAGATACCGAATTGCGGACGATCCTTGATATTTCCTCTTGGCTGAAATCGTCTCCGAGAAGTCCGATATCGAAGCCGCTTCCGAGCTCTTTCATTTTCGAATACACTCTGCGGTTGAAATCGGTGACGAAATCGTCTTCTTTCAAGCCGGATTTTTCCGACGCTCTCGGAATGAGCTCGGGATAAGTTGCGAGAATGCCGAGAATTGCATCCTCCGCGCCCGCCGCGCTCTGATTTCTCAAGCGGTCGGGATTGATTCTGTCGCCGTAGCCCTCAGTCGACATCATTACGCTTCGGCTGAAGTCTTTCCTTTCGGTTTTTTCATTTTTCGACATTTTGCGCTTAATGTCCGCTTTGAAGCTTTCAAGAGAAATATCAAGCTGCTTTGCGACCTGCCGAGAATAAATGTCGCGCTCGACCTCGCTCCAGCCGATGGCAAGCAGATCGGAAAGCTCCGATGCCGCCTTTACCTTGTCGTTCGGGTCGTTGATATTGTATTTTGCCAATATCGACGAAAGCTTGAAATCAAATCGACTTCGGCTTCTGTTCAGCAGGCGGTTGAATGCTTCTTTACCGAATTTTCCGATAAATTCATCCGGGTCCTTTGCGTTTTCGACCTTCAGAAGCTTAGCTTCAAGTCCGACCTCTGAAAGAAGCTTGAAGACCTTATCGGCGTTACGCTGACCCGCTTCGTCTGCGTCAAAGCAGATTATAGCGCTTTTCGTGTACTTTTTCATAAGCCGCGCCTGGTCGGGCGTGAATGCGGTTCCGCAGGATGCGACAGCATTCGTGAAGCCCGCGCCGTGCAAGCTTATGACGTCCATATATCCCTCGCAGAGTATCATCTGCTCGGAGCAGGAATTTTTTGCGTAGTTAAGTGCAAAGAGGTTACGCCTCTTGTTAAAGACCGGCGTATCGTTTGTATTTATATATTTTGCTTCCGATTTATCGCTGCTGAGAGTTCGTCCGCCGAAGGCGATTATATCGCCCTTGACGTCGATTATCGGGAACATTATTCTGTTTCGGAATATGTCGTATGATCTGCCGTTTTTCTTACTTATCGAGCATAGGAAGCCTTCGCTCATTTCCTCCTGCGTGTAGCCCTTACCTCGCAGGTGCTTGGCAAGCGCCTCAAAGTCGTTTGGCGCGTAGCCTACGCCGAAATGCTTGATAAGCGCAGTCGACAGTTTTCTTTTTGCCACGTATTCCTGCGCTTCTCTGCTCGTCTTAAGGCAGTCGTGGAAGAAACGCGCGGCGTCCTTATTCATTTCAAGGATCCTTTCGCGGCGGACACCAGCTTTTTGATCCTTTTCGTCCTCGGGAATCTCGATTCCCGAACGCTTTGCAAGGGTTCTCAAAGCATCAACGTAGGTCAGGTTTTCTGTTCGCATTACGAACGAAATTACGTCTCCGCCTGCTCCGCAACCGAAGCAGTAAAAGGATTTCGTTCCCGTAAATACCGTGAACGACGGTGTTTTTTCGCTGTGGAACGGGCAAAGTCCGTTCAGATTGTTTCCCGCTCTTTTGAGGGAAACGTGCTGTGATATTACTTCTTCAATATCGTTTCGGTATTTGATTTCTTCGATTATTTGAGGCGATATCATACTTTCCCTCCTTTAAGAATTTTCTCCGTTTTATCCGCGCCACGGATCGGGCAGGAACAGCTTTTTGTATAGATTTGTCGCGTATCGGTCGGTCATACAAGAGATATGGTCGCAGACCGCGCGGTCGACTCCCTCTCTTTCCGCCGTGTTTCTGTGCTCGTCGGGCATTTCCTCGGGGTGCTTGATAAAATAATCATATAGCTTTTCGAGCAGATCCTCCGCCTTACCTTCTTCACCCTTTGCGATCGGGTTGCGGTAGACGTTTTCGTATAAAAACTCGTGCAGGCGGTCAGTCGCCTCACGGATCTTCGGCTCCATTTCTATAACCGGCCGTCCTTCACTCGCTCTTATAATGCTGAGCGCCATCGTATTTATACGCTCGCCGTGAGTATATCCGAGGGTTTCTATAATGTCACTCGGAATATCGGAGTAGCGGAGCACTCCTGCGCGGCAGGCATCGTCTATATCGTGGTTTATGTATGCGATATGGTCCGCTTCAAGGATCAGCTTTCCTTCAAGAGTTGATGCGCCGCCCTTTGTATGATGAAGAATACCGTCGCGCACCTCCCAGGTGAGGTTAAGCTTTTCAAGCTTTTCAACGACTCTTATGCTCTGCTCGTAATGAGCGAACGACGGGTCGTAGCAACGGCGAAGAACCCGCTCGCCTGCATGTCCGAACGGCGTATGTCCGAGGTCATGTCCGAGCGCTATTGCTTCCGCCAGATCCTCGTTAAGACGGAGCGCTCTTGCGATACTTCTTGCAACCTGGCTTACCTCCAGAGTATGCGTAAGACGTGTGCGGTAATGGTCAGCCTCGGGAGAAAGGAAGACCTGCGTTTTATGCATCAGTCGGCGGAACGCCTTACTGTGTATTATTCTGTCACGGTCGCGCTGAAATTCTCCGCGCAGGTCACACGGATTTATCGGGTAATCTCTTCCCTTTGAATCCGCTGACAAAAATGCAAATTCCGAAAGAGCCGCTTTTTCTCTTTCATTGATCATTTCGGTAACGGTCATATAAAACCTCCTATGATTGCTTGAGGATATAAAGACGGGTCGCCGAGGACGTCGACCCCTACAAAAAGCTCACTGAACGCTTTATATGTATGGATGACCCCTGACTATTTATGATTATATATAATATACGCAAATTATACAAAAAGTCCTCTTTTTTGTGTCGAAAAACAAGAGAACGGAGCGCGTTCATTACAAACGTGCCTTCGTTCTCTTATTTTCACTGTTTATCGAAGCGTGTTCCGTTATCGAAGAACACCGCTCTGCCTGCAGTTATTTCAAGAACCTTTTCCTTGAAATCGTCGAATTTATCTATCGGCAATGCAAGCGATAGCTTTACGTTTTCCGCGTAATCTATGCCGTCGTTTATCGGGTTTGCCGCAGAAAGCAGCGTCGTGATCTTTCCGTGATCGGTATAATTCAGCACGATATCAAACTGACGGAAGGTACTGTACGTCACTATCTTTGCCTCGTCCACCGCCATTTTAGCCGCCGTAGAATATGCTCTTACAAGTCCGCCTGCGCCGAGGAGTATTCCGCCGAAATAACGTGCGACCACGATGACCGCATCGGTAAATCCGCTTTTTCGGATCACGTCAAGGACCGGTATTCCCGCGGTTCCCTGCGGCTCGCCCGCGTCGGAATAACGTGCGATATTCGACCCCACCATATACGCGTAGACGTTATGGCGCGCATCGCCGTGCTTTTTCTTTATCGTATTGATAAATTCTATCGCTTCTTCTTCGCTGTTTACGGGAGATGCATAGCCGTAAAACACCGATTTTTTCTCGGTAAATTCAGCTTCCCCGTACTTTTCGAGGGTCACTCTTACTTCTTCAGCCACTTTTCAAACATTCCCTTCGCACGGCTGTCACAAATCGCCGTGACAACGGTATTTTCGCCCTCGTAATCTACGCTTTCGACCTTTGCAAAGCGGTACATTTTCGCAACCTCGTCCTGCCTTGACATCGGAATTTCAAATACGAGACGCGCGGTCTTTTCGTTCACTATCTCGCTTAAACGCGTAATAAGCGCGTCTACGTTCTGACCCGTTTTTGCCGAGATATAGAAGACGTTTTCGCTCGGGACAGACGTCGGGGGCTTCGGTATACTTTCGCCATCGTTATCGCATTTATTGAAGACACAAAGCGTCGGCTTTCCGCCCGCGTCGAGGTCGGAAAGCAGCTTTTCGGTGACCTCAAGCTGTGCCTGGTTTTCCTTATCCGATGCGTCGGTCATCATTATGATAATATCAGAATAAGCCGCCTCATCAAGCGTCGAACGGAACGCTTTTATCAGGTGATGGGGCAAATTTCTTATAAATCCGACGGTGTCGACAAGCAATATTTCAGTACCGTCGGGGAGCGCAAATTTTCTCGTCGTCGGGTCGAGGGTCGCAAAGAGCTTATCCTCGGCAAGAATGCCTGCATCGGTCAGTCGGTTAAGGAGCGTACTCTTGCCGGCATTCGTATATCCGACGATGGCGACCTTGCAGATTCCCGAACGGTCACGCTGTTTTCTTTGGGTTGCTCTGCGCTGTTCAAGGTCCTCAAGCTCACTTGAAAGTGCCTGCATACGGCGCTTTATATGACGGCGGTCAAGCTCGAGCTTTGTTTCACCCGGTCCTCTTGCCGCAATGCTGCCGCTGCCTCCCTGACGGGAAAGCGAAAGACCTTTACCGATAAGACGCGGAACGGTATATTTGAGCTGTGCAAGCTCTACCTGAAGTTTGCCCTCTGCGCTCGTTGCGTGGAGAGCGAAAATGTCGAGAATAAGCATCGAACGGTCGATAACGCGTATCGGCTCACTATCGCCCTCGTTCAGCACGTCCTCCATGTTTCTTATCTGCGACGGCGAAAGCTCCGAGTCGCAGACAACAAGGGTTATCCCCTCGTTTTGACAGAGTTCGCGAAGCTCCTTTATCTTGCCGCTTCCGAGGAAGGTGCGGACATCGGGGTTTTCCTTGTTCTGAACAAGGCGGACCTTTACCTCTCCGCCGGCGGTATCGAGAAGCCTTTCCAGCTCGTCAAGCGACGCTTCGCATTCTTCTGCGGGATTATCGTAGGTCACAACACCGACTATCGCCGCTTTTTCTATCTCAATTTTTTCGGTTACTTCCATATTTTTCACCTCCGTTTAAGAAAAAAACAAGGGGACAGTATTCCTGTCCCCGCTTTTACGGGACATAACTGCCCCGTATAACTCGTTCCTATTACTTTCCGGAAGCTGCAAGACGTCTCTTGAACTTGCCAACACGTCCGCCTGCGTCTACGAACTTCTGCTTACCGGTGAAGTACGGATGGCACTTCGAGCAGATTTCAACGCGGATGCTGTCCTTAGTGGAGCGGGTCACGAATTCTTCGCCGCAAGCACATCTTACGGTTACTTCTTTGTATTCGGGATGGATTCCTGCTTTCATTATTGCACCTCTTATCCTTTAATAATTACATTACGAGATATTATAACACAGTTTTTTATATATTGCAATAGTTTTTTCAAAAAAGTTTTGCGATTTTACTCGGTTTTTGATTCTGATTTTGCCATGTCGATCTTTTTCACCATAAGCTCGAAGCTGACAAGCATTATCAC
The DNA here is from genome assembly GCA_045540175.1 of Eubacteriales bacterium. Taxonomy (GTDB): domain Bacteria; phylum Bacillota; class Clostridia; order Oscillospirales; family CAG-272; genus Colimorpha_A. The sequence continues at coordinate 3,051 of JAZQGU010000051.1, read as the reverse complement.
GCCGAAAAAGGCAAGATATATCGGATAAAGCGACAAGCTTGTGAACTGCGCGAGCACACCGAAAAGCGGCGGCATAAGAGTGTTTCCGAAGTATGCCATTGCCATCTGCTTACCGACGAGCGACTGTGAGTTTTCTCTGCCGAAGCTGTCCGGCGTCATATGGATTATACATGGATATATCGGAGAATTTCCGAATCCTATAACGATGAGACCGATCAGCGCAGGCAGCGGACTGCTTACGGGCAGACCAACAAGCAGTATACCGAAAAGAGTAACTAAGCATCCGGCTCTTATCATGAATCTGTCACCAAAACGGTCGGTAATGAATCCGAGCATTATCCGTCCGACTGTGATACCGATGCAAAACATTGCGCCAAACGACGCGGCGGTTTTCGGGTCGACTCCGCGGCTTCCGTTAAGGTAACTCGTCGCCCATATTATCGCCGTCTGTTCAAGCGCGCAATAGCAGAAAAACGAGACAAGCATAAGCGGAAAGCCCTTAAACTTCAATGCCCGGCCGACCGAAATCACCTTTGGCTTGATCTCCTCTTCCGCCCTGCTTTTTGCGACCTTTTTCCAAACGGGCAGAACGGCAAACAAGAATACGGTTAGAACAAGCTGGATCACGCCGGCGCTGAAATATCCGCCCTCCCAACCGTATTTCGTGCCGAGAGAACAGCTCATAATGTACGGGCTTATCGTCACACCGACGCCCCACGAGGCGTGTAGCCAGGTCATATGCTTTGACGAATAGTGAAGCGCGACGTAGTTATTTAGCGCAGCGTCAACTGCGCCTGCGCCGAGTCCGTACGGAATCGCGATAAGGCAGATCAAATAAAAATTTCCCGCGACCGAAAAGCCGAAAAGCGCCAACATCGTAACGCCGACAGATACTGCTGTAACAACACCGGTGCTGAATCTGCGGAGAATTCTATCTGAAAGCAAGCTCGAAATTATTGTTCCGCTGCAGACGATCATGTATATTATCCCCATATACGACAGCGGTACAGAAAGATCCTGCCTCATTATGGGCCAAGCCGAGCCGAGAAGCGCATCGGGAAGACCGAGGCTCATGAAGGCAAGATATATTATTGAAAGCATAAGAGAGTACATTTTTATCTGTATTTACGGTAGGAAAACCTAATTCTGCCTTTCTTAGAGAATCCGCCGACGGAATCTATTACCGCCTTACCTTTTCCTCGAAGCGACAGCTTGTCGCCTTCGTTTACGGTGCGGTCGGGCTTCGCCGCGGCAATTCCGTTAACGCTGACAAGTCCGCCGTTTACGGCGTCGGAGGCAGCTGTTCGGGAAATAGAGAAAATGCCTGATATTACCGCGTCGAGACGCATTGATGCGACCGTATCGGAGCCCGAAACGTAGTCCTGCTTCTGCGTCATTTCATATTTATCATACACCGTTACTGTGACCGGATAACGGCTGATTTTTATGAGGTTTTCGCTGATAAACGGTACGATCTTGCTTTTTACGGCAAAAACCGTCTTTCCTCCGTCAGCGATTATGTCGCCGATCAGATGACGCTCGATTCCAAGTCCCATAAGTGAGCCGAGCACGTCGCGGTGAGAGAAATTCGCTTCTTTTTCATTGAATTTGTCGACTGCAGCTTCAATATAACTGATATCGGAAAGCGACGGCTCGTCGTTTACGTCATCCTCTGTATAATAATCGGGCAGAAAAACAACGCATTTGCGCTCCGCGTCACCATATCCGCCGAAAAACATATAGTTTTCCGCCTTAATTGTATTTATCAGAATTTCAGCCGAGCCTGCATCGGATTCTGAAAGGAAGTCGCTCGCAGTTATGACGTTTCTGCCGTTTCTGCGCTCGCAGAGATCATAAATATGGCTCAGCAGAATCCTCAGCTCGGGATCCGATGTTATCTTGTTTATAATTTCGGTTTTATTCATAGTCACTCACAGCCCGCATCCGTATTTTGCAATAACGCGTTTGGTTTTTGCGACGGGATAGGGCACTTCATCATAACGGTATTCGTTTAAGGCAACGACTTTTGCAATTCGTTCGTTGTCCTCTTCTCCGACAGGTACAACAACTTCGTCTCCGACTTTAACCTCCGGAATATCGCAAATATAATCGTACGTTCTGGTTGACCCAAAGGTAACCGAGCAATACGTATATACAAGCTCGTCTATTCCCGTAAGAGAAAGAAAATATTCATAGCTTTCGTCGGTCATATCAGCCTTGTGCTCGACGAAAACGTCGATATCGTAAGACAATCTTCCGCCCGTGCTTGAACGGTCAATGAATCTGTTCGTAATTTCTGTTTTATCGCCGAACAGATAATGGAGAGTTCTGAGCACCTTGTTTTCAATCTCATTTCCGGGTTTATATGAAAGGATATCACCGCAGATACTCACGGCATCCTTGTGGGCAGTAAAGAAAGCGTGAGGGCTGTCGGTATGGTCGAGCTCGCTGAGTTCAACATCAAGGGCATCAAGCAGATCAGATATTTTATTTTCATTCGCCGTTAACGGCTTGCGGCTGTACTTGCGAAATATGCTCAACTCATCATCCTCCTTAGCTTAATCAACGATATTATATAATAACTGTCTCGAAAAGTCCATAGAAAAAGAAAAAAACCTCACCGTTTGGTGAGGTAAATGCTCATTCACAACCGAAGACGAAAGGAAACGGAACTGAAACTCAAGTAGTTTGAACTTAATAGAAGTTCAAGCCCTCGGTCAATTAGTATCAGTCAGCTAAACACATTACTGTGCGTACACCTCTGACCTATCAAACTTGTAGTCTACAAGTGACCTTACCAACTTAAGTTGTGGGATATCTAATCTTGAAGCATGTTTCACGCTTAGATGCCTTCAGCGTTTATCACTTCCGTACGCGGCTATCCGGCTATGCCCTTGGCAGAACAACCGGTGCACCGGAGGTACGTCCGACCCGGTCCTCTCGTACTAAGGTCAGCTCCTCTCAAATATCCTACGCCCACGACAGATAGGGACCGAACTGTCTCACGACGTTCTGAACCCAGCTCGCGTACCACTTTAATCGGCGGACAGC
>JAZQGU010000050.1:0-24145 GCA_045540175.1 Eubacteriales bacterium | reverse complement strand
TGAGCCAAGGAGTTGTCTTACCAGTTTGTCTTCCTAAGACCGCTTGGCCTCCGACTTCGAGAAGCTTCTTGCCTTCCTCGATATAAAGCTCACCTACACCTGCACGGAAGCGGGAGCTTCTTGCTTCATATCCGCCCTCGTCATACGCACTCATCATCGGGAAATAGCCCGAATACTCGTCTGTGAGACCGATAACGAATACGCAATCATAGCCCTCTGCCTTCTTCAGCGCGACCTGAATGTCGGAGAATGCTTCACCGGGCATTGTAATGAATCCGATCCTTCCGAGCTTTGCAGCGGAAACGCCGGTTCCGAAATAATCGGGAGCATTCATCATAGCTACCATTCTACCTGCTTCGGCAACTACAGTCGTAAGCTCCATTCCCTCATAGGGAAGCTCGTTGTCTCTGCCCGAATTGTGGAGATCGTTTATACGGATAGCTTCGGGAAGCTCCTCTTCTTTTGCTTTGTTTGCGGGAACGTTTACGGTAATTGTCTTATAATTGAAGACATCCGGCTCAACGTACTCTACCTTATCATAGACCTGCATTACTGCAGCGGCAACAACATTACCCATGTGACGGGAATGACCGTAACCGCGCATAACGTCGTCAAAATCGTTTGTGAGGTTGTTATTGTCTCCGCCCTTCGGGAACACGTTAACGTGGTTAATATCGCCGAGAGCACCGTTATAAACGACAGCAACAGTATTGTCGATCGCCTTTTCAAACACTCTTCTTGCAAATCCGGGCCAGTCAGCAGAAAGCTTGCAGCCGCCAACTACGTCGGGATGGTTTGCATAGTTGATCATAACGATGGTCTTTGCGCCCTCTCGATCGAAGCGAAGAACGCTTACTTCCTGATCTATCTCACTTATCGGCTTAAGAATATTGGGGTTTCCTGCACCGGGATTTGTTCTGATAGAGCCGTCCTTCATGATGAAACGGCGGCAGAAGCCGATGTGCGGAGCGTAGCTCTTACCGAATCCGAGCTTTGCAGGCTTTTCATCGTCGATTGCAAATTTAACGGCATCTACGAGTTTAAGAACAAGCATCTCCGAATACTGCTTTATAAGCGGATCGTCAGAGCCGAGTCCGTTATGCGGCGAGGTATGCGTATGTGTCGCGTTAATGTGAACAGTTCCCACTTGAATACCGTACTTCTCCTTGCAGATGCGTACGACTTCAGCGATAACGTTCTTTTCAAGGTGACACGAGTCTACCGAAACAAAGACCTGTCTCTTATCTTCGAGCGATATTGAAACAGTGTTTGCTTCGAGGTCATCGAGAATGCCGTCTGCTTTTCTGGATATAAAATATCCGGCAACTTCGATACCCATCATCGGGTTTACGTTTACTCGTGAAAATCCGGCTTTTAACATTTTAATGTTCTCCTTATGGTTTGATTATATTTTTAGCATAGAGCTAATTCTTTTCAACTAAATGACGCCGTTCATAGCGAAATAGTCGCTCAATGCATCGGCAAAAACGTACACATTGAAGCCGAGCAGCGCAAGATCTATCCAAAACGCAAGACCTAAAGTCTTCACATCCTCCCAATACCACTTGAGCGCGAAACCGGGAGATACGCTGAGATTGGAAACAAACTCTTTAAGTCTTGTCTTGACGGCGATGAAATCCTCGGTGAACGCACCTACCATGATACAGGAAATATGGAATAGAATTCCAAGTCCAAAGCCAAAGACCTTAGCCATAGCTACATTGAATTCCTTACCATAATGACCTTGGTAGCGCGATATTGCTGCATAAGCTATCAGAGTCATTACGACTGACGGCAAAATCATAAACAGTATAAACGCCCACAACCCCTGATACGGCGATTTTTTCGGCTTGAATATCAATCTATGTCACCCACTTATCGTCTTTCTTATTGGATTATATCATAAAGCCTTTTAAAATTCAATAGTATTCAGTTCGAAATGTTGCTAAATGGCGAACTATTGTATTGATTTGTCACTAAATCTGTGTTATACTGACTTTATAGACATCTGCTTAAACAAAGCGATACATAGGAGGAAGCCATGAAACTGGAAAACGGCTCAATAATAATTGAAAATCCGCACATGAAGCTCACACTTGGTACTGACGGTAAGGCGTACAGTCTTATCTGCAAAGAAAGCGGCAAAGAATGCATTGATCAGAACGAGATCATGCCTGCATTCTCGGTGACTGAGGACCGCCCCTTCAACAACGAGATCAAACTTTCACATCCCAATAAAAGGATGACCTTTGAGTCAAAGAGTGCAAGAATTGAGGATAATTCTCTCATTATCGGCTTTGAGCTTGTAAAATTCTTTGCAAAGATTGAGGTCGATGAAAGAGATGAATACGTTACCTTCAAGCTCGTAGACTTTCCTAATGCCAGAGAAGCGCTCGGCGGCGTTTGTATGGACGTTCCGCCCGTAGTTTCGATGCGGCTGCTTCAGCTTCCGATAAAGAAGATGACAAAATTCGGTGACTGGCTGAACGTTGTTCACGACGACGAGACTGCAGTTGCCCTTATCGCTACTTCTCCCTACGAAAGCATTACCTCCCATAAGCAGAAGGACGCTATCGTTCTGACAGCCGATGCCGTACGTGGTGTGAAGCTCATGAACTGTACTGCCGCTTTGGTGGTCAACGCAGAAAACAAGCTTCTTGACAGCATTGATACTCTTGAAATTGATTTTGATCTCCCGCGCGGAGTCCAGAGCAGACGCTCCGAGCATCTTAACGGAAACATCTTCTTTACAAGCTGCATCAACCCGACGAACGTAGACGAGCACATAGAGCTTGCAAAGCGTATGGGCATGAAATACATGCTCATTTATTACGAGGCAATTACGAAAGAAGAGCCGGGATACAGCTACGGTCTTTGCGGCGATTACGACTATCTTCCCGAATATCCCGAAGGTGAAAAGTCACTTAAGGAGATGCTCGATAAGCTCAAGGCGGCAGGTATCATCCCCGGATTCCATTTCCTTCAGACCTTTATTGGTGTCAAGAGCAGATACGTTACTCCTGTTGCCGATCACCGTCTCGGCCTGATTAAGCACCTCACTCTTTCGCGCCCTCTCGGATTAGAAGATACGACTATTTACGTCGAAGAAAATCCCTTTGAATGCCCTAGGCATCCCAAATGCAAAATTCTGCGTTTTGGCGGCGAAATCATTTACTATGAAAGCTTCTCAGAAGAATATCCCTACCGTTTTGAGGGATGTAAGAGAGGTTATCTGAACACTAACGTAATTACTCACGAGGTCGGACAGATAGGCGGCGTACTTAACGTCAACGAATGCAGTGCAACAAGCATTAATATCGATCCGAAATCGAGCTTGCAGGACGAGATAGCAGATAAGCTTGCGGCAATCTACAATCAGGGCTTTGAGTTCGTATATATGGACGGCTCCGAGGGTACCTGCGCGCCCTTTGATTTCAACGTTTCTTACGCGCAGTACCGTGTAATTAAAAAGTTCAAAAATCCTCCTCTCTTCTGTGAGGGCGCTGCGAAGACGCATTTCAGCTGGCACTATCAGAGCGGCGGAAACGCATTTGACGTATTCCAGGCAGACGTTTTCAAAGCCAAGATAGTTGAGCATCCGTTTGAGGAAGCTCCCCGTATGGCAGAGGACTTCACGAGAGTCAATTTCGGTTGGTGGACTTATAACCCGCAGATGATGCCCGATCATTACGAATACGGAAATGCGCTTGCAGTATCGTGGAATTGCCCGATAACGCTTCAATCCTTCTCGCTCTCATTCCATAAAAGCAACCCGAGAACAAAAGATAATTTCGAGGTCATGCGCCGTTGGAGCGAGATCAGAGAAAAGAACGTTCTGACAGAGGAGCAGAAGCTGTCCCTACGCAACTATAAGCAGGAACACATTCTTCTCATCAATGAAAACGGCGAATACGAGCTTGCTGAATACAACCGCGTAGAGGGTGCCGCAAACGGTAACAAAGATATTACCGCTTACACGCTTACCCGTAATGGAAAGTCCTACGCAGTTATTTGGCACACAAAGGGACAAGGCGAGCTTACACTGCCCCTTGACGCAGATACTCTCACCTACGAAGCTGAGCTTGGTAGAGAAAAGCTTCCACTCGTTAAGGACGGCACTTCGACAAAGCTTTCTGTCAGCGACCGAGCTTATCTCTCTACAAATGCCGGAGTAGAAGAGCTTATAACCGCTATCAAAAACTCTGTTTTAGCGTAACAGAAAATATAGAATGCCAATTTCATTTGTACATGTGAGAAAGTTATGAAACTGGAAAACGGCTCGATCATAATTGAGAATACACATTTGAAGCTCACGCTTGGTCTTGACGGCAAGGCATACAGTCTTATCTGCAAAGACAGCGGAAAAGAGTGTATTGACCAGAACGAGATCATGCCAGTTTTCTCTGTGACCGAGGATCGCCCCGTCAACAACGAGCTTAAGCTTTCACATCCGAATAAAAGAATGACCTTTGAGTCAAAAAGCGCAAGAATTGAGGATAACTCCCTCATTATCGGCTTTGAGCTTGTAAAATTTTTCGCTAAGATCGAGGTTGAAGAAAGAGACGAGTACGTTACATTCAAGCTCGTAGATTTCCCGGGGGCACGTGAAGGAATCGGAAACATTGATATGGACGTTCCGCCTGTTGCTTCTATGCGTCTGCTTCAGCTTCCGATCAAGAAAATGACGAAATTCGGCGACTGGCTCAGCGTTGTTCACGATGACGAGACGGCCGTTGCTCTTATCGCTACTTCGCCTTTTGAAAGTATCACGTCGCATAAGCAGAAGGATGCTATCGTTCTTACTGCCGATGCAGTTCGAGGTGTGAAGGTCATAGGGTGCACTGCCGCTTTGGTTGTCAATTCGGAAGACAAGCTTCTTGACAGTATTGACACATTAGAGATCGATTTCGATCTTCCCCGCGGTGTTCAAAGTAGGCGCTCAAAGCACCTTAACGGAAATATATATTGGACGTCGTGCGTCAACCCGACGAACGTTGACAAGCATATTGAGCTTGCAACCCGTATGGGCATGAGGTATATGCTCATTAATTACAAGGCGATCGTAGAGGAAGAAAACAGATACAGCTACTGCGGAGATTACGATTATCTTCCCGAGTATCCAGAGTGCGAAAAGTCTCTCAAAGAAATGCTTGACAAGATAAAGGCGGCAGGCATTATTCCCGGCTTCCATTTCCTTCAGACCTTCATCGGTCTCTGCAGCAGATACGTTACCCCCGTTGCCGACCACCGGCTTAATCTTATAAAGCATCTCACACTGTCTCGGCCGCTTGGTTGCGACGATACGACTATATACGTTGAAGAAAATCCCTTTGAATGCCCCAAGCATCCGAAATGCAAAGTCCTTCAGTTCGGCGGTGAGCTAATTTACTACGATTCCTTCTCGGAAGAGTATCCCTACCGCTTTGAGGGATGCGTAAGAGGTTATTATAACACCAATATTATTCCTCACGAGTGCGGACAGATAGGCGGCGTTCTTCATATTTGCGAATTCGGCGCTACAAGCGTATATATCAACCAGGAATCGAGCTTGCAGGATGAGATCGCCGATAAGTTAGCGGCAATCTATAATCAGGGCTTTGAGTTCGCATATTTTGACGGTTCTGAGGGTACGGGCGCTCCGTTCGATTTTCACGTATCTAATGCCCAATACAGAGTCCTAAAGAAATTTAATAGACCCGTTCTCTTCTCCGAGGGGGCGGCTAAGAGCCATTTTGGCTGGCACTACATGAGTGGCGGAAACGCATTCGACGTCTTCCCTGCTGATATTTTCAAAGAAAAGATTGTTGAGCATCCTTTTGAGGAAGCACCTCGTATGGCTGAGGATTTCACAAGAGTCAATTTCGGTTGGTGGAATTATAATCCTCTAATGATGCCCGATCACTACGAATACGGTAACGCGCTCGCGTTCTCATGGGATTGCCCTTCTACCCTCAAAATACGCTCTCTCACCTTCTCTGACGGAAATCCGAGAAACAAGGATAATTTCGAGATATTCCGCCGCTGGAGCGAGATTAGAGAAAAGAATATTTTGACTGAGAAGCAGAAGCTGTCCCTACGCAACTATAAGCAGGAGCACATTCTTCTCATCAACGAAAACGGCGAATACGAGCTTGCTGAATACAACCGCGTAGAGGATGCCGCAAACGGCAACAAAGATATTACCGCATATACACTTACCCGTAACGGAAAGTCCTACGCAGTTATTTGGCATACTAAGGGTCAGGGCGAGCTTACACTGCCCCTTGACGCAGATACTCTCACCTACGAAGCTGAGCTTGGCGGCGAGAAGCTTGCGCTTATAAGCGACGGCGATTCGACAAAGCTTTCCGTCAGTGACCGTGCTTATCTTTCTGCCGATATCAGCGAAGCAGAACTTGCCGAGGCAATCAAAAATGCCGTGCTCGCGTAATAGTGCACCGCCATCTTAATAAACAATCAAATTATATTCAAAGACCCTATGACTAATCGTCATAGGGTCTTTTGATTACTGTATATTGAACAGCTTTGCCGCATTGTTATAAAGAATATCACGGCGCTGTTCGTCAGTCAAATCTATACGCATAAAGCTTTCAACCTCAGATTTCGGCTCCCACATCGGGTAATCTGTTCCGAAAAGAACACGGTCTGTACCGTATGCCATGATAAGCACCTTTGCCTTCTCGGGCGTGATCGCGTAGAGAGATGAAGAACAGTCTACGTAGAAGTTCTTATAGCCCTTCAGCTTCTCTGTCGCTTCTTCCCAGATCGACCAGCCGCCAAAATGTGCGCCGATAAACGTAAGGTTCTTGTAAATATCAAGAATCGGTATAACTCTGTTCGGGTTTGAATAATCGTAACGGTGATCACCTGTATGGACAAGGAGAGGAAGACGGCCTTCGCAGAGCTCATAGATCTTGAGCATACGGTAATCGTCAAGCTTGAATCTCTGGATATCGGGATGAAGCTTCACACCCTTCAATCCGAGTTCAATGATTTCATTAACATCAGCTTCGATGTCCTCGCTGTCGGGATGAAGCGTTCCGAGTCCCGTGAATCTCCCCCCGCTTTCGGCAACTGACAGAGAAATGAACCGATTTATACTGGAAACCTGCTTGGGGGTCGTTGCTACCGACTGAACGATAAAATGATCAATTCCGGCCGCTGTTCCGTACTGCAGAAGTGTTGACGTCTTACCGTCCATGTGCATCGGGATATCGTAAAACGCACCTGTGCTGTCAGAAGCTTTTTGCGCGATCTTGTCGGGATATATGTGACAATGCGCGTCTATTATTTTGAATTTTTCCATGGGTATTTGCCTGTTTTTTAGAAAAGAAAAGTTTTTAGTCGATTGGCTTCATTGTGGGGAAAAGAAGCACGTCACGAATTGATGCGCTGTCGGTGAGAAGCATTACCATACGGTCGATACCGTAGCCAATACCGCCTGTGGGAGGCATACCGAGCTCAAGCGCATAAAGGAAATCCTCGTCGGTGGTATTCGCTTCCTCGTCGCCCTGTGCAAGAAGTGCTTCCTGAGCCTTGAAGCGCTCACGCTGGTCGATCGGGTCGTTAAGCTCGGAATAAGCATTACACATTTCCCAACCGTTCATAAACATTTCGAAGCGCTCAACGTATTCGGGATTCTCGGGCTTTTTCTTGGTAAGCGGAGAGATCTCTATGGGATGATCCATAACAAAGGTCGGCTGGATAAGGTGTTCTTCAACAAATTCTTCAAAGAAGAGGTTAAGAATGTCACCCTTCTGATGGCGTTCCTCATATTCAACGTGGTGTTCCTTTGCAACTGCGCGTGCTTCATCAAGCGTCTTGATCTCATTGAAATCAACGCCGGAATACTTCTTAACAGCGTCAACCATCGTTATACGTTCAAAAGGCTTTCCGAGATCCATTTCAACGCCGTTATAAGTAATTGTGGTTGTTCCGAGAACCTCTTTTGCTACGTGACGGAACATATTCTCGGTAAGATCCATCATTCCGTGGTAATCTGTATACGCCTGATAAAGCTCCATGAGTGTGAACTCGGGGTTATGACGGGTATCAAGTCCCTCGTTACGGAAAACTCTGCCTATTTCGTAGACCTTTTCAAGTCCGCCAACGATAAGACGCTTTAAGTAGAGCTCAAGGGAGATACGAAGTTTAACGTCGATATCAAGCGCGTTAAAATGAGTGTCGAAGGGTCTTGCTGCAGCTCCGCCCGCGTTTTGAACGAGCATGGGAGTTTCAACCTCCATAAAGCCCTGTCCGTCGAGATAACGGCGGATTGCGTTGATGATCTTCGAACGGTTGATAAAGGTCTTCTTAGCATCTTCGTTCATTATAAGGTCGATATAACGCTGACGGTAACGCATATCGGTATTAGTCAAGCCGTGGAACTTCTCGGGAAGGATCTGAAGGCTCTTGGAGAGAAGCGTAACGGAGGTTGCGTGGATCGAGGTCTCACCCGTCTTGGTCTTGAACACAGTTCCCTTTACACCGATAACGTCGCCAATATCGAGCTTCTTGAAGGAAGCGTAGGATTCTTCGCCAAGGTCGTCGCGCGTAACGTATGACTGAATGTTTCCGCTAAGATCCTGAAGATTGCAGAAAGAAGCCTTACCCATAATGCGTTTCGACATCATTCTGCCCGCAACGGAGACTTCCTTGCCTTCAAACGCGTCAAAATCCGCTTTTATCTCAGATGCGTGATGAGTCTGGTCGTACTTGGTAATAACGTAAGGATCATTTCCCTGCGCCTGAAGATCAGCGAGCTTCTCGCGTCTTACCTTCAAAAGCTGACCTATATCCTGCTCCTGCTGATTGTTGCTGTTTTGTCTTTCGTTATCCATTGTTTTTACCTGCCTTTAGGTAGTATTACTTCATTATCTCTTTGATCTCGAGCTTGATGATTCCGCCGGGAGTGTGAACGTCAATGATCTCGCCGACAGCTCTGCCGATAAGCGCCGATCCGATAGGAGACTGATCGGAGATCTTATTCTCGATAGGATCCGCCTCAGTAGAACCGACAACCGTGTACTCGATCTCTTCTTCAAACTCTGCGTCGTAAACGACTACGCGATTTCCTACGTTTACAACGTCGGTATTGACCTCGCTATCGGAAATCACCTTAACGTTCTTAAGGCTTTCTTCAAGCTCACTGATACGTGCTTCGGTCTTGGCCTGCTCGTTTTTCGCCTCGTCGTATTCGCTGTTCTCGGAAAGGTCACCGAAGGAAAGAGCAACTCTGATTGCCTCTACAACTTCTTTTCTTTTTGTCGTCTTAAGGTACTCAAGTTCGTCCTGAAGCTTTTTAAGTCCTTCTTCGGTTACAATGATCTGCTTTGCCATGATAAAATTTCTCTCTTTCTTTGTCTATGATAACTTTTATTGATAATTTATTTAGCCGCAAGCCGCTCGGCAGCGATTGAAAGCTGATTGTCAGTTTCGTCAGTCAGCTTATAGAAGCCGATCTTAATAGCTTCTTCCGAAAGATCCACGATAACGTCCGGTACAACGCCCACTCCGTCATAATTAACTCCGCTCGGTGGGTCATATCTGCCGACCGTGAACTTGAATGCCGAACCGTCGGGAAGCGCATAGAAGCTCTGGAAGACGCCCTTTCCATAGGTCGTAGTACCGACGAGGACTGCGTCAAACTTCCCTTCCTTAGCGTAATCACGAAGTGCCGCAGCGAAAAGCTCTGCCGCGCTCGCGGTATTTTCATTTACAAGAACAGCCACGCTGTTATCGAGGAACGGTGCCTTTGAGGAATAAGAAATATTTTTGCCCGTACTGTAGTGAATATGCGCAAGCTTACCCTCGGGAAGCAAATAATCGAGGGTCGAAAGAATGCTGTTGAGTTCGCCTCCTCCGTTATTACGGAGGTCAAACACGAACTTAGTGCAACCCTGTTTTTTGAGATCGTCAAGTGCCGCCTTGACTTCATTTGGAGTTTCAGCGTAGAATGACGATATTCTTATAACGCCGATCGTAGAATCCTTTGTGTATATGCGGTGCTTAACCGTTACTACCGCAACAGGTCCGCGTACACAGCTTATATCTATTTCCTCACCGCCGCGATTAACGGTAATATTAACGGTCGTACCCTCGTCACCCTTGATAAGATCAACTGCCTCGTAGTAATCGATCTGATCTACTCTCGAGCCTGAGATCTCTACAATAAAGTCACCGGTCTGTATACCTGCTTTTTCTGCTGGAGAATCGGGAATTACGTCTATAACCTCGATTGTCTTCGTTGAAATATCGTGTATAACGTTCACACCGATTCCGACAGAATTTCCTCGGAACTCATTAAGATATTCCTCATATTCCTTAGAGGTCATATACTGACCGTACTGATCTCCGATACCAGATAGATATCCGCGAATCACAGCGTCCTTAAGCTCCTCATCGTCGATCTCTCCGAGGTAATTAAACCTTATGACTTGATCGACTGTAAGCAAGGTACTAAGATATTTATTCTCTGCAAACAGCGAATTCATTTGTTTATTATGCTGTACATTCATTATGACGAACGTACAGTTAAAGGTTATGAGCATCGCCACAAACACCGAGAGAATAACAGTTGTAAGTGAATACTTTTTCTTCATTTTATGCCTTTTCTATTAAATACCCCAGCCCAGCCGTTATCGAGCTGGGCATGGAACTATTATATTCATATTTATTTTAAGTAATTCATTACCATCCCGAAGGAACAAGTTTACCTGTCAAAATATTATTCTTGATCGGGTCAACGTATTTTCCGTCATCAAGAATCACCATCCATGACTCGGTCTTTGAACCGTCCTTATGAAGCGGGTCAGTCTTTTCTCCGTTTACACGGACCTCAAAATGGAGATGATATCCGGTCGACGAACCCGTCGTTCCAACGTATCCTATAACCTGTCCGCGCTCAACCTTGGCGCCGACGCTGACTGCTCTTTTAGACATATGAGCATAGCAGGTGGAGATCTTACCGCCGTGGTCGATTATTACGTAGTTTCCATAGCTTGAGTTATACTTTGATATTATAACAGTTCCGCTATCTGCCGCATAAATTTTATCGCCTGCGATATCACCGGATTTAGGTCCGACTATATCAATGCCGGAATGGAAATCCTTTTCGCCGAACACGATTCTCTTTCCATAGGGAGAACTGATACGCTTATTTATAGGGTCGACAGGCCAAAGAAGCTTTTTATTAGCCTCCTCGATCTGCTGCTCCTGATACTTCTTGATGAGTGCTTCAAGGTCCTTATCAAGCTGTTTTTCAAGTGCAAGCGCTTCTTTTTTAACCTTTTCAAGAGCTTTTTGGTCCTTATTCAGCTTAGCAAGCTGAGATTCCGCCTCCTTCAAGCTCTTTTGAAGCTCCTTCTCAGCTTCTGACTGATATGAACCAAGCTCAAGCGTCTGCTTTCTTGCCTCTTCAAGCGTAGACTTCATTCTGTTGAGGTCAACTATCTCAGTTTCAAGCTCGTCAAGGATCTTCTGCTCGTATGTAATTATCGAGCCGAGATGGTCAATTCTCGTGAGAAAGTCAAGAAGTCCTTCAGAGTCAAAGAGAATTTCCAGATAGCTCTTTGTTCCGTCCTCGTAGGATCGGCAGATTATGCTGAGAAAATCCTCATATTTGTTAGCAATATGCTCTTCTCTGTCAAATATATCTGCCTCTGTCTGAACTATGAGAAGCTCATATTTAGAAATAAGCTCTTTTGTATCCGAAATATTATTTTCAAGATTGCTGATCTTAAGCTCTATCTGTGCTACGATCTCAAGGTAGTTTTCGATATTATCCTTGAGTCCGTCAAGCTTTTTATTTGCATCGGATATCTTTTGATCGTTTGCCGCGATCTTATCCTCGAGTTTTTTAATATCAGCTTCGGTTATTTTTGCGGCATCCGTGACGAAGACATTATACGGCGCATACGACGCCATAAACACAGACATCATTGAAAAGATCAAAACGGATGCTATTA
The DNA here is from genome assembly GCA_045540175.1 of Eubacteriales bacterium. Lineage (GTDB taxonomy): Bacteria > Bacillota > Clostridia > Oscillospirales > CAG-272 > Colimorpha_A. The sequence continues at coordinate 12,179 of JAZQGU010000050.1, read as the reverse complement.
TTTTAAGAAATTTCTTTTTCATTTCTTTACTCCTTAAGCCTTAAGGGGCTTTTCCCTAAGGTGCTTACGTATCGAGATCACACTACCGAGAAGTCCGGTCAAAACTCCGACGATGACACAGCCAAGGAAGACAAATAATCCGATTTGGGGGAAAGGCACGATCTCAATCATATTGAGATCATCCATAACCATTTTTTGTACGTAACCGTATGCGTACCACTGAAGAAGGAACGCAACTATACCCGAGAACGCACCGATTATTGCGCCCTCAAGCTGGAACGGAAGCGCAATAAACCATTTTGTTGCGCCGATATATCTCATTATGTCAATTTCCTTGCTTCTGTTCGTTACAGCAAGCTTTATCGTATTGATGATAACGAAGATACTCACGACGAAGAGTATTACCATAAACCAGGAGAAGATGACGATGACACCGCTTTTAAGATTTTCTATCGTCTTTGCAATATCCGCACGGCATCTGACCTTGTCCACACCCTCAATATTCTTGATCTGAAGCTCGAGAGCATCGACCTGAGAATTATCTGTATATGCTACGACAAATGTATCTGGGAAAGGATTGTTCTCCTCGGAAAGGAAGGACTGTAAACCCGGATAATCCTTATATTTATCCTTTTGATCCTGTAAGGTTTCTTCCTTTGATATGAAGCTTACTCCATCTTCTGCGACGTTATCGAGTAACGAAAGCTGCGCTTGAACGTGACTGAGCTTAAGCTGAGCATCCGTCTGCATTTCGGCATCAACACCGTTTACGTCGTATACGATGGTAAACTCGTCAAACTCCGGCATAGTGCTCCAAATTGCATAAAAAGTTACTGTTCCATTTTTAACGTCATCCTCGCCGATAACATAGCTTCCGCTTGTTATAGCGCCGCTTGATCCGTCGGGAGTGAGTGACCATCCCATAAAGCTGAGCGTCGGATTCTTTATTGCAGGAGTGTCAAGCAGCGTTACAGTATCACCGACGGAGTACTTTTTTTCGTCGGCAGTCGGCTTTTCAAGCAGCTCTACACCATTAAAGTTATAAACGACGTTCAGCTTATCGCTTGACTGCTTGTGTTCCCAGACGGCATAGAAACGGATCTCACCCGCTACAGCGTCCGTGGGATTAACCGTATATTTATCGCCCGGCTGATACTGCGGCTCGGAAGCAGCGGGATCAGTCGACCAACCGAGGAAGGTATTCCCTTCACACTCGGGTCCTCTGGGTAACGTTCTGACAGAACCCTCTTTATACGGGGCATCGGAATACACGAAAACGACGATCTCGTTCATATTTCCGATTGATTCAAGGTTTTTATTAATATTTATGAGCAGCATCGAGAAGCAGCCCATTACAATAAGGCAAGAAAGAAGTACGATAACGGATGCGACCGTCATCATTCTGTTTCTCCACATTCCCTTGAATGCCTGAGAAATAAAATACGTCGGCTTATATCTTCTCACTGAACATACCTCCGACTCTGTCGCTCGTTACAACACCGTTTTCGATAGTAACGACGCGCTGATGGAAATAGTCAACGAGCTGTTTTTCATGCGTAACAACTATGACTGTTTTATTTCTCTTATGGATCTTTACAAGAAGATTCATAATTTCAAGGCTGAGACGCGGGTCGATATTACCGGTAGGCTCGTCCGCAATGATCGTCTTCGGGCTGTTAGCCATTGCTCTTGCAAGAGCAACTCTCTGCTGCTCACCGCCGGATAGCTGGTCCGGAAATGACTTTGCCTTATGCTCAAGACCTACGGTTTTAAGAAGCGAACCGACCGTACGCTTGATCTTTGCTCTCGGCTCACCGACGATCTCCATTGCAAACGCTACGTTTTCGTATACAGTCATATCGGGGATCAGACGGAAATCCTGAAAAACAACGCCGATGCGGCGTCTGTAATACGGTATTTGTCTTTCGGGCATATGAACAAGATCAAACTCGTCAACCGTGAGCGATCCCTCTGTTATCGGCTCCTCGCGCGTAAGAAGCTTAGTAAGGGTCGACTTGCCCGCACCCGATGAACCAACGATGAAAACGAACTCGCCGTCTTCGATCTTAAGGTCGACACCGTCAAGGGCTACCGTACCGTTTGAATATGTTTTTTTGACGTTTTTGAATTCTATCATAACGCAAATACGCAACTTTCGTAAAGAAAAAATCAAAAAATAGGAAATACAAGCCTACGCGATTACGCAAAAGCCGGAGCAGCGGTTTTTTGCCGCTCCTCCGAGTTCTGCAATAATAATCAACTGTCTTTTAATATTTTGAAGGCTTAGACGTAAGGTACATCTTGACCATAAGCGCAACCTTGAAGGTAATAGCGTGCTCAAACTCACGAAGGTCGAGACCAGTGAGCTTACGAACCTTTTCAAGGCGGTAAACGAGAGTATTTCTGTGTACAAAGAGCTTACGGGATGTCTCTGAAACGTTAAGATTGTTTTCGAAGAAGCACTGGATCGTCATAAGTGTCTCGCGGTCGAGGCTCTCGAGAGATCCCTTCTTAAATACTTCCTGAAGGAACATCTCGCAAAGTGTGGTGGGAAGCTGGTAAATAAGTCTTCCTATTCCGAGGTTCTCGTAGCTTACTATGTTCTTCTCGGTATCGAATACCTTTCCGACCTCGATAGCGACCTGTGCTTCCTTATACGAGCGCGCAAGGTCACGGATATTTTCAACTGCTGTACCTATACCGATCGAAACCTTTGTATAGAACTCAGCTCCGAAGGTATCAACGATGCTCTTTGCAAGCTTTTCTATTCCTGCCATATCAACAGAGGGCTTAACCTCCTTGACAAGCGCAATATCGTTTTCACCAACGCTTATAACGTAGTCCTTATTCTTATCAGGGAACATATTCTGAACCATCTGATAAGGAACGACTTCGTTCTTTCCGTGGAACTTAATTAGCATAACGATGCGAACAACGTCATTATTGAAGTGAAGCTCCTTGGACTTGGGATAAATATCTGTGGGAAGAATATTATCAAGGATGACATTCTTGATAAAAGATGCTTTATCATACTTATCGTCATAAAGCCCCTTAATGCTGGTAAGGGATATGGAGAGGAGTGATGCAAGGCGTTCAGCCTGCTTGTCCTCACCTTCTACGAAAACAATAAACTCAGCTCTGATGCCTGTATCGAGGGGACGGTAGGTATATCCGCCCGACATAATCGTATCAGAAGTATAGGAAAGCTCGTCGCGTATTCCCTGACGGGTACCTCCGATCTTTGTTAAGTCACTGCAAGCGATGATGATACCGTTGCTGTCGATAACACCGATCACGCGGTCGACTGCGTCCTTCATCTGATGGATTATTCCCTGAAACAAGCGGTTAGACATAGTTTGCCCTCCAAATAATTAATAACTTATATGCCAAGCTCATAATAGAGCGATAGACACGATAGAACGAAAATCGGCGCCGTTTCGCATCTGAGTATGCGTGGACCGAGTCCCGTAAGAAGCAGTCCGCTTTCTTTTGCCAGCATAGCTTCCTTTTCCGAGAAGCCCCCTTCGGAACCTACGATAACCGAGATCTCCTTAGCGTCTTTTTGCAAAAGCTGACCGAGCGGCCGCGTTCCCTCTGCCTCGTAGCAGAAGAGCGGCAGATCTGATTTTGACACCTCTTCAAGCATTTCGCTGAAGGAAACAAGGGGTTCTACCCTTGGTACTATTCCCCGTCCGCACTGCTTAGCCGCCTCATATGCGATGCGGTTAAGACGCTCGAGCTTCTTATCAAAGCTGTCACCGGCTTTAGCGATACAGTATTCGCTGGTAAAAGGCGTCACGGAATATGCCCCGCATTCGACAGCCTTCTGCACGACTGTATCAAACTTATCGCCCTTGGGAAGTGCAATATAAACACGGATCCTTACAGGCGACTCAGCCTCACACTTTTCCTCCGAGATGACCTCGGCTGTGACCTCAGTATCAGAAAATGACGTCAGCTTACATCCAAGCAGCGTACCGTCAGGAAGACATACCGAAATGATCTCCCCCGCTCTCATACGAAGGGAACGAGATATATGGCGGGCATCGTTTCCGCGTATAAAAACCAAGGTGCCGTTATAGGCATCAAAGTCAACAAAAAATCTTTGCATATACGAAAAGCCACCCGTGTTTTACATTATTTCATCATATATCGAATATTCCGATACTACTTAATAATATAATACATTATTTTCGCATATTTGTCAACATTTTTATTCGTATTTTTGTAAAAAAAAACGAATCTTATATAACTAATGAACAAAACATGCAGTCATTATTTGCCATATAAGATAACGATCCCCGAGGCATAATCCTCGGGGATCGCAGTTTTTAATTAATTATTCCTCGTCAGCAGCTACAGCTTCCTCTGCGGGAGCCTCTGCCTCGGTGTTATGCATGAGAGTACGCATCGAGAGGCTGATCTTATGATTCTCCTCATCAACAGCTGTGATCTCAGCGTTAACAACGTCGCCAACAGCGAGGACATCGGCAGGAGAAGCGATCTTCTTATCGGTGATCTGATAGATGTGGATAAGTCCGTCTACTCCGGGAACTACCTCAGCGAATGCGCCGAAAGGCATAAGGCTTACGATCTTAACCTCAGCAACGTCACCTACGGAATACTTAGTAGTGAATACGTTCCAGGGGTTGGTCTCTTCGGTCTTGTAGCCGAGAGAAATACGCTTAGCATCAGCGTCGAATTCCTTAACGAATACCTTGATTACATCGCCAACGGAAACAACGTCTGCCGGGCTCTTGATTCTGGTCCAAGAAAGCTCGGTTCTATGTACCATACCGTCAACGCCGCCGAGATCTACGAATGCACCGTAAGAGGTGATGGACTTAACCTCGCCCTCATACTGCTTGCCAACCTCGATATTTGCCCAGAAATCAGCCTCAAGCTGCTTTCTTGCTTCGTTCTTAACCTTGCGGATAGAAGCAACCGCGCGCTTTCTGTCTTCTCTGATCTCGATGATCTTAGCCTGCTGTACGGTTCCTACAAGCTGATTAAGGTCGAAATCCTTGGGAGTTCCTGTCTGAGAAGCAGGAACGAAGATGCGGTTTCCGTCGTAGTTAAGAAGTATACCGCCCTTGATTACTTCGCATACTGTTCCCTCAATAACGGTACCCTCATTGTATGCGTCAAGGATCTTGTTGAAGCGGAGCTTATTGTCGATTCTCTTCTTGGAAAGAGTAGCAACGCCGTCACGGTCACTGACCTTAAGAACGACAGCCTTTACCTCGTCACCGGGCTTAAACGCCTCGGTAAGCTTGAGAGTGGGATCGTCTGTAACTTCGTCGTATGCAATTATGCCGGTAAACTTTGCGCCGAGATCGACGTGAAGCTCTCCGGAAGATACAGATGTAATAACACCCGTTACCGTTTCTCCTGTATTTAAAGTTTTCAGCGAGTTCTCAAGCATTTCTGCAAAGTTCTCGCTCGCGGATTCCTCCGCTACTGTCTGCTGGATTTCAAGTTCGCTCATGTGTTTTATAACCTCCTGTATTATCCCGCCGGGTGTTGATGCCCCTGCGGTTATTCCCACCTTCGAGAAGGGTGTGAACTGAATTAAGTCAAGCTCCGACGGGCTTTCGATGAAAAAAGTGTTTTTCTGTTCCTTTTTCGCTGTTTCGTAAAGCTTATTAGTATTGGAGCTGTTTCTGCCACCTACGATCAGCATAAGGTCGGATTCTCTTGCGAGCTCTGCCGCCTCTGACTGCCGATTCTCGGTAACACTGCATATTGTATCAAAAATTATCGGATTTGTACATACCTTTTCGATAATTTTTTGAGTTTTCTTCCATTTGTCGGTATTTTGTGTCGTTTGTGCAACAGCTATTGTTGAAAAAGACCCCAAATCCAGTCTTTCCGCTTCCTCGGGTGACGAAATTACGACCGATTCCGCGCAACTATAACTGACGATTCCCTTCACCTCAGGGTGGGAAGAATCGCCGAATACGATGAGGCAATCGTGAGGATTGTTAGACACTATCTTATGTATCTTCTTAACGTACGGACATGTCATGTCGCACACGTGGAAAAACGGATTGCTTTTTTCAAGTTCAAAAAGCTTATCTGTTACGGCTTTAGTTGCACCATGCGTTCTGATAACTACTGTACAAGGAGAATCTTCCGAAGTTTCATTATAGATGCGATCGAAATCGGATTCTTCGATCACTGTGACTCCTCGGCTTTCAAGCTCGCTTATAATATGCTTGTTATGAATAAGCGCACCGACCGTATAGATCTTTCCGTTGCTTTTATCGGAGACAAGCTCATATACCTTTTCAACAGCTCTTGATACTCCGAAGCAAAAGCCTGCACTATCGGCTACGGTGATATTCATACCGTTTCCTCAAGATCCGTAATTTTTTTGAAGATATACTCTGCGCACTTTTTCTGATCTTCCCCGCCATTTGAAACGGTAAGAAGCTCGTCGTAGGTTATCTCCTCGCCGATTATCACCGTCGTTTTTCTGAACAGCCTTACGCGGTGATCCTTGACTTTAATGAATATGGGAAGAACTCCTACCTCTGCCTTATGTGCGATCATAGAGCATCCGAATTTTACCTTTGTAGTCTTCGGATCAACCCCCTTATGACGCGTTCCCTGTGGGAACATCATAACGGACTCGCCCTCTTTGAGCAGGTTTATCGTCTTCTTGATAGCCGCAACGTCAGCTCCCTTTCTGTCAACCGCAAAAGCACCAAGTGCTTTAAGAAGCAAATTGAGAAGCGGGACGCGCATAAGCTCAGCCTTAGCCATATATTTCGGATTATGCTGTATTGCCGCACCGATAACAATCGGGTCGAACATCGACATATGGTTTGCACAGATAACGTACGTCTTATCGGGACGCTCGTTTTCCTTGCCGATCACTTTCACTCTCCAGAGCTTACGGATAAACCCCGCGAGAAGGAATTTTGCCTTCGAATAAAAACTCATGATATTCTCTCTTTAATGATTGCGATTGCCGCCTCAACGGTTTCTTCTCTATCAAGCTCGGAATTGTCAAGAATAACGGCGTCGGGTGCCGCAATAGCAGGTGCGACCTTTCGGGTCGAATCGCTCTTATCGCGTGCAAACATTTCACTTTCAACAGCCTCAAGAGTCGTTTCAATGCCCTTGGCGGTAAGCTCAAGATAACGGCGCTTTGCACGCGCCTTTTCGTTCGCGCAAAGGAATATTTTAACATCCGCGTTAGGAAGGATGACAGTTCCGATATCGCGTCCGTCCATTACTACGTTATTGGTTTTTGCCATATTTCTCTGAAGTCCGAGAAGAAACTCTCTTACCTCGGGAATTGCAGAAACGCACGATGCAGCCATCGAGATGTGAGGCAGTCTGATATCCTCACTTACGTCTCTATCAGAGAGATAAACGTGCTGAGTACCGTCTTCTGCGTAGTCAAGAGATACAGACACCGACGGAAGAAGCTTTATTACATTCGCAGCATCGGACGGGTCAACTCCGCTCTCGGTAACGAAAAGCGCGATAGAGCGGTAAAGAGCTCCCGTATCAACGTAAATATATCCGAGTCTGCGCGCTATTTCCTTTGCGAGATAGCTTTTGCCTGCGCCCGCAGGACCGTCTACAGCAATATTTATCATCACATTCTCCGATCAAATTGGTTTCGGTCACATATCCTGTTCATTGTATCACACTTTTAATATTATTTCAAGTATAATTGAGAATTTATTTTATACTTTCGGCAAAATAATGCCGCATTTATTGACATTGATTCTTTAGTGTGATATACTGTTAACATCATAATTATGGAGAAAACTATGGAAAAGATCAAACCACGCACCTTATCCGGTTTTATGGAGCTTCTGCCTAAGGAGCAGATGCTTTTCGAGGAAATGGTGAACATTCTTAAAGAAACATACAGCCTGTACGGCTTCTCGCCTCTTGACACGCCTCTTATCGAGTCGTCAGACGTTCTTCTTGCAAAGGGCGGTGGAGAAACTGAGAAGCAGATTTACCGCTTCACAAAGGGCGACAGCGACCTTTCGCTCCGCTTCGACCTTACAGTTCCGCTCGCAAGATACGTAGCTCAGCACTCTGCCGACCTCACCTTCCCTTTCCGCCGCTATCAGATCGGAAAGGTCTACCGCGGTGAAAGAGCGCAGCGAGGAAGATTCCGCGAGTTCTATCAGGCGGATATTGATATCATTGGCGATGAGAAGCTCGATATTATGAACGAAGCTGAGATCCCGTCGATAATATACAGAGCCTTCACGAAGCTCGGACTTCAGCGCTTTAAGATCAGAATCAATAACAGAAAGGTCTTGAACGGCTTCTTTGCCATCCTTGGTCTTTCCGAGATCGCGCCCGAGATCATGCGTACAATAGACAAGCTTGAGAAGATCGGTTCCGAAAAGGTTACCGCTATTCTTCTTGAAATGGGAGTCGACTCGGAAAACGCAGAAAAGATCATAGAGTTTATCGGGACCGACGGTGACAGCGCAGCTGTTATCGAGTCCCTTGGCAAATACAAAGGACAAAACGAGCTCTTCGACCTCGGCGCTTCAGAGCTTGAAACTGTCGTCAGCAATATGCGCGCGTTCGGTGTTCCCGATGAATTCTTTACAGTCGACCTAACGATTGCAAGAGGTCTTGACTATTACACGGGAACGGTTTACGAAACCGTAATGCTCGATCACCCCGAGATAGGCTCGATCTGCTCCGGCGGACGCTACGACAATCTTGCCGAGTACTATACCGACAGAAAGCTCCCGGGCGTCGGAATATCCATCGGTCTTACTCGCCTGTTCTTCGTGCTTGGAGACAGAGCACTTCTTAATCCCGATTATCCTGCCTCAACGTCCGATGTTCTAATCATCCCGATGACTGACGACATGGCGCCCGCAGTCAGCCTTGCTACTGCTTTCCGCGAAAACGGAGTCCGTACTCAGATCTACACCGAGAAGAAAAAATTCAAGGCTAAGATCGGATATGCCGATAAGCTTAACATTCCTTATGCCGTTTTCCTCGGCGAAGACGAGATAGCATCGGGAAGCGCAACTGTCAAGAATATGAAAACCGGTGAGCAGAACACTCTGCCCCGCATTGAAGCAGTAAACACCGTTAAGGCTGCACTTGCGTCACTGCAAAAGACAACGGTTATTTGCGAATAATCTCCTCTCCTTGCCGACAGAATCGGCAAGGAGAAATTTTTTGAAAAATTTTGAAAATAGGTATTGACAAATCGGAAAAGTAGTGATATAATCTATCATGTTCTGCGGATGCGGAATACAAAATACGCGGGAGTGGCGGAACTGGCAGACGCGCACGTTTGAGGGGCGTGTAGTTCACACTGTACGGGTTCAAGTCCCGTTTCCCGCACCAAAGCATTCAAACCCGAACCTTTTACCGATTGGTGAAGCGTTCGGGTTTGTTGTTTTCTTAAATGATGTTAAATAGCCTTTGTTTGTGGCAGTACAGAGTTTTTTGCTCTGTACTGCCACTTCTTCGTTTCAAAGAAATTTCGTACATAAAGGAGATTTTGAAATGAAGACTACAAAAGCATCCAAAACTAACACAAGATCAAGAATCATTTTCTTTGCTATCGCACTTACATATAATCTGCTACTCGGTTTGTACCTGAAAGACTTTCTTGTGATTTCACCTATGTTGTTGACATTCTATTTACTCTCGGCGTTGCCGGCATTGTTCTTGCTGATTGATGTACGATCCACAAGTCTGAGAGCGGTTATTTTCGTCATCCTTGGATTGATCCTTCTAATGAACATTGCCTATACGTTGAATTGTCGTAGGATAATTGCTTTCCCAACGGTTATTTCTCTTATGTTTGAGGTGCTGTATTTCGGTGCATTTGTGAGAAGTTCCCGCAAGGACAGTTTCGTGACGAGAATTTGCGTATTGGCGGTAACGGCACTTATTTGGGTCACATTGATCTCCGCATATAATTTCGTCTGCAAACCGGAGACTCCTTATCTTAGCAACGGTGGTGCAACTCTGTGGGACACACAGACAGAAGAACTTGCTGACGAAATTTGTGTGAGCTGTGATACTGATGAAGAAAAAGTGCAAGCATTCTACCAGTGGATCATCCATAACTTTGAATACGACTATGAATACAATCCCCTTATCCAGTACTTTGATGTTCGCAAGACACTGCGAGCCAAGCAAGGTCTATGCTTTGATTTTGCTCACCTGTTCGCCGCGTTCTGCCGGAGTCAAAACATTCCTTGCTATGCCGTTGACGGAATATCCCGTAAGAACAGCGCGGATCGGCACACTTGGAATCGAGTTTACTTTGATGGCTCTTGGTGGAACTTAGATATAACGACTGATAACTCAAGAACAGCCAACGGAAAGAAACTCTACGGTTTTCATGAGCTTGAAGATGCTTTCGTTCCCGACGAAGACTTTTTCATAACGAAAATCTATTAAGAGAATATGTTAAAAGGACGGTAACCAATTTTGGTCACCGCCCTTTTAATATATCATTACTGATGAGAACCAACAACAATCGGTTTAACAGCCCATAGGCAAAGACCTTCCATTAAATTCACTGATTCCATTATTTCTAATTGCACTGGGCATAATGGAAGGGGTGGAAACAATGGAAATATTGTTCTTCCATTATTTCCACTTCTTACATTTCATTTTGTTTCACTTTTTGTGTCAGCACCTCATTATTAGAAAATAACAGACCTATTTAAAGAGATTCGTAATATGTAGGACGGGATTTCAAAAAGCAAGTAAAAATAACCAGGGCGGTAAGCCGAAGCCTACCACCCATTCTGTTCATATATTTTAGTATAACGTTTTGCTGTGTTTCTTCTCTTCTTAACAACGACAGTAACTGTTACTACTGCACCGCAGCTAAAAATTTTTACATAGTCACTTTTTTCTTCTTTCCGATGAGAGCAAAGAGGCCGATCAAGTTCCACAGCAAGCTGATAGAGGAAAGAATGGTAGCCACGGTTGCAAGTGTTTTAACGGTGCTTATATCCTCTTGGGTAATGCTGACTTCATTTACGCCTGCCATTGCCTGAATCGCTGCGTTATTTGCTACAGAACCTGCGTTTTTAGTTGTACCATCGGACAAGGTATAGATCAAATTACCTTCGTCATCAAGGGTGATTTCGGAAACGTCAACCGGTGTTGCACGAACGCCGGTGTCGGTTACACCGATCCACCAGTTGCCGTTTTCACCGATAAAGGGAGTGGCTCCATCTTTACCGTTAGCTCCATCTTTTCCGTTGATACCGTCTTTGCCATCCTTGCCAACAGCACCGTCTTTGCCGTTTGCACCATCCTTGCCAAGGTTCGCACCGAGGTTGAATACGGTATTGTTTGTCAAGGTGATTATGAGATTACCGTTTTCGTCAAGAGCCGCAGACTTAACGCCGACGCCGTCCTGACCGTCAACACCATCTGCACCGTTGGTCACAGTAAAGGTTGTGGTATTTCCGTTGGTAAAAGTAATGGTGTAAGTATCAATCAGCCCGTTAGTGGCCGTCTTTTCGATAGACGAAATACCATTACCTGTTCTGTATCTTACAGAGTGATTTTTATCTTTTTTCATACCGTGCCCGCCTCCTTTAGCCGCAGCTTTTCGTTAAAGCAGACACCGACAGATCCTTATGATCCTGTTTTCTGAATTGCGGGCAGAAGCCGCAGTCGTTGTTACCTTCGCCGCCGTGATGGAGACATTCTGTAAAGATCGCATTCCTCCAGGGTCTGCCGGACGGCGTATATCTCGGTTCCTCCTTAAAAAACGGATACTGTCCGATCCAGATCTTCCACTGATCGTCATATAGGAACATTACTTCCAGTGCATCCTCGTCTACACGGATCGTGCGAAGCATTTTTTTCTTTTCATCACGCATTTGGATCCTCCCTTCGATGTGCTTATACTATAATTATACGGGTTTTCAGAAATCGCGGTAGAGTAATTGACCCCCGTTTTTACTGCAAATTCTATAGAATTTTGGGTCTGTTTGTTCGTGAAAGCGAACGAGAACATTAAAAAAGAACTCTCCATTCGTCAAAACAGAGAGTTCGATATATTTGGTTTGTGCTAAATACAAGAGTGAACGCGTATTCCCTTCATCATCTTGCCCACAGGCGGTAGCGGCTCGTTTCTACCGTCACCGCCTGTGTGGTAAAATCACTTCAATATCTTGAACTTGCCGATAATG
>JAZQGU010000049.1:0-6998 GCA_045540175.1 Eubacteriales bacterium | reverse complement strand
GTACCGCCGCGCTGAAGATGATTTCCGGGACGGTCAATAATACGCCAAAACAGTCTTCTTGCTCTAACGCAGGTTGCGGCGTTTTCGGGAGTATTGCCGTCATAAAATATGACGAAAGGCTCTTCAAATGAGATCATACTGCCGAACAACTCGCCGTTTGGTGCCTTCCACTCCGCCACGTTAAGAAAAGTCAATTCTACGATAGGAAGGTCAAGCATAGACGTAACCTGATAGCGAAGCACAAGGCTCTCGCCCTCGGATGAGGCTACTACCTCGAAAGGATTAGCACGGACGTGTGCTCGGTAATCCGCCGACAGAAGAAAAGCGTCGTGCATACCGTTCGTTTGGCTTAGAAATTCTTTAAAGTCTTCCGGTGTGGATAACGGTATATGCCCGCCGGGACAACCAATATTGATCGTCATAGTTCTCCCTCCTTTAAGCCTTTTCGTTTTTGATAAAATCTCGGACGTAAGGGTCGGCATCGTATAAGCATTCATTTCGAATCCCGTCGGTAAGCGAATCGCTCAGCTGCATAGCTTGCAGTACACGTTTGCGTCCGTTACTCATTCCTGCATTTTCATAGTAGTATGGCAAACGCTCGACAGGCACGTTGGGATGGGCGTTTTCGACCAGACTGCAGATCATAATAAAGCTCTCTGTCGGCAGTATCTTATCCCATTCGTCAAGATATGCGATAATGGTTTCTCGCTCCTTGGGTTCTCCCTGCGCAGTCAGCATACGAAGACCAAAGGCACGAATCGCGGGCGGGAGAGCTTTTTCGTCCAACAACTCATAAGCGAAGTCCTTGACCGAGCTATCGGTGACACGGGACAATACCTCCAACATAACGTGAAGCTCATTGCTCCATCGGCCGGGTTCTCTTCCCTGCCTATAATAATCAATTCTTTCCTTTGCCATAGCGATCAGAGGCGAAGGGTCAAGCGGGAAGACGGGCAGGTCGGGAATCACCGCACCGCTAAAGAAGCTAAGAGCATTATAGCGTTCATTTTCATCTTTGGTTTCGATAGCAAGCTCTGCGACCTTTCGTATTTCATCGGGCGACGCCTTTGAAAGCTCCACGTAGCGGTTTTGGCTGAATCGGGCAGGAGCAGACGACATTTCAAAGGATTCCCTTTTTTTCTTAAAATGCTTTTCCAATTTCTCGCCGTTACGGTGGTTACTGTACACCTCATTCATAACCGCTTCGCCCATACTATCGGGCCAAACGGGAGAGATAACATTGGGAACGATAGGCTCCTCTGAAAGATCGTAAAGGTCAGCAATGTCCGATACGAGCTTTACAAGCACGGCAGGCTCGTTTTCATACAGCTCCGTCATAGCTACGGCATCACCGAAATAAGGAAGCCAAATGTCTCTATTGTAAGGCGGCGACGCGTGTTCTTTTTGGTAGTCGTACAATGCGCGATAGGTAGCCTGATAGTGCTTGCATACGTATTCCCGCAAAGCATCTCCATAGCCGAGCAGACGCAAGAAGGTGCGGTAAAAGGTCAAGCTGCCCTCTGCCCGCTCAAAGATCTCGTTTACAATCTCCTCCGCACGTTTTTCGGAATCGTCGAAGCAGCGGATAAGCTCAACCTCGTATATTCCGAGTGCGTGATGATAACAGCGGGCATTTGCCGTCTCATTGAAACTTAGAATATGGCGTGAAAGAGGCTCCCAAAACGGCGTTTTGTCGGGCTCTTTTCTTAAAAGCAATATTGCTCTGCCAAGACCTTTTTGTAAGTATGATTCAAATTCTGCAACGGTCATCATCTGTTTCTCCTTTAAATGATATTTTGTCTCATTTCGGATACGCTCAGCACGTCCTTCAAGTCGATATTGCAGAGGGGTTACGCCAAACCTCTTTTTGAAGGAACGAATATAGTAATTCTCGTCGGAAAATCCGTATTTCTCAGCTAATTCGGATAACGAGAGCATCGTAAAGAGCAGATCAGCTCGGCTTTGATTAAGCCTTTCCTCGGAAACGTATTGCATGGGAGAAAGTCCGGTCAGATCCTTGATCCTCCGCGTCAATGTGGTACGGTTCGTATGAAACTGAGCGCAGAGGCTTGAAACCGTAATATTCTGTCCGAGATTTTCTCTTATGTACCTGAGGACCTCGTGTGCTCCGTCGGCTTCTCCGCCGTGATATACCGTTTCCGATATGTTTAAAATGGAAATCATATCGGAGCGAGTACGGCAAGACCACATCCAATCAAACGAGTGGTCTCCAATATGCTGCCGTGCTCGGCGGAAATAAAGATTTAACAGATCATATTCCTCGTTTGTAAGAGGGAGCACTCCGATAAACTGATCGTCCCTTCTGCGGAACAGATGAAAATCCGGGTAGCCGTATTCCGCCCGCATTCTCTCGTATATCGGCATACCGATGATCCGATGATTCAGATTGACGTTATAGAAATACGGAAGAAATCTTAAATTTTCTGCTTCATAATGTCCGCCGTGAAACGTAATAACATCATCCTCGCTCATGCAAAGAAGATATTTGCCGTCACGCCAGCATCGAACGCCGCAAACGGTGATCGCTAACCCGTTTGCCCGCAATAAAATAAGGGAGTATAGCCCGTCTCCGACGGTCAGATCATTGCTCATATGAATCAGATCGTGTTCATATTCCATAATCAACTACACCCCCCTATTTTTTATTTTCTTATATCTATTTTGATTATATCATTAACGCCCCGATTTGTCACGGAAAATTTTCTGCGAAAATAGCACAATCGTCAATTTTCGGATATTGACCTCAGCTCGAATACTCCATGCAGGATTCCGCTTGATGAATCAACCGTTTATATGCATTTCTGTTTCGAAGCGGAGCCAAGGACTTATTGCTCGTTACAATGTGCAAAAACTGTTCATATAGGGACGGATGCCCGGACTCTCGATTGCATTTATAGTAAATGGTACTGAAGATGGGACAAGTGAAGTTTCCGCTGGGAGAGGCATCTTCTCTCCGAACGTAAACAAAGGCTTGCTGCAGATGGCTGATGGCACGGTCATATTCCTTTTTCAATACTGCGATCTCAGCGCGCTTGATCTCTACCGTCATAAGATGACCGTGAAAATAGAGATAATTGCCGTCGGGAATGAGTGCTTTTATGAGCTGTTCGATGGTATCCAAAAAAACAGGGTCATCACAACGAAGCTCGCAAAGCAGTTCATTCAGCTTTTTCGAAACCAGAGATTGCCGGTGGTGTCGAAGATCGTCGCCTTCCAGACACTGTTTCAATAGTCTGCTTCGCGTCTCGCCCTTGGTGCGGTTGGCATAAGGCATAGCCTCTTTCTTTTTCCCTGCCGCTACCAGCAGATAGACCATTTCACTAATGGGCCATTCCCACTCCGAATGTTTGTTGATAAGTCCGAAAAGCTGTGCTTCATGTATTTGAAACCAACGATCTTTTTCCGTGACGCTTGCGTCCATGCTTTCATAAAGAAAGCGGGCATTACAGGCGCGTCGGTAAAGAAACGTCTCATCATCGGGATATTCCTTCAAGGCCTCGCAGGCACAGTCATACAGTTCCTTTGAGCTGTCACCGTATTGTCTCAGGACCCCTTGCCACAGCTTTTCAAGCTCCTGACGGCGGTCGTGAAAGTCCAAAAGCTCGTCGGTCGTAATATGAAGCTCCTTTGCCAAGGGTATCAAAGCCGTAACGTCGGGAATGCCGCTACCAGTCTCCCATTTGGATACTGCCTGTACCGAAACACCAAGGACTTCCGCTAATTCTCTCTGGGTAATGCCTAATCTCTTTCTATGCTGCTTGATTTTGTCAGAAATAGCCATATTTTAACCTCCGATTCTGTGTCATTTTCATTATATCATAGCCATATAGCATTGTAAAGCAATTCATAAACAAAAGAAATCCACGGATCGTGGATTTCTTGTTGCTCGTAATATGCAATAGCTTTTCAATTAATTTGTTGAAATTGGGTGGTAATTGTGGTATAATAAAGCGATTGATAAATATTGATTTGTAAGTGTAATAAATGGAGGTTTTTGTGAAGAAAACAAAGGAATACCTTTCACTTCTTTTGACAATGCTGAAAATTGGATTGTTCACCTTTGGCGGTGGATACGCCATGATAGCCCTGCTTGAAAATGAATTCGTAGAAAAAAAGAAATGGCTTGATAAAGATGAATTTTTGGATATTGCGGCGATTGCCGAATCCACGCCCGGCCCTATTGCTATAAATGCAGCAACTTACATAGGGTACAAAAACGCCGGAATCATCGGCTCAATTATTTCTACTCTTGGCATCTGTATTCCGTCGTTTGTTATTATCTACTCTATATCGCTGTTTTTTGATACGTTTCTTTCATTGACATTGGTTGCATACGCTTTCAAGGGCATTCAGATATGTGTAGTGTATCTGATCCTTACAGCAGGGCTGAAGATGCTGAAACAGATGAAAAAGACCGCATTTAATACAATAGTTATTCCGATAACGATTATCTGTATGGTCGTATTTTCATTGTTCGCTGTAAAGTTCTCAACAATATTTTACATACTGCTCAGCGGAGCCTGCGGCGTGGTAGTATATCTTATCGGCAAAATCAGGAAGGAGAAAAAACGATGATATATCTCAAATTGTTCTTAACCTTCCTTCAAGTCGGTGCATTTTCCTTTGGCGGCGGATACGGAATGATCTCTCTGATACGAGAAAAGGTCTTGATATACGGTTGGCTTACCGAGGAAGAAATGCTCAATATGATTGCCGTAGCAGAGTCCACCCCCGGACCGATCGCAGTCAATATGGCAACCTTCGTCGGCTCGTCACAAGGCGGTGTTCTCGGCTCGGTTCTTGCCACGCTCGGCGTGGTACTTCCGTCCTTCATCATCATTCTGTTTATAGCGGCGTTGATGCGTAATCTCTTGAAGTACGCAGGTGTTAAAGCATTCCTGGGCGGTATCCGTCCGTGTATTGTCGGTCTGATACTCGCAACGGCAATCACGATGTTTATGAGTACGGCAATAGGCTTCAGTAGCATAGGCGATACATTTGCTATTGACTTTCGCAGCATTATGATATTTGCCATATTGATAGCAATTGCCGTCGTAGCAAAGCTTGCACTAAAGAAAAAACCATCTCCGATACTTATGATAGTCATATCGGCAGGGCTTGGTATGCTGATATATTCATTATAATAGCTTTGTCCGATAACCTATGACGGACTTTCTCACGAATATTACGTGCTCGGTGAGCGCGTCGGAACGGCATTTTCGGACGACCTTTTGATCAAGAAAAAAAGCAAATAACGACGTAAAAGTTAAAGCGTATGGCAAGTGTATTGCCATACGCTTTAACTTCTACAAGTATCTTACCAATCGACCTCAACATCGAGCTCGGGATAGGGATTGATCTTGAGATGCTCGGCAAGTTCACCGCCATCAAGAGCATTCCTCATAAATTCGAGGAACATCGTGAAGTCCGGGAGCTTGTGTCTGTGAGTGCCGGGTCTAAACCACGCACCTGCATGATCCTCGCAGCCAAGGTATTTATATGCTGCCTTGACACCGCAGAAATTCATCCACGCGCCCTTGGGATTTATCCAATAGTCCTGCATTCCCTCACACTGGAGATAGTATCTGGGTGCAATGAGTGCACCGAAGAAGTGCATATCGTAGGGGAGCTCATCCTCTCTGTCGATATAATTCCAAAGCTCCTTGCCCATCCAGTGATAGAAGGCGCTGCACATATCCGACAGCTCCTCGGTCTTGCCGCAGAAGCCGTATCCCTTCTCCTTAAGACGGTAGCTTACCGCACCGTGGCAGCCGCTGTTGTTCGGACAGACAAACTTGAATCTGTCATCTGCCGCCGCCGCGAGGAGAACCGTCTTTCCGCCGCGCGAGTGACCTGTGATTCCCACGTTCTCAGCGTCGACGTGCGGTATCTGTTCAAGGGCATCGAGTGCTCTCATGTATCCCCACGCCCATGCGGATATGGCGGTGAAATCCTTGTTTTCGGGATAAACGTCGTAAAGTCCGCCAACGCGTCCTTGGTGCTTATCATCGTTGGCAAACTCGAGACGGTTGAACCTAGCTACCGCAAAGCCCATCTCGACAGCCTTCGCTATGGTGTCGCTCTCGCAGGTGGTGTAGCAGCCGTCGCCCGCGAGAAGCACGGGGTACTTTATACTGCCGTCTATCGGCCCCTCGGGTGCTGTAACGTCAAGAAGAAATTGCACCTGTGCGGTGTTTGTTCCTGCCCACACCTTATATACGTTCTGTCCTCCGTCCGTGCGAGAAGCGGTGAGTCTCTGTATACGGAACACATCGGGCTTCGGGGGTATTCCACCGTACTCTGTCATACATATTCTCTTGCGTATCTCGTCACGCCTCTCGTACCATTCCTCGGGTGTCATTCTCGTACCGTCTTCCTTAAGGAATGGGTCCGGAAGCTTTCCTAAAATCTCAACACTCATGCATGCCTCCAAAAACATTGTTTGCCACCATTATAACTTAGCCCCTCGTGCTTGTCAATACGCGGAGGGGGATCGGTTCATGTTTTTTGGGGGGATTTCGCCTTCGCCGGCTCGCAGCTCGCAACAGCTTGTTGACTTTGCTCGCGAAATGTGATAAACAGAAAAAAGCCCGAAAAAGCCCGTAAAATAAAGAAAATTCGGAGGTTCGTTATGAACCCTCCGAACTGGTCTGAGTGTAAGGAGCGGAGCAACGGAATAGCGAGCTTGCGAGCGTCCAAGACTTCTCGCTCGGAGAGCGAGGTCGCAAGCGACGGAACTTGCCCTGCCCTCCACCGTCGCATAGTCGCCGCGCGTCGCTCGGCACACTCGCTTCTTCGGCTCCTTGCTTTGGGCGGTTTCGGCTTCGCGAAAACGATTTTCAATCGTTTTCGCTTGCCTACCCTACAACCCCAAGGCGCCACCTAAGGTGCCGCTTGGTTTGGCAGAATGACCGCAGATTCAAAACCTACCGCTGAAAGCAAACAAAAAGAGGGATACTGACGTATCCCTCTTTTTG
>JAZQGU010000048.1:0-23015 GCA_045540175.1 Eubacteriales bacterium | reverse complement strand
GAAGAATGGAGCAAGCCCGTATTATTGGGACGAAGGTAGTTGCAATGGTTGGTACGGTTTCAAAATGACCGGCGAAGAATACGATCAGATATCCGATACCGTCCACGACTATATGTCCATGTTCGCTCAGGAAAACATCGGATACGAGATGAGGACGCTGTGATGACAACGCACACCAACCTACGGGAGGGCATATTGATAATTCTTTCGCCCCTGTTGCTAAAGCAAAAATTACCGAAAACGATGGCGTTTCCACGGTATCAATGGTAATAAGGATGAATGCCATTGTATCCATTCTTTTTGCACCATTTTATCTTGCAGCCATGCTTTCGGTTGTTTTGTTTCCGTTTGTGCTGATATTACTTTATTTTGCATTTATGAAGCCTGCAAAAGAGCTAAAGGAGGCAATCGTCTCTCTTTTGATTGAAGATGATATTTGACTTCGAAAAAACCATATTGAGCAATATCTGAAAGCTTGATTGTTTTGCTTTTTTTAGATCTCTATTGCACATCCAACTCAAATATGCTACAATCGATTACATAAAATACCACCGAATCGGAGGCAACTATGAACAAAATATACGCTGAAGGACACCGCGGATTCTGCGCACTCTATCCCGAAAACACACTTCTGTCTTTTAAAAAAGCCCTTGAGCTTGATATCGATGCTTTTGAATTTGACGTTTGGCTCTCAAAGGATAAGGCGCCGGTTCTTATGCACGACCAGAACACGCTTCGCACCTGCGGCGTAGATAAATGTCTGCGCGATATGACACTTTCCGAGATCAAGGAGCTTTGCCCCTGCTACGAGCAGAAGTTCGGTGATAAGTTCAAGGGGCAGGTTGAGATTCCTACTCTTTACGAGCTTCTTGACCTTGTCAAGCAGGTAAATCCGAATTTCCGCCTCGGAGTTGAAATCAAGGAATACACGGAGGAGACCGTTGACATTACCGTCAAGGCTTTGAAGGAATACGGCTTCTTTGATGACTGCTGGTTCTACGCATTCAATGGCAGGATCATCCGATATATCAAGGAAAAGTACAACGGCCGCACTATGGGTTATCCCGATTTTGAGATGTACGAATTCGAGAATTACGATTTCTACGATGAGATCGGACTTAGTATGAGATACGTGCGATCCGAGCTTTGCGATTTCTACCGTGAAAAGGGACTGCCGATCCATATGTATTGCGCCGATACGGAAGAAGACGTTAAGCTGTGCATAGATAAGGGTGCATCGCTTATCACGGCAAACGACCCGAGACCTCTTATTGAGTGCTTGAAGAACAAATAATAACTGCCCTCGCGCTTGATAATTGAAAATACATACCAGATAGTTGCGATTAATAATTATCTTAACCACGGGTGGAACGCTTCCTGCGAGGTAAAGAAATGAGAAAAACGTTTTATTATCCCATTATTATGAGTGTAATCGCGCTGATATGTTTTGTTGGAGTATTGATTCTATTTTTCGATGCTGTACAGCCTCCGTGGTTCGGATTGATGCTTCTTATCATACCGGCTATTACGCTCGGAACGGTAGCTTTCCTTGCGCTGAAAGGCAAGCTAAGCGCTGGCAAAACTGCCTCATTGACAACTGTTCTGTCAATAGTCCTTTTGATCGCGTCTATATTTTACACTTTGATGCTTTCGATATGGACCTCAACTACAGTAACGACCGACGTCCGTTATTACAGCCGCGCCTACGCGCAGATCGAAGATGTAAAGGACGTTCGTGATGTTTTTCCGAAATCCATCCCTGCGGAGGCGAAGAAAATAGAGTTCTCCTATTCGCCTCAGTTCTTACAGGGCGGTGAGGTCTTTAAGCTTACGTACACTACATCAGCCGAAAAAATTACTGAATGGAAATCCAAATTGGAATACAACGCAGTATGGGTCGGCTCCAATGAAAAATGGTGTAATGAAAACGGATGGTCATCCGATGGCATTGACGCGACGCGTTATCAGCTTTATTGGGACGGCGGATTTAACCACGGCGAGATTTGCTACGTTTTGATTGATGAGGTGTCAAACCGAATTACGTTCTATTATTCAAAATGGTGATTTTCCGCCAAGCTTTACTTTCGGATGCTGCTCGTCAAGATTGATAAAACCATGTATTCGTGTTACGATTTGCGGAAATTCAGCGGAGACATCCCGTACATTTCTTTGAAGCGTTTTGAAAAATAATTGCTGTCGCTGAATCCGCATTTTGCTGCTACCTCAGCAACCGAAAGCGTCGGATCGGAGCAAAGCAGGAACTGTGCCTGCTGAAGCCTGATTATCGACAAATACTCGGAAATCC
The DNA here is from genome assembly GCA_045540175.1 of Eubacteriales bacterium. Lineage (GTDB taxonomy): Bacteria > Bacillota > Clostridia > Oscillospirales > CAG-272 > Colimorpha_A. The sequence goes on along the minus strand of JAZQGU010000048.1, from coordinate 20,710 downwards.
CAAAGCCGGTATCGCGCTTAAAGGTACGGGAGAGGTGCTCGGGTGTGACCGCGCATCTTGCCGCAAGATCGGATAAAGTAATATCCTCAAAATAGTTTTCCTTGATATATGCTATAGTTGCCGCGGTGTAGGTGTTCGTGCTTCGCCGCGGCAACTCTGTATCCGTGTTGCGCGCAAGCAGAAAAAAGAGCTTGTGCATATGACACAGGATCATGTTGTCGGAAAACTTGTCAGGCGATGAACATTCTTTTTCTATTTCGTTCAGTATGGATAGAATCTCATTTGAAATCTTTTTGTTGCGGTATACGTAGATTATTGTTGACAGATGCCGGCTTACAGATGCCGGAATATAAGTTTGAGCACAATATATCAGTCTTCTCTTTGCATCACTGTCTCGATAAACGGTTTTGTGTATTGTTCCCTCGGGAATGAGTACTATGTCACCCGCCCTTATCTCGTACGTTTCGTTGTCTATAAAGTAGTGGCATGAGCCTTCTTCAAGGTAATATATCTCAAAAAAGCTGTGGTAATGCTGATTGCCAATAGTATTCTTATATAGAGAAGTTCTTTCGTAATAAAATGCGTTCGCCGTTATTTCACGTTCGCTCATAATAACTCCTTTTTTGGGTTTTAATCAGGCTGTGTTAATTTATCTTATCAGATAATATCAAAATAATCAAGAAATAAATGAAAAGATGTCAAAAATATCATTGAATCGAGTGTTTTTTTGATGTAAAATTATAGTGTAAATACTCTTTAACAAGTCTTTTACTGCTGAAAGGAGAATTAACTATGATATTCACGGAAAAGGGAGCAGAAAAAGTAAAAATAGCATACGTTGGCGGAGGCTCTCGCGGATGGGCGTGGGGCTTGATGAGCGACCTTGCCTCCTGCAGCGATATGTGCGGCGAAGTATGCCTTTACGATATTGATCGTGAAGCCGCCGATAATAATGCGATCATAGGAAATCTTTTCAATGACGCCGATGGCGCCGTTTCGCATTGGGATTACCGCGCCACTGCCACTTTGGATGAGGCACTCAGCGGAGCAGACTTCGTTGTGATTTCGATACTTCCGGGAACCTTTGACGAGATGGAGATCGACGTTCATACTCCCGAAAAATACGGAATATACCAGTCGGTTGGCGATACGAGCGGCCCCGGCGGTATCATAAGAGCACTTCGTCTCCTTCCCATGATTGAGGTTATCGCAAAGGGAATCGAGGCAAACTGCCCGAATGCCTGGGTCATCAACTATACAAACCCCATGACAATGACCGTGCGTATGCTCTATAAGACCTTCCCGAAGATCAAGGCTTTCGGCTGCTGTCACGAGGTGTTCGGTACACAGGGACTTCTTGCCGCTATGCTTTCCGATATGTGTGGTATCAACGGAGTCAGCCGTAGTGAAATAAAGGTCGGAGTCACGGGAGTGAACCATTTCACTTGGATTACCTCGGCGCAATATAGAAATATAGATCTGTTCCCCATCTATCGTCAGTTTGTAGATAAATATTATGATACGGGATATCTCAAGGGCAAGGATAATAACTGGATGAACAATTTCTTCGATTGCTCTCACCGTGTTAAATTTGACCTGTTCCGCCGTTACGGACTTATTGCGGCGGCAGGCGACCGTCACCTTGCTGAATTCTGCGAGGGCTCGTGGTACCTTTCCTCGCCGGAGAAGGCAAGGGAATGGGGCTTCTCGCTCACCCCTGTATCATGGAGAAAAGAAGACCTGAAATCACGACTTGAGAGAAGTAAAAGACGAGTTCGCGGCGAAGATATCGTGATAAACAATACCGGCGAGGAGGGCGTTGCGCAGATGCGTGCGCTTCTGGGACTCAGCACCCTGATAACAAACGTAAACCTGCCTAATATGGGTCAGATACCGAATCTTCCTATCGGCGCTGTGGTTGAAACGAATGCCTGCTTCCGCGCAGATTCGGTAAAGCCGATTCTTGAAGATAATCTTCCCGTGAAGGTTTATCCCCTCATTTCGCGTATTGTTGCATCTCAGGAGCTTGTTGTAGAAGCAGTATGCAAGCGAGACCTTGATATGGCATTCACAGCATTTGCAAACGATCCGCTTGTTACGATCGGCTTGGATGATGCCAGACGCTTGTTCGACGAGATGGTCAAAAATACTTCGGCATACCTTTCTATGTACGATATTTAATGGTTTTTATCGTCGCCGGTACGTGAATACAGTTGTCGGTTTCAGCGAGAAAATCATATCAAAAAGAATTAAAAATGATCCGTTGCAAAACTGCAACGGATCATTTTTTTCATAATATGCCCATGTGGCATATTTCATGTTGCGATAGCAATATTTCGCATTTCCGTAAGAAAAAATTTCATTGGGAGCCTGTTGCGCTCAGAACCGAATTTCCGAATACTCAAAGTATTTTTCAATTGCTTCTTTTTGCCTGCCCCAGATACCGCCATTTTCTTTTATGATATGGGAAAGACGTTTGTTTTCGGCTTTTGCAAAGTTATATAGGATCTCGGTGCATTCGTCTGTGACTGAATAGAGGATCTCGTTTGCCTCTTCGGGCTTGCCGTTCAAAATCAGTTCAGCCGCATGCTTCTCGGCTGATTCAGCCTTGTCGGAAAATTGATCTTCAAGAGCTTTAAGCTTTTCTCTTATTCCAGAAGCGAATTTTTCTTCATCAACGGTAACAAGCAAGCCGAGAAGCTTTACCTGCCACCAAAGCGAGTTTTCACTGAAAGCCCGATCCGCCGTCTGCATTTTTTTCGGAAGCTTTCCGACCATATACACAGGAATATATGCCGAAAGGCAGGGCTGTGCGGGCGCATATCGCGCAATAATGCCGATCGTCTCATCGTATCTTGCCAAAAGGGAAGCAGAAGTTTCGCTTTCGCCCCAGTCGCGCATGTGCATGCAGATGCTAAGAAAAGTCCCCGCCGTCGCCCCGAAGCGCGGCTCGATAAGCTCGCCCTCAAAATGATCGCGCAAAATGTCAGACAGCGACTCGAAATCGTGCATTTCCTTTTGATTAAGAAGCTTGTTCAGGCGGCGAAACCGCTGGACGCCGAGAGGCTGACGTACAAGCCGTCCCGAATAAGCCTTCGCAAAATCAAACGGTTCGTCTGGAGACAGCCATCTCTTTTCTCTTGCGATCCTTTCGGCGTTTTCCGAAAGCATATCTGCGTCTTTTTCTATGGAATAACAGTTTGAAATACCTTGCACGGTTTTGACCTGTTTTGCCGCCCATTCTCTGCCCGCGGTCTCAAGGATCCAGCATTCGTCCTTATCGACGATAAGAAATGTGTTTTCATAGGTTCGCTGAGTCAGCGCGCTTGCGTTTGCCTTCTGACCGTATTTTTTGAGCAGGGAAGTAATGACCTCTATCGCTTCTTTTGCAGTTGCAGAACGCTCCAAAGCAAGGCGTAAAAGGTCCATTCCGAGTATACCGTCTTCGGTTTCCGGCTCAAGGCGAGAGCCTTCCGCCTCGTTGCCGATAATAACGCCCTTTTCGTTATAGCCCATTTCAAAGCCCCATATCCAGTAGGGACGCGAGCCGACTACCGAATAGGTTTTGCTCACTTGCGGGATCGTTAAGTGAGTCGTCTTTACTATCGAGCCGACAGGATATTCCTTTCCCTCATAAAAGCAAAGCGGCTGGGGCTCTCCAGTCGGACGGTCGCTGTTTTTTGCAAGTATATTTTTGCCGTAGCGTGAGCAGACGGCGTTAACAAGCATTGTGTCACAGGAAAACATTTTTAATTCCTCTCTATGAATTCTTTATTCTATTTTACTCTATTCGAATTTTGTTTTCAAGATTAATAAGTATAAATTTTTATTCTCTTTTCGTTTACTTTTAGTAGACTATATGGTATAATGAATTGGTTATGCGTTAGAACTGCGCAATTTTGGAGGAATAATATGAAATATGACGTTATAATTATCGGTGCAGGTCCCGGAGGAATCTTTGCGGCATACGAGCTGATGCAGAAAAAGCCCGAAACGAAGGTCGCGGTTTTTGAAGCGGGACACGCACTTAACAAACGCCATTGTCCTATCGACGGCGAGAAGATCAAGACATGTATCGGCTGTAAGAGCTGTTCAATTATGAGCGGATTTGGCGGCGCGGGGGCTTTCTCGGACGGAAAATATAATATTACGAACGATTTCGGCGGTACGCTCTACGAGTATGTCGGCAAAAAGCAGGCGCTTGATCTGATGCATTACGTCGACGAGATCAACCTCCAATACGGCGGAGAGGGAACAAAGCTTTATTCGACGGCAGGTACACGCTTTAAAACGCTTTGTATTCAGAACGGCCTTCATCTGCTTGACGCTTCGGTACGCCATTTGGGAACAGATAAAAATTACGTCGTTCTTGAAAACCTTTATGCATATCTGCAAAACAAGGTCGATTTCTTCTTCGATACACCCGTTGATTCCATTGAGATCATAGGCGGGGGATACGCTGTGAAGTATAACGGCAAAATTTGCGAATGCGAAAAATGTATCGTTTCTGTCGGCAGAAGCGGAAGTAAGTGGATGGAAAAGGTATGTAACGACCTGAAAATACCCACGAAGTCAAACCGAGTCGATATTGGTGTGCGCGTTGAGCTTCCCGCGGCAGTATTTGCACATCTTACAGACGAGCTGTACGAGAGCAAGATCGTTTACCGCACGAAGCAGTACGGAGATAAGGTACGAACGTTCTGTATGAATCCCCGCGGCGCAGTCGTAAATGAGAATACTAACGGAATAATTACAGTAAACGGTCACAGCTACGAGGATCCTGCGCTTCAGACCGAGAATACCAATTTTGCGCTTCTTGTGGCGAAGCACTTTTCAGAGCCGTTTAAGGATTCTAACGGCTACGGTGAATCGATTGCGCGTCTGAGCAATATGCTCGGAGGCGGAGTTATCGTTCAGCGATTCGGAGATCTTATACGCGGACAGCGTTCGACTCCTAACAGAATGAGTGATTCCTTTTTCGCGCCGACTCTCCAGGCAACCCCCGGTGACCTGAGTCTCGTATTGCCGAAGCGTCTGCTCGATGGTATTATCGAGATGATATACGCCCTTGACAAGGTCGCACCCGGTACTGCGAACGACGATACACTTCTTTATGGCGTCGAGGTCAAGTTCTATAATATGGAGGTCGAGGTAAACGAAAAACTCGAATCCTGCCATCCGGGACTGTATATTATCGGGGACGGAAGCGGTATTACCCACTCACTTTCCCACGCATCTGCAAGCGGTGTTCATGTCGCAAGAGATATTGCGAGATAAAGTATATCAAATAGCTGAGATTAGTGAAACTAAGGTTTAAGATCGGAAAGGAACACGCTATGACTGAAAAGCTTTTCGGTGCAATAAAAGAGATCAATATGAACACCGCGGAGGCAGTGTGCTACGGCGAGGGTAACTATATTATCACCGTTGCCTACGACAGCGACGCTATGGCTTACAAGGTATTTGAATCCCGCCTGAAAGAGCAGGGTTACAGCTTGTGCTATGATAATGAGCAGGCGCGCAGTAGTAAGGCGCAAAGAAAAGAGATATACGACTATATCAGATGCTCCTCATATGAAAAGGATGGTATATCCTGCACTCTCACCTATCTTATCAGAACAAAGACTACCTATCTTTGCATTTGTGAGACCGTGCCGATGTCACCACATCTGAAAAGAAGTGTCTATACCGACGAAAAACGCGATGCTAAGACAACGCTGCATAACATTCCTTTGAAAGCGTTTGGAAACAGCTTTCTCATTCAACTCAAGAACCGCCATTTTATAATCAGTGACGGAGGACTTCCCGGTGAGAGTGTATATCTTTTGAGATATATGAAGGATCTTCTCCCCGAAGGGGAAAAGCCCGTTGTGGAGGCGTGGTTCATCAGCCATTTGCATAGAGATCACTGCGGACTCATAGGTGATTTTCTAAACGGAATTTCCGATGCGAAAGCCATTACGGTAGACGGCTTCTATTGCAATACTCCCGCAGAGGATGTATTCGAGCTTGATATGGGCGCGCTTGAGGACGAAAAAAAGGTAAGAGAAGCCACTATGCTTCTGAAAACGAGCGATGGCGGACATCCGCCGATTTACAGGCCCAGGATCGGTCAGAGGTATTATTTTGACGATATATCAATAGACATAGTCTTTACCCAGGAACAACTTCCAAGAAATTGTTACTACAGTACTGATTTTCTCAAAAACACCAAGAGGGCAAACTTCAATGACAGCAGTACGTGGTGTATGCTGAATATTGAAGAACAAAAGGTACTTTTAACGGGCGATGCCGATAAGGGATCTATGGATCACGTTATGAATATCTATGATAAGGACTACTTCAAGCTTACAGCGGTGGATACTCCTCACCATTCCTGGAATCCGTATCTGCCTTTCGATCTGTTTATAGATGCAGATACAGTCCTCGTAACGGATACGTACCTGGCAACTCCGGCACGGGCGCTACAAACCGGGAATTGGTATTATCCGAACGTAGTGCTGGCTGAAAGATCCAAGGAGGTTCTGGAGCTTGAAGATAGTCCTACGGTAATTGAATTTCCATACAGTGTTGGAAGCTATAAGCGAGGAGAAAGGCGCCACTGATGGATGAGTTCAGATCAAACATGGTTAACATTAAAGAAATTACAGATTTTTTCGATCCCGATTTAGACGTATATGCGCGTCTCAGTGAGGGTCAACTGTTAAATAGAGAGTTTTCCGAAAAGGGAATGTTTATTGCTGAAAGCCCAAAGGTCATCGAGCGTGCTCTCGATGCAGGATACGAGCCTATCTCGTGTGTTATGGAAAAAAGACATATCGAGGGTGAGGGAAAGCATATTCTTGGCAGAATAGGGAATATTCCCGTTTTCTGCGCCGAATTTGACGTTTTGACTCAGCTCACGGGCTTTAAGCTTACAAGAGGCATGCTCTGTGCTATGAGGAGAAAAAAGCTTCTCGGGGTAAAGGAGATCTGCGAAAGCAAAAGCAGAATAGTAGTTCTCGATAAGGTTATGAACCCGACAAACGTCGGTGCAATAATACGATCGGCAGCGGCGCTCGGAATGGATGCCGTGCTTCTCACTCCCGGTTGCTCCGATCCTTTGTACAGACGCGCCGCGAGGGTCAGCATGGGAACGGTCTTTCAGATCGAATGGACGTTTTTAGGCAGCGAAAACCTTGATGAGATCAAGGCGCTCGGATTCAAGACCGTGGCGATGGCGCTCAAGGATAATTCCGTTTCGATAAACGATCCACAGCTGACAAGCGAAGAAAAACTTGCTATCATTATGGGAACAGAGGGCGACGGGCTTTCCGATGCGATGATATCAGATTGTGATTATACCGTAAAAATACCCATGTACCACGGTGTTGATTCGCTGAACGTTGCCGCCGCTTCTGCAGTAGCATTCTATCAGTTATGTAACAAAACCGACGGTCTATGATTTTTTTGCAGGTAGGGGAGTTATTGGATCTGTTTACTCTTGTGAAAACGTACGCATTGGCAGGGTAATGCTATTCACCGCATTAGAATCGTAATTAAGGAGCAATTATTTACTATGAAAACACTATACGATGAAGCGCGTCTTACGGTGACGGAGATCATTGAAAAGGCGTCGCTTAAAAAGGGGAATATACTGATAATCGGTTGTTCTACGAGCGAGATACTTGGTTCTCGGATCGGAACGAATTCCGCGCCCGAAGCGGCGGCGGAGGTATTTTCTGCGCTTTACGAATGTGCGCAAGAGAAAGGAATATACCTCGCATTTCAATGCTGTGAGCATCTTAATCGCGCAGTAGTTATCGAGAGGGAAGCGGTACCGAATCTTGAAGCAGTGAACGTAATTCCTCAGCCGAAAGCAGGCGGATCAATGGCGACTCAGGCGTATAAGTCGTTTACCGATCCCGTTGTTGTTGAAGAAATTAAGGCAGACGCAGGGCTTGACATAGGTCTCACCCTTATCGGAATGCACCTCAAAAAGGTCGCGGTTCCCGTGCGTTTAACTAACGACCACATCGGTGAGGCTCTTGTCGTAGCCGCTCGTACCCGACCGAAATTTATCGGTGGTGTCCGTGCTGTTTACGACGAAAAAATGTTGTAATACTATCAGGTAAAAATCAAGCATCAAGAGGTTATAAACCGGTCTACAAGATGCTTGATTTTTATGTTATAATGGCGTTAGTGAATTACACGGGACGGATACTTTTATGAAAAAGCTTTGGAACAAGGATTTTATACTGCTTTTGCAGGGCAGCACGGTCAGTACCCTCGGCGACCTTATGTATAGCGTCGCTATCGGATATTGGGTGTACGATCAAACCGGCTCAAGTGCACTCATGGGAGTTATGTCGGCGGTCTCGATGTTCGTTACGATGTTTCTCTCGCCGTTCTGCGGAAGCATTGTAGACAAGCTTAACCGCAAATGGGTAATGGTTGGGCTCGACCTTATGCAGAGTGCGGTGATGATAACGGTCGGTATTTTTGCTTATATGAATAAACTGAGCATCGCAGGCGTTCTTATAGCCGCGTTCCTTGCCGCATTCGGAAGCGTCTTTTATTCTCCTGCCGCAAACACGCTTTTGCTTGATATTATTCCGCGTGACGATATGGTCCGCGGTCAGTCGGTATTTTCCGCGTCAAGCTCGCTTATCAATACCGTCGGCACGGCTTTCAGCGGCGTGATGGTCGCGTTTTTCGGCGTTCCGCTAATCGTGATAATCAACGGTTTAAGCAATCTGTACTCAGCAGTCAGCGAGCTTTTTATACGCGTTCCGAAAACACTCCGACAAGGTGAATCGGTAACGGTAAAGGGCGTTTTGCGCGATATGGGATCAGCTGTAAGGACGGTCTTTTCCGAGCCTTGTCTTAAAATATTTATTCCGTGCGCGATAATACTTAATTTCCTTTCCGCAGGATCGTTTTCCCTCATGCTCCCATTCTGTATGCAAAAGGGATTTTCGGTCGATATGTACGGCTACCTCATGTCGATAACGACGGTTGCGTCGCTCATTTGCGTAGTTCTCCTTGGAATAATCAAGCTGAAACCCAAGGTACGCTTTTGGGTAATGGCGATCAGCTTTACTTCTTCAGTCGTCTTTATGGTGCAGGCGTTCTTGACTGAAAGCTTCATTATGATGTGCATATTCGGCTTTCTCGGAGCATTTATGAACTGCGCGGGAAACGCGGTCTTCAACGCGTCGCTTATGCTTGCGCTTCCCGAGGATAACCGCGGCGCGATACTCGGCTTCGTGCAGTCTGCCTGTGTTGGCGGATCGGCGCTTTCAACCGTCCTTTACGGCGTGCTCGGAGACCTTTTCCCTCTGTATATCGTATTTGCGATCGGAAGTGCGATATCGCTATTGCCGATGATCTACCTCTGTTTCCACCCGAGAGTGAAAAACTTTATTTTGACGAATTAAAAGCATCCCCGACGTCAGTCGGGGATGCTTTTACGATTTCTTTTGATATATAAAATAGAATATCCAATAGATCGCCACAAGAAGAGCAACAGAATACGATGCCCACTGGGAGATCTCAGACTTGCCAATGATCCCCATCACTATAACGAACAGTGCGGAGATGAAAACATACAGGATAAATGCGGAACTTCTTGCTTTATTTGCAATCGACACGTTTCTTTCGTCAGTCTCTGCGATTTCGTGTTTTCTGACGGTCTCATCGTTTTTCGTTATTATAAAAAAATTTCTTATACGAACGATGCCCAAAACGACAAACGCTAGCCCAAGGGACGATATAAACTGATTTTCCGTTTTACTGATAATAGAAACTACAGTTATTGCTATTCCAAGTATGATATAGGTGATTCCGACACATAGTCTTGTTTTAAGCTTTTTTCTGAAATCCATAAATCATTCCTCCTCAAAAATAAAAACTTCTTCTATGGTAAGTCCGAAATACGCGGAGATCTTATGTGCAAGCTGAAGCGACGCGTTGTATTTTCCGTTTTCAAGCGAAATTATGGTCTGACGCGTAACGCCTACTGCCGCCGCAAGGTCGTCCTGAGTGATCTTACCGTCTTTTCGTAATTCTCTGATTTTATTGTTCAAAATAATTCCTCCAAAAAGTAAAGTGCGCTTTACATTATCAGCATAACATACAAAAAACCAAATGTCAAGTATGTTTTACATTTTTCTTTAAAAAAGATAATTCGACATATATTTCACAAAAGCTCTTGATTTTAGTTGAAAATTAAGCTAAACTATATTAGATATATAATAGCTTGCGTAAGGAGACTTATATGAAAGACTTTATGAAACGCGGACTGGCGCTGATTCTTGCGCTGGTTTGGTGCGTGACATTACTTCCGGTATTCGAAACACATTCGCACGCCGCGGAAGTAAACTACGTGTACAACGGGAAATACATATACAACTGGGGTACACGAGGAACTGTAGCGACGTTTATGTCGCCAAATGCCGAAAAGTTCTACGAAAGCAATATTTCATACGAGGCGCTTTCGGCATATTCGGGCGGTACAGGCACCTCAGACGCGCCGAACAGCGCGCTGTTCAAGCAGCTGCAGAAGCTTATGACCGACGCACATAGCTATATTACCAGCTATGATGCAACGAAGAATCTCTTCCAGTACACCGACTGTCAGAATAGCGGTGGAAAGATATCCTCCTTCTATTCGGGCAATCAGATCGGACCCTCCTGGGGAGCAGGCGGATGGAACCGCGAGCACACCTGGCCGAACAGTAAGGGCCTCGGCGGAAACGACGAAAATGATATTATGATGCTCCGCCCCACATCTACGAGTGAAAACAGCTCCCGCGGCAATACCGCCTACGGTAAGAGCAGCGGATATTATAATCCCAATAGCGAGTCGAATAATAAGTACGACCTTCGCGGTGACGTCGCGCGCATCTTCCTTTACGTTTACGTTCGCTGGGGTAACCGCAACTACGCATGGGGTAAGAGCGGCGTAATGGAAAGCCTCGACGTAATGCTTGAGTGGATGGAAGCCGACCCCGTCGATACTTGGGAGCTTGGACGTAATGACGCGGTAGAATCCATCACGGGTACCCGTAACGTATTTGTAGACTATCCCGAGCTTGGATTCCTTCTTTTCGGAGAGGAGATTCCCTCCGGAATGTCGACTCCCTCAAGCTCGGCAAACAAGAAGTGCAGCCATAATAATTTCGACGCGGGAACAGTCATAGCGGCAACCTGTACGACAAAGGGATACACGATCTTCACCTGTAAGACCTCGGGCTGCGGATACAGCTACAAGACAAACTACGTTGATGCAAAAGAGCATAAATACGTTTCCGGCACCTGCACAAATTGCGGAGAAAAGGAGCCCGTTAAGCCCACTTACGCTACTTCGGTCACCGTAGGCAAGGCGTACAAGATCGGCATCTACTCAGATGCGGCAGGCATGGAATACTATTTCACGGGAGCCATGAAGGGCTTCTACGGCGCAACGGATACCGATCAGACAAAGGGCGTCGATGTGTTTGTCGAGAATGCAACAGGCGGTTATTACCTCTATTTCAAGGACGGAAGCACCAAGAAGTATATAAACCTCGTCCTTGCAACTGGTACCGACGGCAAGCAGCACTATAACTTTACATTTGGCACAACTGCTTCCTCAGTATATACCTGGGACAGCTCGAAAAACGCTCTTACTACCAAGGTCTCGGGCGAACCGAGCTATATCGGTACGTACGGATCGTATTATACCATGAGTGTCCTCACCTCGTCCAAGCTGAAGGATACCGACTATATTGCCCGTATGTATACGACCGACGGAAGCGGTACGACCGAGGGTGGTAATACGGGAGACGGAAACACTGATACTCCTCCCGCACCCTGCAAACATGATTATTCTTCTGTTGTTGTAAAGCCCAACTGTGTGAGCGGTGGATTTACAACGTATACCTGCAAGCTCTGCGGTGACACTTATACGGGTGATAAGGTTGGTGCAGTCGGACATAAATACGAAAATAAAAAGTGTACCGTTTGCGGAGCGGCTGAACCGACAAGCTCGAGCGGCACGACAGTAACGATAAGCTTTGCTGACGTAGCGAACCGTACCGAGTTCAATTCTAACAAGCAGGTTTGGGCTCAGAGCGGCATCACTGTTACCAATAATAAGGCGGGCTCGCAGAGCGACGTTGCGGATTACTTCAATCCGGGACGCTTCTATAAGGGCTCGGACGTTATCATAGAATATCCCGGCATAACCAAGCTTGAGATCAACTGTGAAGGACTCGAGCAAAAGCGCATCGACGGATGGCTGAACGCGCCCGATGGCGCGAGCGCTACCGAAAATAACGGAATCGTTACAGTTGTATTTGCAGCTCCCGTTGACTCCGTTACCTATACGGGGCTCTCCGCACAATGCCGCGCGTATAGCATTACGGTATACACGGGCTCGGGCTCTGATTCGGGCTCATCGACACCGACCTGCAGCCATAAAAACACCACAGTCGAGGGCGCAAAGGCTCCTACCTGTACAGTTGACGGACACACGGGAAAGATCAAGTGTACCGCTTGTAAAGAGGTCATTAACGAGGGACAGGTAATAAAAGCGACAAAGCATAATTGGATTGATGCAGACTGCGATACTCCCAAGACCTGCTCGAAGTGTAATGCTACAGACGGTAAGGCGCTGGGACATAGCTACGGAAACGATAACGTTTGTGATAGATGCGGTCATGCCGATGAAACAACACCTCCCGAAACCAATCCCGGAAGCAGCGGAACAACAGGCGGAAACGAAACCACCGATGGTAGTACCACTGATGGTAGCACAACCGATAACACAACTACCGACGGATCAACAACCGAAAGCGGATCGGATACAACTGTTCCCGACGAGACCGATCCTACCGTCACGACCGACGGAGAAGGTGATAAGAGTAATAAGAAGGACGATAATTACGTTCTTCCGATAATTATAGCTGTGGTCGTATCGGCTATAGCCGGTGCGGTTATCGTAGTGATAATTGTTAAGAAAAAGAAATAATTAAAAAAAGAACGCGGATTAGCGTGATACTCTTAACGGAGTATCACGCAACTCTATTCGCCTGACGGCGAGTTATATTGCTTCGCAGTGATATTATGCTACGCATAGTGATATTGTCCTGCGGACAGTTTAGGGCGAATAGAATATCACGAAACCGATCGGTTTCATATCACTTTTTTGAAAATATCTCGCCATAGGCGAGTAATTTTCCAAAAAAATATCACGCTGACTTTAGTCAGCATATCACTTATCAGACAAAAAGAAAGAGAAGAATCGTAATAAACGAATCTTCTCTTTTTTGTTGTTAGTGGGTTTGGGCTATTGCCCAAGTGCATTTGTACATACAAATGCAATGCTGGTTCTTCTTGACGGAAAATGAGTACACTTTCAAATTCTCCGATAAGAACAACAGACATTTCCGCGTTCTTTTTTTATATCAATGCAAACACCTGGTATGCGGTAGCCTTCAGGTTGTTGTAGGCGTTATCGCGGTCAAGCGCTTCATCAAGAGTCGTAACGCCTCGAAGAATAGGGAAGAATGCGTCGATTCCGTGGTCGTTTACTATCTCGGCATCCTCGGTCACACAGCCCGAGAAAGCAATGACTCTCTTTCCGTGCTTCTTTGCGAGTTTTGCAACACCTATCGGTGCCTTTCCCATAACTGTCTGACTGTCGAGCCTGCCTTCGCCCGTTACGACGATGTCGGCATCCTTGATATACTTTTCAAGCTCCGTTTCATCAAGAATGATTCCGATTCCCGATTCAAGAGAAGCGCCGAGGAAGGTTTTGAAGGCAAAGCCCATTCCGCCTGCCGCGCCTGCGCCGGGATAATCGGGATCGGCGTCGGGGAATACGCTTTTGCACTTTTTGGCATAAAGGGAAAGCCAAGAGTCCATTATCTTCACAGTCTCGGGTGTCGCACCCTTTTGCGGGCCGTAAACGGCACTGCAACCGCGCTCTCCGCATAGAGGATTGCTTACGTCGCAGGCGACTCTGAAGGAGCATTCGCTAAGCTCGGGAAGAGCGTTATCTTTCGATATTGAATGAAGATCTTCAAGCCCCTTAGCTCCGAGGGATACCCTGTCACCTTTATTGTCAAGAAAATCAAATCCGAGAGCGGAAAGCATACCTGTTCCGCCGTCGTTCGTCGCGCTTCCGCCTATTCCGACGATGAAGGAACGGCATCCGCGTTTGAGAGCGTCTTTTATCAGTTCTCCGACACCGTAGGTCGTCGTGACCATAGGGTCGCGCTTGTCGCTCGGAACGAGGGGAAGACCCGATGCCGCCGCCATTTCGATAACAGCGGTCTTGCCGCCTACGATACAGTATCCGGCATTCACCCTTTCGCCAAGCGGCCCGGTAACAGAGACTTCGACAGTTTCACCGCCGAGACCTGCTGCCATCGCTTCAACAGTACCCTCCCCGCCGTCTGCAAGAGGACGCACGAGCACCTCCGCATCCTTGTGTCTGCGGAGAATGGCTTCCTTTACAGCCTCGCCCGCCTCGAGCGAGGTAAGGCTTCCCTTAAACGAATCAATAGCTATAACTGCCTTCATTACTTTGCCCTCACCATTACTGATACACCGTCGGGAATTGCCGCGATCCTTGGCTCATCTCCAACGGTTTTTTTAGCGATCTCGATCGCCTCGGAGATAGAATGAGCGGGAGTCATATGCATTTCTTTGACAACTTCGTCCGCCATCTCGGAAACGTATATAACCTTTGCGTGCTCGAGAATACGCAGAAATATCTGCGTCTGCCATTGGTCGGGAACCGTCTCGTTTCTGCCTCGTGAAAGAAATACGTTCATCGTCTTGCCGATATCGGGCTCGTCGGCGAGCTGATGGTAAAAATGATCTCCGCCGATTCCATCGCCCGATTTCGCCAGCATAATTATGACGCCGCCCTTTTTTACGGTAGCTTCAGCCGCCGTCATACCCTTGACAGCCTGGTAAACGTTTTGGTCAAGCGGATATCCACCGTTTGTCGTAATGACGATGTCGGCGTCGACCGCATCCGCACCGCATAGCGAGAAAAGAAAATCTGTGCCTTTCTTGTGCGCCGCCTCAGCATCTCCCGCAACGGCGTAAACGACTCTTTTTTCGGGATCGAGAACTACGTTGACAATATAAGCAAGGTTAGCCTTTTTCGCTGCCCAGATCATATCGGCGTGGATCGGGTTCCCGTCAAGAATTCCCGTGCGCGCCTTGGGATCGGCAATAAACTCTGAGCAATGGTTTGCAAGCACTGTCTTTCTGCCCGCAACGCCGGGAAGGACGCTCTTGCGTCCGCCGGAAAATCCCGCGAAGAAATGAGGCTCGATAAATCCCTCGCTGACGAGCAGGTCCGCTTCATAAGCAAGACGGCTGATCTCACATTCACCGCCCGACGGAAGAATTCCGATATTTACGAGCATATCGCGCTCATCGCAGTCGTGAACATAGATCTTCTCGCTATTGACAATATCCTCTCCGAATTTTGAAACAAGCTCTTCTTTGGTAGTGCCGCGGTGACAACCCGTTGCGATCAATATAGTGATGTCGGCATCGGGATTTCCTTCTCTGATCTCGGAAAGCATCTGAGGAATGATTATCTTGCTCGGAACGGGACGAGTGTGGTCGCTTGCGATGATAACGACCTTGTTTTTACCCTTTGCAAGCTCGGAAAGCTTGGGGGAGCAAACGGGATCTGCCATCGCACGTCTGACCAGCTCGGCACCGTCCGCCTCGGGAACGTATGAGCTTATCGACGGCTCCAGAACAGCAATCAGCTCATCGCCGAAGGTGTGTGACAGTTTTTCTTTACCGTATGGGAATAATACCTTTTTCATTTTTATGTACCTTTATGATTATATATTGTTTCTGATTATTGTTAAGGCTTTCTCAGACCCTTTGGGTAATGGTTTTTCATCATTCCGTTACTTGCCTTGCCCCAACCGAGAGGAAAGCCGCCGTTGGTGATTATATACCATCCTTTTTCGTCACGGCAGGGAATAACCTCACCATGTAGATAAGACCGCGCGGTATCGGAATCTACCGAGAAGTTGTTTTTAACCTTATCAAGATCAATTGCTAAAGCCAATGCGTGAGACGGTTCAAATCTGCTTCCGCCGATCACAGTCCCGAGATGCAAGCCCTGGCGAAGCGTGCGTAAACCATCAATCGGCGACGGCAGATCACGGGGGCAGAGATAAAGCTGTTCTCCGAAAAGGCAGGGAATGCCGTCAAAACTCTCGTCGGTTACGCTTTTTATAAATTCCGAAAAAAGCTTGAATGCGCTGTCGGGGGATATTTGTCCACGCGCATTATTTTTATCTTTCGGCTTTTTTCTGTCGTTTTTTCGTTCCTTTATGCTCTGCATCGGTGCGTCAGCCGATTTGTGCAAAAGCGCGGCGAAATGCCCTTCGCCGTCTGCGTGATGCGGGAAGATGCGAAGCGTTCTTTCAAGCTGTTCGGCATACTCTTTTCCGCCGTCGACCCACGCGGGATTTCCTCTGTCGATAAACCCTTTTCCGATACAATCAAGTACTGCTTGGTTTATCGGCTCAACAACCTCAAATTCGGGATGATTGCGCAGGAAGTGAAGGATTACGCCCTCATTTTCCTCGGGAGCAAAGGTGCAGGTCGAATAGGTCAAATACCCGTCGGGCTTAAGCATCCCCGCAGCGGATTCAAGAATATCTTTCTGGCGTTCCGAGCAGATATCGACGTTCTCCTGACTCCACATCGTAAGCGCCTGCTCCTCCTTGCGAAACATTCCTTCGCCCGAGCAGGGCGCATCGACGACGATCTTGTCGAAATAGCAAGGAAAATGCGGAACAAGCTCACTGGGTGCGTGACAGGTAACAACTGCATTACGAATGCCCATTCTCTCAATATTCTGTGACAGTATAGAAGCACGCTGAGGATGGATCTCGTTTGAAACGAGAAGTCCGCAGCTATTGAGAGCTGCCGCAAGCTGTGTGCTTTTACCGCCCGGCGCAGCGCAAAGATCGAGCACCTTGTCATTCGGCACCGGAGGGAAAAGGGAGGCAGGAAGCATCGCACTTGCTTCCTGAATGTAGTATGCTCCTGATTCGTGATAGGGATGTTTTCCGGGACGAAATTCACTATCGGGATTGTAATAATACCCATTTTCCGCCCAGGGAACACGGTTGCCTATACACGGCATGTCCGAAATGTCGGTAGGATCAATATTATTCTTTTTCAAAGGATTCAGACGCAATGAAGGTGTGATCGGGCGGTCATAAGATGAGACGAATGCCTCATATTGATCTCCAAGCATCATTTTCATCCGCGCGCAGAAAGCTTCGGGTAATTTCATATTTCGCTTCCTCAAAAAATGACTTATCTTCATTCATTATAATACAAATCAGCCGAAATCGCAATATATAAGAGATTTTTTTTAAAAAACCTATTGACAAAAGCAATACCTCGTGATATGATGTATTACATAACGGGAGGTATAGAATGGATATTCAGTTGAAAAGAGGACTGCTTGACGTATGCGTTCTTGCGGCGATAAAGAACGAGGATTCGTACGGATACAAGATAATAAAGGATATGAAGCCGTATATCGAGCTTTCCGAATCGACCCTGTATACGATCCTAAAGCGTCTTGAAAGTGCGAATATGCTGACAGTATGGACGGCAGAGCACGGCGGGCGGTTGCGTAAGTATTACAGGATAACCGATGCAGGGCGGATCAGAATAGAAGAATTCAAAAACGAATGGAAAGAAATAGTTTCGATATACAATTTTGTGGCAAAGGAGGAGTGACACGATGACAAAAATACAATTTCTTTTGGAGCTGAGCGAAAAGCTATCGGCAATGCCGAAAAGTGAGATTGAGGAACGCCTCAATTTTTACAGCGAAATGATAGAGGACCGAATGGAAGAGGGCTTAAGCGAGGAAGAAGCCGTCGCGGCGGTCGGAGACATAGATGAGATCGCAAAGGGAATATTGGCTGAATCTCCGCAGATCAAATACGAGCCTGCGCCGGTGATTGAGCCAAAACCGAAAAGGAAACTTGCCGGCTGGGAAATCGCTCTTCTGATTCTTGGAATTCCCGTTTGGCTGCCTCTTATAAGCGCGGCATTCGTAGTCGGAATTTCGCTTTATGTATCTGTGTGGGCGGGAATAATATCGCTGTGGTCGGTATTTCTTGCGCTCGGCGTTTCGAGCATCTATCTTCTCGTGATCGGTATCACTTATTTATTCGGCGCAAAAGCGCTTACGGGAGTCGCATTCATCGGCTGTTCTTTGATATGCGCGGGACTCACGGTGTTCGCTTTCTACGGCTGTCTGGCACTTTCAAAGTCAATAGTCAAGCTGACAGTCCGCATCTTTATACTGATTAAAGGTATGTTCATCAAAAAGGAGGCGGCGTAATGAGAAAGATAATGAAGATTTCCATGTTGATCGCATCCCTCCTCATTTTGGTCGGAGCAATAATATTCACGGCTGCAATGTCGGTTTACGGCTGGGACTTCATGAAGCTGTCAACGGTAAAATACGAAGACAACACATATATTTTTGAAGAGAGTATCGAAAAAATATCTCTGATCTCAGACACCACAGACATAAAGATCTTGCGTTCTACCGACGGAAAAACCAAGATCGTAACCCATCTTCCGAAAGCAGAAAACCACACAGTTACGCTCTCAGAAGGCACGCTTGTGTTAGAGCAGAAGACAGACTTCAGTTGGAAAATGCTTATCGGCATCGATTTCAACAGACCGAAAATAACTGTCTACCTCCCCGATGAAAAATACGAGTCGCTTAATATCAAGTCGCACACAAGCGATATCAGAATCGCCGAAGGATTTTCTTTTGATACAGTATCTGTCAAGCTGACGACAGGCGACGTATACGTTAAAAGCGTGACCGCCGTAAATATCCAAATAACAACCACCACAGGCGATATTAAGCTCATAAATGCCGAATGCGCGGAAAATATAAAAGCTAAGGTCTCAACAGGTGATATAGAGCTGACGAACGTGACCTGCAAAGATCTGATAGTCAATGGCGATACGGGCGACGTTGAGCTGAAAAACGTGATCGCATCGGGAAAATTCGATATCGAAACCGACACGGGCGACGTTGAGCTTAAGGGCGCCGACGCATCTGAGATCTTTATCGAAACCGACACAGGTGACGTTGAAGGAACGCTGCTTACCGAAAAGGTTTTCATCGCAAGAACCGATACGGGAGATATTAACGTCCCAAAAACGACAACGGGCGGTAAATGCGAGATAAAAACCGACACAGGCGATATAAAAATCAAGATCAAATAACGAAAAAGCGCCGAAAATCGGCGCTTTTTTTACTCAAAACCTTGCCTAATGAGATTTTAAATGATATAATGGCGTCAGAACGCGCAAAGCGAGAAAAAAGGAGAGCACCAATGAACACTTTTTTTGATAAATTCCATATCGGAACCTACTATTTTCAGAAAAACGCAAGAACAGAGCAGGGCGTAAAAGACCTAGGCGAAAGCGGAATTGATCTCGTTTTCGGAGTCGATAACGACAGAGAAATGCTCGACCTCTTCGAAAAATACGGCGTATCGGCAGTAGTTGGGGGCGTAGTTCCGGGCTGGTTCGGCGGTCACGGCGAAAACGCGGGAACAATGTGCGAAACGAATAAAAGGGAAGCGTATATAAACGGTATAAATGCCTTTGTTGACCACCCCGCGATCGTCGGCATCGACGCAGGAGACGAGCCGTCAAGCCTTGATTTCCCGTATTACGGACAGATGATAGAGCTTATGAAAGAGCTCGCGCCGTCGAAATTCCCATATCTTAATATATACCCCTCGTACGGTATGCTTGCCTCAAACACCGAGGAGCAGACCGAAAAGGAGCTTGGAGTACCGACCTATAAGGACTACGTTGATATATACGCAAAGAACGTAAACCTTCCGTATCTCAGCTTCGACCATTACTACCTCACCTCAAGCCCCGACCGTCTTTTCTCCGACCTCAAAACAGCCGCAGACTGCTGTAAGGAATACGGCAAAAAGCTTTACGCAGTACTTCAGGTAAATTCCCTTGACCCCGACCACTTTGTAACCGAAGAAGAGCTTGCATTCCAGGCATTCAGCGCAATGGCATACGGCGCATCGGCAGTATCGTGGGCATGCTATTCTGCGGGCTGGTGGAACCATAACGTCCTCGACGCAGACGGAAACAAGACCGAGCAGTACGAGAAAATGAAAAAGGTCAATCATAAAATGATCGCCCTTTCAAAGGAATATATAAAGTACGCCTGCGTCGACACAGTGAGAGGAACCGAAACCACTCACGGCGCATTCGAAAGCATCAAGAGCACAAAGGAAGTGCTTGTCGGTAAATTCGCAAACGGCGAAAAGGAAGCAGTTTTCGTTTCCCCCGAAGAGTATGATTCCGCATCGGAAAATACACTCACGGTCAAGGTAAACGGTAAGGCAACGCTTTACACCACCGATAAAACGATCGATCTTGTACCCGAAAACGGCGCTTACACAATAACCTTAACGAGCGCAGAACCTTGCTTCATAACCGTAGAATAAGAAACATCCCCGAGACAGTAGCCTCGGGGATTTTTCGTCTTGCCTTCCCCTTGGGGAAGGTGGCCGAGTGAGGCGAAGCTGAACGAGGTCGGATGAGGTGTGCCAAAGGGATGTAACATCGTTTTGTAACGGCGGGAGCAAGCCCCCGCCCTACGAACAACGTG
>JAZQGU010000047.1:0-64542 GCA_045540175.1 Eubacteriales bacterium | reverse complement strand
CGCCTTTTTAAGCGCCGCCTCTACTACGGGACGGTCCTTAACGGTAGTGCCGACCTGTTTCATTAAAAGCTCTATTTTACTTGCGTCACTTTGCTCGGACAAGCCTTGCCTTGCGCTTACAAGCGCATTATAATATCTTCTTATAATCTCCTGCTTTGCGGCATTTTTAACTGCCTCATCATCAAAAATAGCAAAGCCCGCCATATTTACACCCATATCGGTCGGGGATTTATAGGGGCATTTTCCGTATATTTTCTCGAAAATGGCGCGGAGAACGGGGAAGTTTTCAACGTCGCGGTTGTAGTTTACGGTCGCCTTACCGTACGCTTCAAGATGGTACGGGTCGATCATATTTACGTCGTTAAGATCGGCGGTCGCCGCCTCGTACGCGAGGTTAACGGGGTGGGAAAGAGGCAGATTCCATATCGGGAAGGTCTCGTATTTTGCATATCCCGCCTTGACTCCGCGGAGATTTTCGTGGTAAAGCTGTGATAGGCAGGTCGCCATTTTTCCGCTTCCGGGTCCGGGCGCCGTAACGACGACGAGCGGGCGCTCGGTCTCGATATATTCGTTTTTGCCAAGACCCTCGGGGCTGACAACGTGCTTTACGTTGAGCGGATATCCTTCAATGGGATAATGCAGGTATACCTTCATTCCGAGGCTCTCAAGGCGTTCCTTGAAGAGCTCAGCGCTTTTTTGTCCCGTGTATCTTCCTATAACTATACTTCCGACGTAGAGCCCCGAGTCGCGGAACGCGTCTATGAGGCGGAGAACGTCGGCGTCGTAGGAGATTCCGATGTCGGCGCGTATCTTCTGGTTTTCGATATCGGAGGCGTTGATAACGATGACCATTTCGACGCGGTCTGCCATGTTGAGGAGCATTTTGAGCTTGATGTCGGGGGCAAATCCCGGCAGCACTCTCGATGCGTGGAAGTCGTCGAAGAGCTTACCGCCAAATTCAAGGTAGAGCTTTCCGCCGAAATCGCTTATTCTCTTAGCTATCATTTCAGACTGTTTTTTGATATACAAGTCGTTATTGAATCCGAGTGTCTGCATAATGCGCCTCCAAAAAATAATACAGGCTTATTGTATCACATTTCGCGCCGATAGTCAACGGTTAAAAAAAGAAAATTCCCGAGGCAAACGCCTCGGGAACGTAATTTGTCAAGATTTATTTTATAAATCTCATGAATCCGAAAAACGGAAGGTCTATCGCTCTGCCTCTTGCGGCGAAGGAGCCTTGCAGAATTATTGCGAACAGTGCTGTAAGCGCGAGAGCAATTAAGGCTATGACCTTGATGATGTTAAAAACAATGCCTATAAACGGTATCAGAGTAAGGAGCCCGAGTATCCAGGAGAGGAAGAATCCCGCGAGAAGGAGCAGAAGCTCCAAAAACAGGATGATAAGCCCCTGATTTGCCCAATATCTTCCGAAACGAGAGCCGGGAACCGAAACCAGCGGCAAAAAGAAGAGTATACCGGTGCAGGCGCAAACGCATTCGACCTTGCAGCAACGCCTGTCGTCGGGGTGAAAACGCTTTGTGTGTTCTTTTCCGTTTGGGCTGAAACGCATATTGATCCGCTCCTTTCGTGCTTTTGCGTCAAAAAACGACGCTTCGAGAGATAATTATAACTCATAATATCCGTTTTGTCAAGAACAAGTGTTTGACGAAACGAAAAAAAGTTGAATTTTTTTCAAAAAGCTGTTGACAAAGCGGAATTGCCGTGCTATAATTAGTTGTCTTAAAAAGAAGCAGAGCACCGCTCTCACCGTCAGACAATGGTTTGCCGGTTGATATCCTATCTGTCCGCGAAAGCGGTTTGTGTTGCACGGGATCTGTTTCTTTAGGCCCGCGCTTTTTTATTTTTTATGCGGGTGCCAAAAAATTTTTCGGGGGTGTTCTACCATAGCCGCAAAAACCAATTCTAAGGATATGACAATCAATGAGGCGATCTTCTCCCTCCCCGGCTTCAGCCGTCAAAAGCAGGTCCGTGTAATCGGTCCCGAGGGCGAGCAGATCGGCGTTATCAGCGCGGCATCCGCACTTGAAAACGCATACGACAAGGGCTACGATCTTGTTCTCATCGCTCCCCAGGGCGAGCCTCCCGTCTGCCGCATCATGGATTACGGTAAGTTCCGTTTTGAGCGCGACAAGAAGGAGAAGGAAGCAAGAAAGAAGCAGCAGGTCGCTGAGATCAAGGAGATCCAGCTTTCCTGCCATATCGACGTAAACGACTTCAATACCAAGGTAAACCACGCGCTCCGCTTCCTTTCGGGCGGAGACAAGGTCAGAGTCATGGTGAAGTTCAGAGGACGTCAGCTCAGTCATACCGAGCTCGGCATAGAGCTTCTCAAGAAGTTTGAGGAGGCTTGCGCCGAAAAGGGAACCGTTGATAAGCAGCCCGCAATGGAGGGCAGATCGATGATAATGTTCCTCTCTCCCATCAAGCCCGGCAAAACAAAGCCCAAGGCTGAAGAAAAACCCACCGAATAATAAGTCGCTTTGCGACAAACGGGTCGGCTTCGACGGTGACCGAAGTCGGTTTACGCCCGAAAAAATTCAGAAGTCATCGGGAAATGGAAAACAAAATGGCTAAGATCAAGACACATAAGGCATCGTCCAAGAGATTCTCTCTCACCAAGAGCGGCAAGGTTAAGTTCAACCATATCAACCGCCGTCACCAGACCAACCTTAAGACAACCAAGCGCAAGAGACACCTCCGTAAGGCAGGATACCTCAGCGAGTCCATGGCTCCCAACGTAAGAGCAATGATCGGTTGATCAACTACCAAAATACAGGAGGAAATAAGAAATGGCAAGAGTAAAGGGCGCAGTTACAACACGCGCAAGAAGAAATAAAGTTCTCAAGCTCGCAAAGGGCTACTGGGGTTCCAAGTCCAAGCACTTCAAGATGGCTAAGCAGGCCGTAATGAAGAGCGGCAACTATGCATTCGCAGGCAGAAAGATGAAGAAGAGAGACTTCCGTTCTCTCTGGATCACCCGTATCTCCGCTCAGGCGAAGGTTAACGGTATGAACTATTCTCAGTTCATGCACGGTCTTAAGCTCGCAGGTATCAACCTCAACAGAAAGATGCTCGCTGAGCTCGCAGTTTCCGATAAGGAAGCATTCGCAGCTCTTTGTGAGAAGGCAAAGGCAGCTAAGTAATATATCTGAGCTAAAAAACCCGGCTTCGCCCGGGTTTTTGCTGTATTTGAGTGGGACATCATCGTAGGGCGGGGGCTTGCTCCCGCCGTTGTAAAATAATTAACATCGTTTATGTGCGGACGGTCGAGGACGCCCGTCCCTACAATGACGTGGCAAAGAATACGTGCGTTGTCTTGCCTTCCCCTCAGGGGAATGGTGCAAGAGGCAGAGCCTCGGATGAGGTGTAGGTTGCGAAGCAACCGTATATCAAAATTAAAGTAACATCGATTTTGTGCTACAATGATGCGGCAAATAGAGTGCAAATGAACGGAGTGATCATCTCACTCAGTCATAAGGAGAAAATTATGCTTATAACAAGCAGAAGCAACCCGCTTATAATCGAAACGGCATCTCTTAAGGAGAAAAAGTACCGTGAAAGAAGCTCCCTCTTTATTTTTGAGGGCGTGAAGCTTTTTGACGAGGCGGTAAAAAGAGGCGTGGATATCGTCCGCGTTTTTGCCACCGAAAAGATGACGGAATGCTGCAAAAACAGTGCATATAACGGCGATGTCATCACCGTTTCGGATTCCGTTTACGAGAAGCTCTCGTGCGAAAAGGCTCCCGAGGGGATAATTTGTGTTGCAAAATATATTGACAAATCCCACAATATGAATAAAATATATAATAAGGAAGACTTTGCAAACAGCGATAAGCGCGTTATCGTCCTCTCGTCGCTGCGCGATCCCGGCAATCTCGGAACGATCATCCGTACCGCGTCAGCCTTCGGGATCGACGAGATAATAATGAGCGACGACTGTGCCGATATATATAATCCGAAGACGGTAAGAGCCGCTATGGGAACGCTGTTCAGCCAAGGTATGTCCTATGTTCCGAGCCTTACAGATACGGTAAGAGAAATGAACGAGGGCGGGTATACGACCCTTGCGGCGGTGCTAGATGACAGATCGCTTCCGCTTAATGAGGTTGCTGTCGGACGCAAGACCGCATTCATTATCGGAAACGAGGGCCACGGCATTTCCCCCGATGTAATAAAAGCGGCGTCGGGTACAGTATATATACCAATGGCGGAGGGCGTCGAATCTCTTAACGCCGCCGTTGCCGCGACGGTATTTATGTGGCAGTCATATAAAGGATAGATAATATGTTGTTAAACGGCAGTCAAAACTTATATTGGATATGGCTTCAGAATCTTTTGGGAGAGGGCTCTGCGCTTCCCGAGGTGCTGATCTCGGCTTTCGGGTCGATCGACAAGGTCTATTCGGCAGAAAAAAGCGATTATGAGCGGATCCCGAATCTGACGGCACGTTCGCTCAGTAAGCTCTGCGATAAATCTCTCGATCGTGCAAGAGAGATCATTGCATACTGTGCAAACGAAGGCGTCGGAATCCTGACTCCCGATTCGGCACTCTACCCAAAGCGCCTTAACAGGATCCCGTGTAAGCCGATAGTGCTTTACTATAAGGGATTTTTGGTCGATCTCGACCGCGAGGTCTGTATATCCGAGGTCGGAACAAGAGATATGACGGAATACGGCTCGCGCACTGCCTATACTATGGCTTACGATATGGCGCGCGGAGGCGCGGTAGTTGTCAGCGGCATGGCGAAGGGCGTCGACGGAATGGCGCACAGAGGAGCCCTTGACGCAGGCGGTTATACCGTCGCGGTCCTCGGCTGCGGAATCGACCGTGCGTACCCGAGTGAGCACGTCGGTCTTATGAATGAAATAATAAAGAACGGACTCGTTATGACCGAGTTCCGCCCGTTCACTGCTCCCATAGGCAGAAATTTCCCGATGAGAAACCGTATAGTAAGCGGCCTTTCTCTTGGCACGCTGGTCGTTGAAGCACCGAAAAAGAGCGGTGCGCTCATAACGGCAGAAACCGCAATAAAGCAGGGCAGAGACGTTTTTGCTCTTCCCGGCAAGGTCGGTGAAATGAGCAGCGAGGGAAGCAATATTCTTATACAGAACGGCGCGAAAATGGTAACGGGCGCGGCGGATATTTTGGTTGAATACCAGAACCTCTATCCGTCGAAAATAGATCTGAACAAAATTACTGCGATCAGATCGCGCAATTTTGCACCCGCAACCTACGTTGCAAACGAGGCTCCGAGCTTTTCCGAAAACCGTAAAGAAAACGCCGAAAAGCGTGCACGCGTATCGGAAAAGAAGATCGAAAAGCCCGTTAAGGAAGAAAAAACGTACACTATTCCGAGCGGAGTCGAGGGTAAACAGCGACAGATACTGACTCTTCTTATGGAAGAGGGCGAAATGACCTCCGACGCGATCGCGGCAAAGACCGAAAGCGCAATAACGGATATCCTCGTCGAGCTTACGATGCTTGAAATAATGGGACATATAACCGCAAATCCCGGCGGAACCTATAAATTATCATAAAATCCCCTTTAGGAGAAAATAAATGGCAAATCTTGTAATAATCGAGTCTCCCTTCAAGGCGCCGACGATAAAGAACTATCTCGGTTCAAACTATAAGGTCGTTGCGTCAAAGGGCCATCTTCGAGACCTTCCGAAAAGCTCACTCGGCGTTGATATAGAAAACGGCTTCGAAGCTCATTATATCAATATCCGCGGTAAGGGCGACATCATAAAGGAGCTCAAAAAAGAGGCGAAGAACGCATCGAAGATATACTTTGCGACCGACCCTGACCGCGAGGGTGAGGCGATATCCTGGCATCTTGCGAACGTTCTCGGTATTCCGATCGAAAAGACGAAAAGAATAACCTTTAACGAGCTTACAAAGACCGCGATCAAGAGCGCTATCAAGGAGCCGCGAAATATTGATATCGAGCTTGTCAATTCACAGCAGGCGAGAAGAATCCTTGACAGAATCGTCGGATATAAGCTTTCCCCGTTCCTGTGGAAGACCGTTCGCTCGGGACTTTCGGCAGGACGCGTTCAGTCTGTTGCGACGAGAATCGTCGTTGACCGCGAAAACGAGATAAACGCATTCATTCCGCAGGAGTATTGGACGATTGATGCGCATCTTCAGACCGCGTCCGGATCTGTTCTCACAGCTCATTATTACGGCAAGAACGGCAAAAAGAGCGAGCTTAAGAACGAAAATGACGCAAAGGCTGTTTTTGACGCCGTTTCGGGTCAGCCCTTTACCGTAAATTCGGTCAAAAAGACCGTAAAAATGAGAAATCCTCTCCCGCCATTCACGACATCTACGATGCAGCAGGAGGCTTCAAAGAAGCTCGGCTTCAATTCGCAGAAGATAATGAAGGTCGCGCAGGAGCTTTACGAGGGTATCAACGTCGGAAGCAGTAACGGCGGCGTGCAGGGTCTTATTACCTATATGCGTACCGACTCGCTTCGCGTCTCGGATGAGGCGTCGGAAAACGCAAAGAATTATATATCGGAAAAGTACGGCTCCGATCACTGCCCGAGTACAAAAAGAGTATACAAGACAAAGGCAGGAGCGCAGGACGCGCACGAGGCGATCCGCCCGTCGAATATCGCGCTTGAGCCGGATATGATAAAGAAATACCTCACGAATGACCAGTATAAGCTTTATAAGCTTATTTTCAGCCGCTTCATCGCTTCTCAGATGGCGTCCGCACAGGTCGATACCGTAAACGCAGAGATCTCTGCCGGCGCTTATAATTTCCGTGCATCGGGATCGTCCGTCAAGTTCGCGGGATTTATGGCGGTATACGATTACGTTGAGGAGGGTGAAGAAAGAAAGGGACTTCTTCCCGAAATAAAGGAAAACGATGTCCTTGCTCTTCGTGAACTCAACCCCGTTCAGCATTTTACAGAGCCGCCCGCGCGCTTCAACGAGGGCTCGCTCATCAAGTTCCTTGAAGAGAAGGGAATCGGACGTCCTTCGACGTTTGCTCCCATCGTCACTACGATAATTTCCCGCGGATACGTGGCAAGAGAGGGTAAATCACTTAAGCCCACTCAGCTCGGAATCGTCACGACCAAGCTTATGGTCGAGCATTTCTCCGATATCGTTGACTATGAGTTCACGGCACAGATGGAGGATTCGCTCGACAGTATCGCAGGCGGCGACACCGATATGATAACTGTCCTTTCCGATTTTTATCAGGGCTTCAGTGAGCACCTGGCGAAAGCGGAAGCAACGGTCGAGAAAGAAGAGGTCGAGGTGCCTGTCGTCGAGACCGACATTATCTGCGATAAGTGCGGAGCAAAAATGATAATCCGCCAGGGCAGATACGGCAAATTCGCCGCTTGTCCGAATTACCCCGAGTGTAAGAACACAAAGCCGATCGATAAGGACGGCAAGGAGCTTGTCAAGAAGGAGACCGCCGAAAAGACCGATATGGTATGCGAGCTTTGCGGTAAGGAAATGCTTAAGCGCAAGGGACGTTACGGCGAATTCTACGCATGCTCCGATTATCCGAAATGTAAGAATACGAAGCCGATCCTCCGCCCGATTGGAGTGAACTGTCCGAAGTGCGGCGGAAATATCGTTCTTCGTAACGGTAAAAACAGAAGTGTCTATTATTCCTGCGAAAATTACCCCGAGTGCGACTTCAGCTCCTGGGATAAGCCGGTAAACGAGACCTGCCCCGACTGCGGCAAGATCCTTTACTATAAGAAAGGCAAGAATCAGCTCGTTTGCGCGGAAAAGGACTGCGGTTTTAAAAAGGAAATATCTCCCGAAAACTATGAAAACTGACATTATTCACGTAATCGGAGCGGGTCTTGCCGGCTCCGAGGCGGCATATCAGGCGGCGAAGATGGGCTGTGAGGTCGTTCTTCACGAGATGAAGCCGCAGAAATATTCACCCGCGCATCACTATGAGGGAATGGCAGAGCTTGTCTGCTCAAACTCTCTGCGCTCGCTTCAGCTTACAAACGCGGTCGGACTCCTCAAGGAGGAGCTCAGGATCCTCGGTTCGCTCATTATGGAGGCGGCAGACGCAACGGCAGTCCCCGCAGGTGCGGCGCTTGCAGTCGACAGATACCGCTTTTCCGACTATGTGACGGAGAAGATACGCTCGATGCCGAACATCACCATAGTCGACGGTGAGGTGACCGAGCTTCCGAAGGACGGTATCACCGTCGTTGCGACGGGACCCCTTACGTCCGACGCACTTGCAAAGCACCTCGGCGAGATTCTCGGCGAAAGCTACCTCAGCTTTTTCGACGCCGCGGCACCGATAGTCGATGCTTCGACCATCGATATGAGTAAGGCGTATTTCGCATCGCGTTACGGCAAGGGCGATCCCTGCTATATAAACTGTCCGATGGAAAAGGACGAGTACGACGCTTTCTACGAAGCGCTTATAAGCGCAGAGGAAGCACCGCTTAAGGATTTCGACCGCGAAAGCCAGAAGGACGTAACGGTTTTTGAAGGCTGTATGCCGGTTGAAGTAATGGCAAAAAGAGGACGCGAAACGCTTCTTTTCGGCCCGCTTAAGCCCGTCGGACTTCCTTATCCCGGAACCGACCGCGATCCTTACGCGGTAATTCAGCTCCGTCAGGAAAATGCCGAGAAAACGATGTACAATCTCGTCGGATTCCAGACTCATCTGACCTTTGAAGCTCAAAGACGTGTGTTCAGAATGATCCCCGGTCTTGAGAGTGCGGAATTTCTCCGCTACGGCGTGATGCACAGAAACACCTACATAAATTCCCCGAAGCTCCTTAATTCCGATTATTCGCTGATAAGCAACGGAAATATCTATTTTGCGGGACAGATGACGGGAGTTGAAGGATATATCGAATCCTGCTCGTCGGGCTGGCTCGCGGGCTTCAACGCCGCAAGAAAAATGAAGGGACTTGCTCCCTTTACCCCCGATAACCGCTCGGCTATCGGCGCGCTTGCAAATTACGTCAGCGACCGCACAGTCACGGCTTTCCAGCCGATGAATGTGAACTTCGGCATCATCGCAGCCCCCGATAAGAAAATAAAAGGCGGAAAGGCAGTTAGAAATCAGTACCTTTCCGAAAGAGCTCTTTCATATATAAAGGAAATATTTGAGAATTTGGAGTAATAGCTATGAGAATAATCGTAGATATTATGAGCGGAGATAAAGCTCCTCTCGAAATACTGCTCGGCGCTTACGAGGCGGCGAGCGAAAACCCGAACGTCGGCTTTACCTTTGTCGGCAACGAGGCAATTATGCGCGCTATCGCTTCGGCAAGAGAGTTTTCCCTCGACCTGCCGAATATCGAAATAGTACATACCGACGGTGTGATCACGATGGAGGATCAGCCTCTTTCGGTCGTAAGAGCAAAGAAGGATTCCTCAATGGGAATCGGCCTTAAGCTCCTCTCCGACGGCAAGGGCGACGCATTCGTCAGCGCAGGTAACACGGGCGCACTTCACGCAGGCTCGACCCTTATCGTAAGAAGAATAAAGGGAATACAGAAGTCGGGAATTGCGACGATCCTGCCTTATGCCAATCCCACTATGCTTATGGACAGCGGCGCGAATATCGAGATCCCGCCCGAGACCTACGTTCAGTTTGCTCAGATGGGAACCGTCTATATGAGGGAGATCCTCGGAGTTGAAAATCCACGCGTGGGACTGCTCAATATAGGCGAGGAGAGAATAAAGGGAACAAAGACCGTAGCGGCAGCTTACGAGCTTCTTGAGAATGCCGAGGGGATCAATTTCGTCGGAAATATCGAGGGTAAGGACGTGCCGAACGGCAAGTGCGATGTCCTCGTATGCGACGGCTTCTCCGGCAATATCGTTCTCAAGCTCAGCGAGGGACTTTCTAAGTTCATTATCAGCAAGCTCACCGACGTGTTTACCGCAAATCCGATCACCAAGGCGTCTTACCTCGGCGTTAAGGGCGGACTTAAGAAGATGAAAAAGAGCTTCGATGCGTCGGAGTACGGCGGAGCTCCACTTCTCGGACTTTCAAAAACAGTTATCAAGGCACACGGAAGCTCAGATGCTTACGCGATCAAAAACGCGATCCGTCAGGCGCTCTCCTGCGTCGACAACGCGGTAACTTATAAGATCGCCAAGCTCGTCGTGCCGAATATTATTACAGAGGATAAGCAGTAAGGGAAATGAACAAAAAATATCCGGCTCCGCTTTCGGAGCTTGAAAAGACGATCGGCTACACATTTAAAAACCCGATACATATCCTCGTTGCGACGACGCATTCGTCATATTCGAACGAGGCAAAGGACGGTATCGACTGTAACGAGCGTCTTGAATTCCTCGGCGACTCGGTGCTCAGCCTGATAACAAGCCGATATCTATATGAGAATTTTCCGGAGCTCCCGGAGGGAGAAATGTCGAAAACGAGAGCGTCGGCAGTTTGTGAAAAGACACTCTGCTCGTTTGCGGGAAAAATTGACCTCGGTGCGTACCTGCGTCTCGGTCACGGAGAGGAGTGCCAAAACGGACGAAACCGTCCGTCGATCCTTGCAGACGCCTTCGAAGCGCTTCTTGCCGCAATATATCTTGACGGCGGAATCGAGCCGGTGCGCGGATTCCTTCTGCCGATAATCTCAGAGGAGATCGACAAAATAGTCGAAAGCGGCGCGGACCGCGATTATAAGACTGCGCTTCAGCAGTTTATCCAGCAGGAAAGAGGCTCGCTCCTCGAATACGTTACGGTTGGCGAAAAGGGCCCCGCACATGAAAAAACCTTCTTTGTCGAGGTTCGTCTGAACGGAAACGTGATCGGCAGAGGAGAGGGAGCATCAAAGCGTAAAGCGGAACAAAGTGCCGCAAAGGAAGCATTGACGCTCTTTGATTTCACTAAGGCGTAATTTGAACTTACGTTAAACGCTTTTTTAATGCGCAGCGCCGAGGACGTCGCCCCCTACAACGCCGTCTGCGACGGCTACACCTCATCCGAGGCTCTGCCTCTTGCACCATTCCCCTGAGGGGAAGGCAAGACAACGTTCACTCTACCTTCGGTAGGGGAGGGGCTTGCTCGGAACCCCCAAAACTCGCGTTCGCTCGTTTCGGGGAACCCCACGCGCTCCTCCCGTGTTGAAACAATGTTACATCACAACCGAACACCTCATCCACCGCAGACGCAGCGTCTGCGGTCCCCCTTCCCCCGCTGGGGAAGGCTGACGACGTGGCGAAGCTTCCTTAATCCGAAAGGGGATTCCAAAGGGGAAAACGTATAAAATTTTGCAAAGCAAAATTTTATCGGTTTGCCCCTTGGCGTGATTCTTTTGTTACTTTTCTTACACGAGTAAGAAAAGTTAGTAAGAACACAATCACAAGTTCATTATTTACAACATTAACGGTATTGATATGAAAGAAAACAAACACATCAACATACCAATCTTCATACCGCATCTCGGCTGCCCGAATGACTGTGCGTTCTGTAACCAGCGCAGTATTTCGGGCAGAACGCATTTTGATATATCGAACGTGAGAAGGCAGATCGAGGACGCGCTGTCAACGGCAGGCGAAAGGGAAAGCGAGATCGCATTTTTCGGCGGATCGTTCACGGGAATCGACCGAGGTCTTATGGTTTCTCTGCTTGAGATTGCCGAAGAATACGTAAGGGCAGGTCAGGTAAGCTCTATAAGACTGTCAACACGCCCCGACTATATCAGCGGAGAGATCCTTGATATTCTCGGAAAGTATTCTGTCAAAACGATCGAGCTCGGAATCCAGAGCGCATCGGATAAGGTCCTTGCCGCGAGCAAAAGAGGACATACGCTTTCAGATACCGTTAACGCCTGTAAGCTGATAAAGGAACGCGGATTTGAGCTTGTCGGACAAATGATGATAGGACTTCCAATGTCGGACGGCGAAAGCGAGATCGAAACAGCAAAGCTGATATGCGCCCTCGGCGCAAGCGAGACGCGGATATACCCGATAGTCATCCTTAAAAATACGCATCTCGTGAATATGGTCGAAAGCGGCGAATATATACCGCTTTCGGAGGAAGAGCTTGTGAATAGGTCTGCGTCTGTACTTGAAATTTTCAGGAAAAACGGCGTAAAGGTGCTTCGCATAGGGCTTCACTCGGGAACAGAGCTTAACTCGGGCGAGGAGATCGCCTGCGGTTATTATCATCCCGCAATGGGCGAGCTCGTCGAAGGCGAGCTGTATTACAGAGAGCTTGAAAAACTAATTTCCGAGCTTGAAGCTCCGAAAAGGGTAACAGTTACCGTCCCGAAGGGATCGCTCTCAAAAGCGATCGGGCAAAACGGCAGAAACCGCGTCCGCCTGACCGAAAAATTCGGACTGACCGCGCTGAAATTCAAAGAAGGAAAAGAACTCTCAATTGCAAAAGAATAAAAAATAAAACCGCCAACAGGCGGTTTTATTTTTTTGTTTATTTGATTTCAATCTCAAAAAGAACAGGGTTATGGTCTGACGGGAACAGTCCGTCGAAGTGCTCGCGGAGGACTTTACCGCTTATCGGGGTGATTCCCTTGGGGTTAGCGAAGCAGAAGTCGATATGTTCGCCGAAGGTATTGGCCGTCAGCTTCAACTCGTCATCGGGCAGCGCGTTGCGCTGATCGTATCCGTGGTAGGTCGGGGCATTATCGCCGGTTGTTGAAGCTGTAACATCGATAAATTCCTTTGTCATCACCGCATAGCCGAGCATGTCACAGGTAAAATTGTAGTCTGCGGTAACGAACGTCGCATCAATGCCGTGTGCATTTACGCGGTCGAGAACGAGACGTGCGCTGTCGGTCTGGCACTGATCGCCGAAGCCGAAGTGTGTGTTTGCTGCGAGGAAGATCTTGCCGTTAGTGAGATCCTTAAGCTTAGCCCACATACAGATTCTGTGACAGTCATATTCGTCCCAGCCCTTTGACTCGACCTCGGGAGTGTCGGAAAGCCAGAAATATCCTTTGTCAAGACACTCGAAGCGATCCTTTTTCCAAAGCATGGGGGTCGATTCCTTATTGCTCTCGGCACGGTACATATTGAAGACCTCAAAGCCATTCGCATCGAAATAGTCGTTCAAAAGCTCGAACCAGCGGGGAGTAGCTTCCTGGAAACCGATTATATCGGGCTTGTATTTTTCAAGAACGCTTATAATACGCGGTGCGCGTTCTATGTGGGAATGTCCGGTTTCGTTTCCTCCGCAGCAGATATTAAAGGTCAATATTTTCATACTCATTTGTGATTACCTCGCTTAATTTACATAAATTATAATCCTATTATATCAGTTCGCGTACGGCAGTCAATACTTCTTCGAAAAATAGATAAAATATTTCAAGAAAAAAGCAAAAAGTGCTTGACAATACGTTCGTGCTCGTGTTAAAAATAACTTAGTAATGCACGGAAAACGTGCACGTTTTTTTAAGGAGAATCAAGCTATGAGTAACGTTAAAAGATTATTTTCGAATCCCGACGGAAGCATCGTTATTGAGAACAGACATTTTACTCTTACAGTCGGTAAAAACGCGCTTGCCGAAAGTCTGATACTGAAGAAAAACGGCAGAGACCTGCTCGACAAGAGTGCTTCGATACCCGTTTTCTCGCTTACGGAAAACAGACCTTTTAATAACGAAATAAAGCTTATGTATCCGAATAAGAGAACCACTTTCGGCGCAAAGAGCGTTGAGCTTGTTGACGGACGTATCAGAGTATATTTCGACCTTGTAACCTTCGGTGCTTGGGTAGACGTTGAGATAGAAGACGAATACGTTATCTTCCGCCTCGGTGATTTTATTATAACCTCATCGGATTTTGAGACTGTGCCGGGATCAGGTCATAAGCTGAATATGGACGTTCCGCCCGTTCAGGAATTCCGCCTTCTCAGTCTCTCTGTCAAGAGAATGGAGAACTTCGGTCAGTGGCTTAACGTTACCTGGGACGATGACGCTGCAGTAGCAGTTATCGGAACCTCTACCGCTACGAGAATCGACCACGAAAAGCGTGATAACGGCGCGCTCACTCTTACCGCAGACGCTATCCGCGGAATCAAGCTCGTCGGCTGCTCTTGTGCTCTTATTTGCACCGAGGGCAAGGAAAGCATGCTTGATGCCATTGACGTGTTCGAGGAAAAGCTTGACCTTCCCCGCGGAGTCAAGAGCCGCCGCGACCCGAGCAATAAAACGTCTATTCTTCGTGTTCCGGGTCTCTACCTCCATAGAAATGCTGACTTCGATTACGTTATCGATATTGCGAAAAAGTGCGGAATTACTAAGCTCCTCTTCTCCGATTCGTATTTCTTTATTCCGCCAAAGAGAGGATACGCTCTCCATGGCAATTACGACTATAACGAAAGATTCCCGAACGGACCTTCTGACGTTAAGGAGTTCCTCGATAAGGTCAAGGCGGAGGGCTTCACTCCCGGACTTCACTTCCTTCAGACACATATTGGAATCGAAAGCCGTTACGTTACACCCGTAGCCGATCACAGATTAAATCTTACCCGTCATTTCACGCTCGCGAAGCCCCTTTCGGAGAGCGATACTACGGTATACGTTGAACAGCCGACTGCCGATGCTCCTATGCAGGTAGACTGCCGTGTTCTTCAGTTCGGCGGCGAGCTTATCCATTACGAAAGCTACACGACCGAGCCGCCTTACGCGTTCCTCGGCTGTAAGCGCGGACACTTTAATACAAACGTAGTGGAGCATCCTATCGGACAGATAGGCGGAACGCTCGATATTTCGGAATTCAGCGGAACGAGCGTATATGTTGACCAGAATTCCTCGCTTCAGGAAGAGGTCAGCGCAAAGATCGCAGACCTATATAACTGCGGATTCGAGTTCTGCTACATGGACGGCTCCGAGGGAACACCTCCTCCTCACGATTATCACGTTTCTAATGCGCAGTACCGTACTATCAAGCTCTTCAACGATCCGCCAAAATTCTGCGAGGGTGCTGCTAAGACACACTTCGGCTGGCATTGGATGAGCGGAGGTAATGCCTTCGACGTATTCCAGACAGCAACCTTCAAGAAGCATCTCACTCAGTTCCCGTTCGATGAAGCGGATCAGATCAGACAAGACTTTACGCGTGTAGACTTCGGCTGGTGGTACTTCTTTGAGGATATCGAGCCCGATATTTACGAGTTTGGAATCAGCCGCGCGGTGGCATACGATTGCCCGATCACTCTTATCTGTCCCGCGAATTGGGAGCTTCCCACAAACAAGCGCGCATATGATAATCTCGAAGTCATCCGTCGTTGGGAGGAATACCGTCCTCAGCTTACGGAAAAACAGAAAATGCTCCTCCGTGATCCCGTTAAGGAATATACGCTCCTTAAGGTCGGAGACGGCTTGGAAATGGTTCCTTACGACCGTCTTTCCGCACCGGATGGAATTACCGCTTACGGCTTTGAGCATAACGGAAAGTACCATGTAACTCTCTGGCACAAGAATGATAGCGCAAAGCTTGCCATTTCTTGCGGAAACGTTTCCTATAGAGACGAGTACGAGGGCAACGAGCTTCCGATAGAAAACGTTGGCGGAAAGACTGTAATTACCGTTTCCGATAAAGCGTATCTTACCATTTCTGCTAAGGAAGACGTTGTAAAAGCGATCGCGGAAGCCGAGATTCTGTAAAAACCTAAAAAACTGCTGATTATCATTATATTTTTAAGGAGAATTAAGCTATGAGTAACGTTAAGAGATTATTTTCGAATTCCGACGGAAGCATCGTTATTGAGAACAGACATTTTACCCTTACCGTCGGCAAAAACGCGCTTGCCGAAAGTCTGATACTGAAGAAAAACGGCAGAGATCTGCTCGATAAGAGCGCTCCGATACCCGTTTTCTCGCTTACGGAAAACAGACCTTTTAATAACGAAATAAAGCTTATGTATCCTAACAAGAGAACGACCTTCGGTGCAAAGAGCGTTGAGCTTGTTGACGGACGTATCAGGGTTTATTTTGAGCTTGTATCCTTTGGAGCTTGGGTAGACGTTGAGATAGAGGACGAATACGTTATCTTCCGCCTCGGTGATTTTATCATAACCTCGACAGACTTTGAGGTCGTGCCGGGAGCCGGCGTAAAGCTGAATATGGACGTTCCGCCCGTACAGGAGTTCAGACTTCTCAGTCTTTCCGTGAAGAGAATGAAGAACTTCGGTCAGTGGCTTAACGTTACCTGGGACGACGATGCCGCAGTTGCGGTTATCGGAACCTCTACCGCAACGAGAATCGACCACGAAAAGCGTGATAACGGCGCGCTTACCCTTACCGCAGACGCTATCCGCGGAATCAAGCTCGTAGGATGCTCCTGCGCTCTTATCTGTGCAGAGGGCAAGGAAAGCATGCTTGACGCAATCGATGCTATGGAACAAGCGCTCGATCTTCCCCGTGGAGTCAAGAGCCGCCGCGATCCGAGCAATAAAACGTCTATTCTTCGTGTTCCGGGATACTATATTCATGAGCCGGAGAGTATTGACTACGTTCTCAACATCGCAAAGATGTGCGGCATTAAAAAATTGCTGTTCTATAAGGAATACTTCTTTAAGCCGAGCAGAGACGGATATCTCGTTTGCGGCGATTATGAGTATAATGACAGATTCCCGAACGGTACCGAAGACATTAAGGTGTTCCTTGATAAGATCAAGGTGGAGGGCTTTATCCCGGGACTTCACTTCCTTCAGACACATATTGGAATCGAAAGCCGTTACGTTACTCCCGTAGCCGATCACAGATTAAATCTTACCCGTCACTTTACGCTTGCAAAGCCCCTTTCGGAGACCGATACCACGGTATACGTTGAGCAGCCGACTGCCGACGCTCCTATGCAGGTAGACTGCCGCGTTCTTCAGTTCGGCGGCGAGCTTATCCATTACGAAAGCTACACGACCGAGCCGCCTTACGCGTTCCTCGGCTGTAAGCGCGGACATTTCGGCACTAACGTAGTGGAGCATCCTCTCGGACAGATAGGCGGAACGCTTGACGTTTCTGAATTCGGCGCGTCCAGCGTATACGTTGATCAGAACACCTCGCTTCAGGATGAGGTCAGCGCAAAGATCGCAGACCTATATAACTGCGGATTTGAGTTCTGCTACATGGACGGCTCCGAGGGCACGCCTCCGCCTCATGATTATCACGTTTCCAACGCACAGTACCGTACTATCAAGCTCTTTAAGAACCCTCCGCGCTTCTGTGAGGGTGCTGCGAAGTCTCACTTCGGCTGGCATTGGATGAGCGGCGGTAACGCGTTCGACGTATTCAAGACAGAGAATTTCAAAAAGCATCTTACTCAGTTCCCGTTCGACGAAGCAAGACAGATGAAGGAAGACTTCACCCGCGTTGATTTCGGCTGGTGGCACTTGTTTGACGATATTGAGCCGGATATTTACGAGTTCGGTGCGAGCCGCGCGGCGTCTTACGATTGCCCGATAACGTTTTTCTGCCCGGGTGCCTGGAATCTGGCAGGAAACAAGCGCGCTAAGGACAATTTTGAGGTCATTCGCCGTTGGGAGGAATACCGTTCCGAGATTACCGAGGAGCAGAAGATTCTTCTCCGCGATCCCGAAAAGGAATATACGCTCATTAAGGTCGGAAATGGCATGGAAATGGTTCCTTACGACCGTCTTTCCTCCCCCGAGGGAATTACCGCTTACGGCTTTGAGCATAACGGCAAGTACCATGTAACTCTCTGGCACAAAAAGGACAGCGCAAAACTCGCCCTTTCCTGCGGAAACGTTTCCTATAGAGACGAGTACGAGGGCAACGAGCTTCCTAAAGAAAACGTCGGCGGAAAGACGGTAATCACCGTTTCCGATAAGGCGTATATCACTCTTTCCTCTAAGGAGGAGCTTGTAAACGCAATAGCGGAAGCTACAGTTATCTGATAGCCAAAATAAATATAAATTTTTCGAAAAAGCCCTTGACAAGCGTGAATGCCTCTGCTATAATGTGTAAGGCAATTTGCTTTACAGTTTAAAACGGAGTAAATTATGTCAAAGAATCTCAATATGTCGCTCCTTCTCGACTTCTATGGAGACATACTCTCCGATAAGCAGAGAGAAGCTGCAGACCTCTTTTATAACGGCGATTACTCGCTTTCGGAGATCTCCGAAATCACGGGAATAACCCGTCAGGGCGTGCGCGACCGAATCGTTAAAAGCGAGGAGATAATCATTGAGCTTGAAGAGAAGCTCGGGCTTGCATCACGATTTGGCGATATGGGAAAGACGGTCGGATATATAATCGAGCGTCTGAATCAGCTTAAAGCCGAAGGACAGAGCGTCGACGATATTATCGACGCGGCTAAGAAACTAAATAAGGAATTATAAGTATGTTCCAGAACTTAACCGAAAAGATAAATGCGGCGTTCAAGAAGTTCAAGAGCAAGGGTAAGCTGACCGAGGAAGACGTAAAGGTCGGTATGCGAGAAATAAAGCTCGCGCTCCTTGAGGCAGACGTAAACTTCAAGGTCGTCCGTGACTTTATCAAAAAGGTAACCGAAAGAGCTGTCGGAGCGGAGGTGCTTCAGAGCCTTCTCCCCGCTCAGCAGATAGTAAAAATAGTTAACGAAGAGCTGACTGCGCTTATGGGCGGCGAGGGTGAGAGAATAAAGCTCGCTTCGCGTCCCCCCACGATCGTTATGATGGTGGGTCTGCAGGGTGCAGGTAAAACTACGCACTGCGGAAAGCTCGCCGGAATGTTCAAAAAGCAGGGCCGCCGTCCGCTTCTTGTTGCCTGCGACGTTTACCGTCCCGCGGCAATTAAGCAGCTGCAGGTCGTCGGCGAACAGCTCGATGTTCCCGTTTTCTCAATGGGAACGGACGTCTCTCCCGTAAAGATCGCAAAAGCGGGCATTGAGCACGCAAAGCAGCACGGACACGACGTCGTATTCATAGATACCGCGGGCCGTCTCCATATCGACGAAAAGATGATGGAGGAGCTTAAGGAAATAAAGGAAGCGCTTGAACCGCAGGAAATCCTCCTCGTGGTCGACGCAATGCTCGGTCAGGACGCAGTAAACGTCGCCGAAAGCTTTAATTCGCTCCTTGATATCACGGGTGTCGTGCTCACGAAGCTCGACGGTGATACCAGAGGCGGTGCGGCGCTGTCGGTAAGATACGTCACGGGAAAACCGATCAAATACGTCGGTGTAGGAGAGAAGCTCGATGCGATCGAGCAGTTCCATCCCGACCGTATGGCGTCAAGAATCCTCGGAATGGGCGATATGCTCTCCCTAATCGAAAAGGCGGAGCAGGCTTACGACGAAAAGCAGGCAGAGGAGCTTGAGCGCAAAATGCGCACGTCTACCTTTGACCTTGAAGATTTCCTCGATCAGTTCCGTCAGATAAAGAAGATGGGACCGATGAAGGATCTGCTGGCGTCGATTCCCGGCATTGACGCGTCAAAGCTTCAGAATGCGCAGATCGACGAAAAGGCGATCGGACGCACAGAGGCGATAATCCTTTCAATGACCCCCGCCGAAAGGCACAAGCCCTCGATAATAACCCCGCCGAGAAAGAGGCGAATCGCCGCAGGCTCGGGAACGAGGATAGAGGATGTAAACCGCCTTCTCAAGCAGTTCGAGCAGACCTGTAAGATGATGAAGGAAATGTCAAGCGGAAAATTCAACCGCATGATGAAAAAATCGCGCAAGCACCGTAAATGATAACACTCGGTTGGATATCAACCTTTGTTAATAAAAAAATAATTATTTATATATTTCGGAGGAAAGAAAAATGGCAGTTAAAATCAGACTCAGAAGAATGGGACAGAAGAAGGCTCCCTTCTACCGTATCGTAGTTGCAGATTCCCGTTCTCCTCGTGACGGACGTTTCATCGAGCAGATCGGACACTACAATCCTATGACCGATCCCGCAGAGGTTGAGATCGACGCAGAGAAGGCAACCAAGTGGATCAAGAACGGCGCTCAGCCGACTGATACCGTTCGTGCACTTCTTAAGAAGCAGAACATTATCGGGTGAAGATAATGCCGGAGCTTAAGCAGCTTCTTACCGATATATCTGCAGCAATGATCGATCATCCCGAGGATCTCGTTATCGACGAACGCGAAGAGGGAAATACGATAGTATTTACCGTTACCGTTGCCGAAAGCGATATGGGAAAGATAATCGGCAGACGAGGCAAGAACGCCAAGTGCTTACGCACAGTGATGAAAGCAGCGGGTAATACCGTCGGCAAAAAGATCATCGTAGATATAGCGGAATAAGACCGGAAATAAAAAGCAGTCGCTTGTGCGGCTGCTTTTTTGTACTTTAAGGATGCAAAAATCTAACGTTTGGAAATTTCTCAATCAAGCCATTCGGTACCTCTGCGTCGCAGACCATATAATCGATGCTGTCAAGGGTAGCGAGCCTGTAGGGTGCGATCCTTCCAATCTTTGATTCAAGGCAAAGATAAACTCTTTTATCGGCATTTTCAATCATCGCGCGGCGGACGTCGTTTGCCTCCTGATAAACGCAGGTGAGAACGCCGTCGTTGCTTATTGCCTGGCTCGATATAAATGCAATATCTGCGTGAATAGACCTCACAACGTCGAGAGCCATACTGCCGACAAGCATGACTCTGTCCTCGTTATACATGAGTCCGCCGGTGCTTATTACCTTTGCGGAGTAGCCGCAAAGCTCGCGCGCAGTCTCCACGCCGTTTGTAATGATGGTTACACCGCTTATTGCGGCAATTTCCTTGGCGAGATATATGGTGGTGCTCGACGCGTCGAGGAAGACAACGTCACCCTCCTTTACGAGAGAGACTGCGACCTGTGCGATCCTTTTCTTTTCGTTTTTTCCAAGCTGATATCTGTGGGAATATGGGATGTTTCTCGTTACCGAGTCGATCGCCTCGGCTCCGCCGTGCTTCCTTGTTATCAGTCCCTTGCTTTGAAGATCCGTTAGGTCTCGGCGGATGCTGGATTCGCTGATCGAGAGCATCTGAGCGAGGGCCTTTACACTTACGTAACCGTTTGCCTTTATTGTTTCCAGTATTTCGTTTTCTCTGTCGCTGTTATACATGTTTCCTCCGCATGATTGCGTGAATTTTGCGCGTTTTTGGACAAATGAGCAAAGAAGCAAAGGATTTATGCTAATTTACGCACCGCTATTGACTGAATTGCGCATTTGATTTATACTTATTATAGATTACTTTATCGAAAAAGTAAAGAAAAATTTAATTTGGAGAATTATATGAAAAAGCGCATACTGTCATGGCTTATATCGTGCCTGATGATCGCATCGGCGATAACTGTTTCTGCGCCGTTTGCGAAAATATACGCCTCTGATAATGCGGGCATAACCTTCACTGCCTCAGAGTATTATAACGCGGCAAACGTTCTTTCAACGGCGCCGCAGACCTTTGAGGCGGTGTTCACTCTTGCGCAGTCGGAGACAGCGAACAGAAATGCCGTTGTGGGCAACTATAAGGACGGCTCAACTCCCGGCGTGGTTCTTGAGATCTGGACGGGAGGAATACCGCGCCTGTTCTGGCAGACTAACTCCGCAGATGCGATGGATATCAAATTCGATAAGGTAAACGCTTGCACGGGAGAAGAAGTCCGTCTTACAGTTACGCGCGATTTTGCGAATAAGACCGCGAGCTGTTATATAAACGGCGAGCTAAAGCAAACCGTCAATTACAGCTCATATGCAAATGCGGCTACCGTCGAGACGCATACGTCTGCGATCGGCATAGGACGCGATAACCGCGCGGCTGTAAACCTTGTTTTCAGAGGAACGATGAAGAGCGTTGCTCTTTATTCCGATGTCCGCACAGAGGAGGAGATCGTAAATCCCGCTTCTGCAAACGATGCTGACATTCTTTGCTGTTACGACTTCACGGCAGGCGGATCGGAAAGACTCAAGGATCTTTCTCCGAATGCTAATGACCTTGTTTACATCGGTGCTTCAACAGATGATGACACGCCTTCAGTAACGCCGGAGGGTATGAGCTTTGTACAGAATACACTTTACACCTCAAAAGCTCCCCTTTCTGCTGTTCCGCTTACCGTTGAGGCATACGTTAACGTTCCCGCGTC
This sequence comes from Eubacteriales bacterium, assembly GCA_045540175.1. Taxonomy (GTDB): domain Bacteria; phylum Bacillota; class Clostridia; order Oscillospirales; family CAG-272; genus Colimorpha_A. The sequence goes on along the minus strand of JAZQGU010000047.1, from coordinate 42,503 downwards.
GGTTGCTTCCAAGAGAATCGGAGTTATTTACGGCAACTATCAGGCATCGGGCGTTGCTTGTGTGAGCTTTGAGGTCCTTCAGAACGGCGTGCCGAGGTTCTATTGGCAGAACGGCAACGGTACGTCAAGCGGCAACTGCTCGTTTAGCGGCATAAATATTGCAGACGGAAAATGGAAGCACGTTGCTGTCGTTCGTGACCCTGCCGAAGGCAAGGCGTACTGCTATATTAACGGTGTTCTTGCAGGTACCGAGACAATTTCCGCAAGTACTGTTGAAACGTCCTATACAAATCCCATTTGCATAGGCGGCGACCTCCGCCGCGCAGAACAGAACGATAACAACTGCAGGTTTCTCGGAAAGATCAACAGCATAACCGCTTATTCCGACGTCCGTTCGGCAGCCGAGATAGCCTCAGACTATAAGGCGGATAAGCCCGATTATAACGACGGCTCTCTTATCGCGCACTATGATCTTACTTCGATTACCGAGAAAGATAACAGAGATACTATTGTAGACCTTTCGAATAACGGCAACGATGTTTACAGCCCTTGGATGAATAAATATGATGCCGATGATTATTCCTATACCTTCGCAGTTGTAGGCGATACTCAGAAGATCATTCAAAATGACCTCAAGAACGGTACACAGGATATCGCAAAGCTTTACGACTATATAGTAAATAATATTGAAAAGCAGAATATCAAGCTCGTTCTCGGGCTCGGTGATATAACCGAAACATACAGTGGCGCCGCTAATGAATGGACGCTTGCCAAGGATAATATCTTCAAGCTAAACGGCAAGATCCCGTACATTCTTAACCGCGGTAACCACGACGCCGCAAGTGCGCTCAACTCTTACTTCAACAATACAGCTTATTCCGAACAGCTTGAAGGAACCTACAACGGAAGTGTTGAAAACTCTTACTTTACTCTTACGGTCGGCAGGATCAAGTATCTCGTTATGGCACTTGACTACGGCGCTTCTGACAGCGTTCTTAACTGGGCGGCGGGAATCGTTGATTCTTATAAGGATCATAACGTAATCATTACTACTCACGCTTATATGTACCGCGACGGAACCACCCTTGACGACGGCGACGTTTGCCCTCCAAGCAAAGAAGGCGGCAACGACGGCGACGACATTTGGGAAAAGTTCGTTAAGAATCATGAGAATATTGTCCTCGTTCTTTCGGGTCACGATCCGTGGGATAAGATCGTTATGCGCGAGGATAACGGCGTGAACGGCAACAAGGTCGTTCAGATGCTTATAGACCCTCAGGGCATTGATAACGTGGGTACTGTCGGTATGGTGGCAATGTTCCATTTCTCTGAGGACGGTAAGACTGTTCAGGTCGAGTATTACTCGACGGTTGAAGAAAAATGGTATCATCCCGATAACCGATTCACCTTTAATCTTAACGTGCTCGCGCCCGAGCGCGGTGACTCCGATTTTAAAGAAAACGAAGATAATACCGGTATTATCATAACCGTTTGCGCAGCGGCTGCAGCCGTCGTTCTCTTAGGAATCTGCCTCGTTTTAAAGAGGCGTAAATCAAATCATAAATAAAAGCAAGCGTTGCGGCATTCTCCATAATGAGATGCCGCAACGCTGTTTTAAGTGAATCAGATATTGTTCTTAAACGGAGTTACCGCCAAGCTGGGCTGTGTCTTGACAATGCGCGGAATATATTATATAATAACAGTGTATGCCCAGAAATAAGCAGCGGGAAAGGAGTGTTCTACCATATTATGCGTTATCTTTTAATATCCAATAACGGCGGAATGCTCGTCATTTACCGCGGGGCGCTTATAAAAGAACTTCTCAAGAGTGCGTCTGTGACGGCTTGCGTGCCGCACGGCGGGGAAGAGGAGCTTATCAAGCTCGGATGTGATATTGTTTACGCCGACGTTGACAGACGAGGAATAAATCCGCGCAATGATCTGAAGCTTTATAAGCAGTATAGGAAGATTATAAAAGAGGTTGCCCCCGATGCAGTCATAACCTATTCTATAAAGCCGAATATATACGGCGGTTACGCCTGCAGAAGGATCGGAGTGCCGTATTATCTGCACGTTCAGGGGCTCGGAAGCGCCTTTTACCGCAAGGGGCTTAAGACCGTCGTTTCGGCAATGTACCGCGCGGCGGCAAAAAAGGCGAAATCTGTTTTCTTCGAAAACGACGGCAACCGCGATCTTTTCGTGAATAAGAAGATCATCAGGAAGGACCAAGCCGTTGTGTTCAGCGGCGCAGGAGTCGACCTTGACGACTTTCCGCTTACCCCTATGCCCGAGGGCGACACGGTCAGATTCGCATTCGTCAGCAGGATCATGAAGGAAAAGGGTGTTGACGAGCTGTTTTACGCCGCTGAAAAGCTGAAAAGCGAGTTCGGAGACCGATTTGAGCTTAGCATCGCGGGAATCTTTGAGGACTCTTACGAGCAGACGGTAAAAGAGCTTCATGAACGCGGAGTTATAAATTATCTCGGGTTTATAAACGATGTGGCGTCGCTTTATAAATCGTGCGACGCGGTTGTATTGCCGTCATATCATGAGGGAATGTCAAACGTCCTCCTTGAGGGCGCGGCGATCGGGCGCCTGCTCGTTACGACAGACGTATACGGCTGCCGAGAGACGGTCGTCCCGGACGAAAGCGGAATACTGTGCCCGTCTCACGACGCCGAATCGCTTTATAGGGCGATGAGACGCGTCTGCCTTATGACGAAGGACGAAAGAGAGACGATGGGCAAGCGAGGACGCGAGCACGTTGAAGCGAATTTCGACCGAAACGAGGTCGTGAGAAAAACTATCGAGGTAATGAAATGATACCGAAGAAGATACATTACGTTTGGTTTGGCGGAAGCGCGCTTCCGCATCTCGGCAAAAAGTGCTTACGCAGCTGGAAAAAATACTGCCCCGACTATGAGATCGTTCTCTGGAACGAGGATAACTTTGATATTTCGTCCTGCCCGATTTACGTAAGACAGGCGTACGAGATGAAAAAGTGGGCGTTCGTCAGCGACTACGCGCGCCTTAAGGTGGTTTATGAAAACGGCGGTATCTATCTCGATACAGACGTTGAGATCATTAAGAATATAGACTTTCTGCTCGAGCACGAGGCGTTTTTTGCTATCGAATCGGACGGAATAACCGTCGCATCTGGGCTCGGCTTCGGAGCCGAGCAGGGAAACGCGGCTGTAAAGACGATGATGGACGATTACGAGGGGCAGGCGTTTCTCAAGGAGGACGGAAGCTTTGACCTTACCCCTTGTCCCGTCCGCAATACCCGTTCGCTATATAAATACGGCTTTGAAAAGGAAAATAAGGATCAGCTTTTACCCGGCAATATAAGAATCCTGCCGTCTGAATATATGTGTCCGATGTTCTATTCGACGGGGATACTTACGATAACCGATAAGACGATTTCGATACATCACTATTCGTCGAGCTGGATAAACGGATGGCTGCGCTTCAGAGTCAGGATAACGAGAAAGCTCCGCCGAACCTTCGGTGAGCATTGCCTCGATTTTTTGAAAAGGAAAAAGAAATGAAAAAGGTACTTATCCTTTCGCACGCCATGTATATAGGCGGTGCCGAAAGAGCGCTTATCGGGCTCCTCTCGGCATTCGACAAGAGCGAATACCGAGTCGATCTGTTTTTGATGAAGCAGGAGGGCGAGCTTATTGACCTTATACCCGAGGGCATTAATCTGCTTCCCGAGATAAAGGAGTATACCTGCCTCGCCGAGCCGATCGCAAACACCTTGAAAAAGGGCTGTTTTGGGGTCGCTTTTGGGCGTTTTTGGGGCAAAAAACGAGCAAAATCGTACACAAAAAAGCATGATCTTAAGAATCCCGTCGGAGTCGAGGTCGAGTACAGCCACAAGTATACGAAGAAGTATATGCCGAAAATTTCCGACACGGAATATGACCTCGTTATCAGCTTTCTCACTCCCCACTATTTCGGGATTGAAAAGTGCGTCGGCAAAAAGAAGCTTGCCTGGATACACACCGATTATTCGTTTATAGATATTGACGCCGAGTCGGAAACTAAGATGTGGGAAAAATACGACGGAATCGTTTCGATATCAGAATCGGTAAGCAACGCGTTTTTGAAGAAGTTCCCGTCGCTATGTGACAGGCTGATCCGCATTGACAATATTTATTCCCCTGACGCTATCCGCAAATCGGCGCTCGAGGGGCAGAAGGAGATAAAGACGGACAAGCCCGTCATCGTTTCCTGCGGACGGCTCCACGAGCAGAAAAATTTTGTATCTGTTCCTGCCATTGCTTCCGAAATGAAGAAGCTGGGGGCGGATTTCAGGTGGTATATTCTCGGAAGCGGAACGGAGGAGCAGAAAATACGCGATAATATCGCAAAATACGGAATGGAGGACACCGTTATCCTTCTCGGATCGAAGGCGAATCCTTATCCGTATATAGATGCCTGCGACGTTTACGCTCAGCCGAGCCTTTACGAGGGTAAGGCAATAGCCGTGCTTGAAGCACAGATACTCGGCAAGCCCGTTGTCATTACCGATTTTGCAACCGCGCAAAGCCAGCTAAAAGACGGATTTGACGGAATTATCGTTCCGCTTGAAAATACCGCCTGCGCGAAGGGTATCGCTTCGCTTCTTTTCGACGGCGAGCTTATGCTTATGCTATCGGAAAACTGTCTCAGCACCGATTACGGTAACGCAAGCGAGGTCGAGAAGATATACGAGTTTATTGAAAGAGGCTAATAATGGAAAAGGTTTCGGTCATAATTCCCGCCTATAACGTCGAAAGATTTATAGGCGAGTGTGTAAGAAGCGTAATGGCGCAGACGTACAAGAATATTGAGATCGTAATTGTAGATGACGGAAGCTCCGACGGTACTGCAGGGATATGCGAGGAGCTTGCGCGTGAGGACGGCAGAATAAAGCTGATAAGAAACGGACGCGGAGGCGTCAGCGTCACCCGCAATACAGCTCTTGATAATGCTACGGGCGATTATATCGTATCCGTTGACAGCGACGATACGATCGAGCCCGATATGATCGAAACGCTTTACAAAAAGCTTAAAGAGACCGATGCCGACGTCGTTGCCTGCGGCTTCTACTATATGACGGAGGAGGGCGAGCCTCTTTACGAAAGAAAGCCGCCGAAAGAAAGATTGATAAGCGGCCGCGACGCTCTTGAGGGCAGAGACACGGAGGTCGGAATAAACGCTCCGGTTGCATCGCCCTGCGCCAAGCTTGCGAAAAAGGAAATTTATGAGGGTAAAAGATACAAGGTCGGGATCATTTACGAGGATCTGCACCTTATGCCGTATCTGTATTTCGACGCGAAAAGGTACGTGATCATCCCTTACTGCGGATATCATTACCGCCAGAGAAACGGCAGTATAATGCATACAAATGAGGGTGAGCGGGAATACAGGCTCCATTTCGATATTTTTAACGAGCACGCGGAGTTTTACCGTTCAAAGGGTGACACAGTTCTTGAATATTACGCAAGACGCAACGCGGCGGATAAGATCTTCGTTGCGCTGAGGGAAAGAAGTCTCCCGAAGGGACTCGAAAAATACTCGAAGGAAGAGTTCAGAAAGCACTATAAATGCCTTGTGAAAAATGCGCAGAGCAGTAAGGAAAGGCTGAAATACCGTATTTTCCGTTATCTCGGCCCGAGGTTCTTTATGATGCTCAAAAAAAGAACGTATTGACAGGCTTAAGAAAGGTATAAAAATGGCTGAAGAAAAGAATGGCGGCTTTAAGACCGTCGTATCTGCTGACAAAAAAATATTCGACCTGAAGCTGAGAGAGGTGCTTAAATACAAGGATATGATCCTCCTTTTCGTAAAGAGAGATTTCGTATCCAAGTACAAGCAGACGATACTCGGTCCGCTTTGGGCGATAATACAACCGCTATTTACTACGGTGGTTTATACTATAATATTCGGAACGCTTGCACAGCTGACGACAGCCGACGCAGTTCCCGCGCCGAAGGTTCCGTCTTTCCTCTTCTATATGAGCGGTACGATACTTTGGGGATATTTTTCCTCCGTCGTTTCGGCAACAAGCCACACATTCTTAGCGAACGCGCACATTATGGGGAAGGTGTACTTTCCGCGTATTGCAATGCCGATATCGACTGCGATATCAAATCTTATATCGTTCGGTATCCAGCTTGCGATGTTCGTTATCCTTTATATCGGATGCATCATAAATGGAAGTGCTGAATTCGTGTTCTCTTATCACCTGATATTCATTCCGCTTTCAATATTGCAGCTTATGCTTCTTTCGACGGGCGTAGGAATCATAATATCAGCGCTCACGACAAAATACCGCGACCTTTCAATGCTTGTCGGCTTCGGTCTTAACCTTTGGCAGTATGCAACTCCCGTTGCCTACGGTCTGCTTCTTATTCCGGCAAAATATATTGGTCTATACAATCTCAATCCCGTCACCCCCGCGATCCTTTCCTTCCGATACGGGGTTTTCGGTGCGGGATACTTCGATATCGTTTATTATCTTGTCGGTTGGGCTGTGACGCTTGCTATTGCGTTCTTCGGATTGATCCTGTTCAACCGCATTGAGAAGAACTTTGCGGATACGGTTTAAGGAGGTATGCTTTAATGAGTGAAATTATGCTTCGCTGTGAGGGCGTTTCAAAGCAGTACCGCCTCGGTGCCATCGGAGGCACGACTCTGAAGGAGGATCTTCAGCGCCTTTCCGCGCGTTTACGCAAAAAAGAGGATCCAACGCTCAAGATAGGTCAGAAGAGCAGACCATTGTCGAATGAAAAGTTCTATGCTCTCGACGGTGTCTCCTTTGAGGTAAAGAAGGGTGAGGCTGTCGGAATAATCGGAAAAAACGGCGCGGGAAAGAGCACGCTTCTCAAGCTCGTTACCCGTATTACGGGACCGACAAAGGGAACTATCTCCCTTAACGGAAGAGTTGCTTCCATGCTTGAGGTCGGCACAGGCTTTCATCCCGAGCTGACGGGACGCGAGAACATATATATGAACGGTGCGATCCTCGGTATGTCGAAGCACGAGATCGACGAAAAGATCGAGGAAATAATCGAGTTTTCAGAGGTAAGACAGTTTATAGATACTCCCGTTAAGAGGTATTCCTCCGGAATGTACGTTAAGCTTGCCTTCTCGGTTGCGGCGCATCTTGATGCGGATATAGTCATTATGGACGAGGTTCTTGCCGTCGGAGATATGGCGTTCCAGAACAAGTGCCTGACCAAAATGCGTCAGTCGGCGGAAGAAGAAGGAAAGACGGTTCTTTACGTTTCGCACAATATGAATACTATCCGCCAGCTTTGCGACAGAGTTATCGTTCTTGATAAGGGCAAGCTGATATTTGACGGAAGCGTTGAAGAGGGAATTGCTATATATATGAACAATTCCGACAGCGGCAGTAACGTAGTCACTCTTCACGATAAGAAGCACAGCGGAAATCTTATGGGCGGTGCATTCTTACACAGCATGGAGTTTATCGACTGCGAGAATGCGACTGTGAGAACGGGCGATCCGCTGAAATTCAAGATCAATTTCCGAGTTGACAGACCTATTGAAAAGGTGAAAATGAGGATCACGGTAAAATCCCGTGATGACGTGGCAGTCGGAATCAGCGTTTCTGATGATATCGGTTCATTTGATCCTCAGGATATGGCGAGCGCGACGCTTGCCTTTGATACGTCGCTTCTCGCACAGGGGGTATATTACCTCAGCTTTGCGATTTGCCAGTATGACGATAACGGCAATCCGATCTTCCTTGACGCCGTCGGAAGAGCCTGCAACTTTACAGTTATCAACAGACAGGACGACAGATCCGTCTGGTCTCAGATGTGGTGGGGCTCGATCAAGTTCCCGCCCATGAAGGTCTGCGGCAGCGAGGGCAAAAATACTGATTGACCGAAAGGGAAAATATGAACATCGTTAGAAGAGCGTGGCGCTCCTTCCTCTACCGTACGCGGCATCTCCGCGTGAGATTGCGCGTTTGCGGGATCGGCAGAAAGACGAATAAAAAGGCGTTGCTCGTTGGTGTTCCGAACCACTCCAATATTGGGGATATGGCGATAGCGCTTGCGGAAAAGAAATTCCTTCGCGCCTGCCGTATAAGCTTCGTTTCTTTGAGCACGGACGAGTGTGAGGACAATATCCTTATGCTGAAAAAAGCTGTCCGCAAGGATACTCTTATCTGCTATCACGGGGGCGGAAACCTCGGAAATTTTTACGGATACGAGGAGAGGGTGAGAAGAATGCTCCTGACGGAGCTTTCAGATAACCCGTCAGTCATTTTTCCACAGACTGTGCATTTTTCGCAGGACCCCGAGGGTGATGCCGATATGGAGGAGGCTTCGCGCGTCTACGGCGCCCATAAAAAGCTGACTATTGCTCTGCGCGACGGGGATTCGCTCGAAAAAGCAAGGCAGATATTCCCGAATGCAAGCCTTATTTATTCTCCCGACGTCGTTATGAGCATGGAGAAAAATGACTTCGGAATAAAGAATGGCGTCCGAAGCGGTGCGCTTCTCTGCTTCAGAGGCGATTTTGAAAGGTCGATATCCGACGCGGACAAGGAAAAAATCGCGTCGGCTCTCAAGGAGCACGGAATAAATTTCGGATATACCGATATGATCGCCGACAAGGACGAGGTTCCAAGGCAAGAGCATCTCCGATACGTTTCGGGCAAAATGAAGGAGCTTTCAGGGGCAAGTTTGGTTATTACCGACCGTCTTCACGGTATGGTCTTTTCGGCAATTACGGAGACTCCGTGCATAGTTTTCGGTAACTTCAATCATAAGGTGAGACAGTCGTACAGCGTGCTCTCCCACCTGTCGTATTTAAGGTTCGCAACTGACGCTGACGAGGCGGTTTCGCTTATTGACGAGCTTTGCGGCTCGGTCGGCAGTTATGATCCTTCGCCAATCCTCCCTAAGTACGGCGAGCTTAAAAAGATCCTACTAGAATATTCGAGAAAGCAGTAACTGTTATGCAAAAGATTTCGGTGATAGTTCCGGTATATAAGGTCGAAAAAACTCTTGACGCCTGCGTTAAGAGTATTTTGGCGCAGAGCTACGCCGATCTTGAAATAATACTCGTTAACGACGGAAGCCCCGACCGCTGCCTCGAAATGTGCGAAAAGCTTGCGGAAGCGGACGAAAGAATAAAGGTGATCCACCGAGAAAACGGCGGTCTTTCGGCGGCGAGAAACACGGGAATCGAGCACGCGACGGGGGATTATATCACCTTTGTGGACAGCGACGATATTATAGACTCCGAAATGGTATCTGTCCTGTACGGCGCGATAAAAAAGACCGACGCCGATATGTCGGTTTGTATGTTCAGGATTTTTCAGAACGAAAGCGATATCGTAAAGGACGAAATTAAGTACGATGTCATGACCGAGGACGCGGCAGAGCTTCTTCTTTCGGGAAAAATGTACGAGCGCTCCGAGGCGTGGGGAAAGCTCTATAAAAAAGAGGTATTTTCCTCTCTGCGTTTCAAGGAGGGCATATATTATGAGGATACTCATATTATGCCGTACGTTCTTCAGCGCGTGAAAACGCTTGCTTTTACAAAAGCGAAGCTTTATTATTACAGAAAGAGTCCCGAACTCGGAACGATAATGAATGCGAAATTCTCAAAGAAAAAGCTCGTGGTGCTCGATATATTCAAAGAGCATATTTCTCTGTATAAAAAGCTCGGTCCTTGCCCTGCGTATGCTTATGCCGTGAAGCAGCTCATCGGCTGTATTACGAAAGCGAGGGTGCTGAAAAAGCAGTTGGGCATCGGTTTCAGTTTTTATAAATATTATTTTAAGCTTTTTCCGTGCGTCGTATTTGCTCCGCGCCTTCCCGAAATCGCTTTCAAGCAAAAGGCGGCGTTTATCGGTCTTATTGCGCCTTTCGGAATGTTTAATTCCTATTATAGGAAGAATATCACAGTGCGTAGGTACGACGATCTTAATAATCTGTAAAAACGCCCTCGGGCGTTTTTTCATATTCAAAAAAATTCCTCATATATTTACACATAAGACTAAAATAGAAGCCCGTCTGTTATTGACAAAATGCGACCTTCATAGTATAATCATATAAGTGACCTTAATTTTGAAAGGAAGGACGAAATATGAAATTTAGACGCATTATTTCGCTTGTTTTGTCAGCGGCGATGCTGATGCTTTGCCTGCCGTCGGCAATATTTGCCGAGGGGAATATTACGTTCTCCTTTTTATCAAGTGTGCCGATCGAAGAAAAGATCAAGCTCGGAGATACCGTGACTTATACGGTGAATATAAAGAATAATTCGGGATTCAGCTTCGGAACGCTGTATTTCGTTCCGTCGTACAACCTGACCTGCGTCGGTGCGACTCTCGACGGCGAGGAAACTACCGCCTTGAAAGCCGTCACGGGAGAAAATACGGGCGCGTATGGTATCATAATTGCCGGCGAAAAGGTAACGAAAACCGGCGATTACTGTACGATCACGTTCAAGGTGACGGATAAGGGGGATATATCTCTCAGATTCTATACTTACCAGTTAACGGACGGGGAAGAGTTCATCACCCCTGTAATAGAGAACAGCAGTATTGTTCACGAAGCCCAGGAAATAACCGCTCCGACGGTTATAACAAACGAGCTTCCCGAGGCAATGCTCGGATACGAGTATTCCTTCAAGCTCGACGGAGGAGATTCGGATTTTCTGACCTGGAGTGTTGAGGGTGAGCTTCCTACGGGACTTTCCTTTACACCTGACGGAACGCTGAGCGGTATTCCGACTCAGACAGGAGAATTTCCACTTGTGTTTAAGGCTGTGCTCCTTGATGAGTACATTTCCGAGGGCAAGAGCCTGACGCTTACAGTTGTTGAAAAGCCGAAGGAGCTTGAGCTTAAGGAAGAAAGCGGCTATCTTATCGACGGCGAATGGCTTCGCAAGGTAGTCGAAAGAACGACGCTTGAAGGACTGATTTCGAATTTCGAAAACGGCGAAAGCATAAAGGTCTTTAACGCGAACGGCGTTGAGATCACATCGCCCACCGCGCTTATCGGAACGGGTTATACGGTTTCTCTTATGCACGGCGAAGAAAAGGTACATACCGTGACGGTCGTTGTTCTCGGCGACGTCAGCGGAAACGGAAGAATCGACACGATGGATTACCAGAGAGTAAAAATGTGTCTGTTCGGAACCTTTGAGCTTGAGGGAGCGTATTATCAGGCTGCGCTTGTAGCGGGCAGGGCAAACATTACCACTATGGACTATCAGAGAATTAAGATGCACATTTTCGGCACCTTCAATATTTACAAATAAGGCTTAAGAGGAAAGATCATGAAGAAGTTTATTGCATTTTTTGTCGCCGCAATGCTTTTTGCGCTTTGCGCTATGTCTGTCTCGGTATCTGCCGAGGAGGCACCGTTTAAGATATCCGTAAGCGGTGCGGCTGCCGTTACGGCGGGAGAAACTGCCGAGTTTACCGTTTCTGTCAAGGATATCAATATCAAGGCTGCCGATGATTCTTACAGCGACGGTCTCGGAAGCATAAATATGGTGCTAAAATTCGATACGGCGTTTTTCGACGCTTCGACAATGAAGGTCACCTGCCCCGAGGTTAAAGACTGGGTGATTGAGTGTGTTGATGCCGATAAGGAAAACGGAAGAGTCGTTATCACGGCAATGGGTGACCCCGTTCAGGGAAAAATTGCGACAGTTACCAAAAACGGCGTGCTTGATTTCAAGGTGTCGGTAAAGGTAAAGGCTGATGCGAAAGCAAGCAGCGGGGCGGAAATTTATATCGACGGCTCCGATATCGATACATACGGAAGCGACGGAGGATCCTTTGAGGTCACGGGCTTTGAGTGCGGATCTCTTGACGTTGATCTGATAAAGAAGCTTCCTTCTCCCGAGGCTCCCACTCTTGAAGACGGACATGCAAAGTGGAACCCTGTCGAGGGCGCCGGCTCTTATGTTATTCAGGTATATAAGGACGGCGAAGCTCTCGGTAAGTCCCTTACCGCAACCGAAACAAGCTACGATCTTACAACTCTTATAAAGAATAACCTCGGCGGTAAGTATTCCTTTACCGTATATGCAAAGTCGGGAAGCGACCTCTTTAAGGACGGAGACGCCGCAACCTCGAACGAATACAAGTACAGAGGAACGCTATCTAAGCCCACGATAAAGCTTACCGTTGACAAGATCAAGGGAGTTGTCAATTTCACGATCACCGACGATAACCCCGAGGACTATGTCAGCACATATATCGTTAAGGTCTATGACAAGAACGGAGACGCAAAAGAGATCGCAACCTCCAAGCTTACGGGAACGATCAGCGGACTTAAGTTCGGCGATAAGTACAAGGTGACGGTTGAGGCAAATTCCGCGTCGCTCAGCGACGTTGAAACCGGTAACCTTTCGAGCGGAGAATCGGATAAGGTATCTGTTACTGCCGACGGCATCGTCGGTATCTCGGTAAGCAAAAAGCCCCAGCTTTCATATACCGAAGGCGACACCATCGATCTTTCCAATATGCAGATAACGGTTGATTTTGCGGTAGCATCGAACGTCAAGATAAGCAAGAGCAAATTCAGCGAATACGGAATAACTACAAACCCGAAGCACGGCGCAGACGTTATCCTCTCTCTTGACGGAAAGAAAATCACCGTTTCCTGCGGAGATATAAAGGCGGACGACGAGCTCGTTCTTTCGGTTAAGTCGGGTCAGTGCCAGCACGCTACCACAGAGCCCGAGCATAAGGACGCAGACTGCGGCAATGACGGCTATGATAAGTCGGTATGTACTGTTTGCGGAGCAACGGTTGAAGAAAAGGTGATCCCCGCAACGGGCGAGCACGATTTTGGCGAATGGGAATGGAAGAGCAAGCCTACTGTTAACGTAGACGGTGTCCGTAACCGAGTTTGTAAAATCTGCGGCAAGGAAGAGCATCAGCAGATAACTTATGCCGAGTACCTTGCAATGTCGACTAGCGATACTACCACTACTCCAACTACAACAAATCCCCCCGATACCAGCACGGGCGACGAGACGGATCCCCCCATCACGACCGGTCCGAGAAGAAATAACGCTCTCGGCGGAGTCGTCGACCTCGGCAAGCTGTTCCTGCTTGCGCTTGTAATGATCCTCATTGTGATCGTTATATTTATCATCAGCGCAGTTTATATGGAGAGCCGCAGAAACCGCCGTCGCAGATCGCGCTCGAGAACAAATCAGTCGAGAAATAATCAGAGAAGAAATAATTACAGAAGATAAAAATCAGGTTAGAACTCAAAATATTAAGAATTAAAATGATCCGTTGCAGATTTGCAACGGATCATTTTTTACCATAATATGCCCGAAGGGCATATTATATTGTGTTAGCAATATTTCATATTACCGTTAGGTAATATTTCATTGCGGTTGCGATAATTCTTTATTGCAACCGCCTTTGGGGAAGGCTTTTATAATTATTTGCGATATCCGCAGTTCTTGGCTACCTTAACAAGTCCCAAACGCTCGCAAATTTCAACTCCGAGAGGCGAATCTTTCTCCCAGGGATTATTATCATCCTCAAGAGCGTTTGCATTTCCTATTACTGCATTGTCGTTCAAGCAATAATCGATAGCGTATTTCCAGATCAAATCAATTGCTTTTTCTTTTTGGGATGTATCAGCGGCAAAAATAGCACCGATGTCGTATTTCCTGAGGTTGCGGATACAGTCAAGCGAAGGCATTGCAAGGCAGACTAGCTCACCGTTTTCAAAAACTCCCATAGGTATCGTTCCTGCGTTGCCTTTGCCGTCAAAGTGGACTTGGATCGCTCTGACGTGGCATTCGGCGCATCCGCCGTTTTGCTTGAACACCCTGACTTGCGGCATATCCTCTGCAGTCAGCAGACGGATCGACAATCCGTCATATTCGGGAACCGAAACAGAATCCTTTGGATAGATCATATCGTAACCGTAACGGCAGGTTAAACCGAGCTTGGCTATCTCAGCGTCAAAGCTTTCCCATTCAGAATCGACCGATCTGCGAATAGAGAATCCTTGATTCGGAAGCTTTGAAAAAAGCTTTAAATACTGTATAGCATCTTCTTCGTTTTCGCAGATTAGCATCACGGCGGGCTCTGCAGAATTATAATCCGACACATAAACAAAATGTTCAAGCGATTCGGAATTGCCGAGGGTAAGGATCTCAGACTCTGCAACGGTCATTCCTACAATATCTTCTGCGTATTTCAACGGATTATGAGTGAAGCAGAAATCAAGGGCAAGGTCAATGTCCGATGCCTTTAGCTCGGGAAAGCTTCGTCTGAAATGGTTGATTGCGATTTTGCCCGAAAGATCGTGCCAAGTAACTGCCTCTCCCGAATACTTTTTTCGGTATTTGCTCGGTGTCATACTATAAAAGCTTTTAAAAGCCCGGCTGAAGCTTTCGGGGCTCTCATAACCGAAGTCGAGAGCAATTTCAAGTATGTTTTTTTGCGTTATGCGAAGCTCAAGAGCGCTTCTCGTGAGCTTGTAAACGCGGGAGTATTCCACGGGGCTGTATCCCGTGTGCTGTCTGAAGATAGCGTCAAAGTAGGTGAGTGAAAATCCTGCATTGTCCGCAATGCTCTGCAGCGACAGATTGTCTTTTGGATTCTTTTGTATGAATCCGATGGCTTTGTCAATTAAATTTTTGTTTTCCATAAAGTCATCTCCTTTCTGTGACCACATTTTAGCATGCGGACGGTGCCCGCGTCCTTGCAGATATTATTGAGCTTTATTATACATAGCCGATCGCAAAAGTCAATAAACAACGGTATAACGGAAATAACACCGCCAAAGAAAATCCTTGGCGGTGTTTGTGATTTGCCGCTGAAATGCGGACAGATCTTTTTATACGAAAAGCGGCCTTTGCTGTTTGCCCGCCAATGCCGAGGAGAGGCATTCGGGTATCATTTCAAATTCCGCAACGAGGGAATGTGGCTTTCTGAGACAATCGTCCTGCTTCATGGGGACGAAGAAAACGCCCTTTTTTTCGAGCATGGTTGAAATGTTTTTGAGGTTTGCGGACATTGCATCGTTTGTTGCGAGTGAAATGAGGAGCGGTCGGCTTTGGCGAAGATGGGCTTTTGCCGCCATTGTGACCGACGTGTCGGTGATGCCCGACGCGAGCTTTGCGAGGGTGTTTCCCGTGCAGGGCGCGATCACGAGTGCGTCAAGGGGACGTGCGGGACCGAGAGGCTCGGCTTCCTTTATTGTGAGAATGGGGTCGCGGCGGCAGATATCGGTTATTTTTTTTATAAAGTCGGCACTTTTTCCGAAACGCGTGTCGGTCGTGGCGGCATTGCAGCTCATTATCGGTAAAACGTCGTAGTCGTGAACGAGCTCTCTCAGTACCGCGATCGATCGGTCAAAGGTGCAGAAAGATCCGCAGAATGCATAGCCGATCATCCTTCATCACCTCCCGACATTATGCCGAGAATGCACTTTGCGATGATCCTGCCTGCGGTAACGGGCGCGACTCTGCCCGGCAAGCTTTGGGCCGATATTACTCTCGTGCCGTGGCGGATAGCGCCGACGGGATCTATTCCTCCCGGCTTTGATGCCAGCTCTATGACGGGAACACCGTCGCGCAGACGCGACAGCATTTCTTCGGTCAGAACGGTAGTCGGAACCGTGTTGAATACCATGTCAAAGCTATTAATTACGGACGGCAGGGACGGGTAGTCGGAAGCGGTCATTCCGTCGCTCATTGCCTCGGCGCGGTCCTTTTCCTTTCGCGCCGCAACGGTGACTGCCGAGCCGAGAGCGTGAAGACGTCGGCTAAGGCATTTTCCTATTCTGCCGTAGCCGAGAACGAGGCTCTTACTGCCGTCAACGGTTACGGGCGTGTTTCCCATCGAAAGTGCTATGGCGCCTTCTGCTGTCGGGACGGCGTTCAGATAATTGAAGGTATCGCTTTCGCAAAGGTCAAAGTATTTGACGCCGTTGTTGACGAACGCGGTTTTCATATCGGGCGGGAATTTTCCACCGAATATGACGGTATTCCGGTTTATGCCGTTTATTATTTCGCCCGCAAGGGAGCGCGGCGTCATTTTGATATCGGACAGCGGGAAATTCATATATTCGCCGCGCATAACGGGTACAGGGAGAAGGACTGCGTCGGCTTTATTCAGTGCAGACGTCAGGTCGCTTCCGTCCCTGTATGTATCGAGGGCGAAATATGAGATCTTATAGTTATTCTCCGATAAAGCATCGCCTGCGTGAAGCTGACGCAGGTCTCCGCCGATAAGGAGAAGGTTCTTTTCAGTCATACTGTTACTTCCTTTCTTGTTAACAGATTAGGTTTCCCTAATACATTTTATGAGAAAGAAAGTTACACGCTACTATATCTTCGTTTCAATTTCCTTTCGGAGGCGGGATATTATTTTCTTCTCGAGCCGTGAAATATAGGACTGCGATATGCCGAGCAGGTCGGCTACCTCCTTTTGGGTCAGCTCGTCTTTGCCGTCCATTCCGAAGCGCAGGCGGATTATCGTTTGCTCGCGCTCGGACAGCTTTGAAATCGCGTCCTCTATCGTTTTTTTGTCCTCGTCTGCCTCCATATTGCGGTAGACGGTGTCCTCGTCGCCTCCGAGGACGTCGGAAAGGAGAAGCTCGTTTCCGTCCCAGTCGGTATTCAGCGGCTCGTCTATCGACATTTCAAAGCGGGTTCGTGAGGTTTTTCTGATATACATCAGTATCTCGTTTTCGATACAGCGGGAGGCGTAGGTTGCGAGCTTGATATTTTTATCTACGTTGAAGGTGTTTATCGCTTTGATAAGGCCTATTGTTCCGATTGAAATAAGGTCCTCGATGCCTGTGCCCGTGTTTTCAAATTTTTTCGCTATATAGACGACGAGGCGGAGGTTCCTTTCGACAAGCACGGCTCTTAGAGAGGGATCGTCCTCCAGCTTCGTTAAGATCTCGGTCTCCTCGTCGTGGGTCAGAGGCGGAGGAAGCGTTTCCGGCCCGTTTATGTAATATACGCCGTTTTTCTTGCCGAGAATACGGCTGAGAATACTTTTTACAAGCGACAGTATTTTCATTTTCCACCTCAGTTTGTGAGAATTTCGGGTATCAAGGCGGCGTGTCCGCCGTAGCTTTCTTCATTGCCCATTGCGATCAGAGCCGACACCTCGGCGCCGCTGAGCGTTATTTTCTTTGGTATGTATGCGAGAAGAAGTTTGTCTCCCCCGACGGAGGACGACGGGATCAGACGGAGCGAGGAGTAATATTTTTCGTCAGCTTCGGTGAGCTTGGCGGGGTCTTCGCTTTCGAATATCGGTACAAGAGCTTGCGGCAGAACTGATATCATTTCCTTTTTGCGCAGGATTATGACGGGTCTGCCGCTTATTGGGTCGGTCAAGAGATTTCCCGTGTCGGTGATTCCGTCGAAGGAGTGTTCTCCCGAATGGGTGACGACCGATACGAGGCAGGATCGGACGGAGCGGTTTCTTCTTGTCATTCGTCCGCCGGCGATGGCAACGATGCCGATAACGGCAGCGCTTAATGCCATCCAGCCGAGCGGTATTTTCCCTGGAGGAGCGGAGCTCTCCGTGGAAACGTTGTTCAGTGCGCCGTTCATGAAGGTGAAAAATGCCGTCATTGCACCGCCGAGCAGGCATCCCGTCCCGTAAAAGAGGGCGTAGCAGGGAAGTATCCTTTTGTTGAAGGCGATCAGGCACATAAGATATGAAACGGCGAGGTTTATAAAGACGTTGATTATCAGTACCCCTTGCATAAACACCGCCGCGACGCCGTAGATGCCGCCGATAGCGGATGACAAACAAAGACGTGTGACGGATACTTTTCTGCGCATTATAGAGGCGGTGACAAAGAGGGTGAGGAAATCCATTGTGAAGTTTATTAAGAATAATATATCGGCGTAAATGGTTTGCATAGTAGTTCTTCCTCACCTTTCTTGCTTGCCCAATGAAATGAGTAGTTTTGCTTCGCAAACCTACGCCAAAGAACGGCACCAAGGGGCAAACAGATAAAAATTCGCTTCGCAAATTTTTAAACGTTTTCCCCTTTGGGAACCCCTTTCGTTTTTTGCGGAGATTTTATATGTTTATTATATACTTTGCCTTCTGAAAAATCGGTCGGGACGTGGGGGCGATAAATGGTTTTTACGGGGTTAAATCGTGATTTTTTTGTTAAATTTCTGTCTCGGTGTTGTGATATGGCGTAAAATGTGATAAAATCAAATTACAATAAATTTGGGAGACTTTTATGAAAAAGATATTATCTTTGATTTTTGCATTGACTTTAATGCTATGTTGTTTCACGGTTACTGCGGAAGCGGAGGTTCTTGAGACTGATGATGGCATTATGTATACGGTCGAAAGAGGAGAGATCGTTATTCAGGGATTCAACGGTGACTGGACTGTTATGAACATTCCCGAGAAGATTGACGGACTTCCCGTTACGCGTATTGCTTCGCAGGTCTGCCGCGGCGATATGGTGTTGACGGAGGTGCGCATTCCGAAGACGGTTGTCTCAATCGGTGAATATGCTTTTGCCGAGTGTCCTTATCTCAAAAAGGTCGTTATCAAGGGCGGAGTATTTATTGGACGTTCGGCATTCCGCGACTGCAAGGCGCTGCTTACTCTTAAGCTTCCGGGCAACCTTGAAAGCATTGATGATTTTGCCTTTGAGGGCTGTTTGATGCTTGGAAAGGTTGAGATACCAAAGGGGCTTCAGAACATCGGAATTGATGCTTTCATGGGCTGTGAAAAGCTCCGTTTCGATCTCAACGGCAACAAGGTCGCAAAGGCTCACGCGAAAAAGTACGGTATACCGACTTCATTTACCGACACCTGGGAATTTACGCTTCTTATGACCGTGCTTGTCAGCGCGCTTCTTGGCGGAGGGTTGGTGTTTGTGAATAAGAAGATGAAGGACAGGAAAAACAACAAAAGACCCTGACGGGTCTTTTTGTTTGCAAAAAAAATCGGCACCCGTCGGGTGCCGATTTTATATTATTCGTTTGTCTTGCGCCTGGTGCAGAGCTTTACGAGCTCGACGATCGGGATGGTCGAAATTGCAAGTCCGAGAGCTACGATATATTCCTTGAAGTTGATGTGCGAGAATCCGAAGAGGTCGCTGAGCGCGGGGATGAAGATGAGCGCGCTTGTGAGAATAAGCGATACTACCATCGAGCCCCAGAGGATCATATTATGGCTCTTGAGCTTGAAGATCGAACCGTGCGAGCGGAGGTTATAGGAGTGGAATATTTCTGCCATAGACATTGCGAGGAATGCCATCGTCATACCGTCGGGGCTCTGTGCGATCTCCCATTTGCCGCTTTCCATAAAGTGTCCGATGAAGTATGCGGCGAGGGTGATGAGGGATATCATAATACCCTGATATGCGATGTTGAAGCCCATACCGCCGGCAAATATGCCTTCGTTGCTCTTACGGGGCTTACGGGTCATAATGTCGGGCTCTGCTTTTTCGGTTCCGAGTGCGAGCGCGGGAACCGAGTCGGTTACGAGGTTGATAAAGAGAAGATGGGGAGCACGGAGGATCGTGAATCCGCAGAGGGTTGCGGTAAATACGCTTATGACCTCGGAGAGGTTGGAGGAGAGGAGGAACTGGATACACTTAGTGATGTTATCGTAGATTCTTCTTCCTTCGGCAACTGCCGAGACGATGGTTGCGAAGTTGTCGTCGGCAAGGATCATATCGGCGACGTTCTTTGTAACGTCGGTTCCCGTTATACCCATACCGATACCGATATCGGCGCTCTTGATAGAAGGCGCGTCGTTAACTCCGTCGCCCGTCATAGCGGTTACCATTCCGCGCTTACGCCAAGCGTTGACTATTCTCGTCTTATGCTCGGGCTGAACGCGCGCGTAGACGGAGAACTTCGTTACTGCTTCGTCAAATTCCTCGTCGGTGTACTTATCTATTTCGGCACCCGTGATCGCTTCCGATGCGTCGGAGATGATTCCGAGAGTCTTTGCGATAGCTACTGCGGTGTCCTTGTGGTCACCTGTTATCATTATGGGACGTACGCCCGCAAGCACGCACTGCTTGACTGCTTCGGTAACCTCGGGACGAACGGGGTCGATCATTCCGACGAGACCTACGAAGACGAGGTCATTTTCAAGTGCGGCAGGGGAGAAATCGGAGGGAGCTGCGGAATGCTTCTTGTATGCACAGGCGAGAACGCGGAGCGCCTGTGATGCAAACTCGGTGTTCTTTCCGAGGATCTCTGCCTTATATTCATCGGTGAGCGGAACCTCGGTTCCGTTAACGAGGATCTTGGTGCAACGTGCAAGGAGCTCATCGGGAGCGCCCTTTGTGTACTGAATGATATTTCCGTTATCGTTATGAACGGTAGACATCATCTTTCTGCCCGAATCGAAGGGTGCTTCACCTATACGGGGAGAGGTCTTTTCGATCTCGTTTTTGTGAAGACCGAGCTTGGTTGCGTAGTTTACGAGAGCACATTCGGTAGGCTCACCGACTGCTTCGCCACTTTCGTCGGGGCTTGCATCGGAGCAGAGTGCCATTCCGATGGCAAGGAGATTGTTGTCACTTCCCCAGCTGTCAACGACGGTCATCTTGTTCTGAGTAAGAGTACCGGTCTTATCGGAGCAGATTATCTGAGTGCATCCGAGGGTCTCAACTGCGGTAAGACGGCGGATGATAGCGTTCTGCTTAGACATCTTGGTAACGCCCATCGAAAGGACGATGGTAACGACTGCGGCAAGTCCTTCGGGAATAGCCGCGACCGCAAGAGATACGGCAGGCATAAACGCGTCTTCAAGGATTACCTGGAAGGCGTGATCGGAGGAGAGGATATCTCTGTTCATAAACAGAGTGAATCCGAACATAAATATGCAGATACCGAGGACGAGCCAGGTGAGTATCTTGGAAAGCTGAGAAAGCTTCTTCTGCAGAGGGGTTTCGCCCTCCTCGGCTTCTGTGATCGCGGTTGCGATCTTACCCATTTCGGTATTCATACCGATGCCCGTTACTACCATGGAGCCGCGTCCGTAAACTACGACACTGCCCATATAGCACATATTCTTTCTGTCGCCGAGCGGAACGTCGCCGTTGTCAGAGGCGGTGAGAGTGTGGTCGACCTTATCGGAGGGAACGCTTTCGCCCGTGAGCGCCGCTTCCTCGATCTTCATGCTTGCGCTTTCGAGTATTCGTCCGTCGGCAGGGACTGCGTCGCCCGCTTCGAGAACGACAATGTCACCGACAACGAGGTCTTCGCTTCGTACTGTGACGAGCTTGCCGTCGCGGATGACCTTTGACGTTGCCGCAGCCATTTCCTTCAGCGCGTCGATCGCTTTTTCCGCCTTGCTTTCCTGTACGACACCGAGAACTGTGTTGAGAATGACGACCGCGAGAATGATAAACACGTCGGTCGGGAGCTTATCGGGGTGGAGCGAAAGCTCGGTCACCGCCGATACGATCGCCGCGCCGATGAGCACGAGTACCATCGGGTCGACAAGCTGAGAGATGATCCTCTGGAAGAGGGTTATCTTCTTGCCTTCGGCAAGCTTGTTTTTTCCGTCGCGTGCCTGACGGGCTTCAACCTCTGCGGTGCTGAGACCGTCAAGAGATGAAGAAACGCCCTTAAGCACTTCTTCTTTGTCGGTTAGGTAATGCTTCATTTTTATTTAATTCCTTTCGGATTATTTTACGTTATTTTATTCAAAATAAAAATAACGAGCCGATGCGCGGGAAATGCCGCACACAGTCTCGTTCTTTAAGTCAAGTCAATCGGAAGAGGTCTTCCGCGGGATGGTTGGCTTGACACGCATTAGCGCAAACTACTCCCTATGCAACGGTAATTCTAGCACATATTTCCTGATTTGTCAATAACTTTTTTGTAAACAGTCAGAGGACTATTCCGCCCATCATAAGCCCGCGCTTGCCGTGACTTGCTCGGTGGGAAAAATATTTTTCGCTTTCGCAGCAGGTGCAGACGGGACAAATATTTATGTTTTCTTTCTTAACACCTGCCGAGATGAGCAGGTGTCGGTTCATTTCGGTCAGATCTGCGTAGAATTTGCCTTCTTTTTCTGCGGGGACGATAAATGGCAGAAGCTCTTTTCCGTATTCGGCTTCCTTTACGGCACAAACGAAGGGAACATCCACCTCGTAACAGCAGGAATGGATACAAGGGCCGATGGCTGCCTTGATGTTTTCCGCCGATGCGCCGAGAGAAAGCATTTTTTTGACGGCGTTGACTGCGATCCCGCTTACGGTTCCGCGCCATCCTGCGTGAACAGCGGCAATAACGCCGCTTTCGTCGCTCAGGAGTATCGGTACGCAGTCCGCGACCTTGACGGTGAGAAGGAGCCCTTTTTCGCTTGTGACGAAGCCGTCGCATTCAAAATGCCGTCCGAGGTCGTCCTTTGTGACGGTCTTCACGATGTTCGAATGTATCTGCTTTGCCGAGAACATATTTGAGATATCGCTGCCAAGCGCCGAAGCAAAGCGTCGGCGGTTTTCCATTACGTCTTTTTCGTCACCCATTCCGAGGTCGAGAGTGTCAAGACCGTTTCCGTGGCTGACGCCGCCCTCGCGGGTCGAGAAGCCGTGGCTGAATATTATATTGTCAGATACTAAGATCGGCAGTTCGCCCGTTTTTCTGAATCCGCTCATTTTTACAGTCCTTTCGGTTTCATATACCTATTATATTACACTTTTTACCAATTATCAATAGAAAAGAGATGATGGGAAAAATCTTTGCGCGATATAACTCTTGCGGTGCACACGGGAGCGTTACGGCGGGAGGAGCGCGAGGGGTTCCCCGAAGCGAATGCAATGAGCTTTGGGGGTTCCGAGCTTGCCCCTCCCCTACCGCCGACAGAGTGAACTCCGTCTTGCCTTCCCCTCAGGGGAAGGTGTCTAAGAGGAAAACCTCGGATGGATGAGGTATTCCAAAACAATGTAACATCGTATTTACGCGGGCGAGCAATGCTCGCCCCTACGAGAGAGTTTAAACGTTTCCGTAGGGGCGAATGTGTTCGCCTGTTCGGTTGTAATGTAACATCGTATTTGAGGGAGGGGGGACACAAGCCACTCCCCTACCAATAAACCGTCTGAGTTGTCGCAAAAGTCGAAAGGGGTTTCCAAAGGGGAAAACGTCTGAAAATTTGCTCTCGCAAATTTTCATCGGTTTGCCCCTTGGCGGTTTTCTTTGCGAGCGTTTCTTTGCACGGGCAAAGAAATGCGAAAAACCTCACATCATGTTTTTCTCCGCGTAAAATAATTACTGTAAGAGCATCAAAATTTTTTCGGCACGAATATTATTCCCATACCTGCCGAAAAATAGTAATGTACTCTTACGGAGAAGAACAAAAAACCGAAAGGAAAAATATTATGACGTGTAAACGCGGAGATATATTTTACGCCGACCTCAGTCCCGTCGTCGGCTCGGAGCAGGGAGGACTTCGTCCCGTTCTTATAATACAGAATGACGTCGGCAACCGATACAGCCCGACGGTCATTGCCGCCGCGATAACCTCGCGTACGGGGAAAAATAAGCTTCCGACGCATATCGGCGTTGAGGCGATGATAAGCTCGAGTGCCGACGGCGGCGGGCTTATGAAAAATTCCGTAATTTTGCTCGAGCAGGTGAGAACACTCGATAAAACCAGGTTGAAGGAAAAAATGGGTCATCTTGACGAGAGCGTTATGAGACGTGTCAATGAAGCCATCGCGGTAAGCTTCGGCCTCGGCGGAGATACTCCCGATCAAATAATCGGTTGACTATTGAAATAATTGCCGCTTTGATGTATAATATCGGTAACGATATTAAGGAGGCGGAATATGGATTTGGTTCTGAACGGGATCTGCTCCGATATTATTAAGGAAGTTGATCCATTAAAGATCGTTCTCTACGGCGAAAAGAAAAACGGGGAGGCCCTGCGCGAGGTCAGCCTGCTTATCGTTGTGAAAAGCGACCCGAAGGAGGCGGAAAGACGGCTGTACAGAGCTCTCGACAGCGAGATAGCCTTCAATCTGCTCGTCTACGGCGAGGACGATTTCGCAACACTTTCCTCGGACAAAACAAGCTATGCGTACAGCATACTGTCGAAGGGCAGGGTGCTTTATGGGTAGAAGACGCGGCAGTCCGCACGACAGCAAAAGGTACTTCGACTGGCTTGAGCGTGCCGAATGTGACCTTGATTCCGCGCGGATACTGAAGGATAACGACGGAGACAACTGCAACGCCGCCTTTCATTGCCAGCAGTGTATTGAAAAGGCGCTCAAGGGTTATCTTCTTTATAAGACGGAAAAGCACGTTGACGGACACAACCTGACCTTCCTTTGCAGATCTGCCTGCCGTATCGACAGGAAATTTGACGAGTGGCTCGATGAGAGCACCTCGCTCAACAGATACTATATTGAAACGCGCTACCCGACCGACGTCGGCTTTGACGTCACCGAAAAGGAGCTTGAGAAAATATACAAAATGGCAAACGATATGTACGCCTTTATTTTCGGTGTCATATCGGGAGATGTTATTATGTAATGAAGAAAAAACACGGGAACCGAAAGTTCCCGTGTTTTTTTGATATTATAAATCAAACGGTTCCGAGGAATTTAAGAATGCAGAGGATGATACCTACAAGCGAATAAATTCCCATAAGAGAGCTGATGATCGAGAAAATAATGCCGATGATCGGAATGCTTGCGAGGAATCCGATTACGACACCTGCGATCGCCACAACTACGAGAAATATAACGAGCTGAATAATGAGCGAAACGACGTTTCCTTTTTCGATCTTGAAGGGCGTAGGCCAAATTTTCTTAAGAAGATCCATAATTATTACCTCTCAATTTTATGTAGTACCTATATTATAATGTTTTTGCTCGAAAAATGCAATAGTATTGTAAAGAAAATTTTAAAAAACATGAAACTGGTAGACAACTTTGGGGATATATAGTATAATGTAGACAAGAGGAAAAACATTTGCGGCATATTGTAAACGAGGTAATTATGAAAAACATTCATCTTTTGGGAAAGAAAATCCTTTTTGACAAGTCGAAGGTGCTTCTCGACTATAAGCCGAACACCGATTGGCTCGATTATTTTGAGCCGAAGAGCGGGGAATGGAAGTATGAGGACGGCGCGCTTATCGGAATCGAAAACGGAAACAAGGGCGGTATTCTTTTCACGCGCGAACGATATGAAGGTAATGTAATGCTCTCATTTACCGTTTCAACGATCCTGCCCGCAACGCGCGACCTTAACGCGGTTTTCTGTGCGAATTGGGACGACGAGGTCGATTATCTCGGTACTTCCTACGTCTGCGGACTTAACGGCTGGTACGAAAACAAGGCGGGACTTGAAAGAAATATCGGCTACGGAGTCGGCTCAAACCTGTATTCGACGACGAGCCTCTATAAGTACACTCCCGGCACCGAGGTCAGAATGACCTGCGGAGCTGTGGGCGGTCATTCCTTTATGGTCGTTGACGACGTTCTCGTTTCGGAAATGATCGACCCTAATCCGATTACTGGCGGTCACGTCGGCTTTTCCGCCTACTGCACGATGCTCCGCATAAAGGACATCGAGGTAAGAGAAATTTGCTGGGAGCCCTTTGAACAGAAATACGACCCTGAGTTCTGAAATAAAACTTGAATTTTAAAGGAGGACGAAATATGATGAAGAAACTGATACTGATCCTAATTGCCGCTTGCATGCTGATTACCTGCTTTGCCTGCAATGACAAAAAAGACGATGCCCCGATTATTATTCCCGGGCCTAGCTGGGACAGACTTCCCCAAAAAGACTTCGAAGAAGCCGCCTTCCGCATAAGCACAAGAAACGGTTATGAAAACATGGAGGTTATTGTCGCGGACGAGAACTCCGAAAACCTTCTCGACATTGCTCTTATGGTCAGAAACGCGAATGTTGAGGACAAATATAACGTAGTTATCGAGCCTGTCAGTAACGGTGCCGGAATGGGCGAGCAGATAAACGTCGTTCTTAACGACTGTATAAAGAATGCCGACAACTTCGATCTGGCAATGACCTACGTCTTCGAAAGTGCTCCGCTTATTACAAACGGTTACGTTCTTAACTGGAACCGTCTCCCTTATACACGTCTCGATGCCTCCTATTGGATCGACGGAATGAATGAGAAGTTCGCGGTAAGAGATGCAATCTACACGGCGGTCAGCAAGATGTGTATTTCTACCATTACTAACACATTCGCATTCTATTATAACCGCGATCTCGGCGAGAAGTACGACCCCGAGTTCTCCAATAAGCTTTTTAATGCCATCAGGAAGGGCGACTGGACGTACGATTATCTCATGAGCTTCGTGAATGAATACGGTTATACCGAGCTTGACAACGAGACGGGAAGAACCGCGGGTGACAGCTACGCAATGTATATGTCGCTCGACTGGTCTATCGACACCTGGCACGCGACCTGGGATATCCCCATGATAAAAAACACGGTAGAAAACGGTCTCGAGGACGTTTATATGTCCGACAAGCTTCTCTCCTTTGTCGACAGAATGCACACTATGTACTATGAGACTCCCGGTATAATGAACGGTAACCAGGGTGCTGCTAACGATGCATTTATGGGCGACAGAGCTGTATTTATTACCAACTGGCTTGACGCTGCATTGTCTACTTACGATTCCTTCGACGGTACTTATACGATCCTTCCTTTCCCAAAGTACGACGAAAACCAGGAGAAATATTACTCGGCAATGGCGGATAACTATTCGGTAATGTCTATTCCGGTATCCGCAAACCCCGACTACGTTTCGTTTATTGTTGAAGCGCTCTCAATTGCTTCTTCAGAACATATGTATCACGTATACGAGTACGATGCTCTTCAGGGTAACACCGTTTCCGACCCCGACACTGTTGAGATGCTTCAGTACGTTCTGAATAACATCACCTGGGATATCGGTACACTTCTCAACTCGGAGCTTAAATTGATGTCGTTGGCTCGTAAAGACGTCATCTCAAACCCGGATGGCAGCCAGATCTTAAAAACGTACGATGAAAAGAAGGACGATATATCGGATGCGCTTGAGCGTATCATGATAGCGTTTGACATATTCCAGGATTATTGACGGGACTTATGAGCGCAGAGGTATGCTCCAAATGCACAAAAATTTAAAAAATGTTCCCAATAGCAAAAAAATAATAAAATAACGCAAATTAGTTATAGTATATATTTTGCTCTCGTGTTATACTGTTTTTGCGTAAAAGTGATAAATTTTTTCTCACAAATCGGCTTTGCTATGTTGTTTATGTAATAAAGTGACAGCAAAAATGCCGATTTGCTTGCACTTGACGAAATAATTTGTACTATATGCTTAAAATTATAGAACGCTTTTTAACATGTTGCACAACGGACTTACCGTTTGCACCAATACAGGTTTTAACATTTGAAGCGTGAAACGCCGAAAATGCTGAAATATAATTTTTAATTATCCAATCAGGAGGAAAAAATCATGAAAAAGAAGCTGATAGTGCTTCTCATTGCCGCTTGTATGCTGCTTACCTGCTTCGCTTGCGGCGGTGGAAACAGTGGCAACAAGCGCCCCAGTGGTCCCCCTTCATTTAACGAAAAGTGGGCAGCACTCCCCGACAAAGACTTCGAGATGGAAGAATTCCGTATCAGCACCAGAGGCTCTTACGAGCAGCAGGAGGTTCTTGTTGCAGACGAGAACTCCGAAAACCTTCTCGATATCGCTCTTATGGTCAGAAACGCAGCAGTTGAGGACAGATATAACGTTGTTATTACCCCTGTCAGCAATGGCGGCGGCATGGGCCAGCAGATCAATGGCGTTCTTAACGACTGTATCCAGAATGCAGACAAGTTCGAGATCGCTATGACCTACGTTTTCGAGAGCGCACCCCTTATCACAAACGGTTACGTTTACAACTGGAACAAGCTTAAGTATACAAAACTTGACCAGTCCCAGTGGATCGACGGTATGAACGAGAAGTTCGCGGTTAGAAGCGCTATCTACACTGCAGTAAGCAAGATGTGCGTTTCTACCTTCAACAATACCTTCGCATTCTTCTACAACCGTGACCTCGGCGAGATGTACGATCCCGAATTCTCCAACAAGCTCTTCGACACCATCAGAAACGGCGACTGGACTTACGATTACCTTATGAACTTCGTAAACGAGTACGGTTATACCGAGATGGATAACGTATCCGGACGTACCGCAGGCGACGGCTATGCGTTCCACATGACCACTGACTGGTCTATCGACATCTGGCACGCGACCTGGGATATCCCCATGATCAAAAACACGGTAGAAAACGGTCTTGAAGACGTTTACATGACTGATAAGTTCCTTTCCTTCGTTGACAGAATGCACACCATGTACTATGCTACCCCCGGTATCTTCTGCGGTAACCAGGGCGCTGCTAACACTTCTTGGATGGCCGACAGATCGGTATTTACTACCAATACTCTCCAAAACACGCTCGGACTTTATAAGGACTTTGAAGGTACATACACCGTTCTTCCTTTCCCGAAGTACGATGAGAACCAGGAAAAATACCTCTCCGGAATGGCAGATAACTACTCTGTAATTTCTATTCCGATCTCGGCAGATCCCGACGACGTTTCTCTCATCGTTGAGGCTCTCTCTCTTGCTTCCGAGGAACATATGTATGATGCATACGAGTACGAGGCTCTTCAGGGTAACGCCATTTCTGACCCTGACTCTGTTGAGATGCTCCAGTACGTTCTTTACAACATCACTTGGGATATCGGAACCCTTCTCTTCTCCGAGACCAAGCTTATGGACCTTGCTCGTAGAGACGTTCTTTATAATCCCGGCGCGAGCCAGATTGCAAAGACCTATGACGAGATGAAGGACGACGTTGCCGCAGCTCTTGAGCGTATCATGACTGCGTTCGACCTCTTCCAGGACAACTGATAATAGGTAATCGCTGAAAAGGGAAGTATAGACTTCCATTAATCAGATGAAAACCAAGAGAGGCAGCTTAGGCTGCCTCTCTTTTTGTATACTCGAATGTCCTTGTCAAAACGATACAACGTTACAACAAAACAGGCGAACGCAATTCGTCCCTACGGAAATGTTTGGATGTCTCTCGGTAGGGATGAGGGGCGTGTCGTCCGTATAAATGCGATACGCTTTACAGCCAACGTTTTCCTCAAAAACAAGGAAATAATAAAATAACGCAAATTAATTATAGTATATAATCTATTCTCGTGTTATACTGACTCTACGTAAAATTGATAAATTTTCCCTCAAAAATCGGCATCGCTATGTTATTTATGTAATAAAGCGACAGCAAAAATGCCGAAGAGCTTGCGCTTGGCGGAATGATTTGTGCTATGTGGTTAAATTTATGGAGCTTTTTTGACACATCTCACAATAGCTTTGCGGGTTGCTCCAATATCGATTTTAACATTTGAAGCGTGAAACGCTGAAAATGCTGAAATATATTTTTTTATTATCCAATCAGGAGGAAAAATCATGAAAAAGAAACTGATAGTGCTTCTCATTGCCGCTTGTATGCTGCTTACCTGCTTCGCTTGCGGCGGTGGAAAGAACGGCAGTAATGGTCCTACACCGCCCCCTTCGTTTAACGAAAAGTGGGCAGCACTTCCCGACAAAGACTTCGAAACAGAAGAGTTCCGTATCAGCACCAGAGGCGAATACGAGCAGCAGGAGGTTCTTGTTGCAGACGAGAACTCCGAAAACCTTCTCGACATCGCTCTTATGGTCAGAAACGCAGCGGTTGAGGACAGATATAACGTTGTTATTACCCCTGTCAGCAATGGCGGCGGCATGGGTCAGCAGATCAATGGCGTTCTTAACGACTGCATTCAGAATGCAGATAAGTTCGAACTCGCTATGACCTACGTTTTCGAGAGCGCACCCCTTATCACTAACGGTTACGTTTATAACTGGAACAAGCTCAAGTATACTAACCTTGAACAGTCTCAGTGGCTTAACGGTATGAACGAGAAGTTCGCGGTTAGAGACGCGATCTATACTTCAGTAAGCAAGATGTGCGTATCCACCCTCACCAACACCTTCGCATTCTTCTACAACCGTGACCTCGGCGAGCAGTATGATCCCGAGTTCTCCAGCAAGCTCTTCGACACCATCAGAAACGGCGACTGGACTTACGATTACCTTATGAACTTCGTAAACGAGTACGGTTATACCGAGATCGATAACGTATCCGGACGTACCGCAGGCGACGGCTATGCGTTCTACATGACCTCCGACTGGTCTATCGACGCTTGGCACGCAACCTGGGATATTCCGATCATCAAGAACACCGTTGAGAACGGTCTTGAAGACGTTTACATGACTGATAAGCTCCTTTCCTTCGTTGACAGAATGCACACCATGTACTATAATACCACCGGTATCTTCAACGGTAACCAGGGCTCTGCTAACACTTCTTGGATGGGCGACAGATCCGTATTTACCACGAACTGGCTCAACGCTACCTTGACTACCTATGATTCTTTTGACGGTACTTATACCGTTCTTCCTTTCCCGAAGTACGATGAGAACCAGGAAAGATATCTCTCTGCAATGGCAGATAACTACTCTGTAATGTCTATTCCGATCTCTGCAGATGCAGATGACGTTTCTCTTATCGTTGAGGCTCTCTCTCTTGCTTCCGAGGAACATATGTATGAAGCATACGAGTACGACACTCTTCAGGGTAACACAGTTTCCGACCCTGATACTGTTGAGATGCTCCAGTACGTTCTTTACAACATCACTTGGGATATCGGAACCCTTCTCTTCTCCGAGACCAAGCTTATGGACCTTGCTCGTAACGACGTTATCCGTAACCCCGGCGCGAGCCAGATTGCAAAGACCTATGACGAGATGAAGGACGACGTTGCCGCAGCTCTTGAGCGTATCATGACTGCGTTCGACCTCTTCCAGGACAACTGATAATAGGCAATCACTGAAAAGGGAAGTATAGACTTCCATTATCGGATGAAAACCAAGAGAGGCAGCTCAGGCTGCCTCTCTTTTTGTATACTCGAATGTCCGTGTCAAAACGATACAACGTTACAACAAAACGGGCGAACGCAGTTCGCCCCTACGGAAACGTTTGGATGTCTCTCGGTAGGGGCGAACTGTGTTCGCCCGTGAAAATGTGATATTCTGTAAGCGTTATTTGTCTTCCTTGTGCGTTCTTCTTCCGATCTCCTTCAGGATCTCAACGGAAGGCGCGGGGATTCTTCCGAGACCGTCGGGACCTACGTTCAGAAGAAGATTAACACCGTGGCTGTTGACTCTTTCCTTGATCTCGAGAATTTCGTCAACACTCTTCCAGTCGTTATCAAAGCTCTTGTAGCCCCAGGTGTGATTCATGGTAACGCAGGACTCGCCGAGCCCGTCCCAATCCTTGTCGGGAAGCTGGTTGTCGCCAAATGAATGGAAATCGCCGATGCCGTTGCCTATTCTTGAGGGGACGAGACAATCGGGCTGATATCCCTTGATAAGATCGTATATGTCTTGGCTCTGCTCGGGCGTTATTTCGCAGGGATCGTCGCACCAGATGCAGAGGAGGTCGCCGTAGTTGGTAAGAAGCTCCTTGAGCTGCGGCTTGACCTTCTTCTCAATGAATATATTGAGGTCTTTCTTTTCCTTGTCGGGGAAATCCCAGTTGTTTGCCCAGTCGCAGTTAAGCCACGGATCAACGTAGTTAACTCCGCCGCCGTGCTCTTCGTGGAAGTCGAGCTCCTGCGAATAGTAAAGACCGAGCTTGATTCCGTGTTTTCTGCATGCCTTCGCAAGCTCGTCGACTACGTCGCGCCCGAACGGTGTAGCATCGACGATATTATAGCTGTCAACTTCGGATTTGAACATACAGAAGCCTTCCTGATGCTTGCTTGTGAAGATTATGTACTGCATTCCGGCTTCCTTGGCGAGCTTGACCCATTCCTCTGCGTCAAAATAGATCGGATTGAATACGCTTGCCAGCTGTTCGTATTCCTTGATCGGTATTCTGTTGTACGTCATCAACCACTCGGCGGGACCGTCGGCTCTTTTGCCCTTCCATTCGCCCGCGGGAATGCTGTATAGCCCCCAGTGGATGAACATACCGAACTTTGCCTGCTTGAACCATTCTCTGTTATTCATGGGTTTCTCCTTATTGTATATATTTTGGCGGTGCTATAGAGAAAAAATTCGTAGTGTTATTTGTATAGGACCGGATGTTTTGGATTGTAAAAGACTTATATTGATTATTTAACGTGGCTAAGCGCGTCGGTTACAAGGTCTTTTAGGTGCTCGTCGCGGCTTGCTTCAACGAATTCCCATTTTCCGTTATCGTATGTTACCGTCGAAACGGATGCGTTTGAGACCCAATTAATATGCTCCATTTCGTTTACGCTTCCGTGCGTTATGACAGACTGTAGGGCGCGGATCGGGGTTGCGTGTGTCGCTATGACGATGGTGGAATTTGGATTTTCTTCCGCTATACGCTTCATGCAGTTGAAAACTCTGTCGCCGAGCTCGGCAACGCTTTCTCCACCGGGGCATCGGCAGACGCCTATATCTCCAAACCAGCTTGCGTACAGCTCGGGATATGCTTCCTTTATGTCGCTGAACGGAAGAGCTTCCCATTTACCCGCCGATATTTCGCGGAGCTCGGGGGTCTGTGTGACTTCGAGCCCGAAGAGATCTGAGACGGCTTTTCCCGTTACGAATGCGCGGTCGAGATCGGACGAGATGACCTTATCGATCTTGTAATTATTTTTTATGTATTCGGCTGTGCATTTTGCTTGAAGAATTCCGCGCTCGGTCAACGGTGCATTTGACTGACCTGTAAAGACGCCCGTGAGGTTCGTTTCACTTTCGCCGTGGCGGATCAAAAGAAATTTTGTCATTGGTTTCTCCGTGAGGGAAAATAGAGTTACATCGTATTTACCCGGGAGGAGCAAGCCCCTCCCCTACGAATAACGTGTCGAAGAATCGCCGCGTCGTCAGCCTTCCCCAGCGGGGGAAGGGGGACCGCAGACGCTGCGTCTGCGGTGGATGAGGTGTTCGGGTGTGATGTTACATTCCAAAAAGAGGCGCTCGTGAGCGCCTCTTTAAATTATCTGTTAAGGATCTTCTTTGTGAGCTCTACGGGCTCTACGATGGTATCGCCCTCGTAAACGCGCATATTGCCCGATGCGATCTCGTCGATAAGAACGACTTCGCCTTCCTTGGTGTATCCGAATTCGAACTTGATATCCCAGAGGTCGAGGCCGATGGTCTTAAGGTCGTCGGCAACGATCTTGGTGATTGCGAGCGTCTGTGCCTTAAGAGATGCAAACATCTCCTCGGTCATAACGCCGAGAGCGACAAGACCTTCGCCTGTTACGAGCGGATCGCCCTTTGCGTCGTTTTTGAAGGTACATTCAACGTATCCGTCACCGAGACGGGTACCGTTCTTGATGTATTCGCCGTAGCGGCGGATGAAGGAGCCGGTCGCAACAAGACGGCAGATGACCTCAAGTCCGTTTCCGCCCTGAGCCTTGCCGAAGTTTTCTGCGGGAATGACTTCCATCGTTGCATCTTCGATGTTTGCGGAGATATAGTGTGTCTTTACTCCTGCCTTCTTGCAGAGCTCGAAGTAATATACGGAGGTCTGAAGATTAGCCTTTCCGATGCCCTCGATTGTGAGTCCTACCGAGTTTTCTCCGGGATCGAAAACGCCGTCCTTGCCGGTGCAATCGTCCTTGAACTTGAGAAGAACATTTCCGTTCTCCAGTGCAAATACGTCCTTCGTTTTGCCAGTGTAGATCTTTTTCATAAATCCGATCTCCCTTTATTAATTTGAATTACTATATTTCAATTATACAATATGCTTATTTGTTTGTAAAGAAAAAAATATTCGTTTTTTCGACGAAATTAGTGCCCTAAAGGCGCTATGTCTTTCGCGTTTTTACCACGACGCGCTGTCTGCGGCGGTGACTGCGGTCGAGAATGCGATCTGCAGGTTAAATCCGCCCGTGTATGCATCGACGTCGATAACCTCGCCTGCGAAATACAGGCCTTTGATTTTCTTGCTTTCAAGTGTTTTGGGATTAAGCTCCTTTACGCTGACGCCGCCTTTTGTGACGATGGCTTCGTTTATCGGACGGAAGCCGCTTAAGCGTACGGGGAAGCGCTTGAGAAGATTAACGAGGGCTTTCCTTTCCTCTTTTGTGATCGAATTTACCTTGCGGTCGGGTGAAATCCCCGACATTCTTACGAAAGTAGGTATCATCTTGGAGGGAAGAAGCGCGGAAAGGGAATTTATGAAATCGCGGTTGAGGCTTTTTCCGAAGTCGGAAAGGAGTCTATTGTCAAGCTCCTTTTCGTCAAGCGCGGGCTTCATATCAATGTAGAGGGTGTATTTTTTCTCCCCGAGGTCGGGGATCATTGACGAGAGCGAAAGTATCATCGGACCCGTTACGCCGAAATGCGTGAACATCATCTCGCCGAAGTCCTCGTAAACGGTTTTTCCGTTCTCGTTTTCGGCTTTTATCCGCACATTTTTTAGTGAAAGTCCCTGCATTTCTTGGCAGTGACGGTCAGGCGACTCTATCGGAACGAGTGACGGACGGCAGGGGACTGTTTCGATGCCCAAGGAACGCGCGAAGCGTATCCCGTCACCGTCTGAGCCGGTTTTTTGGTACGACACTCCGCCCGTGCAGACGATGACTGCGTCGTAAGGGATGGTGTTTCCGCCGATTTTAACGCCGACGATCTCACCGTTTTCCGCCTCAATTCCGCTTACGCGTGCGTAAACGACGTTCTTTTTAACGAGATTTGCGAGCGCGTCGACGATATCGAAGGCTCTGTCGGAAACGGGGAAAACGCGGTTTCCGCGCTCGGTCTTAAGAGGTACTCCGAGGCTTTCGAAAAACTCCATCGTGTCCTGTGAGGAGAAATTGCTGTATGATGAGTAGAGAAAACGGGGGTTTGTAGGGACGTTTTTGAAAAACTCATCACGGTCGCAGTTGTTCGTTACGTTACATCTGCCCTTACCTGTGATTGCGAGCTTTCTGCCGAGGCGGTCGTTTCTTTCGTAGAGCGTGACGGAGCAGCCGTTTGCGATCGCGCGTGCAGCCGCCATCATTCCCGAAGCGCCTCCGCCTATTACTGCAATTTTTTTCATTATATATGGCTTTCCTTATCGTAAACGTCGTACTCGTCCCATATCGTCTCGAGGCGGGAGAATACGTTCTGAAGCTCGACCTTCTTGGTTCTTGCGATGTCGACGATGAGCGCGTTTATTATGCTGAGGGGCGCGACAAGAGAGTCGACGAAGGACGCCATATCGCTCTTTGCATAAAGGGTGCTGTCTGCGTGAGTTGCAATCGGGGAAAGCGCGGAATCGGTGAGCGCGACTATGTGCGCGCCCTGCATGTGAGCGAACTCAACTGCGTTGATTATACGCTTTGAATAGCGAGGGAAGCTGATTGCGATTACGACGTCGCCCTCGGAAACTCGGAGAAGCTGCTCGAATATTTCGCTTCCGCTCGTCGTTTGTACGAGGGTGACGTTATCGAACATAAATCTGAAATTGAAGGCAAGGAAGCTTGCAAGAGAGGCGCTTGAGCGCATACCGATAATGTAGATGCGTTTTGCTTTTACTATCGCATCGGACGCGGCTGTAAAGTCGGCGCGGCTGACGGTCTCGAGGGTGCTTCTTATCTTGGCCATATCGGAGTTGAGGACGCTTTCAAGGACGTCGCCCTCGCCGATACGGTCGTTCGTTACTTCCATTCTCTGTACCGAGGTGAGGCGGATCCGAATGAGCTCCTGGAGAGCGACCTGAAGCTCGGGATATCCCTCATAGCCAAGGGCGGTTGCGAAGCGGACGACGGTCGATTCGCTGACGTTCGTCACCTCGCCGAGGCGCGATGCGGTCATAAATGCCGCCTTGTCGTAGTTATTAAGAATGAAGTTTCCTATCGCCTTTTGACCCTTCGAAAATTTGGGGAGCGAGGCTTTTATTCTGTCGAGAAGATCGTTTTTCATTTCTGTTTGCTTCCTTTTGGGAGATTTCCGTCGTTTTCTTGCACTGTTTGGCATAAAAAGGGTCAAAAAATACAAGAAAAGGCACGTCGGCAAATTTTGCAAGTCCGACGCACGTTTCTTTCATAATTAGATTATATACCCGTTTTGAAAATTTGTCAAGGGAAATGTTGGGGGAATGAGTTTTGGAGTTTTGCCAATATTGAGAAGAATCGCCACGGTGTCTTGCCTTCCCCTCAGGGGAAGGGTGTCTAAGAGGTAAACCTCGGACGGATGAGGTGTTCGGGTGAAATGTTACATTGTTTTTGCATACGGTTGCTTCGCAACCTACACCTCATCCACCACCTTCGGTGGTCCCCCTTCTCCCGCTGGAGAAGGTAAAGGAACATGACGAATTATTTTTCTGTCAGTTGTAAATCTGACATCGCTACAAATCAAAAAGCACCCGTTCGGGTGCTTTTTTATCTTCACAGTTCAACAAGTCCTGCTTCGTAAAGCTTTTGGAGCGACATCAGGATGCCGAGCTTTGCGTGGTACCAGGTAAGGCCGCCCTGGAAATAGACGGCGTAAGGCTCACGGATCGGTCCGTCGGCTGAAAGCTCGATAGACGATCCCTGCACGAATGCGCCCGCCGCCATAATGACCTCGGAATCGTATCCGGGCATTGCCCACGGCTCGGGCGTGACGTAGGAATCGACGGGAGCCGCCGCCTGAATTCCTCGGCAGAACGCGATGATTCTTTCCGCCGAGCCGAGCTCGACTGCCTGAATGATATCGTGACGGCTTTCTACGCTGTTCGGAACGACTCTGAAGCCGAGTCTTTCGTACACGTTAGCGGCAAATACTGCGCCCTTGAGCGCGCCCGCAGTTACTGTCGGGGCGAGGAAGAAGCCCTGATAAAATGCCGGCATAATGCCGAGGTTTGCTCCGACCTCCTGACCGAGACCGGGTGCCGAGAGACGGTATGCACAGCGGTCGATGCACTTCTGAGTTCCGACGATATATCCGCCGATAGGAGCAAGTCCGCCTCCGGGATTCTTGATGAGCGAGCCGACAGTCATATCTGCGCCGACGTCGGACGGCTCTATCGTCTCAACGAATTCACCATAACAGTTATCGACCATTACGATAAGCTCGGGCTTTATCTTCTTGACGAACGCAATAAGCTCGCCTATCTGCTTGACGGAGAAGGTCGGGCGCGTCTTATAGCCCTTTGAGCGCTGAATGGTAACGAGCTTCGTTTTCTCATTTATCGCTTTTGCGATATTCTCGTAGTCGAACGTACCGTCCTCGAGCAGGTCGACCTGGCGGTAAGATACTCCGTACTCCTTAAGGGAGCAGGGCGATTCTCTTATACCGATGACCTCCTCAAGAGTGTCGTACGGTCCGCCTGCGGGGGAGAGAAGCTCGTCGCCGGGGAGAAGATTGGCCGAGAGTGCGACGGTAAGCGCGTGCGTACCGCAGGTTATCTGCGGACGGACGAGTGCGGCTTCGGTATGGAAAACGTCTGCGTAGACTCTTTCGAGGTTATCACGTCCGAAATCGTTATAGCCGTAGCCCGTCGTTGCGGCAAAGTGAGTTGCGTTTACTCGGTTTTCCTGCATTGCACGGAGAACCTTTGCCTGGTTATATTCCGATATTCTGTCAATTTCCTTAAATCGGCTCTCAAGCGAGGAGATTATCTCCTCGCCGAGTTCGTATACCTTCGGGGAAATTCCGAGTGTTTCATAAATCTGTTTTATTTCGTCCATTAGTTCATCAAGCCTACGAAGAGCTTGTATGCCTCAAGTGCTGCACGCTCTTCTTCTGTTTCTGCCTTTGCCATATAATCGTTGATAGTGTTTTCAACAGTTTCTTTTACGTCGGGGGCGAGCTCTTCAAAAATTCCGAGCGGGTCGG
This sequence comes from Eubacteriales bacterium, assembly GCA_045540175.1. Taxonomy (GTDB): domain Bacteria; phylum Bacillota; class Clostridia; order Oscillospirales; family CAG-272; genus Colimorpha_A. The sequence goes on along the minus strand of JAZQGU010000047.1, from coordinate 4,599 downwards.
ATTCTCCTTCCTGAGTGAGCTTTTCAACCATATTGGTAACGACCTTTGATTCAAGGCACTGTTCGATTATCTCGTTTGCCTGCTCATTGATCTTTTCCTCTGCCGCATCGGGATCACCGGTCAGTTCGGTAACGGCTCCGAGAATACCGCTGAGAGCTTCTGCTTCCTTTTCAGCCTCTTCCTCGGTGCATTCCTCGTCGATTATTGCGTCAAAGGTTACGTCGACGACGTTCTTGAAGGTCTCTGCATATTCCTTTTCGATTCCGAGGTCTTCCATAAGGTCGGTGCTGACGGTATCCTTGACTGCTTCAAGGGATTCCTTATCGGCTACGATGAGGTCCTTCAGGCTTTCCTTTGCCTGTTCCTTTGCATCTTCCTTGTTTGCATCGTTGTTGCCGCCGCTGCTTCCGCTGCCGCTGTTATTACCGCTTTCGCCGGTTATTCCCGCGAGATTCGATAAAGCGTCTGCCGCTTTGAAAGCGGTCTGGCAATAGTTACCGAAGGAGTGAAGAGCGATGGGTTTATTTACAGACTGAACGAGGTTGAGCTCCATTTTGTCAAGGAGGGAGTTGGAGAGGTTCATACCCGCTTCTCCGAGTATGGTTCCTGCCGCGTCCATAACCTTATCAACGCCTACCTTCGGGTGGCGTGCAAGGCCCTCGAGGAGCATTCCGAGTCCCTTTGCGCTGGATTTCTTGTTTGAAGAGGTTACTGCGCCTGAAACGATGAGGTAGAAGGATTCTCCCTCTTTCTTTGCGTCTGCGTCGTTAAGGGGCTCTGTAGGGATAGATGCGATGGCATCGCAGAGAGCCTTGACAGAGCCGTCCTTGTCTTTGCCCTCGTTTAAAATATCCTTAGAAAGGGTATCAACGAGTGTGTTCAGCATCTTGCTCTTGAAGGTAGCAAGTGCTGTGGAGTGATTGAGGGTATCTCCGAACGCTTCCGTCATGACGTCGACGTCTACCTTTGACATATCCTTATCCTTCGACGAAAGAGTCTCCAGCATTCCGCTCTTTACCATTGCCTCTGCGAGATCAAAGAAGGCGGGGAGATCCTTTCGGAGCTGTTTGCTGTCGGAAAGCGAGGGGTAATACTCGCCGAGCTTGATCTTTCCGATTCCCGGCACCTTGACGGAGGGGATATTGTCGTTCAGATATTCACAGGCGAAATCGGTTGCGAACTTATTATCGGTGAGAAGCGACTCGGCGCTGTTGAGAAGCGTGAGAACGTCCTTCTTGCTGAAGTAGCCGTCCTTCAAGCCGTTCAGTACCTTCGCGTGGCGGAGGACAACTGCCGCCTCGCGGACGGTTCCCGAGACGCTGACTGTGGTGTTTCCTATTTTGCAGGACATAAGCGTATCGTACGCGGTCGAGAAGGGAGGAACGCTTGCAACGTCAACGATGAAGGGGTCGGTTGCTGCGGACAGGTACTCCTTTACTTCGTCGTCGTTCTTATATGAAAAAGTGTCGATGAAGTCGTCGGCAAGTGCGAGCGTGCCGTAAAGCGGAAGAGTAACGAGTATTGCGAGAAGAAGAGCGTCGACTATGGAGATCGAGAGACCGAACACCTTGTTTACAGCGTGCTTTGGCTTCGGAATGATCTTCTTGAAGAGAAAGGCTGAAACTGGCTTGAGCACCGATGCGAGAATGATAAATACGGGAACGTAGATTATCAGCGATGCAAATGCCGCCGCGATGCTTGTAGCGAGCTTAGCGATCTCGCCCGATCCGCCCTTTAAACCGGCACTCTGGAGAAAGCTTGAGAGCATCGGGGAGAAGATGCCTGCGACTCCCGTCGCAATGAGTCTTGCAATAATTATGGAGAGAATACAGGAGACGACTGTTATGCCGATCGATATTCCCGCGAGCGCTGAGCCTCTTTTGAAGCCCTTAACAGCGAATACTATGCCGAATATAAGTGCGAGAAGGAGAAACGGGGACCATGCGATGAGTGTTATCAATGCAGGTGACATGACTATTTCCTTTCTTAATTAGAAGAGATCTACGGGGAAGAGGATCTTAAGCTGATTGATCTTTGATGCGAAGGCCTTCTGCTGTTTTTCGCTGAGAAGCTGTTCCTTGAGCTGGGGAGCGATCTCGTCGTAGGAGAGTACGGTCGATTCGCTCTTTTCGTTCAAGAGAATGAGGTGGAAGCCGAACTGGGTCTTAACGGGAGCAGAGAGCTCGCCTACGTTCATAGAAAACGCCGCGTCCTCAAATTCTTTTACCATCTGTCCGCGTCCGAAGGCACCGAGCTCGCCCCCGTTTTCCTTCGACGGGCAAGAGCTGTACTTCTTTGCGGCTTCGGCGAAGGTGATGCTTCCGCTTTCGATCTCTGTGCGGATCTCGGTTGCCTTTTCCTCGCTGTCTACGAGAATGTGGCTTGCGTTTACACTTTCGCCTGCGTTGAAGCGGTCGGGATTTTCGTCGTAGAATTTCTTTGCTTCTTCATCGGTGACCTTTACGTTTTCGATCGCGCGGCTGATAGCAAACTTTGTGAGCAGCTCTTCCTTTGCGAGGGCGAGCTGCTTTTTGAACTCGGGGTCGAACTCAAGGAGCTCTTTTCTTGCGCCTGCGAGAAGAAGCTTACGGTTAATGAGCTGTTCAAGGACCATTTTCTGTCCCTGGGGGTTCATAAGCGAACGGCCTCTTTCGCCCATCGAAAGAATTGCTTCGTTTACTTCTGCTTCGGTGATATTTATTCCGCCTACCGAGGCGAGGATTCTGGATTCTGACATGATATTTTTTTCCTTTCAAGGTGTATTACATTTCAGTATAACATATTTCTGTAAGGATTTCAAGGGGGAAAACGCTTAAAGGTTTTGCCACATTTTTGTAGGGATGGGCGTGTCGAAGTATCGAGGCGTTGTCTTGCCTTCCCCTCAGGGGAAGGTGCCGAGCATAGCGAGGCGGATGAGGTGAACGGGGTTCCCCAAGACGAGCGAATGCGAGTTTTGGGGGTTCCCGAGGTATAGGTTGCGAAGCAACCGTTATATAAACAATGTTGCATCATAAATGCAACGCCGTCTTTGACGGCTACACCTCATCCGTCTGCTCCTTCGTCGCAGCCACCTTCCCCTGAGGGGAAGGCTAAAAAACAGGCGACTAATGCCGCCTGTTTATATTTCTTTTATTTCCACCGTTTCGTTTATATCTGTGCAAACAGTTACCGTGAAGCCGTTGACGAAAAAGGTCGTAAACGACACGTTTTCGTAATTCGGCTCGGCGAAAAAACCGCTTCCCTCGTATTTACCGTAGCTTTCACGCTCGGTCCAGCGGAGAAGTGCTTCCTCCTCCTTGGCACCGCTAAGATACTTTTCACGTATGCGCTCCGACACCTTGCGCTCTCCCTCGACGTCGATTCCGCATTTTGCGTCGCCGATGGCTATCGCCGCCATTCCGTCTGCATGCGCGATACTGAAAAAAACGTTCGGCTGATCGGGGAAAAACGGCTTGCCGTTTTCGTCTTTTTCTACCCGTCCGACGGTCAGACCCAGAATAGAAGCGGCGGCATAGAGAAGCTCATATGCCGCCTTGTGCTGTTCTTCGTAGGTCTTACCGCAGGCTTTATAAAACGCCGCGATCAAGATATTACTCTGATACGGATGGTCTCTTCGATAGCGGTGATCTGTGCGAGCGCCGCATCGGATACCTGTCCGATTACTTCAACTACTGTATAAGCATAGTTACCGCGGCTGCGGCTTACCATGTTTTCAATGTTGATGTTTTCTTCTGCCATCGCAGTCGAGATCTTCGAGAGGACACCTGCTACGTTTCTGTGCATGATGCAGATACGCACGTCGCCGTTATGAGGAAGCTCAACGTTCGGGAAGTTTACGGAGTTCTTGATGTTACCATTCTCGAGATATTCTATAAGCTCCTTTGCCGCCATGATAGCGCACTTGTCCTCACTCTCTTCGGTGGATGCGCCGAGGTGGGGGATGCAGACGATCTTATCCGATACTCCGAGGAGATCGTCGGTGATGAAATCGGTGACGTAAGCCGAGACCTTACCGCTGTTTATTGCTTCGATCATAGCTTGAGAATCTACAAGCTCTGCTCTTGCGAGGTTGATGATCTTGACGCCGTCCTTCATCTTCGAGATCGTTTCTGCGTTGATCATTCCCGTCGTGTCCTTGGTTGCGGGAACGTGGAGGGTGATATAATCGCAGGAAGCGTAGATATCGTCGTAGCTTGCCGCCTTTTCAATAGAACGGGAAAGACCCCATGCCGCTTCAACGGTGATGAACGGGTCACATCCGTATACCTTCATTCCGAGTCCCTTTGCGGCGTTTGCTACAAGTCCGCCGATGGCGCCGAGACCGATTACGCCGAGGGATTTGCCCTCGATCTCACAGCCTGCGAACTTAGACTTTTCCTTTTCGGCAAGAGCCGCAACGCCGCTTTCGCCGGTGTGTGACTTTGCCCACTCGATACCGCCGACTACGTTACGCGAAGCGAGGAGGAGCGCGGCGATCGCAAGCTCCTTAACGCCGTTTGCGTTAGCACCCGGGGTATTGAATACGACGATTCCTTCCTCCGCACAGCGGTCAACGGGAATGTTGTTTACGCCTGCGCCTGCGCGTCCGATTGCAACGAG
>JAZQGU010000046.1:0-12137 GCA_045540175.1 Eubacteriales bacterium | reverse complement strand
AAACTGGTAAGACAACTCCTTGGCTCACAGAACGACATGGCTACGATCCGACTTAGGGGCGACCATTGGTCGCCCGCTTGCTTTGCCCCTGCAATGAGCTGCAAATAGTGTGAATGCCGTTTAGCTCCCTATAAATGGGGGCTTTTTTGCTTCTCAATTTCCTTGACATTTTCCTTCAAATATAGTATAATAATCATAATTATACAATACAATGGGGGAAATTTGCCCTTTGAACACAAACACGGTAAAAATTCTTGCTCTCGGAGACATAACGGGCGTGTCTGCCTGTGAAAAGGTCTGCCGATATTTGAGCAAGTTAAAAAGTGAATACGGAATAGATTTTACGCTGGCAAACGGCGAAAATGCCGCACATAATAACGGGCTCGACCGTTCAAGCGCCGAGCTGCTCCTCGGCGGCGGAATCGACGTGCTTACATCGGGAAATCACATTTTCCAAAAGCGCGAAATGCTGAATTATATCGACGAGAATCCCTATATAATCCGCCCGTGCAATTATCCGTCCGGCACACCCGGAAAGGGAAGCTTTATATTCGAGAGCTTCGGGATACGTATCCTCGTTATGAACGTGCTCGGCACGACATACATTGAACCGCTTTCATGTCCCTTTGAGGCAGTCGAAAGATTGCTTCGGGAGAATGAAGGGCAGTACGATATTTCTGTTCTCGATATTCATGCAGAGGCGACCTCGGAAAAGCTTGCGCTTGCAAACTATTTCGACGGCAAAATAGACATAATATTCGGTACGCATACTCACGTTCAAACCTCCGACACGCGCTTCTTGCCGAAGGGAACGGCGTATCTTACCGACCTCGGAATGTGCGGACCGATAAACTCGATACTCGGAGTCGACTGCTCTAAGGTCATCGAAAAATTTCGTACGCATCTTCCCGTGCGCTTTGAAACGCCTGAGGGAGAATGTGAGCTTAACGGCGCGGTGTTCACCTACGACCGCAGGCTAAAAAAATGCACCGGCATCGAGCTTGTTAGAAGAAGTATAGGATAATATCCGAATTATAAACTTATTCTCGGCATCACAAAGCATATAGGACATAAGTTTGCCTTCTCCAGTGGGAGAAGGTCAATGAACGTGCGATCTTCTTTTGAAATCGCCAAATAGTATAAATAATTAAAACACAATGGCAAAAAGGAAAAAACAATGCAGAAATACATAGAAAAAGTGGAGGCGGTACGCCTTCCTGTAATAGCTTTAAGAGGAATAATACCTTTCCCGTCGGTACCGATGAGCTTTGAGCTTACCGAAGAAAAGGCGGCACGTGTCTGCGAGGATGCAGAAAACGGCGACGGACTTATTTTCATCGTTTCACAGAGTGATCTACGCGATGAGGAGCCGACGGCGGAAACGCTGTTCAGAGTCGGCTGTGCGGCGAAGATAAAGCAGACGGTGCGTCTGCCCGAGGGTTCGCTTAAGGTTTTTGCAACGGCATATTGTCGTGCAAGCGTTGAGGAATATTCTTTTGACGGCAGACGTCTTTATGCAGACCTGCTTTGCAAAATGATAACTGCTGATAACGACGGCGGTATCAAGGGCGAGGCGCTCATTATGGAAATGAAAGACGCCTTCGAAAAGCTGGCATCGTTCCTTCCGAAGCTTGCGCCCGAGATGGTTGCGGCACTCAAATCAATAACAAATCCCGGTATGCTTGCGGACTTTATCGCCTGCAACGTGCTTCTCAACTTTAAGGATAAGCAGGCGGTGCTCGAGGAGTATAATCCCATCAAGAGAGCAGAGCTCGTTTGTGTCCTCATGGAAAGAGAGAGCAAGGTGCTCGGCACCGAGATGAAGATACATAAGCGCGTCCGCGAGCGCCTTGACCGCAACCAGCGCGACTATTATCTCAAGGAGCAGATGAAGGTCATTAAGGAAGAGCTCGGAGAGGGCGACGAGGAGGACGACGAGGAGATCGTCGAATATAACAACCTCATCGCCGAGGCAGATCTTCCGAAGGAGGTACGCGAGAAGCTGACGAAGGAAGTCAAGAAGCTCGCAAAAATGCCTTATACCTCGGCGGAAAGCTCTGTAATGAGAAATTATCTCGACCTATGTCTTGAGCTTCCCTGGGGCAAAAAGAGCAAGGACCGTATCGATGTTGAGGCCGCAAGAAAGATCCTCGACGACGATCATAACGGACTTACAAAGGTAAAAGAAAGAATACTCGAGTTCATCGCCGTTAAGCAGATGACCCCCGAGCTTAAGAATCAGATACTCTGCCTAATTGGCCCTCCCGGAACGGGTAAGACCTCGATCTGCGCGTCGATCGCAAGAGCGATGAAGCGCGAATACGTAAGAGTCTCCCTCGGCGGCGTGCGCGACGAAGCGGATATAAGAGGACACAGAAAGACCTACGTTGCGGCTATGCCGGGACGAATCGTTACCGCGATAAATCAGGCGCAGACGCTTAACCCCGTAATCCTTCTCGACGAGATTGACAAGCTCACAAGAGACAGCCACGGCGACCCGTCGTCGGCGCTTCTCGAGGTACTTGACAGCGAGCAGAACAAGGCGTTCCGCGACCATTTTGTCGAGCTTCCCATCGATCTTTCCGACTGTCTGTTCATAGCGACGGCAAACGATATCGAAAATATCCCCCGTCCGCTTCTCGACAGAATGGAGATTATCGAGCTTAAGATCTATACACGCCATGAAAAGCTCGCTATCGCAAAGGATCACCTTATCCCGAAGCAGATGAAGCGCCACGGCCTTAATAAGCGTATGCTTAAAATAAGCGACGATGCGGTATTTGAGCTCATCGACTTCTACACAAGAGAAGCGGGAGTGCGTAACCTTGAAAGAGAGCTTGCCTCTCTTTGCCGTAAGGTCGCAAAGAAGATGGTCGAAACCGAGGTCAAGTCGGTTAAGATTACCGAAAAGAACCTGAAGGATTATCTCGGACAGCGAAAGATAACGCCCGATAAGGTTTACGAAAACGACGAGATCGGAGTAGTAAACGGTCTGGCATATACTGAGGTCGGCGGAGATCTGCTTCGCGTTGAGGCTGCGGCAATGCCGGGCAACGGCAAGGTCGAGCTTACAGGCTCGCTCGGCGACGTTATGAAGGAATCGGCAAAGGCGGCGATAACATATATCCGCTCCCATTCCGACGAGCTCGGAGTAGATTCCGACTTCTATAAAACGAAGGATATACATATTCACGTTCCCGAGGGCGCGATCCCGAAGGACGGACCCTCTGCGGGTGTAACTATCGTGACCGCGCTTGCGTCCGAGCTTTCGGGCAGACCTGTCCGCCGCGATCTCGCTATGACAGGCGAGGTAACGCTTCGCGGACGCGTGCTCGCTATCGGCGGTCTTAAGGAAAAGACGATGGCGGCGTATAAGGCAGGCGTAAAAACGGTATGTATTCCGAAGGAAAACGAAAAGGATCTAAACGATATTGATCCCCTCGTTAAAGAATCGCTCGAATTTATCCCCTGCTCAAGCGTTGACCAGGTGATAAACGCGGCAATAATCAGATAAACGGTGAAGTAAGTGAAAATTAACGTACAGAATTCCTCGCTCGGTCTGACAGCGGGATTGGTTTCTCAGTTCCCGCGCGACAGCCGTCCGCAGATAGTTTTTTCGGGACGCTCGAACGTCGGAAAAAGCTCGCTTATAAATACTCTTTTGGGCAGAAAAAACCTCGCGCGGGTCAGCTCTGCTCCGGGTAAGACCATAACGGTAAATTTCTACGATATTGATAAGAAGCTATGGTTCGTCGATATCCCCGGCTACGGCTACGCAAAAAGAGATTTTAAGGATAAAAAAAGATGGTCGGCTCTGACCGACAGCTTCCTTACAAGCCCCTGCGAAAAGCGTCTTATCCTTCAGCTTATAGATATGAAGGTGGGTCCGACGGAGGACGATTATATGATGCTCGACTGGCTCGATGAGAGCGAAACGCCCTACGTCATCGTCGCAACGAAATGCGATAAATTAAACAAGACGGATTTTAATGCAAACAAGGAAGAGCTGAATAAGCTCGGCCCCGTTATTCCGTTTTCCTCACTTAAGGGAATCGGAAAAGACGAGCTTTGGAAAACCATTTACGAATTTTTGGAGAACTGATAAATGATTTTCGAATTATTGCAGGGGGGTCTGACAAAGGACGATTTTATACTCGTTCTTATTACCTTTCCCGTAGTCCTCATATCACTCGTCATTCACGAGCTTGCTCACGGATGGATGGCTAGAAAGCTCGGAGACCCGACTGCTGAATGGCACGGCAGGCTTTCACTAAACCCGCTTAAGCACCTTGATCCCTTGGGAACGGTTGCTATGCTTTTCTTCGGCATAGGTTGGGCTAAGCCGGTTCCCATAAATCCGCGATACTTTAAGAATCCCAAAAAAGGAATGGCGCTCGTCGGATTGGCGGGGCCTGTATCGAATCTGATAATAGCCTTCATAGCAGCGCTTTTACGCAGAGCGACGGCTGCGGTATATATTCATCTGCTTCCCGCATCGGCGATAACGGTGACCTCCTTCAAGATACTCATGGTCATTCTGAACGTTTTCTATGTTTTTGAGGTGCTGAACATCTCGCTCGCGGTATTTAATCTGATCCCGGTTCCTCCCTTTGACGGTTCGCGCGTGTTCTACTTTTTGCTTCCCGACAAGTACTATTTCGGTGTTATGCGTTACGAAAGACAGATCATGTTTATCACGCTCGCCGTGCTTTTCTCGGGAGTGCTTGACGTTCCGCTTGATTTTGTGAGAGACGGAGTATCAAGCCTGTTTCACTTTATAATTGGATTGGTTCCGTATTTATGAGCAACGAATTAAGCTTTCATCTTGAGATATACGACGGTCCGCTTGACCTTCTTCTCGGGCTGATAACGAAAAATAAGGTCGATATTTACGACATCCCGATCGCCATGATACTCGATCAGTATCTTGAATATCTCGATATGATGCGCGAGATGGATATGGAGATCGCGGGCGAGTTTATCGTTATGGCGGCAGACCTTATGCTTATTAAAAGCCGTATGCTTCTTCCGAAGCCGCAGATAGAGGGAATAGAGGAAGAGGATCCTCGTGCCGTACTTGCACGCGCTCTTATTGAATATAAGAGGGCAAAGGAAGCATCGGTGTATCTTCACGATCAGTATTCTATATACGCGGGAAGAATCGCAAAGGAGCCCGAGGTGCTCGACACACGCTCGGATCTACCCGAGCATATTGATATTGATCTATTAAGCCGCGCAATGCAGCGCGCGCTGATAAAGAACAGCCGTCTGCCCGAGCTTGCAAAAGAATCGGAAAAGGCAATACGCCGTTTGCTTGCGGCAAAGGTCGTTCCCGTTTCTGCGAAGATAATTACAGTCATGAAGTATCTGCGTCAGAACGGAAGAAGTAATTTTGAGGATATTTTGCTGACCGCAAGATCAAGAAGCGAGCTTATAGCGATCTTCTCGGCAACGCTTGAGCTTCTCAAGGTGCAGAGAGTTGTAATGGAAAACGAGGATGATACGGTGTATCTGACGCTGAATCTGACTCATTTAAGAGAGGTAATGAACAATGGACAAGAGGGAATTGATCCCGATAATTGAGGCGATACTATTCGCCGCGGGTTTCCCCGTAAAATATGAAAAAATAGCCGAAACGCTTGAAATTACCGTTGACGAGCTTAAAGAAATTCTCGGAAGCGACGCTTTTGCATATGAGGACAGAGGGATCCGTCTTGTATGCTTCTCGGATTCCTGCCAGCTCTGCACGAACGAGCTTTACGAAAGCACGGTAAAGACGGCACTCGGTATGCGTCACGGCGGTGCGCTTTCCAATTCTTCAATGGAAACGCTGGCGATAATCGCTTATAATCAGCCCGTGACAAAGTCGTTTATCGAGCAGGTAAGGGGTGTTGACAGCTCTTATGCCGTAACGACGCTGTGCGAAAAACAGCTTATTGAGGTCGTGGGACGCCTTGACGTTCCCGGAAAGCCGAATCTTTACGGAACTACCGAGACCTTCCTGCGCTGCTTCGGACTTTCCTCGCTTGACGAGCTCCCGAAGACCGAGGTGCTTGAAGGTGCGTCGGGGGAAGCGGAAAATACCGAGAATAATCCAGCCGAAGCATAATTTTTGAGTAAACGAAAGGGGTGAAGCGGTGGCGACAATTATAATACTGCTCGGCATTGCTTTGCTTATTCTGCTTGCGGTGCTGTTCGGACCGATGATACTGCTATGGATATTCCTCGGCATCGCGGCACTGATTGCACTGATAATGCTGACGCCGGTCACGGTCGATATAAAGCTGAAGGACGAGCTTATTGTTTATTTAAAGGTTTGGTTCGTTAAGATCAAGCTGACGCCGAAAAAGGAAAAGCCGATAAAGCTCTCGGACTTCAAGATAGCCCGTTTCCGAAAACGCAGGCTTAAGGAGCAAAAAAAATACCTGCTCTCCCGTCCTAAGAAAAAAAGCGGGCATATAACCGATGCCGAGAAGGAAGAAAAGGAAAAACCGCAATACGCATTAAAGGAAAACGTAAGGTATGTCCTTGATCTGATTCGGCTTGCGGTCCTTAAGGCGATAAAGAAATTCGGAAAGCATTTCAGAATAAGCTTGTATCACCTGAGGATAACGGTCGGTGGAAACGAGCCCGACAAAACGGCGATCACATACGGATATATCTGTCAGGGAGTATCGTATCTGACGGCAATATTCGACCGCCATCTTAATATGAAATATCCCGGCAAGACCGAGAACAGGATATTTGTCGGCGCGGATTTTACCTCGCCAAAAACCAAAATCGACCTGCACGTTTCGTTCAGAATAAAGGTCTGGCACGTAGCGTCGGTAGGTCTGACGGGACTCTTCGGATTCCTTAAGGTCCCGAAAAGAGTAGCAAAAGAAATCAAAGAAAATAACCCTGCAAAAGCAGGTACGGAGGTATAAAAATGGCAGAGAATAATTTGAGTGACGTAATCAAAAAATCCCTTGAGGGTATACGTACGGTTGCCGATTCGGGAACGGTCCTCGGTGAGCCGATAAGCACAAATAACGGTACGGTCATCATTCCCGTATCGAAGGTTTCGGTGGGATATGCATCAGGCGGTGTTGACTATATGCCGAAGAGCGGCGATAAGGACACGCAGAAGCCCGTAAAGCCCTCGTCCCCCTGCTTCGGCGGTGGCGGCGGAACGGGAATTACCGTTACTCCCCTTTGTTTCCTCGTAGTTGACAAGGAAGGTAACGTAACCACTCTCAACATAACTAATCCCACGGCAGTACCTGCACCCGTAGGCGTACTTGATTCCGTTTCGTCGCTCCTTGATAAGGCGCCCGAAACTATCGAGAAGATCAAGAACCTCTTTGCAAAGAAGGAGCCCGAGACGGCTCTTGATGACGAGGAGCTTGAAAACGAGATCGAAGAGCTTGAAAAAGAGCTTGACGAAAAGGCAGCCGAAGAGCAGGCAAAAGAGGACAAAAAAGCGGCTAAAAAGGCGGCAAAAAAAGCTAAATAAGGCTTAAAATGAGCATTTTGGGCATATATTTTTCCAACGGAGGGATGAATATATGCTTAGAAAAACTGTTCTTTATTGTGTCATAACGGCAATTTTTATAGGCGTTTTTGTGCCGTTTTCGGTGTGTGCCGATGAGCTTGACATAGGCGTTTCCGCGTCAAGTGCGGTGCTTATTGAAGCTGAAAGCGGACGCGTGCTGTTTGCCAAGGACGCTGACAAACGGCGCCCGATGGCGAGCACGACGAAGATAATGACTGCGCTTGTAGCGCTTGAAAACGCCGAGCTTGATATGGCGGTCAGGATCCCGAAGGAAGCTGTCGGGATCGAGGGCTCGTCTCTGTATCTGACGGAGGGCGAGACCCTGACGCTTCACGAGCTTCTTTACGCGTTGATGCTTCGGAGCGCGAACGATGCCGCGACGGCGATAGCCATTGCGGTTGGCGGATCGGTATCGGATTTTTCCGAGATGATGAATGAAAAGGCGGAGGAAATGGGGCTTACCGACACCCATTTCGACAATCCGCACGGGCTTGACAGCGATGAGCATTACACGACTGCGCGTGAGCTTGCATTAATTACCGCCGAGGCGCTGAAAAACGATGTCTTCCGCGAGATAGTGTCGACTTATAAAAAGTCGCTTCCGCTCGGCGGTGTTCCCGACAGACGTCTCGTTGTGAATCACAATCGGCTTTTACGTACTTATGACGGATGCATCGGCGTCAAGACGGGATTTACGAAGAAGGACGGACGGTGTCTGGTCAGCGCCGCAGAGCGTGACGGAATTACGCTTATTGCCGTGACGCTGAACGCGCCGAACGACTGGAGCGATCATAAAAGGATGCTTGACAATGGCTTTGCGTCGGTCAAGCGCGTGAAGATAAGCTCTGACGGCATTGAGGGCTATTTGCCCACGGTCGGCGCTAAAACCGATATGATAAAATACGGCGCTGTGGGCGATGCGTCGGCGGTATTGCCAAATGACACTGGCGAGCTTCGCGTTGTGATCGAACTGCCGAGATTTGTTTTTGCGCCCGTGAAAAAGGGCGACGTTATCGGCAGAGCCGTGTTTATGAACGGAAACGATGAGGTTGCTTCGCTACCTATCGAGGCGCTTACCGACGCGCCCAAGCGGAAAGTAAAAAAGAGCTTTTGGCAGTGGCTTTTGGGGTTGTTTAGCTAATAGGAGTGTTAAATAAATGCCTTCTCCAGTGGGAGAAGGTGTCGGCGTAGCCGACGGATGAGGTGTTCCAAAAGTGGAGTAACCGATTTGATATAATCAGATTTTTCAAGTTCAATACACCTCATCCGCTTCACTTCGTTCAGCACCTTCCCCTGAGGGGAAGGCAAGAGAACGCCCCTATAATTATAAAAATCAGGATAAAAACATGGAAACTAACGAAATAAGAGTACAAAAATATATAGCCGACTGCGGACTTATGTCGCGCAGAAAGGCGGAGGAAGAGATACAGGCGGGACGAATCAAGGTCAACGGCGAGCGAGTCGAGCAGGGAAGAAAGATAATTCCCGGTGTCGACCGCGTCGAGTACCTCGGCAAGCCGGTTGAGATGCCAAGAGTCAAGAGATTCGTTTACATAATGCTGAACAAGCCGCGCGGATACGTTACGACGATGAATGACGAGCTCGGACGCAAATGCGTGGCGTCGCTTGTAAGTGACGTCGGTGAGCGCGTTTATCCCTGCGGACGGCTTGACCTCGATTCCGAGGGACTTCTCATAATGACGAACGACGGCGAGCTTGCAAACAAGCTGATGCACCCCGCACATCATATCCCGAAGCTTTACACCGTAAAGGTCAAGGGCAAGGTCACGGAGGAACAGCTCAAAAAGCTGAACAAGCCGATGATGATAGACGGTTACGAGACCGTTCCCGCCGAGGCGAAGATCCTTTCGCTCCATGAGGAGGAAAGCTCGATCGGTATCACACTCTACGAGGGCAGAAACCGACAGATACGCAAAATGTGCGAGCAGCTCGGACTTACCGTCACCTCGCTCCGCCGTATCGCTATCGGTGCAATCACCATCGGCAGCCTTAAATCGGGAACCTGGAAGCGTCTCACGAGAGCACAGGTTGATTATTTGAAGAATTATAAGTAGTTAAATGCAAGATAGTTTAATAATTTAACTGCCGAAAGACTTATCTTGTGCGATTTCAAATAATGCTATGTAGTTACACCAATAAATCTCCATTTCGGAGAAATAATTAAAAATCATTTTGTTGACTCTACGGAATTTTCATTTATAATTGAAGATACAAGCTCCGTAGCTTTAATTTCTATGCGGGGTGGAGACACCAAGCGAATAATATTGTTTAAGGTGCAACGATGAAGAATATGAAAAACGACGAAAACGTAAAAACAATCAAGCGCATTGTCTGGGGAATAACCAAGTCCGGCTTATATCATTTCGGTCTGTATGTAGCTTCCTCCGCTTTTATTAATCTGGTTATCTACAAAGCGGATTACAGTACACCTCGTGATTTTACTCCAATAAATTATTTCATGATTCTTTTGTACGGAATTGCGAATTATTACGCATACGTTAAACCATATTGTGAAAAGCAAAGAATTGAAGTTGAATATCAAAGCTTCAGCCCGGTAAACGAATTAAAAAAGTATATCCGAGGAGAGGGAAAATTTCTTCTCGGCGTATACGGCGTTTTGGCTGTTATTCTGGAGCTTGCATTGGCGTTCGGCCCAAAGGTCAAAAATCTTATTGCAACGATTCTGTTTTTGATCTTTCCTATGGGTTGCATCTCTAAGCCGCCTTATAATATCCCTGTTTTTCGCTCGATTCTCGGATATTCTGTTACTGCCATGACTACATTGCTATTATTCGTATATACAAGATACAGAATATATAAAAAGTGGCATAATAAACAAACAGACAGCGATCCCGAATGATGCTGTTTTTAAATTGATTAATACAAAAAGCACCGTTTAGTAGGTTGAGCTTAGGTATAAGCTCGACCTATAGTGAATCAATAACACCGCATTTGTGCGGGCGAACACAGTTCGCCCCTACGAGGGCGTTAGAAATTATGTTTGTAGGGGCGAACTGTGTTCGCCCGTTTTTTGACGTAAGCTTTTGGAGTTCTGAGCTTGCCCATGCCCAATAAAAAATCACCGCTTACGCTGCTTCTCATAAGGATGTTGACAAAACTGTAGAGACCGGCGTCCTTGACGGTCAGCGACACATAATTTTCGGCAGAGATATTGTTTTCTCTGCCGATTTGTGTTATAATGGGGCTAACAAAAAGCCTCCCTCCGAGAGGGAGGGGGACCGCGATAGCGGTGGAAGGAGCCTGCGTGATTTTAGGTTTGTACTAACTTCATGGTAACGCACCCTCCCTCACCCGACTCCGTCGGGAGCTCCCTCCCGGAGGGAGCCTCGGGATGCGCGCAATGTTAGAGGTATGGGCTTTGCCCTATGCCTTTGTAATACAAAGGCGAAACTGGCGATAAAACAGAGAGATAAATTGGAATTTGACTAACGGAGGTATTGTAAAAATGGCAACTGAATCCAAACCGTTACCTAATGATATTCAAGCACAAATGGAACAATACCGTGCCGAACTCTTGGCATTTGATATGCACGAACCCATTAAGCGGGAATCTTCATCCAACCATTGGTATTTCTATAAGCCAATGACAGAGTTAACAGCTTTCATCATAAATATAACAGGAAACGAGTTTTGTGTTGAAGTAACCTATGGTTATGCATCAACCGCATTTACGCGAATGGCTGGTGATGAAAATGCGTTGGTCGAATGGGGTGTTTCTGATGAAGACATTACCATTCGAGAAAAAGTAATTATCTGTGACGAAACAGACGAAGCTACTGCCAGACTCATAATTGCAGAAATGTATGCTACATATCGTAGCACGCAAAAGGATGATTTACTGCTGTTTGCCAAGGAAAAGCGAAAAGCTTTTATTCAACAGATTCAAATGAAGTTGAAACCACTGGGTTTTAAGAAAAAAGCAAACACTTGGACTCGCTCGCTCAGTGATACATACTATCTAAGTTTCAACGCACAAAAGTCTGCATTTTCGGACGAATACTACTTTAATCTTTACATAGGGAAGAACGGAACCAATGAGTACGGAGATTGCTACTACACAAGAATAGCACCCAACGGCATGTCCCCTATGGATTGGCAGGCACTCAACAAAGATGAATTTGATTTCTTTTTAGAAAAATCTGTTGTGCCTGAATTAGAGAAGATTATTGGTACTCCTTTGGCAGAACTGGGGATAATCCCTTCCTATTGGACAGGTTGCCATTGCAATCGCCAAAAATGCGAGAGTTGTTGGCAGCAGAAAAACTTATGGGAATCGAAGTGATAATTAGATAAACAAATTCCAATTTGAATAGCAAGATTTTTTGAGACGTTATTGCTTATTCATAACACGTAGTAAAATACTCTAAAACCGCCTTAAATAAAGGGTTTTTCGCAAACAACTCATTTCATCCCGTCATACGGTGTTACACCGTTTTACCCTTGTGCCGAGAGATAATAAGGGCAAAATCAAGGGCAAGAATCATCAAAATTTTAGTTTTTAGATTTGGGAAACGAACTGTTGCAATGTGAATTTACAAATGAATTGAGGACTTATCGTGAA
>JAZQGU010000045.1:0-8339 GCA_045540175.1 Eubacteriales bacterium | reverse complement strand
CATGGCGTTGTGTTCCTAAGGACACAACGCCAACTCTATTCGCCTACGGCGAGTTCTATTGCTTCGCAGTGATATTCGGCTCCAGCCGAGTGGTATTCGCTACGCGAGTTTTGGAGGCGAATAGAATATAACTGCTCTGTTTACAGAGCAATATCACTTTTGCGGTGGCAAAAATATCACGTTGTTGCGAAGCAACAATCATATCACTAAAAACTATCAGGAAGAGCGCACTTACTCACCACCGAAAGCGGTAGTGCTATACAAAAGAGCCGATACGGAATCAAATCCATATCGGCTTTTTTACTGTCCTTTAGCACCCGTCGGGATCGCTTTCGGAGTTTTTTGTTACTTACTGAAAAAGTGACCTTCGACTGCGGCACAGATATAGTGATATATCGGCAAATGAAGCTCCTGTATCTTATAGGTTTCGTTTTCGGGAACGATCACGCAGACATCCGACACATCTTTAATCTTTCCGCCGTCCTTTCCCGTAAGTCCGATAACGGTCATTCCGAGCGATTTTGCAACGCAAGCGGCAAGATAGACGTTAACAGCGTTCCCCGAAGTGCTGATTCCTATGAAAATATCGCTTTCTCTGCCGAGTCCGTATACGCTCTGCGCGTATATCATGTCGGGATCAGCGTCGTTTGAAAACGCCGTATTCAGTGCAGTAAGCGAACAAAGCGAAATTGCCGGAAGCGCTTCCTGAAGTCCGCATAAAACCTCGTCGGAGAGTTCGGGACATTTGCTCTTCATTTCGCTTTTCTTTTCCCACGTTATCGGCCTTTTCTTCAAAAAGCCCTTCATAAGCTCACCGACGACGTGATCGGAATCGGCACAGCTTCCGCCGTTACCGCAGATAAGCACCTTGCCCCCATTTTCATAACACTTAACGATCTTTTCGACCGCTTTTGCGATGCTGTTTTTGCAAATTCCAAGTTGAGGATATCGTTCAAGCAATTCTTTCATACTGACCTCTTATCTTAAAAATCAACCGTTATTTCCCAAGGATATTCCTCGGTCTTTACCGCTTCGAGAGTCATAAGATCCTCCTGTGTTTCAAACGTCGAAATCTCGTCCTGCGTTGACGGAAGAGAGCTCCACGGCTCAATGCAGATATAAGGCGCATCGGTGTTCGGGCGGTGCCAAATGCCGAGGTAATTCATTTTTGGAAACGTTACCGTTACGCTTTTGCCGCCGCGATCCGATGTGAGCTTGACCTTGTGAGAAACATCGGTAAGCACGATCGCATCGTCCGAAAAGATATCGTGCGAAAGCTTTATTCTTTTGCCGTTTTCGAGCGAAAAATCCGTTTTATCGCCATTCAGGTAACATGACGGCGTAAATCCGACGCGTTTCGGGGCGCATTTTTCCTCAAATTCGAGGTAATAATCATCAAACTCCGTATCTGCCGTCATAGGTACGTTAAAACCGGGATGGCCGCCGAGCCCATAATACATTGTTTTGTCGTCCAAATTAGTAACCGAAAAGGTTATCTTGAGAGTAGCGTCATCAAGAAGATACTTTATCTTAAAAGAAAACCGTCTCGGATACTGCTTGTAGGTCTTAAGGTTATCGGATAGTTCGAGCGTCAGCTCGTTCTCCGTCTTTGACACGACCTTAAAAAGCTCTCTTGAAGCAAAGCCGTGCGGTGGCATTTTATAAAGCCGACCGTCGAGATAATAGCTTCCCTCCGTCAGGCGCGCAACGTACGGAAAAATGTTCGGCGCGCGGTCAGACCAATATGCGGGATCGCCCTGCCACAGGTACTCGGTGCCGTCGGCATCTTTGATCGATCTCAGCTCCGCGCCAAGCTCGCTTACCGTGACGGTCAATCGGCCTGAAGATATTTTATGCTCCATAATACTTTTCACAGCCCAAGCCATCCCATTAGCGCTTCGCGCTCGGTGAAGTCACCAATGATAACGTCAGCCCCTGCCTTCGTCAAGCGATTGCGCTTAACAGGATTCAGTCCGCAGAGCTTTTCTTCATCGGACGCAACGCCGAGAGTGTAGCATTCTCTTTCTGCACCAAGGGCAATTTCGACCTTTCCGTCACCCACGAGAAGAAGCGAGTCGGAGCTGAGTCCGCTTTCGTCAAGAAGCATTTTTATGACCGCTTCCTTTGAGCACGCCTCGGCTCTTCTCGGCGCGCCCTTGATGACGGAAAAATATTCTGCAACGCCGAGCGCTTCGGCTTCAAGAAGCACGTCGTCGTGATCCGTTCCGCTTGCAAGATAAAGCTCGATTCCCGCATACTTCAAGGTTTTGACGAAATTGACTGCGCCCGAAATAAGGTACTGATTCGGCGAATCAATGCCAGCTTTCAAGCGCTCTTTTCTTGCACTGACCTCTTCCATAAGACGGCGGTTGTATTCGTCCTTGTACCACCAGACGTCGTGATTTACGTCACCGCGACCGATCGCGTCAACCTGTTCTTTGAGCCATTTCATCTGATAGACTGTCTGAATACCCGTAGAAGAATCTATATACGCGTCTATTTTATCCTCTGTTTCCTTCGTTCCGTCAGAAAGAAGCTCGAGCATAAGGGAGCGCATAACCTTTTCCCAACCGCAACGAAGTGTCGATATCGTACCGTCGAAGTCGAAAACTGCGGCGCGTATCTTGCCGGCAGGAATGCGATCGGGATGTAATATTTCAAAATTATCGTTCATCCTTACGCTCCTCCCATTTTGAGATTATTTCCTCGGGAGAGGCAGTACCTGTCGTTCCAAGCTTTTTGACTGTAACTCCCGACGCAAGATTTGCAAACGCCATCGCCTTTTTGCCGTCCTTGCACACGGCATAGCCGCACGAGAACGCAGATAAAAACGTATCTCCTGCTCCGACTATGTCTATCTCACCACTCGCAGGAACGGTTTCGACGTACTCGCATTCGCCGTTTTCGCACCAGAGACCGCCGAGGCTACCCAGTGTCACGATGACGGGTGCTTCGGTCTCTTTCTGAAGCCGTTTTCCTATTTCCTTGTACTCATCAAGCGTGCTTGCCTCAGTTCGGGCAGCTCTTGATGCTTCTACCTCGTTCGGCTTGATGATTACGTTTTTGAACATTCCTATTCTGTCGCGGCTGTCAACGATCACGGGAATCGTCTTCCCAAGTTCACAAAGACGGTCTCTTACTCGCTTCGTTATAACTCCGTAGGTACAATAGTCGGAAACCGCGATAACGTCGGCATCCTTTATCGCATTATCAAGAGCAAAAAGAAGCTTTTCTTCGTCATCGGGATCTATATCTTCGTAGTTTTCAAAATCGAGACGGGGATCCTCCTGAAGCTGATCCGATATTCCGAACTTAACTGGCTTGATATAGCAGGTTGTTACGCCGTTTTTTCTTTTAACTATTCCCGAAAGATCAACGCCCTGCTCTTCAAATTTCTCTTTAAGTATCGCTCCGCGCCAGTCGTTGGCAATTGCGGTCACGGGAATGAGCTTACCGACACCGAGAGCTGCTATGTTGCTCACTACGTTTCCGCCGCCGCCGGGCGAATAGGTCTCGCTTACGACGGGAACTGTCCAGTGCGGCGTTTCGCGCGACAAAGTGCTTTTCTTCATATCGGCACGCCAATACGCGTCGAGTGCAACGTCGCCGACAAAGCACACCTTTATCTGCTTCAAGCCGTTAATGATACTCATAAGTTCGTCTTTATTCAAAAACATATTCATATCTTATCCTTTCAGTCCCGCGTACAAACTCGGAACGGTCTTTGCGTGATTGCCGCAGATGTAAAGACCTGTGCCTCCGAGGGATACGGGGCGGTTGATGATATTCTTTCTGGGACGATAATAGTATTCGAATGTGTCCTTGCCGACATCGGACTTGTAATCCCCCAGAGGAACAATATCGAAGTTTGCAGTCGTTATATGTTTAAGAGCATAGCCCTGGTTTCTCGCGATGGAAAGTGCCTTTAAGAACACCTCGGCGCCTGTGACTGCCGAGCCGATGTTCATATGAACTCCGCTGTCGTTGAGCTTCATAACGGAACGGCAGAAATAGTTGAAGTCGCGTCCGCTCGTTGCACCGAGAGCCGCAAAATCGGCGTTCGGATGCTGATGGATTATGTCGGTCCCCATCGTGACGTGATAGGTCACGGGGACTCCCATTTTATACGCTCTATAAAAAACGCAGTCGTCACGGTAGGGGAACTTTTCGGGATTTTCGTCAACGTATGAAGCAAGCGACTGACCGTAGCCGTAGCCCTTTTCGTATCCGAGTTTTATTGCCTCGTTCATCCATCTTCCCGTCTCTTCCCACATTCCGAAGCTTCCGTCCTCGATTGCGGTCGGCACGTGCTCCGACGTTCCGCCGAGATATGCAAGCTCAAAATCGTGTATAGAACCTGCGCCGTTAGAAGCAAGATGCGTTATATATCCGTTCTCAACGAACCATATAAGATAGCGAGAAAGACCGCACTTTATAACGTGCGCGCCATAAAAACAGGTCACTGCGCGTCCGTTTTTCTTTGCCTCCTTTAGCTTGGAAAGCAAAATCGAAAATTCTTCACTTTCAAAAAGATTATCGTCCTGTATACCGGGCGTGCGAAGGTTGTCTATTCTTACGAGGTTATGTCGGTCTTTCGCGGTAAACGTCTTGCTTTTCGTGAAATCCATCATTTCGGGCTGAAACATAATCTTTCTCCTTATTCTCTGCGTAATAGATATGATACTATTTGAATTATAAAATATACTGACCGTGGTCGCAACCTATTTCAGAAGATTAATATACTGTTTTTTAAGATTTTATTGACAAATATAAAATTTCAGTATATTATATAGACGGTGATGAAATGAAAATGTATCAGAACGTTCCGCGCCTAAAAAGTACGGAAAAAACGGGAAACAAGCACATATTTGTAAAGCGCAGCAAATACTCCTCCTACGGTCAGCATTGGCATGACTATTTCGAGATCGAAGCCGTCGTAAGCGGCTCCGGTACCCATTCTTTGAACGGCATTGAATACAATATCGGCGTAGGAGATGCGTATCTTCTCACGCCCGTCGACTTTCACATGTTAGATTCAGACTCCACCCTCGAAATAGTCAACGTATCCTTTGACACGACCTGGCTTTCGGAAGAAATACAGTACTACCTCTATTCCCCCGAATGTCTTAAAAGACGAAGGTTTGACGCCGTCGAACTAAGTAATTTCGTTTCGGCATTGAAGCTTATCAAAAACGAATACGAATGCGGCGGTCCGTGCGTCAAACAACTGCTCGAGTACCTGATAAGCAGATTTACTTCCAAAGACGAAAACCGAAGTCGGGTAGGCAGTGAACATCCTGACCGCATCATGCGCGCTGTCGCATACGCCGAGCAACATTTCAGAGAAAAAATAACTCTTACTGACCTTTCAAGGATCGCGGGATATCACCCGTCGTATTTCAGCAGTCTTTTTAACAAGGTCACGGGCAAGACCTATAGCGAATATTTGACTTCTCTGCGTATAAATTACGCAAAAACACTTCTGAAAAGCGGTTTTTCCGTTTCCGAATCCTGCTACGCGTCGGGCTTTGGGTCGCTGTCTAATTTTTCGTCAATATTCAAAAAAATATGCGGCGTAAGTCCCGCCGCATACAAAAGTACAGACAAATAAAAAACTCCGAAAGCATCGCTTTCGGAGTTTTTAACTGTTTTAGGCCTCAGCAGGAGCTTCCTCTACGGGAGCCTCTTCTACTGCGGGAGCTTCCTCTACGGGAGCTTCAACCTTCTTAGCACTCTTCTTGGACTTCTTGGAAGCCTGTTCTTCGGCTATCTTCTTTTCCATTTCGGTGATAAGAACTATACGAGCCATCTCTGCTCCGTCGCCGCGACGGGGACCGAGCTTATAGATTGCTGTGTAACCACCGTTACGGTTTGCATTTTCGGGAGCGATCTGGTCAAAGACCTTTCTAACGACCTCTTCCTTGGTGATGAATGCAAGTGCCTGACGGCGGGATGCAAGTGTATTCTTCTTTCCGAGAGTGATCATCTTCTCGGCAAGAGCGCGAACTTCCTTCGCTCTGGTAAGGGTAGTGTCGACCTTACCGGTTTCAAGCAGAAGCGTTACCATTCCGCGGAGCATTGCCATACGGTTTGCGGTAGTTCTGCCGAGCTTTCTAGTTCCTGGCATTATTTCATACCTCCCAATTATTTCTTATGCGGTGGAAATTGACCTATTAGTCAACTTCCTTTTTGAGATCAAGTCCGAGAGAATGAAGCTTCTGAATTACTTCTTCAAGAGACTTCTTACCAAGGTTTCTTACCTTGATCATATCTTCCTCGGTCTTGTTTGTAAGATCTTCAACCGTATCGATGCCTGCTCTCTTCAAGCAGTTGAAGGAACGAACAGACATGTCAAGCTCCTCAATGGTCATCTCAAGGACCTTCTCCTTGACGGTTTCGGGTCTTTCGACAAGTACGTCGATCTTCTGAGCCTCGTCCGAAAGGTTTACGAACAAGTTGAGATGCTCGTTGAGTATCTTGGCGGCGAGCGATATAGCTTCCTTTGCCGAGATGGTTCCGTTTGTAAGTACGTTAAGCGTGAGCTTATCGTAGTCGGTATTGGAGCCGACACGGGTGTTCTCGACTGTATAGCTTACGTTGTACACGGGAGTATAGATACTGTCCGTATATATAACGCCAATCGCCGGCTGGTTATTCAGTTTGTTCTTCTCCTGAGAAACATATCCGCGGCCGTGGCTGAAGGTGAGCTCCATATAGAAGCGTGCGCCGTCGCTTACGGTTGCGATATGATGATCGGGATTGAGGATCTCGAGGTCAGCGTCTGCCTTGATGTCTCCTGCAGTTACCTTGCAAGGACCGGTTACGTCGATAACTGCGGTCTTGGGAGTATCGCTGAAGAGCTTAGCTGTGATGCCCTTTACGTTAAGAACTATGTTCGGAACATCTTCCTTTACGCCCTGAGCTGTGGAGATCTCATGAAGAACTCCGTCGATCTTGATGCTTGTTACGGCAACACCGGGAAGAGAGCTGAGAAGCACTCTGCGAAGCGAATTACCGAGGGTCGTGCCGTAGCCTCTTTCAAGGGGCTCAACGACGAACTTTCCGCTCTTTCCGTCCTCGCTAAGGTCTACCGTAGCAATATTAGGCTTTTCTATTTCTATCATTAAATTGTACCCTCCTGTATTTATTTATGGAAACAAATCAGTACCGTTATGCAGCCGAGCTTAACCCCGATGCCGCATATACGGCTATCGGGTTTAGTTCTTGGAATAAAGCTCGACGATGAGGTGCTCCTCGAAGGGGAAGTCTACGTCGTCTCTCTGGGGGAGAGCTGCGACCTTTGCGACTACCTGAGCCTTATCAAGTTCAATCCACTTGGGAGTGATGTGAGAATCGAGGCTCTCGATGAGTGCCTTGAACTTCTCAGAAGAACGGCTCTCTTCACGAAGAGTGATAACGTCACCTGCACGAACGATGAGAGAAGGAATATTTACCTTCTTACCGTTGAGGCGGAAGTGACCGTGTGTTACGAGCTGACGAGCTTCCTTACGGCTGTTTGCAAGACCGATTCTGTAGATTACGTTATCGAAACGTCTTTCAAGAAGGTTGAGAAGGTTTTCACCTGCAACGCCTTCGGTCTTTTCTGCCTTCTCGAAGTAACCCTTGAACTGGTTCTCGAGTACGCCGTAGTATCTCTTTGCCTTCTGCTTTTCACGGAACTGTACTCCGTATTCCTTTACGTTCTTTCTGCCATTACCATGCTGGCCGGGAACGGAAGGATGCTTCTCTATTGCGCACTTGCCGGAAAGGCAACGGTCGCCCTTAAGGAAAAGCTTAGTGCCTTCTCTGCGGCAAAGCTTGCACACAGAGCCTGTATATCTTGCCATACTGTTTTTTCCTCCTGCTTACTTAATGCGAGCCATCAGACTCTTCTGCGCTTGGGGGGACGGCAACCGTTGTGAGGAATAGGAGTTACGTCCTTGATCATCTCAACGTTGAGTCCTGCTGTCTGAAGCGCACGAATAGCGGATTCTCTTCCCGATCCGGGTCCCTTAACGTAGACTTCTACGCTCTTCATGCCGTGGTCAACTGCGATCTTTGCCGCGGTCTCAGATGCGCTCTGAGCGGCAAAGGGAGTAGACTTTCTCGAGCCCTTGAAGCCGAGTTCTCCGGCGGAAGCCCAGGAGATGGCGTTTCCTGCCATATCGGTGATGGTTACGATTGTGTTATTGAAAGTTGCCTGGATATGAACCTGACCCTTTTCAACGTTTTTGCGCTCACGGCGCTTTCTTACGACCTTCTTGGCCGAATTCTGTGCTGCCATTTAGTTCACCCCTTTACTTCTTCTTGTTAGCGATGGTCTTTGCGGGACCTTTGCG
>JAZQGU010000044.1:0-5392 GCA_045540175.1 Eubacteriales bacterium | reverse complement strand
TTTTCAAGTTTTTCAATAATGGCCTTAAACTCTTCATTTTTCGATACACCAAGGCAGAAATCGAAGAAGTCGGTAAAATCCGTTATATCGTAGCGTACGCTCTTCTGCAAAAGGGTAACACCGTCTCGCACAAGCTCTTCGAGGACATCACGATTGTGCAGATAACGCCTTGAAGCCGCAAAACAATAGTTGTCTCGCTCGTGATCGCACCCGTTGGTAACGGGATTGGGCAACGTCAGCAGCTCATTAAGCAGAACGCGGTAAATGGAATCAAGCGCACTCTCGGCACCGTCGATACGATCCTCTGTCATTTCCTCCAAGTTGTTTATGTAATACCCCAGATCACCGGGATCGGCTTTCCCTTCGCCGTATACGGAAAACAGCTCTTTCAGCATATCGTCGCCGTTCGGAAAGCAGTCGAAAAGATTTTTTATATACTTGCCTCGCGGATTGTTACATTGGCGGTCGTATCGGGGATCGTGAATAGCGTGATCCCACACCGCCTGACGAAAGGGCTCCTTATCGGGCTCTTGCCTTAAAAGCAGTATAGCTCTGCCGAGGCCTTTTTGTAGGTATGATTCAAATTCAGTTACGGTCATTATAATTCCTCTATTAATTCACGAATACCGAGACTACGGTCGTATCGGCATTCCGTCTTCAAGTCATCGGGGAGCATTTTGCGTTTTATAAGCACCCCGACGGCGTCTTTGCGTAAATTATCGAACGGGATTCTCTCCCACAATGAAGGAATCACGTCCAAGGGCAAGCCCTCTATACCCTTCTCTGCGCCCGACAGCATATTGTGAAAAATACGCACAAATTCATCCAAGCCGTCATCCATTACGGGAGCTTCATTCAAGTATGTGATGAGCTCGTTTCGATCTTCAACGGTATATTGGCTTATAAGAAGGTCACTGCCGTATCGGGCAAGGGGGTAGCCCTCGTTTCGCAAAGCTTTGCCCAACGCTTTGAGCCTCGGATGGCGAAACTGATCCAGTACAGTCAATAAGGCGTAGAGATACTCTCTTACGTTGCTGTCGCCGTTTTTCAGCGCTTTCATGTCCAAATCGTCAAGCAGGGGCAGTAAAGCCTCCTCTCCGAACGGAAAGTGCGGGGCGGCATAGTGCTTGCCTTGATAACCGTAGCAATAAGGATGAAACAGCCTGAGCAAGCAAGTGCGGTGCTTAATATTGCGCTCCGCAAGAAGGGCTTTGGCCACCTCTTCCACGACTGAAGGAGAAGCACACGCAAAGGACGTGCTGTGCTTGTAAGAGATCTCTCTGTAGATCTCCTCCGGGGAATCGTTCGAGGTTATATCATCCAATATTTCTTTTGCCGTAACTTGCGGATTCGGTGCGGGTGAGTCGCCATAGCTGTAATTCACATGCTTTATCAGCTTATCCCACGACGGATGATCGTCCGCCGCTTCGCGTATTATGTCAGCGGCGTCCTCTTGCCCGAATCGGCTTTCTATATGCTTGCGAATCACAACGCCGTCAAGGGGATAAGGAAATCCGACGGATTCTGCCAGCTCAAACAGCGTTGTCATATCGTAAAGCAACGGTTTAATACCGTCCCGAGGCAAAACTCTTACAAGGCTTGTGATTGCTGTACGTAGGCTGTATTTATCATTGAAGGATTCCTGCATACCGTCGCCTGTTTTAATATGTAATACCATTTTTTCATAAAAAGCAGTATAACGCATTTTGTAGCTTTTTACGTACTCCTCTTCCCTTCCAAGAGCAAGAAGAAGCTCTCCGTTGCTGAAAAAACCGCCGTTCTCTATATCGCGGCAAATGCGGTCGACCGCCTCATTTAATATAACGTCACGGTCGTCAAAGCAATCGATCAGATCAAGAGCATATCCGGCACCGCCGTTGTATTCTTCGCATAGATACCTCAAAGCCGATTCACGAAACGGTGCTTTGTCGGATTCATTCATTAATAGGAGAATCGCGCGGCCAAGGCCTTTTTGCAGGTACGATTCAAATTTTGTTACTGTCATTATAATCCCTCCACTAATTTACGGATAGCTTCACTTCGGTCGTAACGGCATTCCTTTCTTATGTCTTCGGGCATCATATCATATTTTAAAAGTATCGTAGCGATCCTTACGCGCCATCCGTCGTGCGGCATCTCTGTCCAAAATGTTGGAAGAAGCTCAAGAGGCAGACCGTCAGCGCTTCTTTCAGCGGCACGGAGCATTGCGCCGAGGGCGCTGTAAAACGTACCGTCTCCGTTTTCAATGTCCTTTGATTCGGATAGAGCCACGGTCAGCTCCTCACGGTCTTCGGCGGAATAATTGTTGCCCAGTATCGTCCAGCCGTAGCCTCTGAAGGAAAAATGCGGAGGAGAGTTACGAAGACGTCTGCCCAAGGCGGCAAGCTTTGGATGTCGGGTATTCATTAAAACCCTCAACAAGCAGTGAATATTTTCCATCTTCGATTCTTCAAGCTGAGAAAGCTCATCGGTTGCAATGTCAATGAGCCTTTCGGGAAACGGAAAGGCGGGCGGTGTTTTGAGCTCGTCACCGATGATCTGATTATATGAAAACAGCGAAAGCAGATCTGAGCGGACCGAAATATCGTCTGTATTAAGTGCCATTTCCGCAATCTCCTTTACGACATCGGAGGAGGCAAGGCAAAATGAGGTGCGGTAATGATCGTCGGTAAAACGGCTGAGCGGGAGGGCTGATATTATCTCGTTGCAGGTTATATCGGGATTTGGTACTTCCGTCTTCCATTTGGATATTTCTTCGACGAAACATTTACTTTCCGGCAGTGATGCGATCTCACTAAGCAAAGAATCGAAGCTGTTTTCCCACAAAGGCGCGATACAGTTGAGTATCACAACGGCATCGCCTCGGTGAAGATCCCAATCCCGAATCAGATCGAAATAGCGGACAACGTCGGTAAGCATTGCACGTACTCGCTCCTTCGTAATTACGGTATCTTTTAAAACGCCGTAAACTGCGCCAAGATAGCGTGAGCAGATCCCATGAATCTCCTGCGTGAATGGCGCATTTTTATCGAGTGAAAGGATCTTATCCCTATATGTGCAGTAATGCTTTTCTATGATTTCGGTATATTCCTTTTGATAGCCGAGGGCGATGGACAGCGGGACGTCACACGCCTCTTCAAAGCTTCTCCCTTGCTTCAGGTTCTGCTCTGCGACCTCTTTTGCCAAATCGTCACGGTCATCGAAGCAATCGATCAAGTCCAGCGCATAGGTAACGCCGTTAAAATATCCTGAGGTTAGATACCGAAAGGCAGCCTTGCGGAAAGGCGTCTTGTCGGGCTCTTCCCTCAAAAGCAGAATTGCTCTGCCGAGGCCTTTTTGTAAGTAGGATTCAAATTCGGTTACGGTCATAGGAACCTCCTTACGGCTTAATAGTTGTATCAAACCAGACTTTCTTCATATCTTTAAGAAATTCTTCCGTTATGGGATAGTCCTCGCTATCAGGTAATACCGCATCGATACCGCAATGGGGACAGCGAGCAGTGCCTAGGGAATCGGGGATCCAGTCGGTGATTTCATCGGGGGAAAAGATCGAAAGGCAATAGAAGCAGCCGCAGATACTGCTCTTTTTCACCGACGGGCGGTTATTTAAGCATCTGTTGTGGGCGTCGATATACCAATAGGGCGTCCTCATAAAAAGATCCACCTTCCAAAGCAGTTGCTCGGAACGGTAATAATGCCCGTGAGTGTGGCAGACCTCTGTTCCGCCGCTCGGAAGAGGTTTTTGAAACTCCACCATAAAGATGAAGTCCTCGTCAATCAGATCTTCTTGATATACCCAAAACCGATCACCCTCCCTCTCGCCGTAAAGCACGGGAAAGTCATTTGAAAAGAGGCTCCCAAATGCGGTCGTACGTGTCAGAGTAATACTGTGTTTGTCTTTCAGATGATCGTAAATATATTGCAGATCGTTTTTCATGATAATTCCTCCATACCGCCGCCATATGGCTTTTGCAAATTCAAAGGTGAGGATAATAAACAGTCATTGCCATTTTTGTTCTTTCTCAAAAAAATGTCTCATATCGTAGTGATCCAATATGAAACGAGAATCATTATAATCGTAATCCGTTTTTTTCAGACATTCTATATCCTCAGGGTATTTTGTAGCATAGAGATAAGTATACCCCTTCTTTTTACCGGTAAAACAATGCTCCCATGTATATGTATATACCGAATATAATTCATATTGCTCAAGTACACTCTGCCATGCAGACAAGTCTGATAACTCCGTTTGTAAAAGAATCCGATTG
The DNA here is from genome assembly GCA_045540175.1 of Eubacteriales bacterium. Lineage (GTDB taxonomy): Bacteria > Bacillota > Clostridia > Oscillospirales > CAG-272 > Colimorpha_A. The sequence goes on along the minus strand of JAZQGU010000044.1, from coordinate 1,124 downwards.
AAGTCTCTCATCAGAACTTGCGGCAGATCTGTTCGAACATCCGGAGCCCAGCCTAACAAAAGCGCAATAGCATCTTCTTCTGCTTGAATATGCAGAGGATACTTTCCTTTGTAAAAGCGTATTCTTTCATTATAGTCTTTAAATAATTGATTGTATATCTTTGCCGGTATCATCTCATCGGTATTATGGTTTGATGTGTCCATTTCGAGCATATCAAAGCAATCAATACCCGTGTAGGATATATTTTTATATTTAACAATACTGCCAACCTGCATATCTGTTCCACAGCCTATATCATAAATGTTATTCAACCCCAATAGATAGCAAAATCCAAATATCCTACGGTATTTGTCATTTCCTTCTTCGAAATTGGTATATAGCTTTAAAGCAATTCTATTCCCATTTTTTAGAATTTCGTCTTCTATACGTTGCACATATTCCATGTGGTTGGGATGATATTCATTTTGCGGACGAAACATAATACCATGATTGGCGAGAATAGCCAGCGGCTTTATCTTTCGCAAATCTGAAACGGTTATTTTCCCCTCGGGTTTATTAAGATGCTCTCTTATAAACAATTCAAATTTGTGGTTTTTTATCGTTACAGGCTTGCTCGGATTTGTCATAAAAAACACACCTCTATATTATAAAAATTTCGGATTTACTATACAATAGGCTGTTTATGATAGCTCCTCCATACCGCCGCCGCTGTATGGCTCAACGTAGTATTTTCCGCCGCAGAAGCCGTCCGCCGCAAGATATCCACGACGGGAGCAAATGACCATATTGAAGCTGCCCCATTCGATCATTTCTACCGTGAATACGATATCGGTATCATCAAAAATGGCAATTATCTTATCATTATCAAGCATTGATACCGCTTCCTTCAGTGACTCGCTGTCACTTAACTCATACCAACAAAAGGCCTTGCCGTCTTCGGCATAAGTCGCTTTTTCGGAGCGGAATGAGTTAACGTGATCGGTCGTAAATGCCGCGTCTGTGCATGGAATAGATTTGGGTTTGTCGGTGTGATAAAGCTTGGCGTTCGGTACTGTCGCGGCAAGCTCCTCGATGATCTGTGCGTAGCGCTCAAACGGGAGCCACAATCCGGGAATTACATACCA
>JAZQGU010000043.1:0-26871 GCA_045540175.1 Eubacteriales bacterium | reverse complement strand
TACAAAAACAGCACCCACCTGAGTGAGTGCTGCTTTTTGATAATACCCAAATGGGTAAACTTATCTCTTGGAGAACTGAGGAGCACGACGAGCGCCCTTGAGTCCGTACTTCTTTCTTTCCTTCATACGAGGGTCACGAGTGAGAAGTCCTGCCTTCTTGAGTGCAGGTCTGTAAGCAGCGTCTGCAAGAAGAAGAGCCTTTGCAACTCCGTGGCGGATTGCGCCTGCCTGACCGGAGAAGCCACCGCCGTTTACGCGGCAGATGATGTCAAACTTGCCCATAGTGTCGGTAACAGTGAAGGGCTGGTTGATGATGAGCTTAAGGGTCTCGAGACCGAAGTATTCGTCGATATCCTGACCGTTGATATTGATAACGCCGGTTCCGGGCATGATGCGAACACGGGCAACCGACTTCTTTCTTCTACCGGTTCCGTAGAAATAAGGCTTAGCACTTGTATACATATTTCTTAGCATCCTTTCCGTAAATTAAGCGTTGAACTCAACGGGCTTCTGAGCCTCGTGGTTGTGGTTTGCGCCCTTGTAGATCTTAAGTCTTGCCATAGACTTGCGTCCGATAGAGTTAGCGGGAAGCATGCGCTTAACAGCGAGCTCCATTGCCTTCTCGGGCTTGGTAGCCATAAGGGTCTTATACTGGATAGCCTTGAGGCCGCCTACGTAACCGGAATGATGGTAGTAGTACTTCTGCTCAAGCTTCTTACCGGTAAGAACAGCCTTGTCAGCGTTTACGATAATTACGAACTCACCGCAGTCAACGTGGGGAGTGAACTCGGGGCGATGCTTGCCTCTGAGTATGTTAGCAGCAGCAACAGCAGTTTTTCCGAGAGGCTTTCCTGCAGCGTCGATAACGTACCATCTGCGCTCAAGCGTCTCTTTCTTTGCCATAAAAGTGGACATTTGATTTCTCCTTAAATTTAGATTCATTTTTTTACCTTGCAAATTATACCATGCCGGATATGCTTTGTCAACCCTTTTTTAAAACTTTTTTCGAAAATTTTAATTTATAATTCTCAATCTCTCGTTTTCTCGCTCAGGAGGCACTTTTTCTCCGTTTTTCTCGACCTTGAAATTTAAAATTATCAAAAAAACTTTTGCATCATAGACTGAAAATAAAAGAAAAGGCGGGAAAAATCATGACGTGTCTTATTACTATGCGCTCTGAGACTTATGCGCTTCGCGCGGAGCGTGTTCTGAAAAACAGGGGAATTTACGCAAAAACCGTGAAGCTTGACGGAGAGTATACTGCGAGGGGCTGTGCTTACGGTATTCAGCTTGACTGCCGAAACCGTACAGTTGCGCTTTCAATATTTAACGAGATAAATCTTCCGTATTCGGATGTCAGAAGCTTATGATATACCTTGACAATGCAGCGACGTCGTTTCCCAAGCCCAAGAGTGTCTTTAACGAGTTTAATCGCGCACTTCGTTTATACGGCGGAAATCCCGGACGTTCGTCTCACTTTTTATCGCGCGAGGCGGCGCGTATAGTTTACGAGTGCAGGGAGGAGGTTGCATCGCTTTTTGACGGTTTACCGGAAAACGTTGTTTTTACTCTGAACGCAACTTATGCTCTCAATATTGCCATAAATGCTTTGCGTAAAAAGGGCGGAACAGCACTCATTTCGAGTTTTGAGCATAATGCAGTTTTGCGTCCGATTTTCGCAGGAGGGCCTTACGAGGTTTTTGATGCGGGCGGAAGTGATGATGAAACGATTCGTTCGTTTACCTGTGCGCTTGGCTGTAAGCCATCGCTTGTGGTTTGCAATCACGTTTCAAATCTTTGCGGAAGGGTTCTTCCCGTTGAGAGGATAGGGCGTATTTGTAAGGATAACGGAATACCGTTTATTATTGATGCATCGCAAAGCGCGGGTCACAGACGAATTTCGCTTAGCGATACCTTTGCCGATGCCATTTGTGCGCCAGGCCATAAGGGGCTTTACGGCACGCAGGGAAGCGGTTTTGTGATATTCGCTGACAAATACCGTGACCGCGCTGAACGTCTTGATACCTTCGTTTACGGCGGAAACGGTATAAATTCTCTTGAAGAATATATGCCCGATTTTCTTCCCGAGCGTTTTGAAGGCGGAACGCTTCCGACTCCTGCTTTGGCAGCGCTTTGTGCGGGTATAAGAGAGGTCAAGAGAGTTACGCTTCCTAATATCGAGTACGTTGAAAACAGCCTCGGCAGGCGTTTGGTAGAGGGATTGTCTGTAGTAAAGGACGCCATTGTCTACGGCGGAGATTATGGTGGCGGAACCGTTCTATTTAATATTAAAGGGCTTCCGCCTGAAAGGCTCGCTTCAGTTCTTGATGAAAACGGCATATGCGTTCGTGCCGGATATCACTGCTGTCCGCTTGGTCACAAGTCACTTTCTGTTCCCGAAGGCGGCGCACTCAGGGCGTCGGTCTCGGTATTTAACAGCAGGTACGATATTGACAGACTGCTTTCGGTATTGAACAAAAAATAAAAGCTCCGCTTTCGGAGCTTTTATTTTACCTATAAGTACTGTGGCTTTTGATCGCGTTGAGCGTTGCGCTAACTTCTTTGCCCGTAAGGAAACGGTTACGGTTCAGGTCGTTTATCGTTTCGATAAGGGTTTCCGCTGTCGTAAGCTTTTCGGAACGGATTCTGAATGCCACCCGTTTGTTAGAGAATACTACGACGTTATGCTTCGGGACGTTATAAAGGTTTTCGCGCTTTAATATTCCGTCGATCGCGCTCAGTGCATATCTGTTCTGCTCGAAGGGATTCGGAAATTCGCCTATGCCCTTGGAATTTTCGACCGTCCATACACTTCTGTTTGAATTGTCGATTCTTCCGGGGAAGCCTTTTATGCGAATGACGAACACTCCGCCGCTGTCGACCAGAATGATATCAGCCATTGCTCTTTGTCCGCCGTCGAGCGGGAGAACCGCCTGACGCAGGATCTTAGAGGCAGGGAAGGTGGTCCTTAACAGCCTGTATATGAAGTCGGGACCGCGTTCGTTTGACGATAGCAGCTTTGCAATACTGCTTTTAATTCTTCTTGAATTTATAAAAAGAAACAGCAATATAAAAACGACAAGTGCCGCGCAAATGCAAGTCAAAACGACAAAAAAGCTTGCAAGCCTCTCCATGTCAGGACTCCTTCCTCAAGATTTTCAGGGAAAATTACTTGTTTTCTTCGAGATATGCTACGACGTCGCCGACGGTAATGAACTTATGGATATCGTCGTCCTTAATCTCAATGCCGTACTTCTCCTCGCAGAGAAGGATGAGGTCAGCAAGCTCAAGAGAGTTGATTCCGAGGTCGTTTACGAGCTCTGCTTCGGGCTTGATGTCGTCGGGGTTGATCTGAAGGTCATTTACAAGCAGATCTTTGATTTTCTCAAACATTGGTGTTTCCTCCAAAAATAATTATTTGCAAGAAATCTTTATTTTCTTGCCGATGCCGTTATTCTTCGGACCGCACTATAATCTATGCGCCAGCCGAAATTGACATACCATATCAATTATATAATATCTTACCGCGTTTGTCAACTGTAAATATTATTAATAAAGGTAACAGTATAAAAAAACACCGCAGACAGAAGTCTGCGGTGCCGGTTTACTATTAGTGGAGGATGCACATTTCGGTGTCCTTGTCGAAGATGTGCATTCTGGTAACGTCGATCGCAAGCTTGATATCGTCGCCTGTTCTTGCAACAGCGCGGGGAGATACGCGAGCGATGAGGTTCTGGGGAGTCTGAGGATCGATACCGTCGGTAGAAACGTAGAGGTAGATCTCTGCACCCATAAGCTCGGTAACGTCAACGTGTGCGTCGATAACGGAGTCAGCCATCGTGCTGATTGCGAGAGGCTCATCCTTGAGACACTCAGGACGGATACCAACGATAACTTCCTTGCCGATGTAATCAGCAAGCGCGGGATCCTGTGCCTTTTCTGCGTTAAGCTTGATCTCGTTCTTTCCGAATACTACGTAAACATCGGAGCCGTCCTTCTTGAGGGTAGCGTCGATGAAGTTCATCTGAGGAGTTCCGATGAAGCCTGCAACGAAGGTGTTTGCGGGGTAGTCGTAAAGGTTCTGAGGAGTATCTACCTGCTGGATAAGACCGTCCTTCATAACAACGATACGGGTAGCCATCGTCATAGCCTCTACCTGGTCGTGGGTAACGTATACGAAGGTAGTGCCGAGACGCTGGTGGATCTTGGTAAGCTCGGTTCTCATCGCTGCACGAAGCTTAGCGTCGAGGTTGGAAAGCGGCTCGTCAAGAAGGAATACCTTAGGCTCACGGACGATTGCACGGCCGAGCGCAACTCTCTGCTTCTGACCACCGGAAAGAGCCTTAGGACGTCTGTCGAGAAGGTGTGCGATATCGAGGATTCTTGCAGCTTCCTCAACCTTTCTCTTGATGGTCTCCTTCGGAACCTTGCGGAGCTTAAGACCGAATGCCATGTTATCAAATACTGTCATATGAGGATAAAGAGCGTAGTTCTGGAAAACCATCGCAATATCTCTGTCCTTAGGAGCTACGTCGTTAATAAGACGGTCGCCGATGAAAAGCTCACCCTCGGTGATCTCTTCAAGACCTGCAATCATACGAAGGGTAGTCGACTTACCGCAACCGGAAGGTCCGACGAATATGATGAATTCCTTATCCTTAACTTCAAGGCAGAAATCCGAAACTGCGGTAACGCCGCCGGGATACTTTTTGTAAATGTGCTTAAAAGATAGACTTGCCATGTTTTTCCTCCTGAAATTACGCCCGAATGGGCATTGTTTACATAATCATTGACGTTAATATTCTACCAAAAAAACGCTTCAAATGGAAGAGTTCATTTCTCCAAATTTTGCTCTTGACATTTGTGCAACTTGCTACATAAAACTAATTAATTTGAGTAAACCGATGCTTTTAAGGATGTTTGATTTCTAATAAATTAGAAATCAGAGCTTCATCGTAAGTCCTATGCGCTGTTTCTTTACATCAACGGAGAGCACCTTTACCGTTACTCTGTCACCGACTGAAAGCGCCTCCGAGGGGTGCTTGATATACTTATTGGATATCTGAGAAATATGAACGAGTCCGTCCTGATGAACTCCGATGTCCACAAATGCGCCAAAGTCGATTACGTTACGGACGGTTCCCGTAAGTATCATTCCTTCCTTGAGGTCGGACATATCGAGAATGTCATCGCGGAACTCCTGCTCGGGTGCTTCGTCGCGGACGTCGCGTCCCGGCTTTTCAAGCTCGCCTATTATGTCGTTAAGAGTCGGAATGCCTATTCCAAGCTCTTCGCTGAGCTTCTTCTCTCCGTATTCCTTGACCGATGCGCGAAGGGAAGAGAGCCTGCCGTTTTTGACGTCGTCACTGCTGTATCCGAAGGTAGAAACGAGTTTTCTCGCGGCGTCGTATGACTCGGGGTGAACGCCTGTGCAGTCGAGGATCTCCTTTGATCCCGACACGCGCAAAAATCCTGCACACTGCTCGTATGCCTTTGCGCCGATTCTCGGCACCTTAAGGACTTCGGCGCGGGAGCGGAATTCACCGTTTTCCTCGCGGTATTTTACGATGTTCTTTGCAGACGTTGCGTTGATTCCCGCAACATAGGATAGCAGGGAATGTGAAGCTGTATTGAGGTCGACACCGACGGTATTAACGCAGTTTTCAACAACGCCCTCAAGCGCTTCGGAAAGACGTGCGGGCTTCATATCGTGCTGATACTGACCGACGCCTATCGACTTCGGATCTATCTTTACAAGCTCCGCAAGAGCGTCCTGCAGACGGCGTGCGATAGAAACCGCACTTCTCTGAGTTACGTCAAAATCCGGGAATTCATCTGCTGCGAGCTTTGATGCGGAATATACTGACGCACCTGCCTCACTTACCATTGCGTAACGGAATTTTTCGGGAAGCTTCTTTATGAGATTTGCTATGAAGATCTCACTTTCCTTCGATGCCGTTCCGTTGCCGATTGCGACAACGTCAACACCGTACTTCTTTATGAGTCCGCCTGTTATTCTTTCTGCATCTGCTATTCTCTCGTGAGGCTTTGTCGGGTATATGACCGCCGTGTCAAGCACCTTGCCCGTTTTATCAACGACGGCAAGCTTACAGCCGGTTCGGTAACCGGGGTCAAGGCCAAGTACGGTCTTGCCTTTGAGGGGAGGAGTCATAAGGAGGTTCTTGAGGTTTTCGGAGAATAGCTTTATTGCGCCCTCGCAGGCGTTGTCAAAGGCGTCGGAGCGAAGCTCGCGCTCGATGGAGGGGGCGATAAGGCGGTCGTAACCGTCGATGACTGCGCGTGCAACGTATCTGAACGCGGGGCTTTTCGGATTTTCTACTACTTTGGCAAAAAGATCGTTGAGAATAAGGTCAGAGGGAACAGAGAACGTCACCTTTATAACCTCTTCCTTTTCCGCACGGTTTATGGCAAGTATTCTGTGGCCGGGAATATCGGACATCTTTTCCGAATATTCATAATACATTGAATAGGTGCCGTTTTCATCCTCGCCGACTTTTTCCGTCTTAAGAGTACCGAAGGAATGAGAAAGCTCTCTTATGCGGCGGCGGTAGTCTGCGTTATCGGAAATATCCTCCGCGATAATATCGCAGGCGCCGTTCAAGGCGTCGTCTGCCGTATTTACGCCAAGCTCCTCATTTATATATTCCTCAGCCATTTCGGTTATGGGCTTTTCATAGGAGTTTTTCTGAGCCATCAGCTCGGAAGCAAGTCCTTCGAGTCCTCTTTCACGTGCGAGGTCTGCTCTCGTCTTTCTTCTCGGCTTGAAGGGGCGGTATATATCCTCGATCTCGGCAAGTATCTCTGCCTTATCAAGAGCTTCGCTTATTTCGGGTGTGAGCTTATCCTGCTCGAGTATTGATGCGCGTACCTCTTCACGGCGCTTTTCAAGGTTGCGCAGATACGTCAGGCGGTCGTTGAGGGTGCGAAGCACGGTATCATCAAGGGATCCCGTTACTTCTTTACGGTAACGCGCGATAAAGGGGATCGTGTTTCCCTCGTCAATAAGTTTGACTGCGGCGTCGATTTGTTTTTGCGGGAGCTTAAGCTCCTCGGATAGCTTTAGAAGTATGTCCATATTCTTTTTTCCGTTTCTGAAATAATTACCCTTTTATATTAACACAGTTTAAGTAAAAAATCAAGACTGATAAATTCGTATTAAATTGTGTTTATATCTTTACTTTCGTCCGAATGTGTTGTATAATAACATATAGTGAATTGTTTAGGAGTTACATACTTATGTGGGATTTTGTATATAAGGTCGCGTTCAGGCTTGCGCTTACAGTTTTGATAGGAGTCGTTATCGGAAGCGAAAGAGCAAAGCACGGCAGAGCCGCGGGTATCCGTACCCACGTTCTTGTTTGTATGGGTGCCGCGCTTACCTCCCTTATCGGCATATATGCTCAGGAGTATCTCGGAAATAACGGCGATATGATGCGTATTGCTGCGCAGGTCATTTCGGGCATAGGTTTTCTCGGTGCGGGAATGATAATTCTTAAAGACAATAACGTTATTATGGGTCTCACAACCGCAGCCGGAGTTTGGACGACTGCGATTATCGGTATTGCCGTCGGCTGCGGATTTTATGCCGGAGCAGTTATTGCCACTGTTCTTCTCGTTCTTTCCCTTATTATATTTGCGCGTCTTGAGAGAAGACGCAAGAGCGTTGAAGTCATTTACGTCGAGATCGATGATATGTATAAGGCGAACGAAATAATTGAAAAGATAAGCACGTTTATCGATAAGGAATTTACCCATAAGGTCGTTCCGCCGAAAAGCGGTATGCAGGGTAACCTTGGAATCGACTTTATAATTTCCAGACGTCTTTATCATGATATAACCTTTGATATCAGAAACATTGATAATGTAGTTTATACCGAAATAGAACAGTAATTACTCTGCTTTTGCTTTTAGAAAAGACAAAACCTATTGACAAAGCAGTTTTTAAGTAGTATAATAACGCTAGAGATTTTGAGAAAGCAAAAGTACACCCCCATAAGGGGTACTTTTGCTTTTTGATTTTTTGGAGATAATATGAAAGAAATACTTACGTTGCTTGAAGATTTTCCCGTTATTGCGGCTGCAAAGGACAAGAATATGAGTGAGGCAGTCTTGTCGCCTGCGTCGATAATATTTGACCTGGGTGCGAACATCAACAGTATCGGCGCAAGCATCGAGCAGGCGCATTTGAACGGCAAAAAGATATTCGTTCATATTGATCTTGCCGAGGGGATCGGAAAGGACAAATACGGTATCGATTATCTCAAGGATCTCGGTGTTGACGGTATCATCAGCACAAGGGCAAGTCTTATAAAGGCGGCAAAGGAGCGTTCTCTTATTACCGTCAGGCGCGTTTTCACTCTTGACAGTCAAGGAGTTGAAAGCGCTATGGAGGATATTAACGATCTGTTTACCGATATTATTGAGATAATGCCCGGGGTGATCCCGAAAATTACCGAAAGGTTTGCACGCGGCGGCAAGCCGATAATTGCGGGCGGACTTATTGAGACGAAGTCTGAGATCACGGCGGCGCTTTCTCACGGTGCGGTTGCGGTCTCGACGGGAAAAAAGGAGCTTTGGTATTTATGAGTGATATGAAATTTACGGTTGCCGTTGTCGGCGCGGGAGTTATCGGCGGAATGATAAGCCGAGAGCTTACGCGCTACGGTGTGAAGACGGTTATTCTTGAAAAGGGAAACGACGTTGCGCTTGGTGCTTCAAAGGCGAATAGCGGAATCGTCCACGGCGGATATGACCCCGAACCCGGTACCCTGAAGGCGAAGCTTAATACATTGGGCGTTGAGAAGCTGTTTAAGGCAGCGTCGGAGCTGAACGTTCCTATCAAGCGTAACGGTTCGTTCGTTTGTGCTTTTTCGGAAGAGGAAAAAGCGCACCTCGATATGCTTTACGCGAGAGGAATCGAAAACGGCATTACCGCTCTTGAAATAATTGACGGCAATAGGGCTAGAGAGCTTGAAGAAAACCTTTCGGAGAGAGTTGTCGCGGCTTTGTGGGTAAAGAATGCGGGAATCGTTTGTCCTTACGAGCTTACTGTCGCTTCTGTCGGTAATGCAATGGATAACGGCGCATCGCTTTTGACTGAATTTGAGGTTGTCGGTATAAGTAAAAACGGCGGAGTTTTTGAGATCGTATCAAAGGACGGAAAGACTGTCAACGCCGACTACGTTATCAACTGCGCGGGTGCTTATTCGGGAAAAATTGCTTCTCTCATTGGAGATAATTCCATCGAGATAATTCCTCGTGCGGGCGAATATATGCTTCTTGATAAAACAGAGGGAGCAAGGGTTTCTCATACGATCTTCCAGGTTCCTACGAAGGACGGAAAGGGAATACTAGTTTCGCCTACCGTTGACGGAAATCTTCTTACAGGCCCGACTGCCGATCCCGTAGCTTCCCCCGAAAACAAGGAGACGACTTCAGACGGTCTTAATAAAGTCGCTTCATTGGCTCTTAAGAGCGTGCCGACCGTCAATTTCAGAAGCGTAATTACGTCGTTTACAGGCGTCCGTGCATCAAATAAGGGCGGAGATTTCATCATAGGCGAAAGCGCGGCTTGTACGAACTTCATCAACGTAGCCGCAATAGATTCCCCCGGGCTTACCTGCTGTGTAAGTATTGCCGAATACGTGATGGACGTTCTAAAGGACGCAGGCTTGAAGCTTAAGCTGAACTCCGGCTTCAACGGAAAGCGTAACGATCCTCATTTCTTCCGCAAGATGAACGACGAGGAAAAAAATTCGTTCATTAAGACGAATCCCGCTTACGGACGTATCGTTTGCCGTTGCGAGGGTATCAGTGAGGGCGAAATGCGTTATGCGGTTAAGACAAATCCTCCCGCCTCCGATCTTGACGGTGTTAAGCGCCGTACACGCGCAGGAATGGGAAGATGTCAGGGCGGATTCTGTTCGCCTACTGTAATGAAGCTGATCGCAGAGGAAAGAGGCATCGGAAAGGAGCAGGTAACGAAAAACGGCGGCGGCTCGTATATCGTTACCGAGAAGCTTTGATATGGAAAATCATGATATTGTAATAATCGGCGGCGGCCCGGCGGGAATGGCGGCGGCTGTTGCCGCATTTGACTGCGGAATTACCGACGTTGTAATAATCGACCGCGAAAAAGAGGTAGGCGGAATACTCCGTCAATGTATTCACAACGGTTTCGGTTTACATAAGCTCGGGGAGGAGCTTACCGGTCCCGAATATGCTCATCACTATAAGCTTGAGGTCGAAAAACGAGGAATTACCGTCTATGCAGATACGACAGTTCTTTCGGTAACACCCGATAAGGTCGTAACCGCGACGAACACAAGCGGTATTCTAAAGCTTCAGGCTAAGGCGGTCATACTCGCAATGGGTTGCCGTGAAAGAAGCCGTGGAGCACTAAATATCCCGGGAACCCGTCCTTCGGGCGTCTTCAGCGCAGGCTGTGCTCAGAAGCTCGTTAACTGTGAGGGTTATTCAGTCGGTAAGAGAGTTGTGATCCTCGGATCGGGCGATATCGGACTTATCATGGCAAGAAGAATGTCGCTTGAGGGAGCAAAGGTCGAGGCGGTATGCGAAATTATGCCGTATTCGGGCGGTCTTACGAGAAATATAGTTCAGTGCCTTGAGGACTACGGTATTCCGCTCTATCTTAACACAACTGTTGCCGAGATACACGGAACTGAACGTCTTACCGGCGTTACGATCGCAGAGGTCGACGAAAAACGTCAAGTCAAGCCCGAGACTAAAAGATATATTCCTTGCGATACGCTTCTTCTTTCCGTCGGTCTTATTCCCGAAAACGAGCTGACGAGAGGCGCCGGAATCGGAATGGATCCGATTACTGGCGGTGCTGTTGTTGATGAAAACCGAATGACTGACGTAAGCGGTATTTTCGCCTGCGGAAACGTGCTTCAGGTTCATGACCTCGTCGACTACGTTTCCGATGAAGCTGAGATCGCCGGAAAAGGTGCTGCTGACTACGTTAAGGGCTTGGGCAGAGCAGAGAACAGGGTGAAGACGGTAGCGGGCAACGGCGTTCGTTACGTTCTTCCGCAGAGAGTCAATACCCGCGGAGGCGACACCGATATTTTCCTGCGTGTTACTGCTCCTTTCGGTAAAGTCAGATTTACCGTTAAGTGCGGGGATAACGTAATTGCAAATGCAGTAAAGCTTCGTGCGACACCCGGCGAAATGGAAAAGATCACGCTTAAGGCGGCGAAGCTTCGTGACGTTGACGGTGATATAAGAGTCGATCTGGAGGAAATGTAATGGAAAGAACTTTAACCTGCATACTTTGTCCGCGAGGTTGTACGCTTAACGTAACCGTTGACGGCGAAAACGTCTTTGTTACAGGAAATGCTTGTCCGAGAGGGCGTTACTATGGTGAGGAGGAGGTCGTCGCACCGAAGCGAACAGTTACCTCTATCGTTCGCGTTTCAAACCGCGAGGATACTATGGTCAGCGTCAAGACTGAAACACCTGTTGCCAAAAGCGATATTTTTAACGTTATGGAAGCGATAAGAAAAGCGTCTGTTTCGGCACCCGTTAAGGTCGGTGACGTGATTCTGACCGACGTTTGCGGCAGTAACGTTATAGCGACTAAGAATATAGATTAAGGGAGCATATACGCTCCCTTTTCTTTATTAAAATACTTGATTTTTGTAACAAAATGGTATAAAATGTTGTTATCAAATAACGGGGATTTGCTATGGAATTAAAAGGTAAGCTGATAAAAGGAATAGGAGGGCTGTATTTCATTCGCCTTAATAACGGAGAAACTATCTCCTGCAAGGCGAAGGGCGCATTCCGTCACGAGAGCGTTAAGCCGTGTATAGGGGATGACGTTACGGTTCTTGACGATGGCGGTTACGTTCTTCACGGAATTGACGAGCGAAAAAACTGTCTTATACGCCCGCCGATATCTAACGTCGGAGTCATTTTCATAACCTTCGCAGCCGCAGAGCCCGAGCCTGCGCTTCTCTCTATTGATAAGCTGACCTGTATTGCGGAGCATTGCGGTATCCGTCCCGTTATTACCGTAACAAAGGCAGATATTGCCCCCGGAAAGGCGCGTGAGCTTGCTGATATTTACGAGCGTTCGGGCTTCAAGACCTTTATATCCGGCAAGGATAACAGCGCAGTTCCTGAAATAAGACAATATATTCACGACGAGTGTAATGGACTGATCTCCTGCTTTGCGGGGGCTTCGGGTGTAGGTAAATCAACGCTTATGACCGCGCTGTTCCCGGAGCTTGAGCTTGAAACGGGTGAAATAAGCGCTAAGATCGCGCGCGGTAAGCACACAACACGACACGTTGAGCTTTATCCTCTTTCTGAGCTTTTCGGCGACGGAACCGACGGTTACGTGGCTGATACGCCCGGCTTTTCGCTTCTTGATTTCGTTCGTTTTGACTTCTTTGATAAGGAAGATCTGCTTTATACCTTTCCGGAATTTGACAAGTACATCGGCGGATGCCGTTACACGCGTTGTACGCATCTTTGCGAGGACGGATGTGCTATTTACGACGCGGTAAAGCGCGGAGAGATAGTAAAGAGCCGTCACGACAGCTTCGTTTCGATTTATAATGACCTTAAGGGCAAAAATAAATGGGATAAATAAAATTCCCGTCTAATTTTGGACAAATTTTGTCATTTGTATATTCATTTCATTATTTCAAAGTAATATAATGATTACAAAATTTTACGGAGGCTGAAAAATGGTTAAAAAGATTTTAAAGCGTTATTTCATTGATGCTATGGGCGCCATGGCGCAGGGTCTTTTTGCATCGCTCCTTATCGGTACGATCTTCAAGGCACTCGGTATGATCCCGAAGCTTGAATTCCTTGTGGATATTGGCGGATACGCCCAGGCAATGGCAGGCCCTGCTATGGCGGCGGCTATCGCTTATTCGCTTAAGGCACATCCCCTCGTTATCTTCTCTGCGGCGGCTGTCGGTCAGGCTGCTAACGCTCTCGGAGGTGCGGGCGGACCTCTTGCTGTATTCTTTATTGCTATTGCCGCGGTTGAGATCGGTATGCTCGTTTCAAAGAAGACCAAGGTGGATATTATAGTTACGCCTTTTGTTACTATCCTTGTCGGTTGCGGTCTTTCTATCCTTGTTGCTCCATATATCGGTGAGGCGGTTGGATACATAAGCGACTTTATCGGCTGGGCATCGCTTCAGGCACCGTTTGTTGCATCTCTTATTATTTCGGTCGTTATCGGTGTTGTTCTTACGCTTCCGATATCGAGCGCCGCTATTTGCGCGGGTCTTTGTCTTACGGGCAGCGCGCTTACGGGCGGTAACGAAGGACTTGCAATTGCAGGCGCGGCGGCTGTCGCGGGTTGTTGCGCGCAGATGGTCGGCTTTGCTGTTATCAGCTTCAGAGAAAACAAGTGGGGCGGGCTTCTTTCACAGGGAATCGGCACGAGTATGCTTCAGATGCCGAATATCATCCGACATCCGCAGATTTGGATCGCTCCAACCCTTGCTTCGGCAATTACGGGCCCCCTTGCAGTTTGTGTTTTCGGACTTCGTATGTACGGCGCGGCTATCAATTCCGGTATGGGTACCTGCGGTCTGCTCGGACCGATCGGTATGATCCTCGGTTGGTTCGATAAGGCTAACGGATATACTGCTGACGTTACTGTTCTGAATTGGATCGGACTTGTTCTTATCTGCTTTATTCTTCCTGCGGTTCTTTCCTTTATCATTAACGAGATTCTCCGCAAGCTCGGTCTTGTTAAAGACGGATATATGAAGCTTGAGGATTGATTTTACTTACATAATTCACTAAAACGGTATAACCGCTTATATGCGGTTATACCGTTTTCTCATCCAACTGTAAGTTGACTTTTTCGTTTGTAAATAATAATTTTGATATGTTGGAAAGATATAAGCCGTATGCTATAATCATTACAGTGATCACTAATAACGAATTATAAGGAGAACCTAATGAATATTGGAGCTAATATTTACGCCCTCCGCAAAGAAAAGAAAATTACGCAAGCGCAGCTTGCCGAAAAGCTTGGCGTTTCCGAACAAGCAGTTTCAAAATGGGAGAATAATCAATGTGCTCCCGACGTAAGCCTTTTTCCGATCATTGCAGACTTTTTTGGCGTTTCAATCGACCGTATTTTCGGATATCATATCAGCAATTACGCCGATGAAGTAGAAGCTATTATGAAGGCCGCAGATGACAGTATGGACACGTATAAGGAAATCGAGATCATAAGTAACGGCTTGAAGAAATACCCTAATAGTCCTGATCTGAAAATATATCTTGCGTTCTCTTTGTCAATGGTGAACCGTATATCGAAGGATGAAAACGAACGGAAGGAAGCCGTGGAAAAGGCAGTTAATCACTGCAATGAGGTTGTAAGTACTTGCGGAGACGTTAAGCTTGTTGACAGAGCCCTTAATATGCTGAGACGCATATATTGCGAAACAGGTGAATATGAAAAGGCAATCGACGCTGTGGAAAGAATCAGCGCTGACGGTTACAGGCACAAGGTAATCGGAAAAGCTCAGATACTGGAATACCGCAAGGATTTTCGGGAGCACTCAAGATTTACAGAGAATAGTCTGCTTGAATGTTATTGGACGATGGATCAACTGTTCGAGTTGAAAAGAATATCCTTGATGGAGCAGGAAGAATACGAAAAGCTTTTGCCTTGGTGCCGCGCGCATGAAAAGCTGCTATCTGTATTCGATGAGGGCTGTCAGGATTTCTCTTTGTGCCACAAAATCTGGACTTGTGTGTCTAAAGCACAAGCGTACAAAAAACTCGGCAAAAAAGATGAATGCCTGCGTGAGTTGAAATCAGTTGCACGTCTGTCTGAATATTTAAATCCCAATGCAAAAGCAGAGCTTTATCAAATTAGCGTACGTAATCCGCTATATTTTTCTACGATTCAAGATCCCGGTACTGTCGAGGAATTTATGACGAAAATATATTTCGATAAATTATTGTCCGGATACGACAGCTTTTTTGAAAATGATGAAGAGTATTTGAGCTTCAAAAAATCTGTTACGGCAGAAAACTGATTATACAATTCGAGCAATAGGATGATTTGAATGCAAGGAATCAGCTTCAGAGAAAACAAAATGAGTACGGACGATTTGTTCGTACTCATTTTCCATACTGTCGCACTGACAACTATAAAGACTGCTTATCCAACGCACACGATTATTATAGATATGGTGTTTCTCTACCTCCGCAATAGTATGCAAATATCTCAGGTTTATCAATAATCTCTCGTGCAAATATCAGCAAAGCGATAAAAGATGGGGTTGGGCTGAAATGATATACTGTTTGTATCTCATCATCCATTTCGATTTTTGTTGAGTATACCATTTTGTATTTTTTTAGTTTTCTTAATATCTCTTCCGATTTTTCAGCATTAATTCCTAGTTTATTTATTAACAATGTGGTCGTAAATGCCTTTTGGTAATCACGCTTGTTCAGATAAACACAAGTATTCCAAAAAAAGTCATCCGAAATATCTTTGAAGAAGGAGGGATAATCGATTCCGCTGAAATATGCATCGTCTGTGCTTTTGGGTTCTGGAACTATCAAAAAGTATTGTGAGCGATTAGCAATTCCCATTCGGGTAAAGCCATCGTTTTGCATAATTGAAGAATAATGCTGTGAGTTCGGACCAATTGCTTTTTCATAATCTTCAATGCTACTGTCTTCTATTGTATGCTCGCTTGGCATAAGCGATCTTTCCATATCCCAACAATAATTGAAAACAAGTTTTAAGCGTTCGTCACGCGGTGTTTCGCTTATTTTTTTAATCAGGGCAGATCTCAGATCACTATAATCTGTAATGCTTCGTCCAAATAAAGAATCTACGGAAACAGAAAAGAAATCTGCAATTTTCGGTAAAAGTTCAGTATCAGGAACCCCGCCGTTTTCCCACTTGGAAACAGCTTGAACGCTGACACCAACGAAATTTGCAAGTTCTTCTTGTTTTATTCCTTTTTCTTTGCGCATAGATGCAATCTTTTTTCCTATTATTTCAATACTCATAAGTTTTCTCCTGAGAAATATTTGAAAGCCGCTTTCATTGTATATAATATACCACAAACAGCGGTTGGTTTCAATGGAGGCGGTATTGATAAAATCAAATTGAAGTTGATTGAAAAGCAACTTTTTTGCAATCAAGGCAAATATCCTACCACACAACTCAAGAAACGGTTGAGAAATTAGAGATACGCTCTATTGAAAAGGCTCTTATATGATGTTATAATTGAAATACAATAGTGGAGGTGCTGATAATGAATATCGGAAATAACATAAAACAATTAAGACAGCAGAATAATCTAACGCAAGACCAAGTTGCGGAAAAATTAGGCGTTTCTTATCAAGCAGTTTCAAAGTGGGAAAATAATGCTAATGCTCCCGATATTGTACTGCTGCCGAAGATTGCGGATATGTTTGGTGTTTCCATTGATGCGCTGTTTTCGGATGATCTTACAGCTTCTTCGGAGCTTCAATCCTTTATGAAAGATGATGACGTTATACGAGTAGTGCAGATGAGGGGTACAAAGGTATTAAAGGTCTCTTCTTCTTTTTCACAGGATGCTCCACCGATTGAGATCGCATTTCCTCACGATTGTAACGATAGAACACAGTATTTCAAGGTAGAGGTTTACGGGCACGTTATATCTGACAGTTCAATTAACGGAGATGTTGTATGTCATCAAACTATAAAAAGCAGCACAATAAACGGTGATGTAAAGAGTGAAGGGAATATTGAAGTGAACGAATTGAATGCACAGAAGGTCGTTTGTAACAATATATCCGATTGCTATAAGCTTCAAGCGAATATAGTTGAGTGCGCGGGAGACATAGCATCCGCTAATTTGACTTGCGGTCAAATTATCTATAATAAATAAAATAACATCCGAAAGTAACCTGTTACTTTCGGATGTTATTTGCTTGACATATTATTATTTTACCGCAGATACTCCAAAGGGTGCTTTTTATATCTATCTCTTTCGGAATAAATTATCGATCGTACTCAGATATTGTTAAATACTTAAATGAGTTCTGAGGTATGGGGGATAGATGAGCGTCTCGGAGCGGCACCGGTGAGATGGGATATATCACGGTATTCCGGCAGATCATCTGCGGTGAAGAGCCCCTCGGGTACCTGTGATGTCCAGCCCTGTTCGTCAAAGGCGGGAGCCTCGATACCCAGAGAGTATAGGACGATTGCTGCGAGATCGCGTATATTCATATACTCGATCGTTCCGTTATTTATGCCGTGTCCGATTGCGGCAAAGGTCACGTACTTTTCAGCATCTGTCCATCCGCCATGACCTGCACCGTTACCGTCGAAAGGTGTACCGCCGTGGTCGGCAATCAGGATAAAAAGGGTATCATCAAGAATGCCGGTTTCCTTCACCGTCTCGTAGACATCGTTGACAAGCGCATCAACCTCGTGTATCCGCGCAAGGTGTCCTTCCGAGCCATAGCCGTACCTGTGACCGGCACCGTCCACGCTGTCAAGCTGAGTAAAGAGGAATGTGGGCTTTTTGTCGCGTATATAATCGCAGATCATGGGAATCAGGTCAGTATCCCTTGCCGTAGCATTAGTTACATTAAGATTATTTTCCACAATTCCGAAGGTAATGGGATTCCAGTCACAGAAGGAGCCAAGCTCTGCTTCCGGCTTAGATTCGCGTATACGGCGGAAGACCGACGGAAAGGCGGAATCAACGGGATATGGGGTGGAAGAGACTATACTGTTGGTCAATTTATGTATCTCAGGACCGACGCCCAACAGCATCGACCCCCAGCATTCTGCACTGATAGTGGGGTTAGATGCCAAGGCACTGTATGTCACAGCACCCTCGGAAAAGATACGATCAAAATGAGGGGTGTCTGCATCTTTGATAAAAGCGCCTGCACCGTCGACACCGATGACGATTACGTGTTTAAATGATTTCATATGAGCTTCCTCCGATGGATATTTTACGAAATTATAATACCAAATTTTCATTAAAATTGCAACTATCTTACCGCTCTTTGCTTCAAAATGTAATTCAATTTTGAAGTGAAAAAGCATTATATATCTATCTCAATCCAGAATATACTTCCGTTGCCGTATGATGAGAGAACTCCGCAGCGACCGCCGATGAGCGTCATAAGCTTATTGACGATTGATAAACCGAGTCCGCTTCCTTGCGCTGAGCGCTTATGCGGACTGTCGACCTTATAGTATCTGTCCCAGATAAGCGGCAGCTTATCTTCGGGAATGCCTTCACCCGAGTCGATGACCGAATAACGGAGAACGTCTCTTTCTCCGTTAAAATAGCGTTCCTGACGGACTATTACGGTTTTGTCGTTTCCTGTGTAGGTCAGTGCGTTGTTTACGAGGTTAAGGAGAGCACGAATGATCTTTGTGCGGTCTGTTTTGACAACGATGCTCTCGTTTGCTTCAAATCTGAGAGTATATCCGTCCTTACGGCAGAATTCCTGGTATTTTTCAATTTCAGAGGAGACTGTTTCCGTTATATTGAACTGCTCGGAATTTGCTTTTGCAACGCCGTTTTCAAGCTTTGATATTTCGAGCATATCGTTGACGAGCGATGTCATTCTCTTTGCTTCGTCAGCGATTACTGCGGCGTTCTCGGGCGTATTTTCGCCCTCGAAATCGCGCATAAGCTCTGCGTAGCCCGTTATCATAGTAAGCGGGGTTCTAAGATCGTGAGTTGTGTTAGCTATCAGCTCCGAGCGGAGCTTTTCAACACGGGAAAGCTCTGCTCCGGCGTATGCAAGTGTCTCGGACAGCTCCACTGCTTCTCGGTAAGAGCCGCCTTTAAATGTGGTGCTGTAATTACCCTTTGCGAGTTCTTTTGCAGATTCGTTTATTCTTGTTATCGGTTTTGTTATGGAAGAAGAAAGAATAAGTGTAAGCACGACTGATAGAATAACCATCGTTATACTTATGATTATCAAAAGATAGTTCAGAGTTCTGACCGTTGAAGCAACTGGGGCAACGTATGCATTGATAATGAACATAATATCGTTTCCGCGCGCGTCCTTCACTATAAATGCGTACACTATTGACTGACCGTCTCTTACCTCGGTGATTTCTTCATATATATTGTGTTCGGTATTATAGGAATAGTATTGAAGCAGTTTTCCACCGTTGTCTTTAGCTTTGCCGTGCAGAGAAATCAGCTTGCCCTTGTCCATTGAATGTATAACACAGTTTTCGGTGACGTCACAGGAAAACATTTCGGTCGCGCGATTTCGGTCAAATCTATATGCGACAATACATACCGACCTATCTTTGGCGAGCTTCTCAGCCTTGCTTTCGAGTGTAATCGGTGCTTCGGTGTATGAAGCAAGCTTATTTGCTATATCCTTCGTATCGGAAATAATGACGTTGCGGTGTATTGTGCCGAGAAGCACTACTTGAAGTATCCACAGCAGCAGAATCACGACACCGGTAAAGCCCGCCATATATGCAAGGAGCTTCAGGCGTATTTTAGGTTTGCGGGTTTTATTCTGTGTCAAAGCGGTATCCCACCCCTCGAAGCGTTACGATCATATCGCTGTAGTTTTTCAGACTCTTGCGAAGAAGCTTGATGTGAGTGTCAAGGGTTCTGTCATCGCCGTAAAAATCGTAGCCCCAGACCTCCGTTATAAGACGCTCGCGGCTGAGCGCGATATTCTTGTTTTTGCACATATAGAAGAGAAGCTCGTATTCTTTCGGCGACATATTTACTCTTTCGCCGTCGATTATTACGATGCGTCCCGTAAAGTCGATCTCAAGACCGCGATAGCGGAAGATGCTTTTGCTTTCGTCTTTTTTTGGTGAGTTCACTCGCTTCATTATCGCGTCAACACGGAGCATAAGCTCTTTTCCCGAGAAGGGCTTTACGACGTAATCGTCGGCGCCGAGCTGGAAGCCGGATATCTTATCGTATTCCTCGCCTCTTGCCGAGAGAATGAGTATAGGTGTGTCCGTGTGGCTTCTTATCATTCTGCTCGCAGAAAGACCGTCAAGCTCGGGCATCATAATATCCATTATTATGATGTCAAAGCGTCTGACCTCGCAGAGCTTTACCGCTTGAACGCCGTTTTCGGCTTCTGTTACGTCGTGTCCTTCAAACTCGGCATATTTTCTTATGAGCTTTCTAATTTGTATTTCGTCGTCTACAACCAGAATATTGTACATAAATATTCCATCCTTATGAAATAGGGGAACGGTAACGCTACCGTTCCCCTATGATTATACATTATCTTTTCAAGAATTGCAACTGTTATGATTTCTTTTCGGTCAATGTGAGCTGATAATCGAACATTTTTACCTTGTTTCCAACGTATCTCGATATGGTAATAGTTACGGTCTGACCGACTTCAAATTCCTGAAGAAGTGCCTTTACGTCGGACAGGGTTGTGATCTTTTCGCCGTTTATTGCGACGAGGAGGTCGCCTTCTTCAAAATCAGAGCTTTCCGCCGACGCGATGTAGACACCGAAATCAGAGAAGTATCTGTAATACTTGATCCAGTATCTGATATCCTCTTCGGTCTGTATCTCAAATAGCTCAAATCCGAGCTTGACTCTTCCGGAAACGTATCCCTTTTCAACGAGGTCTGTCATTATTGCGACAGCATCGTTTACGGGAATTGCAAAGCCAAGACCCTCAACGTTTTCACCGACTGATTTGGCATTTACGATACCGATAAGCTCGCCATTTGCGTTGAAAAGACCGCCGCCTGAGTTGCCGGGGTTGATCTCCGCGCTTGTCTGAAGGAGATGATAGGTCGTTCCGTCGATAATGACGTCACGGTCAAGTGCGCTTATGATTCCGTTCGTTACGGAGCCGCCGAGAGTGCCGAGAGGGTTACCGATCGCAACGACAGTTTCGCCGACAACTACCTCGTCGAAGTTTCCTATCGTGGCAACGGGAAGTCCCTTGACGTTGAGCTTGATAACTCCGACGTCGCTTTCAGCGTCGCATACGTAGGAATCTGCTTCGTATACCGTTCCGTCCTTGAGCTTGACGGTTATCTTAGCCGCACCGTCGATAACGTGTGCGCAGGTGAGGATATAGCTGCCGTCGTCGGATGTCGATACGATAACTCCGCTTCCTGCACCCTCTGTGATATACTGCCCGAAATAGGCGTCTGTTTGGACGGTTTCCGTCGTTACTTCAACTACCGTATTTGCGGATACCGAAGCAACGTATGCAGAGACACCCTTATCTGTGATAGGCGGCGTTTGCTCGTTTTTAGGTGCGTATTGAATTATGACTTCGCCTGGTGTGAAATAGGTAAGGTTCCCGTTGTCCACATCAAGGTGCATAATTGCGCAGAGAATCACGTTTCCTATAAACGATATTACGAGTGCGATTGCGAGCATTCCAATAACGAATCCCTTTGATGCCGGCTTCTTGTCTTCCGAGGCAACTCTTTGATTGTTATAAGGGGAATAGGTTGGCGCCTGAGGTGCCTGATGGGCATAATAACCCGCGTTACCATAGTAGCCGTTATACGGCGGGTATTTATAGCCCTGTTGGTTCTGTCCGTACTGCTGGTATTGACCGTACTGCTGATACTGACCGTAGTTCTGATTCTGACCGTAGGTGTATCCTGCAGAATTCTGACTGCTATACTGCCGTGCGTTCGGGTCGGACTGATAGGTGTATTGATTGCTCTGATTATATCCGTTTTGATTGTTTTCTGCTTTGGGAGCTTCGTCGGCTTTCGGCTGAGCGTTATTTACCTGCTCCTGTTCGTTTACCTTTTCTTCGTTATTATTCTGATTCTGATCGTAAGGATTGTTCATTTTTGCCCTCCTTGAGTGGTTTATAATCAGATTATAGCAGCTTAATGTGACAGTAATGTGATTATTTGAATAATTTTTATTGAAAAGTATGCGTCTGTATGCGAATGTTGAATCCTCAATAAAACAGAGTGAACGTCGTTTTGCCTTTCTATAAAAAAAGAACGCCGAATGGCGTTCTTTTTATTGTCGATACTTTTTAATTATCTTCTCTTCTTGGAAGCGATAACTACGCCTGCAGCTGCAAGAGCGAGAACGCCAACGGTAATAGCGAGATTGTCAGAAGTCTCGGGGTTAGCGGGAGTATCGGGAGTTTCGGGAGTTTCGGGAGCCTCGGGTTCGCCTTCAAGGTACATAACACCGAAAGCAGCAGTGCTCTGATACGGAGCGGGGTCACCTGCACTGGTGTTTGCGTTCCAACGGTATGCTTCGATAAAAGCGCTTAGAGAATTGCCGTCGTTATACATAAACTCAAGTCCGATGGCATCTCCTGCTGCGGGAACCTTGTCACCCCAACTAAGAGCGCCCTCAACGATATATGTATTGTTGCCAAGATCCTTTGCAGCCGTAAGAGCGTTGGTCTGTGCATTTTTACCCTGGGAATCGACACCGCCCGCTACCTTAAAGCGTGTATGGGAGTCGTCATTTCCATAGGTTGACGCCTTGTCATTGTTAAGGTCAAGATAGATCTCAACCATGTCTTCTGCATTGTTAAGACTTGTGTCATAAACTTCTGCAAGGAAATATATATGGTCTTCGTCCCACATCATCTTAATGCGAACCTGAGAGTCAGAGCTATTTGTTCCGTCGTGAGGCTTATCGACCAGCGTCCATTCTGCTTTGCTCCAAAGTTCATCAATCTCACCGTCAACAGTGGGGGTACCCTTAGGTGCGGTATAAGTCATATCGTATGTGGCGGAAGCTGTCATTGCAGGGATCATTACCGATACAAGGACAAGTGCGATAAGAAGGGAGAGTAGCTTTTTCATTGTTTAACTCCTTAATAAAATATTTGTCTTACGACATTTTTTCGAGCGGCTTGTTTTCGGCTTAGGCTTATTAATTAGACCCGGTTTTGTCAATATAAACAAGCGTATCACCTAAAACGTCCACTTTGTAGTTAAATAATACCATAAAAGCAGAAGTATGTCAAGCAGAAGCGATAATTTTTTTCAGCCGCTTTGAATAATTTTTATTGAAATGTTTGTGTCTGTATGGTATAATAACTGTGAAAAAGCCCGATTTGGGCGTTTAAGGAGTTTTTATGAAGACGGCAATAATTACGGGCGCTTCTCGCGGGATCGGAAGGGCAACGGCAATTCTTTTTGCACGCGAAGGGTACAATACGGTTATCTGTTATAACAATTCAAAGGATAAGGCTTGCGAGCTTGCTGACTCTCTTTGCAAGGACGGATATTCTGCGTACGCTTATAAACTCGACGTTCAGGTTTCGAGTGATGTTGAAGCGCTTTTTGAGGAGATATATAGTAGATTCGGAAGCATTGACGTTCTAGTCAATAATGCGGGCGTATCGTCATTCGGACTTCTGACGGATATTTCAGACAGTGAATTTTTAAGAGTGAATTCGATAAATTACGGCGGTACGTTTTACTGCTCCCGCGAAGCGGCAAAATATATGTTGAAAAATCACGATGGAAGCATTGTCAACGTTTCATCAATGTGGGGGATTTGCGGATCGTCCTGCGAGAGCGTTTATTCCGCTTCAAAGGCGGCGGTAATAGGTCTAACCAAGGCACTCTCAAAGGAGCTTGGACCGTCAAATATCAGGGTCAACTGCGTTGCCCCCGGGGTTATTGATACCGATATGAATGCCTGCTTTGATGAGAATACGCTGAGTGAGTTAAGCGATTCCACGCCTCTTTGCCGTATTGGGCGACCCGATGAGGTTGCGGAAGCGATTCTGTTCTTAGCTTCCGATAAAGCTTCGTTTATTACGGGACAAGTACTTTCCGTTGACGGCGGATTTGCTCTATGAGGTTTTAAGATGAAGACTGTTTTTAGACTGTTGCTTTGCTTTATTATTTCGTTTTCACTGATTTTTAGCGGATGCGGATTCTTCAAAAGCTTAGAGGAAAGATTCCTAATTGATTATTCGTGGATAACTTATAAACGGCCCGATTATGAGACCTTGAAGGGCAGGATCGAGGCATCGATCGGCTTTTTGGAATCTGAATGGTACGACAAGAAGGACAACAAGGAAGCACTTTATAATGACTTCCGTTATATTGTTGACACTTATTATTATGACCTTTTGACTATGTCAGAGGTGGCGTTTATTAACTACTGCCACGATATTACAAATGAGGATCTGCGTAACGAATATTATGAAATAGTATCCGAGTCGCAGATTATCTCCACTCTTCTGGATGAGCTGTATGCCGCTTGTGCGAAAAGCAATCACGTTGGTTTTCTTGAGGAGTATTTTCTCGGAGAGGGCTTTCTTGATTCGTACAAGGGTGATTATTCTGTTCCCGACGGTCTTATTGCGCTATATGCCCGCGAAAACGAGCTTTTGAAGGCTTACGGCGAGGAGATGGCTGATCTTTACTGCGAATTTGACGGAAAGATATTTACATACGATGATCTCATTTCTATAACCGATGACCGTTTGTACGAGCAGGTACGCAATGCCTTTTGCGAAAAATATAACCGTGTGCTTGGCGAAATATACGTTGAGCTTGTAGAGGTTCGTAACGAAATTGCCGATATTTGCGGTTACGGCAGTTATGCTGAATACGCCTACGAAAATTCGCTTGCCCGAGAATATCTTCCCGGTCAGGCTGACAAGTACATAAAGGGCGTAAAGGAGTTTGTTACTCCTGTATATATGAAATACAGACGCAGTGCCGAGACTGCTGAATACAGCATTTCTCCGATGCTTCCCGAAACCGTAAAGGAAACGGCAGGGGATATCGTTGATAAAATGTCGAAGGGACTTTCCAAATTATTTAATGAGATGTCAGAAAAGAATCTCTGCAGCGTTAATTCATCGGATACGATGTATTACGGGTCGTACCAGACCTATCTTAACGATTATGATTCTCCTTATATTTTCGTGAATGGAGGAGGCACAGGGACGGACGTTCTTACGACTCTTCACGAGTTTGGACATTTTGCTTCTGCTTATTACAATTGCGGTTTGACGGGAAGTATTGATGAAAGTGAGGTTGCCTCTCAAGCGCTTGAGCTTCTTTCATCGACCTATCTTGACGGTATAATAGAACCGTCTGAGGCAGAACTTATCAAGACTTACGAGCTGTTTTACATTCTTTCGTCTGTAAATGAATGTGCGGCTTGGACGGCTTTTGAGAACCTTGCTTATTCCGATGATGACCTTACGCTTGAAGAATGCAATGAGTATTATGAAAAGGTGTGCTATGAATTCGGACTTATTGATGACGAGGGATATGGCGATGATCCTCGGGCATGGGTTTTGATAAGCCACCTCACTGAGAATCCATATTATTCGATTGGTTATTCGGTTTCGGCTAACGTTGCCGTTCAGCTTTATGAGATCGAATGCTTAGAAGCGGGGCAGGGAATAAAGACTTATATTTCATTTATCAAGTTAGCATCAAACGATGATTTCTTCGGAAATCTTGAAAAAACAAAGCTCGACAGTCCGTTTGCAGATGGCGGTGTTGAGATATTCGCTTCTACTCTTGACCGTGAGCTCGGTAAGATAATTAAATAATGATAAACGCTCCGAGAACTGTAGGTTCTCGGAGCTTAATTTATTTACTTTGAAATATGATATACTAATTTCGCAAACATAATATAAAAACGGCAAGCTTAGAAAAGCTTGCCGTTTTCTGGTGCTCCTGCGGAGAGTCGAACTCCGGACAACTTGATTAAAAGTCAAGTGCTCTACCTACTGAGCTACAGGGGCGTTTTTAACACGAGTGATATTATATCACAGTATTAGCTCAATGTCAAGAGAAATTCGAAAAATAAATCAAAAACGCGGCTCAAAGAGCCGCGTTTTTTGCGTTTTCTTTTGCCTGCCTCATTGCTTTTCGCCGGATTCTTTATTATAATAAAGTGCGAATTCACAAAATCTTCAAGTTTTTGAAGAGATTGGGAAAAGGAGATGCATTTTATGAAACGAACACTGGCATTTCTGCTGTCGCTGATGATGGTGCTGTCCATGCTGCCCGCCGCAGCACTGGCCACCGAAGAAGCTCCCGCCAGCGAAGCCCCCGTTATCGAGGCTCCCGTGGAGGAGACGCCCGTTGTGGAGGAGACTCCCACCGTGGAGGAAGCCCCCGTTGTGGAGGAAGCTCCTGTGGAGCAGCCTGCAGAGGACGAGCTGCAGCTGCTTGCCGACACAGCCACCCTGACCATGACCCAGACTGCCGACAACGTGGTGGTGACCTACACAGTCCCCGATACTACCACCGCCGCCGAGGAACTGAAGCTGTGGAAATATGACTCCGAATCGGGTCGCTCCAAGTTTGTAACCCGTGAATACTGCACCGACACCGACGATTGGGATGGCAACACCTTCACCTGGGTCATCGACGGACATTCCTTTGCCGAGCACGGCGAGGGTCACTATTACTGCACGGCTGAGAATGCAGCCGAAGAGACCATCGAGAGCGGCAAGCTGGCTTTCGAGTTTGGCTATGCCCAAAACGCCGTTCAGGTGGAAGCACCCTCCAACGTCGCACTCAATGGAGATTCGTCTCTGCTGACCTATACCTCCGCCAACCCCGTTATGGCGGTGGCATGGCAGATGGACGGTGATGAAATCCTCTGGCAGGACTATGTCCTCGTTTCTGACGAAGGCGCCGCTGTAAGCGAACTGCTGGACGAGGATGCCGTTGCCGGCACCTGCTATCTCGCCGTATTCGCCTACAGCCGAAAAGATTATGTGAACAACAAGCCCAGCGACTGGGTGACGGTGGAGTTACAGTACGGCGGCAGCCAGCCCGCAGCGGAACCCATGACCCGTATGGACATGGTCCATCTGCTGGTGGATGGCTTTGGCCTGCACTATGACAGCAAAAAGATG
>JAZQGU010000042.1:0-145139 GCA_045540175.1 Eubacteriales bacterium | reverse complement strand
GAACTGCGTTCGCCCGTCTTACGGCAATACAACCAAAAAAGAAAACTCCCCCTGCGGGGGAGTTAAAATCAATACTTATCTAGCTCATCCTTTAACGCATCATTGAAGAAGTCGGCAAAAGCCTCATATCCCTTTTCGTTAAAATGAACGCCGTCGGTAATGTAAATATCGTTTTCGGTAAGAGGCGCATAGTCGAAAGCGTCGAGATAATGACACCTTGGTGTTTTTTCGGCAAATTCCTTGATGTACGAATTGAGTTCGCGGCGGCTCTCGATTTGCTCATCGGTAATATTGTGACATCTTACAGCGCTTACGAGATAGACCTCGGCCTCGGGGAAATCGGTGAGGGTGTACATGACAACTCTCTGCGCGAGCTCCCAAGCCTCCTCGTTTGTATATCCGAAAGCATCGGAGTTGCCGAAGCAACCGTAAACGAGAACCTTCGGTTCATAAGGGCGTATCATGCGGGGATAATAGTATAGCTGATGCTCGGGACAGCTCGAGCCGAAGCCGTGATTTATGCAGCACTGCGCTCCGCTTTTTCCGAGAACGCATTCGTTAAGCGGCTTGTTGCCCCACTTTGTAGACCAACGGGTGTAGTATGACGGGCCGTAGAAAACGATCTGCCCCTTCTTAACAGGCTCCTTCTCGTACTCTCGGATAGCGTCCTCCATAGATTCTTTCCATATTTCGATGTACCGTAAACCGACCTTAATAGGCATAATGCAGCCTCCTAAAATAGAATTTCTAAGGAAAATATATACCATAATTTTGAATCTGTCAAGCCCTCAACAAAAATGAACAAAAATCGACAAAATGATTGACAAAAATAGTATAGTATGATACAATCAAAGTAACTATTTATAATTGCCTTAAAAGGGCAAAATATTTATTTTAAGAAAGTGGAGTTTTTGCAATGAAAAACAAATTCTTGAAGAAATTCACAGCACTTCTCCTTGGCACGATCATGGTGTTGTCCCTGATTCCTGCCACACTGTTCACCGTTAATGCGGCGGATGTAACAGGAAACAAAGTCACTACACTTGATGAATTAACTACTGGTAAGTATTTTATTGTTTCTACCAAAGGATATATTCTTCAAAATTATGACAACAAATGGGTCTTAGTTAGCGAAATAGAAAGTGGCGATTCTGTTAGTACTGACAGCGCATATCTATGGTCAGTAGAAGTAAATGGAACCAACGTAACCCTCACCGATTCGAAGGGCCAACAAATAGCTCCGTCTAGTAAAACTGACAATGGTATTAAGGTTGGTACGCATAGTTGGTCTGTATCTTTTAGCAACGGAAGTTTTAAGTTTGCTGGAGGTGGTGACTATGAGGTAACGCTCGCGTGCAACGCTGGTAGTGGTGAAAAAGTCCGTGCGTATAAAAATACCACAGTCACGGGAAATCAAGCTTCGAGTTATACTACTACTTTTTATCTTTATAAGTTTGAGGAATCTGCAGGCGGCGATGAGCCCGCTTGCGAACACGCAAACACCACCGCAATCGGTACTCCTTCTGAAGCAACCTGTACGGAACCCGGAATTACCGCAGGTAAAATGTGTCTTGATTGTGGAGCAACCCTTGAAGCTCAGGAAACTATTTCTGCGAAGGGTCATACTCTTGTAAATGGCGTTTGTTCTGTTTGCGGAACCAAGTTTTCAGGCTATGTTCTTGTAACCGATGCTTCTACACTCCAAGTTGGCGACAAAATCATAATCGTTGCCGCAGGTTACAATTTTGCTCTTAGCACAAATCAAAAGTCAAGTAACAGAGGACAGGTAGAAATTACCAAGAGCGGAGATACAGTTGTTTCACCTGCGAGCGATGTTCAGATTATTACTCTTGAAGCAGGTACTAAAGACGGTACTTTCGCGTTCAATGTAGGAACGGGTTATCTGTATGCGGCAAGTAGTAACAGCAACCATCTCAAAACTCAGACCACGAATGATGCAAATGGATCATGGGAGATAATCATTGATGATGCTAATAATGCATCAATTATAGCACAGGGTACTTACACTCGTAACGCACTTAGATATAATTCCTCAAGCTCACTTTTCTCTTGTTATGGTTCTGGACAGCAGGATGTTTACATCTACAAGCTCGTGGGAGCGGCAGAGCTTAAGACCCTCGGACTTACCCTTAACAAGGGCATAACCGTAAAGGTTAAGCTTGACATTTCCGCTGAATGGTTCGCAGCTAACCCTGATGCAAAGGTTGTATTCAGCAATGGAACAGAATGCGTCGTAACTGGAGCTGGCGAGCAGATTTTCACCACTACTCTTACTCCCGATTGGATTAACAAGGAGCTCACCGTTACCTACGGCGACCTCAATAAGGTTGTAAGCGTAGAGAAGTACATCGAACTTGCAGAAAATAAAGAAAGCGGAAACACCATACTTCATGCACTTCTCGCTGCAATCGTTAACTATGGTAAGGCTACGGACGGAGAAATAACTCTTACCGAGACCTTTGACGGCGTTGCTGATATCGAAACTACTGGAGATAAGACTATATTTGAAGTTGGCGCAACGCTCGGCGAAACCGCAAGCATTATCTTCAACTTTGCTGATGCAGCGAAAGCATATACCTTCAGCATTGCAAATACAGAAGGCAACCTTGCAAACGGTACTGTTTCAGGTGGCAAGCTCGAGATTGAGAACATCTTCCCCTCGAACTATAATGATGAGTATACTCTCACCGTTAAGGACGGAGAAACAACTGTAGCAACCGTTACCTTCACCTTTAACGCATATCTCAAGGCACTGTATAATAGCACTGACAATTCCGCAACAAAGAGCCTCGTTGCTGCTGTATATCAGTACGGTCTCGCAACCGAAGCGCACCTTGACACCCTTGCATAAAGTGAACAAACTAATTATCCTCATTCTGAGTGCGTCGCTCGTGCTCCTCGCCTTTGCAGCCTGCAATAATGGCGGCAACGGCGGCGGAACTACGACGGTAACGACAACCGCCGAAAGCACGGCACCCGATACGACGACCGACGGTACTTCGACCGATACCACGGAAAAGGAAACGACAATTATTGACTCGACTTCAGGCGAAACCAATTCCGCAGTAACGACGACAAAGCCGTCCACCACGACAAAACCGTCGACCACCAAGCCGTCAACCACGACAAAACCGTCGACAACAGATTTGCCGACAACGACGACTCTGCCTGTGACTACGACACCGCCCGTGACGACGACGCCAGAAGAAACCACGGAGCCGGAGGACGAAACTACGACCCTGCCGACAACGACGACCCAGCCTGTTACGACGACACCGGAAGAAACCACCAAGCCCGAGGACGAAACCACGACCGAAGGCAACGGATTTATAATCAACAGCGACGGCAGTATTGATCTGCCCGAGATCACACTATAAGCGTTAAATGAAAGGATGACAATGATGAACGAGAAATTTGAGCTTCCCGTATGCGAAACGATTATCTTTGATAACGAAGACGTAATAACAGTCTCCCTAGGTAAAGAGGATGTTGACTCAGTCGATCTTCCCGACTACGGCTACGGCGAATAATCATTAAATTCAAAAAGCACGCTTCATATGAGGCGTGCTTTTTTCGTGTCTTTCGCCTCGTTGTTAGCCTTCCCTTTGGGGAAGGGGGACCGCAGACGCTGCGTCTGCGGTGGATGAGGTGTTTTAAAACAGTGTAACATCGCATCCGAACACCTCATTCGTCTGCTCCTTCGTCGCAGACACCTTCTCCCGCTGGAGAAGGTAAAATAACATACCGAAGAATCGCCGCGTCGTTAGCCTTCCCCGTATAAACAAAAAATCCACCGATTGGTGGATTTTTCATTTATGAATTACAATGATTTAAGTATACAATCTGCAGTCGATCGGTTATTTGCGATCGGTATGTCGTAAACCTGCGCGATACGCAGAAGCGCCTTAACGTCGGGATCGTGTGGCATTGCGGTAAGCGGATCGGAGAAGAAAATGATTATATCAATCTCTCCCGCCGCAACCTTTGCGCCGATCTGCTGATCTCCTCCGAGAGGACCGCTTAAGTATGCCTTTACGGGAAGCTTCGTTGCCTCGTTTATCTTGGTCGCAGTCGTGCCCGTTCCGCAGAGGAAATGCTCGGAAAGCTTTTCTCTGTTTGCCTTGCACCATTCGATCATCGTGGGCTTCATATTATCGTGCGCGATAAGCGCTATTCTTTTGCTCATTGCTTGTCCTCCGTTTTCAGTAAGCCGTGTAGCATCATCTGCTTGATATCCCAAAGCTTGGGAGAAAGGTCAACGTAATAGTTGTGAGGATTCTCGAATCGCTTGACCTCGTCCCACTGACGTTCAAGTTCTTCTTCACAATGCTTGCGGATCTCTATAGTAGACGGACGGTCGTAAACGCACTCGCCGTTGACGAATATCGGCTTAAGGAGCTCAACTGCCTCGAAATCTGTGAGTGTCTTTTCCTTCCAAGTGTAGATAGGATCGAAGATCGTGAGGGGCTTGCTCGTGTCGATAACCTCGTCGTAGACCGTCAGATAGTCGGCAATCGCTTTTCCGCTTTCCTTCTCGATAAGGCGGAACACCTTCTTGAAGTGGGGTGTCGTAACCTTTTCGGGGTTCTCGCTGATCTTGATCTTCGGAATTATCTCGCCCTTGTCGTTTTCAACCGCACAAAGCTTGTAAACGCCGCCGAAAACGGGAGTGCTCTTTGAAGTAATGAGGCGTTCGCCTACGCCGAAGGCGTCGAGCTTTGCACCCTGCTTGAGCAGATCACGAATAATGTATTCGTCAAGGGAATTTGACGCGATTATCTTACATTCGGTGAGTCCTGCATCGTCAAGCATCTTGCGCGCCTTTCTGGAAAGATACGCAAGGTCACCCGAGTCGATACGGATGCCGCACTTTGTAATTCCGTGTTTCTTAAACGCCTTTATAGCGTTCGGAACGCCGCTCTGGATTACGTTGTATGTGTCAACGAGAAGCGTTGCCGCATTGGGGTAAAGAGAACAGTAGGTATCGAAAGCCTCAAATTCAGAGTCGAACATAAGCACCCAGGAATGTGCCATCGTTCCTGTTGCAGGAACGCCGAATCGTTCCTCCGCGATAGCACACGCAGTACCCGAGCAACCCGCAATATAGGAAGCTCTCGCGCCGAGAATTGCGCCAGACGGTCCCTGTGCGCGTCTTGAACCGAATTCGCTTACGGGTCTGCCCTCAGCTGCGCGGACGATTCTACTTGCCTTAGTAGCGATCATCGTCTGATGGTTAAGGGTAAGGAGCACGAAAGTCTCGATAAACTGCGCCTCTATCGTCTTTGCGCGAACCGTCATTATCGGTTCGCCGGGGAAGATAACAGTTCCCTCGGGAACTGCCCAGATGTCACCCGAGAAGCGGAAGGTCTTGAGGTAGGAAAGGAATTTCTCGTCGAAGCAGCCCTTTGAACGAAGGAAATCGATATCGTCGTCGGTGAATTTCAGGTCGTTAACGTAGTCAATAACCTGGTCGAGACCGCAGGCGATAGCGAACCCGCCGTCGTCGGGGTTCTTGCGGTAGAATACGTCGAAATAGGATATTTTGTCCTCATATCCGGACAGAAAATATCCGTTACCCATTGTCAGCTCATAGAAATCAAAGAGCATAGTGTAGTTTTCTCTTAGGTAGTTGTACATAATCATTCCTCCGTGATTATTCCGCACTTGCTGAAAAGAGTTGCAGTGTTTTTTAGCGTTAAAGCAGCGATCTCGTCGGGGGTGGTTCCTCGTAGAGATGCAAGTTTTTCTATCGTATATGTGAGATAGCTCGAATCGTTGCGCTCACCTCGGTGCGGGTGCGGTGTGAGATACGGGCAGTCTGTTTCGGTCAGAAGTCGGTCATTCGGGATCGCAGGAACGATCTCGGCAAGACGAGCGGCATTTTTGAAGGTAACGACTCCCGAAAAGGAAATGTACCATCCGCGCTTTATAAGCTCCTTTGCGCTCTCGGCGCTGCCGCTGTAGCTGTGAAATACGCCCCGAACGTTCGGATGAGCAAATACGGCGTCAAGACAGTCGCCGTGCGCTTCACGGTCGTGAATTATAACGGGAAGATCAAGCTTTTCGGCAAGCTCAAGCTGATAATGAAGGAATTCCTTTTGAAAATCGTGACGTTCTTTATGCCAGTGATAGTCAAGTCCGATCTCACCGATAGCGACCGCCTTCGGGTGAGAAGCAAGCTCCTCTATTTCTTTCAGCGCCGCGTAAGGATCGCTCAGATCATAAAGATCCGAAGGATGAATACCTACCGACGCGTAAAATCCGTCGAACTTTTCGGCGATCTTCAAGCTCTCGCGTGACGAATCGGGATTTGTTCCGGCGTTGATAATGTACTTTACACCGCCGTCCATTATCTCCTTAATTTTCGCGTCGCGCTCGGTATCAGAACCGAATTTCTCATCGTTATAATGCGCGTGAGAATCAAAAATTATCATCTTACTCTCTGTCCGAGCGGAGTATCGTCGTCGAGGAATACGACCTTGATCTGATCGCCTTCGCCCGATGCGAGGATCATTCCATTGCTCTCAACTCCGCAAAGGACTGCGGGTTTGAGGTTTGCAACAACGATTATTTTCTTTCCGACAAGATCCTCGGGAGCGTAGCACTTCGCAATGCCCGATGCGACCTGTCTCTGTTCGTAACCGAGATCAAGCTGAAGCTTGAGAAGCTTCTTTGCCTTCGGTATTCTCTCGCAGGCAATTACCTGCGCAGTACGAAGTTCAACTGCGCCAAAGCTATCAATTCCGATCTCCGCTTCCTGATCCTCTGGGACAGGAACTGCAGGCGTCTTGGGGGGATTCATTGCTTCAAGCTTTTCGAGAGTTTCCTTTTCGTCAAGGCGCGAGAAGAGAACCTTTGCCTCACCTATCTGCTTTCCTGCTTCAAGACCGCCGAATTCGTATGAATCAACAGCAGTACCGAGCTGGTTAAGGATGGCAACCGCAGTCGAGGGCATAAACGGCTCGACCATAACAGCACCGACACGGATAGTTTCGAGAAGATTGTAAATCACGGTACCAAGACGCTCGGTGTCGCCGTTTTTGGCAAGTGTCCAAGGAGTCGTTTCGTCGATATACTTGTTAGCACGGCGGAACACGCTGAATACAGTCTCGACTGCATCTGCAATATGATAGCTGTCCATCTGCGCTACCATATCGTCGTACGCCTTCTTTATGCACGCCTTGAGGTCAGCGTCGGTTTCATTTTCGGAAGCAGGGGAGGGAACAACGCCGTTAAAATACTTTGCGGTCATCGCAAGGGTGCGGTTGACGAGGTTTCCGAGATTGTTTGCGAGGTCGGTGTTGTAGCGTGTTATGATGTTGTCAAAAGTGATGCTTCCGTCGTTGAGGTACGGCATTTCGGCAAGCACGTATTCTCTGACTGCATCAACTCCGATAATGTTTGCAAGGTCGTCGGCGTAAATGCTGTTGCCCTTCGATTTACTCATCTTGTCCGCACCTACGTTGAGCCAAGGATGACCGAACACCTTTTTCGGAAGAGGAAGATCAAGCGCCATAAGAATGATAGGCCAGTAGATCGTGTGGAAACGCATGATGTCCTTGCCGATGATATGAACGTCAGCGGGCCAATTCTTCTTGAACGCCTCAGATTCGGGAAGCTCGGGATTATATCCGAGAGCCGTGATATAGTTAGAAAGCGCGTCTATCCAAACGTAGATAACGTGCTTATCGTCAAAGGAAACGGGAACTCCCCACTTAAAGGAGCTACGCGATACGCAAAGATCCTGAAGACCGGGCTTTAGGAAATTGTTAACCATTTCCTTCTTTCTCGCTTCGGGCTCGATGAATTCGGGATGCTCCTCAATGTGCTTCATCAGGCGATCCTGGTATGGGCTCAGACGGAAGAAGTAGGACTCCTCCTTCATTCTCTTGACCTCGCGTCCGCAGTCGGGGCACTTGCCGTCGACTATCTGGCTGTCGGTAAGGAACGCCTCACAGGGCTCGCAGTACCAGCCCTCGTATTCACTCTTGTAAATATCGCCCTTGTCGTAGAGCTTCTTGAAGATGGCGGAAACTGCTGCCTCGTGATAATCGTCTGTCGTGCGGATGAAATGGTCGTAGGACGCGCCCATAAGATCCCAGATTTCTTTTATCTGTCCTGCCACGCCGTCAACGTATTCCTTAGGGGTGATACCTGCTTCTTTAGCACAGTTTTCGATTTTCTGACCGTGCTCGTCGGTACCGGTTAAGAAAAATACGTCGTAGCCCTGTTTTCTTTTGTAGCGAGCGATAGCGTCTGTCATAATGACCTCGAACGTGTTGCCTATATGAGGCTTACGTGAGCTGTATGCTATCGCTGTTGTGATGTAAAATTTCTCTTTCATTTTATCCTCCTTGCCGCGAATGAGCGGCATTTTAGTCAAATGTATTGTTCCTCAATTATATTTATCATATCCGCGATCGCGCCTTCGTCGTGATGGCAAACGATGTGATCGCTGATGCTTTTTACTTCGTCAATGGCGTTTGACGGGCAGAAAGCCACGTCCCCCATCTCAAGCATTTCAATATCGTTTTCAAAATCCCCGATACAGCAAACGGTCAGCTTTTTATCAGAGAAGCTTTGAAGAGCCGGAATCCTCTTACCCTTGCCCGACTCAACTCCTACGATCTCGGTAAAAGAGTGGCTCGAACGGAAACAGGCGTAGCGGTTTCCATAGGTCTCGTTTATATAGTCTCGGGCGCGAATAGCTTCAATATCGGAAGAGTAGGTAAGATTTGCCTTTCGCCACTTGTTTCCGACCGCCTCGTCGGGTGTAATTCCGCTTTGCAGTTCTCCGTCATCGGTGTAGCAAGCGAATTTTATAACGTCAAATTTGCTCATTACGTCCTTAATGTCGATCCGTGCCTGAATGCCGTCGTAGAAAAGCTCGGAAAGGACCGTGTCAGTCCCGGGATCAAACAAGATCGAGCCGTTTGCGAGAATGAGCGGATAATTAACCACCTCACGGAAAGACGGGAAAACGATCTTGAGCATACAGGGAAGACGCCCTGTTGACAACGTAAAATGTCCGCCGTTTTTTTTGAAGTATTCTATTGCTTCAAGATTCCGTTCAACCATTCGACTCTTTTTGCCCGCGAATGTGCCGTCAAAATCGCTCAAAATCAGAATGTTATCGAATTTACCCATTATTATCACTTCCTCCGAGGAGTGTCAGAAGCTTCGAAAAATAATCAGGAAGGGGACTGTCGAACGACATATATTCACCGCTTTTAGGGTGAACGAACGAGATCGTCTTCGCGTGCAGACACTGCCCCGAAATAAGTGACGGATGTTGAGTTTCAAACCTCGTTTTTCCTCCGCCGTAAACGGTGTCACCCATTATCGGATGACCGATGGACGATAGATGCACCCTTATCTGATGGGTTCTTCCCGTTTCAAGCTTAAGTTCGATATAGTCTGCGCCGTCAAGCGGGCTCAGAACCTTGTAATTTGTTGCCGCATCGCGTCCGTCTTTGACGATCGCCATTTTCTTGCGGTCGACGGGATGGCGTCCGATCGGCTTGTCGATCCGTCCGCAGGCTTCCTTCAAATGACCGAGCGAGATAGCGCGGTAAAAGCGGTCGAAGGTGTGTGAACTGATCTGTTCGGCAAGTGAAACGTGAGAAAAGTCGTTTTTTGCAACGACGAGGAGTCCCGAGGTGTCCTTGTCGATACGGTGAACGATTCCGGGACGGATAACGCCGTTTATTCCCGATAGACTGTCACCGCAATGGTAAAGAAGCGCATTTACGAGAGTACCGCTTTCGTTTCCCGCCGCAGGATGAACTACCATCCCTTTGGGCTTATTAACTACAAGCAGGTCGGAATCCTCGTAAATTATGTCGAGCGGTATGTTCTCGGGCTCCGCCTTGTCGGGGGTCGGCTCGGGAATGACTGTATCAACGGTATCACCTTCGCGCAAACGGTAGTTTTTGCTGACTGTCCCGCCGTTTACCGTAACGGCGCCGCTTTCTATCAATTTTGCAGAGGCGGAACGCGTAATTCCCTCGCGTTCCGCCACATAAACGTCAAGACGTAAGCCGACGCTTTCGTTATTTATCATTTTTCTCTCCGGATTTTTCAGTTTCCTTCGTGTCGAGAAAGAGCCATCTGTCGAAGAATATCAGCGCGATTCCCGCAAGCACGCAACCGACTGTAACGAAGCAGTCCGCCACGTTGAAAATCGGGAAATCAATAAACTGAAAATTCAGAAAATCGACGACCTCGCCGCGGAATATTCTGTCGATCTGATTACCGATTCCGCCGCCCGCGATCATACCCATTGCAATCGAAAGGATTGGCGAAAGCTTTTTGCGGTAGTAAATGAGGGCAAAGACCATAAGAACTACCGCAATGCTTGAAATAGGGATGAAAAGCCATCTCTGACCGTCGAGCATTCCGAAAGCAATACCGGGATTCGTTGTAAAACGAAATTCGATAAGACCCTCTATGAAGGGATGCGCCTCGATCGGCTTGAGGTCGGTCACCGCAATATACTTTGTTATCTGGTCAAGAATGACCGAAACTGCGATGATTATAAACGATACTATCAACATTGATAATCAGATTCCGAGAATGTCGGAGCAACGAACGCAGAGGAATCCGCCCTCGGTGTCATTGCCGCTCTCGCTGAACTTCCAGCAACGTACGCATTTGCAACCGTCGGCAGGGGATACCTTGATCTCGTCCTCGCCCTTGTTTACGGTAACGCTTGATACGATAAATACAGTCTCAAGCTCATCTCCGAAGGAGGAAAGAAGCTCGTACTTTTCCTTATCGGAAACAGTAAGCTCTATCTTTGCGTCAAGGGACTTACCGATAGTCTTGGCAGCTCTTGCTTCCTCGAGGCTCTTCATGACGTCGTCACGAAGCTCGAAGAGCGCGTTGTAGCGTGCCTCGATCTCGTCGAAGCAGTAATCTTCGCTGTAGACTGGCATATCGTTGAGAAGAACGTTTCTGACATCGTCGGTCGATGCATGAGGCATCATCTGCCATGCTTCATCTGCGGTGTAGGTGATGATGGGAGCAAGCAGACGGGTGAGAGCCGAGAGGATGATATACATCGTGCTCTGTGCCGCACGGCGTCCCTTTCCGTCCTTCGCATCGGTATAAACGCGGTCCTTGGTAATATCAACGTAAAGCTTGGAAAGCTCAACGGAGCAGAAGTTGTTTATCTCGTGGTATGCTACGTGGAATGAGTAGGTGTTATAAGAATCAATTACGTTCTTAATGAGCTTGTTGAGACGTGAAAGCGCCCACTTATCAATATCGTAAAGCTCATCGATAGCTACCATATCGTTATTGGGATCGAAATCGCTTACGTTCGCCATAAGGATACGAACGGTGTTTCTGATCTTTCTGTACGACTCGGAAAGCTGGGAGAATATCTCCTTCGAGCAACGAACGTCAGCGTGGTAATCGGAGGATGCCGCCCAAAGACGAACTATGTCGGCACCGAAATCCTTGATAAGATCGGCAGGATCAACACCGTTACCGAGGCTCTTGTGCATTGCGCGTCCCTGACCGTCAACGACCCAACCGTGAGTAAGCACCTGCTTGAAGGGAGCACCCTTATCAAGCGCGCCAACGCTGGTGAGGAGCGAAGCCTGGAACCAACCGCGGTACTGGTCAGCACCCTCAAGATAGACGTCGGCGGGCCAAAGCTCGGGAGTATCATGCATGAGGGAAGCGTAATGAGTTGAGCCGGAGTCGAACCAGCAGTCGAGAGTGTCGGTCTCCTTCTCGAATTCCTTACCGCCGCAGTGAGGGCAGGTAAATCCGTCGGGAACGAGCTCCATAGCGGTCTTTTCAAACCAAATATTAGATCCGTGCTCGTCGAAAAGGGCGCTGATCTTAGATATAGATTCGGAGGTGGATACGGGCTTGCCGCAGTCGTTACAGTAGAACACGGGAATGGGCATACCCCAACGGCGCTGACGGGAGATACACCAGTCTGCGCGCTCGCGGATCATGCTCGTCATTCTGTCCTCTCCCCAAGCAGGGAACCACTGAACGTTCTCAATAGCTTTTACTGCCTGATCCTTGAAGGACTCAACGGAGCAGAACCACTGAGGAGTTGCACGGAAGATAACGGGCTTCTTGCAGCGGTCGTGGTGAGGATAGGAGTGAATTATCTGCTCCGACGCAAAGAGCGCACCGGATTCACGCATATCTTCAAGAATGATAGGATTCGATTCCTCGGTCTTAAGACCTGCATACTTGCCTGCATAATCGGTATGTCTGCCGTGGTCGTCAACGGGAACGACGAGATCCATACCGTATCTCATACAGGTATTGTAGTCGTCGGCACCGAAGCCGGGAGCGGTGTGAACGCAACCGGTACCACTGTCCATGGTAACGTACTCGGCGTAAACGAGACGC
The DNA here is from genome assembly GCA_045540175.1 of Eubacteriales bacterium. Lineage (GTDB taxonomy): Bacteria > Bacillota > Clostridia > Oscillospirales > CAG-272 > Colimorpha_A. Next base: position 132,737 of record JAZQGU010000042.1, on the reverse strand, counting down.
GAGGTCTTGTCAAGGAAGGGATGGGTCGCATACATATTCTCAAAGAACGCGCCCGGGAAGGTTGCAAGGATCTCGTAATTTTCGAATCCGCCCATCTTCATCGTCTTCTCGGCAAGTGCCTCTGCCATGATGTAGTTCTCGCCGTTATCCGCCTTGATAAGAGCGTAGCTCTCGCGGGGATGCAGGCAGATAGCCATATTTCCGGGAAGAGTCCAGATGGTGGTCGTCCAAATTACGAAATAGGTATTGTCAAGGTCATAGCCTGCGAGCTTGCCACAGTCGTCCTTGATCTTGAATTTTACATAAACCGAGGTACAGGGGTCGTCCTTGTACTCAATATCTGCCTCTGCTACCGCAGTAGTGCAGAAGGGACACCAGGTAACAGGCTTAAGACCCTTATAAATATAACCCTTATCGAACATATTTCCGAAGATCTTTACTTCCTGTGCCTCAAAGTGCTTATCCATTGTGCGGTAAGGACGGTCCCAGTCGCCGATAACGCCGAGACGCTTGAAGCCTGCCATCTGCTTCTGAATGAAGTCCTCGGCAAACTCCTCGCACGCCTTTCTGAACTCGGGAACCGACATTTCCTTATTGAGCTTTTTCTTGGAAAGCTCGATAGCTCTTTCGATCGGAAGACCGTGGTTATCCCAGCCGGGAACGTAAGGGGTATAATAGCCCATCATAGCGTGGCTCTTTACAATAAAGTCTTTGAGAACCTTATTGAGAGCGTGACCCATGTGAATATAACCGTTTGAGAAGGGAGGGCCGTCGTGAACGATAAAGGGAGTCTTGTCCTTATTTCTCTTCTTGATTTCTCCGTAAAGATCCATGGCGGTCCACTTGTCGTAGAAGCCGGGCTCGCGCTGGGGAAGGGAAGCACGCATCGGAAATTCCGTCTGCGGGAGGTTAAGTGTCTTAGTATAATCCTGTGCCATAATATCTAACCTTTCTTGGGTAAATGTCAGTTTTTATTTTTTCCGTCGTAAACTATATCGAATTCGTCAGTACTCGATGAATTGCTCTTGTCGTTTTCCTTTGCAACTGAATCGAGCATTGAAAGAAAATCGTCGTCATTGCTTGAAGCCTCGCTGTTTATCTTGCGGATCGAATCGAGAATACTCTCGCCCTTTTCAAGAATTATCGTTCTCTCGGAAAGAAAATCCTGCTCGCTGTCGCGCGCTTTTGAAAAGGCTTCCTCGTCGGGCTTCTGAAGGTCGTCGTCAATACTGTCGGGTATCGGGGTTTCTGCGCTTCCCGAACCGTCGGAAACGGTATCACCGCTTTCGTTTACGGGAGTGAACGGATCCTCGGAGCCGGATATAAGCTCGTCACTTCCGACAAGATCCGCGCGGATTCTGTCAAGAACCTCGCCTGAAAGCTTTGCGGCGATCGCATCGTCATTGTTTTCTATTCTGATTTCCGGAACGATCTTTTCGATCTGTCCGATGTGATCGCGGTAAGCCTCAAAAAGAGCTGCCTTGAAGGACGCAGTCTCGCTTTGGGCTTCACGGAGACGCTCGTTTTCCTTAACTACGTTTGCCTGAAGCTCAGCGATCATTCTGTCACAGCTGTTTTTTGCCGAACGCATAATTACGTCAGCACGCTCGTTTGCTTCGTTGATAATTCGCGTGCTCGCCTTCTGAGCGTTCACGAGTGTCGATTTTATCGACTCCTCCTCAGCCTTGAGAGCGTCAAGCTGCGCTTCGGTGATACGAAGCTTCTTTTCAAGCTCGTCGTTAAGACGGTAGAGCTCTGTATATTTTTCAATTATGAATTCTATATGCTCGTCGACCTCTACGGTGCTGTATCCGCGGAGGGACTTGGAGAATGCGGTGTTTTTAAGTTCGTGTGGTGCAAGCATTGATCTTTACGCCAAACCGGTTGGCATCCTTTCTTCCGCGGCTGAAGCCCCCGCGGAAAGGCATTGTGTCACTTTTTCAGCCGATAACGGTTGTAAGAAGCGACCTGATTATTATAAGGACCGAGGAGCTGATGATAAAAGAAAAGTCAAGCGGTCCGCTGTTGTCAAATTTTAGCATAACGAGTATTTTCTCGCCCAAAAGAAGAATGGGCTCTGTCAGGAATGCGGAAAAGCTTAATATGAGTCCTTCTCCCTCAGGGTCGAAGAACGATAACCACATTCTGAGAATGAGCGCGACTATGAGTATAAGACAGAAAAAATCCACTCCGTGCGCTATCATTAAAACGACGTAAGACAAGGTGAAGCTGTCCTTTCAGGTATATAAAAAATGCCCATACAAAGCAAAACAAACGGTACGGCAAGGGAAGATCCTCACAGCCCGTTTTCTTCGTAATCAGAGTAATGCGCGGGCGCAAAACAGCGCCGAAAAAAGCTCCGATCATTCTGTCGGGCTTGGTATTCAGTCTGTCAAAAAAAGCACCAAGACCGCATTGTCCGGATGGACAATGCGGCTTGAGGTTTTTATTAGTAAATGATGTCGTTTTCGTCCTGCTTGCGTGCTTCCTGAAGCTGCTCACCGGAGATGTCAACGTTCTCGGGAACGATGATGAAGGTGTTTACCGCAACTCTCTGGATGTAGCCGCCGATGGAATAAGCGACACCTGAGAGGAAGTCGATAAGGCGTCTTGCGGACTCCTTGTTGGTGGACTCGAGGTTGAGTACCACTGTGCGGTTGCTGAGAAGATGGTCAGCGATCTTCTGAGCGGTCTGGCTGTCGTACTTGTCGGGCTTAACGACCTTCATTTCGAGTGCGCCGGAATTGAGACCCATTCCGCGGTTAGCCTTCTGTGCGGGAGCAGCAGGAGCGCTCTGAGTGTATCCGGGCTCGTCGTATCCTTCCTCAACGAAACCTTCGTTATCGTAATCAACGAACTCGTCGTTGTAGCCGTCATCCTTAGGATTGAAAATTCCCTTCGCTTTGTCAAAGAAACCCATTTTGTACCTCCAAATATATTAGATGATTATTTTCAAATTCCGTCGGCAAAAAAGCTCTTTTGCCGTATATATAATTATTATAGCATACTTTTTTCGTGAACGCAACCGTTTTTTCAAAAACGGTGACGAATATTTTGCACTTTTTTTGTGCAAATCGGCGCAAAAAACGCAGAAAACGAATCAGTTATAATTTCTCGCTCCGAATATTGCGCTTCCGGGGCGAACAAGGGTCGAACCGTATTTTGCGGCGAGCGCGTAATTGTCCGACATACCCATGCTGAGTATGGGGGTGTCAGAGAGCAGTCCCTTATCCGAAAGCGAGTCAAACAGCGCCCTCGTTCTTTCGAAAAACGGAATATAATCCTCAGTGCTTTCACAGTGTGGTCCGATGACCATTATACCCCTGATCCTTATTCCTTCAAGATTCGAAACGCTGTTGATAAAGGCTTCTGTATCCTCTTCTGCAATACCGCTCTTGGCTTCCTCGTTTCCGATGTTGATTTCACAAAGGCAGTCGGTCACAATACCGAGCTTAAGTGATCTTTTCGAGATCTCCTCGGCAAGCTTTAAGCTGTCAAGGGAATGTATCAAGCAAACCTTTCCGACGATATACTTCACCTTGTTTGCTTGGAGCGTGCCGATGAAATGAAGATTGACCTTGTCCTTTTCAAGCTCGTCGTACTTAGACAAAAGTTCTTGAACGCGGTTTTCACCAATATCGGTAAGTCCGCAATCGGTTATCGCATAGTTTATTACCTCAACGGGAACGGTCTTCGTTGCCGCCATAAGAACGGTTCCCGACGGAATACCGGATCTGATCCTGTCAATATTTACCCTGATGCTTTCCTTTAGTGCATCCGAAACGTTATTCAACGATCTTTCCGTCATACAGATCCTTACCTTTCGTGATAATGAAATCGTTTTTAGCGAGATACGAAGAATCGCTTCCGGACTTGTTTTCCGAAATTATGTATCCGTCGTATTCGTAAAGCGGCTCGACCTTTTTGAACACCACTTTAGAGCCCTGCAGAACGTAAACTCCCGCCTCGCCGTTAACGACTCTCAAAGCGGATATCGGAACTCTGCAGCCGGTGTAATATTCGCTGACGATCTGTACCGTCTGATGACGGAGATAGTTGAAATTCGCGGGAAGCGTTCCTGTCTCAAAAATGAGGATCGCAGAGCTTGAACCCGCCTCGGAAAGAATGCGGTAAAGCTTCATGGTTATAGCCGTGTCGTTATTGTACGGAAACTTGATGCTGTAGCTTCTGCCCGTCTCGTAATTGTGAAGCTCGGAGATATCAATTTCGCAGGTGACGTACCATAGATAGTCGGTGACGATCTTACCGACGGGATATCCGTTTTCTCCCGGAGCAAGTTCCTCTGCGGGCTTGGATACGAGATCAAGATATTCTCTGTATGTCATACTCGAAATGTTTTCCGATGACAGTACGTTTTCGTATCCGTCAAGAGTGGAATAGAAATATCCGCCGCTTGAAGCTGTTACTGTGCTTTCGCTTTCGGGCAGGGAAGCGGACAGTATTTCCTTTTCCTTTTTCAGCGCCTCTATTTGCTTATTGAAATTGAAAACGCTCTTGGTTATTATCCTGCGTCGGTTGAGCTGAACGAGAAGATCGTCGGAGAGGGTATCTGCGTACGACAAGTCCCCCTTGTCAACAGCATCAAGAAGCTTGTATATGTTCTTTCTGATCAGAAGGTCGGTGCTGGCGGTGTCGGTACGCTTCTCGGCGTCAGACATATTACTTCTTTCAAGAAGTCGGATAGCGATATCGACCTCCATTATCCTCTGCCTGATCTCAGACGATCCATTGTCGGGATAAACCTCGGCAACCGCAGAGTTGATGGCGACCTTTTCGCCGTCTGCAAAAAGATAGCTGGTATCACCGTTGACGGGAGAATAAAGCACCTTTTCCTTACGCAAAAGCGTAACTCCCGTCGTGTATGTGGATTCAACAGTCACGAGCGATGCGGGCGTAGTTCCGATCTCGTCGCGGAAGCCGCCCGTCAGATGATAGATTATGTAAGCTATAAGGATAAGGCAGAGAACTGCCGAGAGCATATATTTAAGCACGTTTTTCAGATATTTTACGTCCACGGAGTCTCTCCTTTCTTAAAATCGGGTATTTGACCCGTTCAGTATATCACACTTTTACTCTCTGTTTAAGTGCCTTTTTGCAATGTTTACAATATTTTCAAAAATAGTATCAGCGTCGCTCTCGTCAGGGAATGACCATATCACGGAAGGGTCGCGTCTGAACCAGGTGAGCTGGCGCTTTGCATAGTTGCGGGTGTTTTTCTTGAGAAGCTCAACAGCGTCATCGTAAGAAAGCTCACCGTTGACGTAACAAAGGATCTCCTTATATCCGATCGCCTGAGAAGCCGTCCTTCCGAGACGCGGCGATACCGATCTTACCTCGGCCTCAAGTCCATCCGCCATCATTATGTCGACACGGCGGTTTATCCTGTCATAAAGAGTATCCCTGCTTTTATAATCAAGTCCGAAGATAAGCGCATCGTAAGGCGATTCGGCCTCAAGGGAAAGCTTGTCCCACTCGGTCTTGGTCTTGCCCGTTCCGTGATAGATTTCAAGTGCGCGTACGACTCTTTTTACGTTATTTTTGTGGGTCAAAGCCGCCGCGTCGGGATCGATCTTTAGCAGCTCCTCCCAGTTTTCATCGGGCGAACGTTTTTCAATCGACTCTCTTATTCCGTCCGGAATGTTAGGCGAAAGATCGCCTCCGCGCAGCAGGGATGAAAGATAAAGTCCCGTTCCGCCGCAGAATATCGGCGTTTTGCCCCTGCCTGAAATATCCCTTACCGCCGCCTCGGCGTACGCCTTATAATCGGCGCAGGAAAACTCATTTTCAGGGTCGCAAATGTCAAAAAGATGATGTGGAATACCGCGCCGTTCTTCTTCGGACGGTTTTGCGGTTCCTATGTTCATATCGCGGTATATCTGCATTGAATCGCAGGATATGATCTCGCCGTCAAGAGCCTCCGCAAGACGCAGAGAAAGGTCTGTCTTTCCCGATGCGGTTGGGCCAACGACGGCTAAAACTTTAATTTTGCTGTCCAAAATAATTCCTCACTTTATAAGCGTGTCAACAGTTTCAAGCGACCTTTTAACAAGCTCGGCGGGCTTCAGATAACGCTTATAATATTCGTGATTTTTCTTTTTCATTTCATAAAGCTTTTCGGGGGAGGAAGATAGCGCGTCAAGGGCGCACACACACTCGTCGATTCCCGAAAATTCGAGGTAGTTTTCGCCGGGAATAAAGTTGCCTGTCACCTTATAATTCAACGGCTCGCTGACTATCGCCTTAGAAGCCGCAACGTATTCGGCGGTCTTCCACCCGATGCTTCCGTGAAGCCCCGTGGACGCGATGCAAATATCGCTTGCTCTCATAAGCTTAAGATATTTTTTGCGCTTCGTATACTTGTTATCGACGATAAGATCGGGAGCAAGCTCGCGCGAAAGCGGCGAATCGTTCAACCCTGCGACGATATTGCTTCCGTATCTTTCGCGCAGTGCGCGTATGAGAGCAATACGCTCCTCGTTAATCTTCTTTCTCTCCTCAATATAGCTCTCGTGAACGCATTCCTTCGGATCCCAAAGCCGCGTCAAAAAGAGGATCTTTATATCCTTGTCCTTGTATTTCGGTTCGCATTCAAACCGTTTTTGAGTAAAAGAATCAAAGCTTTCGCGCCTCAATAACAGCTTAATAAATCTCTTTATTAATCCGTCGTTCAGCGGATTGCCGCGGTAGGTCAAATGGTAGTTGAGACCGAGAGGGAGCATCTTGCTTTTAAGCTCACCGAACTGCTCGTTTTGGCTTTCGGAGAAGCTGCGTTTAAAATAGAAATCGCAGTTTTCAAGCAGATCCTTTATCATGTATGGACCGATATATCCGTCCATAAGGTCGTAAATAATGACCTTGCCCTTATAATAAACGCGCAATATCGACATGTCGGTATAGGTGCGCTGAAAATCTTTTGAAATGTCTTCAAAAACGACCTTATAATCACCGCTTTTGTTAAGCTCGTTAAAGCCGCAAAGGATCTGGCTGATATGCGGAATATGGCAGCACAGCTGTACTCTTATGGTTTCCATATTAGTGTCCTTTCTATCCAAATACTTCGCAGGCCGCAATCAGAGAAAAACGGTCGAAATCAATATCTTTTCTTCCGTAAGCGTCAAAAAATATATCCTTGTATTTATCCGTTTTGAGATTGAACTGAAGCGTCCAGGCGCCCCAGAAAATGTCGATATGACGGTCGCCTATACCGCCGTTTCCGACGTCGATAAAGCCGGAAAAGGAGTCGCCGTCAAACATAATGTTGGGCAGGCAATAGTCGCCGTGAAGAAGCGTGTTGCATTCAAGCTCACAGCCCCGTTTTTCGATAACGCTCCAAGCCTCATCAGGCGAGGAATAGCCCCAATTATCGGGGAAAAGCGTATCGTCGTACCGCTTGTTTTTATAGCCGTATTCAGCGCTTTCTAGATAGCTTTCGGTTCTGTTCACGGGACAGCCGTCCGTCGGCAGAGAATGAAGCATTTTCAGCGTCGTTCCGAGCTTTTCGGCAAGAAAACGGGGGCGCGATAAATAACTTTTGTGCGTAAGATCCTCGCCCTTGACCTCGCTCGTCAAAAGCCAGTCGTGTTCATCCGATATGTAGGAAATTACCTTTGCACCAAGCCCGATCGAACCGAAATAATCGGTCATGACCGCCTCGGGCTTAAGCGTTCCAAGAGGAGATTTTTTAAGGAACAGATGCTTGTCCGCTATATGGTAGACACGCGCCTCGGGTGAGCAACTGCTGTCAAAAATATTTCCCGTAAGAAGCGAATGATATTCCGTTGGAAAATCATTAAGATCGGGTGTAATCAGCGTTTTTTTCATAAAAATCCCTGTGAATTTAACCGTAGGGGCGTTCTTTGAACGCCCGCTTCGGGTACGTACGAGAAATGAATAACGAATAATGAATAGTGAATAATGAATAATTTCGGTTGATTTTCGCCGCGGCGAAAATCTTCATTAATTTTTCATTATTCATCAGCGAAGCGACTTCATTTTTCATTCTTCATTTGCTTCTATATTATCAGCATCGCGTCTCCGAATGAGAAGAAGCGATAACCCTTTTCAATAGCTTCATTGTATGTCTCAAGCATCATTTCACGCGATGTGAGAGCCGAGACGAGCATAAGAAGCGTGCTTTCTGGAAGATGGAAGTTTGTGATAAGCGCGTCGGTCACCTTGAAGCGGTAGCCGGGGTAAATGAATATTCCCGTGTCATCGGTTATCGGATGAACGATACCGCTTTCGTCAGACGCACTTTCAAGAACTCTGCAGGAAGTTGTGCCTACCGCAAAAAGACGGCCTTTGCGGTTGTTTATAATGTCTGCAGACTCCTTCGATACCGAAATAAATTCCGCGTGCATCTCGTGATCGGTGATCTTGTCTTCTTTTACCGGACGGAAGGTACCGAGACCGACGTGAAGCATAACGGGCGCGATCTGAACTCCCTTAGCCTTGATCCTTTCAAGAAGCTCGGAGGTGAAATGAAGCCCTGCGGTGGGAGCGGCGGCAGAGCCCTCGTCCTTTGCGTATACCGTCTGATAACGGCTCTTGTCCTTCAGCTTTTCGGTAATGTACGGCGGAAGGGGCATATTTCCGACCTTGTCGAGAACCGAGAAGATATTGTCGCCCTCGTATTCAAATTTTATAAGTCTGTTTCCGCCCTCAACAGTCTCAAGCACCTCGGCACGAAGAATGCCGCCTCCGAATATAATTTTAGTACCCGGCTTGCATCTTCTTCCGGGACGCACGAGCGTTTCCCAGGTATCAAGACCGCGAGAACGAAGAAGCACGACCTCAATTTCGATTCCGCTGTCTTCCTTTATTCCGTAAAGACGCGCGGGAATGACCTTGCTGTCGTTGATAACGAGAACGTCACCGTCGTTCAGATAGTCGATTATATCGGAAAACACCTTGTGCTCACGCTCTCCGCTATTTTTATGCAGAACGAGCAGGCGAGATGAATCTCGCGGTTCGGCTGGAGTCTGAGCGATAAGCTCGGTCGGAAGATCGTAGAAAAAATCACTCTTTTTGAGGTCGGTAGGGGATAGATTGTTTTTTATCATAGCAAAAATCTTTCAAATAGGTATTATCCATTCAATTATATAACAAATCCATCGAAATTTCAACCGTTTTCGGGAAATAAATCTAAAAGGAGAAATATAGTGAAAAAACCGCTGTTCAAAGGCGCGGCAACCGCGCTGGTAACGCCGTTCAGAGACGGCAAAACAGATATTGAAGCATTAAAAAAGCTAACGGAATTTCAAATAAACGAGGGAATTGACGCGCTCGTCGTCTGCGGGACGACGGGGGAAGCGCCGACGCTGAGCAAAAAAGAAAAGATAGAAATAACCGCAACCGTTGCCGAGGTGTCAAACGGCAGAGTGCCGATAATAGCGGGAACCACCTGCAACGACACCGCATCCTCGGTGGAGCTTTCAAAAGAAGCCGTCCGCGCAGGAGCAGACGGGATCCTCGCCGTTACACCGTACTATAACCGCCCGGGCGCGTCGGGGCTACTGCGCCATTTTCTCAGTATAGCCGAGGGCGCGGGTGTGCCGACTATCCTGTATAACATACCGTCTCGGACGGGTACCGATATACCCGAAAGCGTCTATGACGGCTTCGCCTCACACCCGATGGCGGCAGGCGTCAAGGAAGCCTCGGGAAGTATATCGAAATGCGCCTGTATAGCAAGTAAATACGGCGAAGATTTGCCGTTATACAGCGGTAACGACGATATGACACTCCCCGTACTCGCCATAGGCGGATACGGAGTAATATCGGTCGTATCAAATATGTTCCCGCGTCAAATGGCGGAGCTTTGTAAGCTATACGAAACCGATAGGGAAGAGTGCAAAAAGCTCTACCACCGCTTCATTCCCCTTATGCGCTCGCTTTTTACCGAAACAAACCCAATGCCGATAAAAAGCGGAATGGAAAAGCTCGGTCTCTGCCAACATGAGCTCCGGCTGCCCCTCACACGCGCAAGCGCAAAATGCGAGGAAACGCTGTTTGCGGAAATTAACAGATTTATGGGATAAGACAGCGAACAAAGTGGCGCAATTTCCGGTAGGGGAGGGGCTTGCTCCTCCCGTTTTTGATGTTTCAATACTTTTTTTCGGGAGGGCAACCCCCTGCATTACAACGGCGGCGATGCCGCCTACACCTCATCCGTCGGCTTTGCCGACACCTTCCCCTGAGGGGAAGGCGAGACATCGTCACGAAGCTTCCCAAAATCGAAAGGGGATTCCAAAGGGGAAAACGTTTGAAAATTTGCTTTCGCAAATTTTCATCGGTTTGCCCCTTGGCGTGTTTCTTTGCGCAGGTTTGCGAAGCAAAACTGCTTGTTTCATTTTCACGAGAAAAGAAATGCGAAAAGAAAAACTACCTTGACAACCTTTCTTTTTTGTTATATAATAATATGAAATCATGAAATTATCTGCGAAAAGAAAGGAAAAACTATGGCACAGGACAAAAAGCTCGTCGAAGCTATCACCTCAATGGACGAAGACTTCGCACAGTGGTACACAGACGTCGTAAAAAAAGCAGATCTTATAGATTATTCAAGCGTAAAGGGCTGTATGATATACCGCCCCTACGGCTATGCAATTTGGGAAAACATACAGAAGATCCTCGACACACGTTTCAAGGAAACCGGACACGAGAACGTATATATGCCGATGTTCATTCCCGAGACGCTTCTCAATAAGGAAAAGGATCACGTTGAAGGCTTCGCACCCGAGGTTGCGTGGGTAACTCTTGGCGGAAGCGAAAAGCTTGCCGAAAAGCTCTGCGTCCGTCCTACTTCGGAGACGCTCTTCTGCGAGCATTACGCAAACGTAATTAAGTCCTACCGCGACCTTCCGAAGCTCTATAATCAGTGGTGCTCGGTAGTAAGATGGGAAAAGAATACACGCCCCTTCCTCCGCACAAGAGAATTTCTCTGGCAGGAAGGACATACGATGCACGCAACGGCAGAGGAAGCTAAAGAAGAAACGCTCCGTATGCTCAATATCTACGCCGATTTCTGCGAGCACGACCTCGCAATGCCCGTAATCAAGGGACCTAAGACCGAAAGCGATAAGTTCGCGGGCGCAGAAGCTACCTATGCTATAGAAGCACTTATGCATGACGGTAAGGCACTTCAGGCAGGAACCTCTCACTACTTCGGAGACGGCTTTGCAAAGGCGTTCGATATCCAGTATACGGATAAGAACAACCAGCTTCAGTATCCGCATCAGACCTCCTGGGGCGTTACTACACGTCTTATCGGCGCTATCATAATGACTCACGGAGATAATAACGGCCTCGTTCTCCCTCCCGCAGTTGCACCTATTCAGGTCGTTATCATTCCCGTTGCGCAGCATAAGGAAGGCGTGCTTGAAAAGGCAAACGAGCTTAAGGACCGCTTAACAAAGGCAGGCTTCAGAGTAAAGCTTGATGACAGCGATAACTCCGCCGGCTGGAAGTATTCCGAATACGAAATGAAGGGCGTGCCGGTACGTCTTGAGATCGGTCCCCGCGATATCGAGGGAAATCAGTGCGTGCTTGTTGCGCGTCACGACAGAAGCAAGGACTTCGTTTCGCTCGACAATCTCGAAGATGAGGTTGCAAATAAGCTCGAAGCAGTAAGAGCCGGTATCTATGCAAAGGCGCTCGAAAACAGAGCGAGCAAGATGACCGAGTGCGAAAATACCGACGACATCATCAAGACCCTGAACGAAAAGGGCGACGGCTTCATCTCTGCTCTCTGGTGCGAAAGCGAGGAGTGCGAGGATAAGGTCAAGGAACTGACGGGCGTCGGCTCGCGCTGCATACCGTTCGATATGCAGGGCAAGGAAGGCAAGTGCGTTTGCTGCGGAAAGCCCGCTAAGACTACTGTCCTCTGGGCAAAAGCGTATTAATAATGAAAATCCACCCGATCGGGTGGATTTTTTGCTCTAAAATTCTGATTATTGACAAATGTCGAATTGTCGGGTACAATATAACTAATAAATTATTGGAGAAAACAAAATGACTGACAAGAAAAACGCAAAAAAATATTTTATATTCGGAGTAATATCTTTCATTCTCTTTGCTGTTTTGACCGTGCTCGTCAAGACCGTTGACGTAAGAGCGGTAGGGCCAATGGGCAGCGAAATAGGTCTTTCGGGAATAAACACTTATTTCCGCGACCTAATCGGCGTTAACATGACGCTCTACGACGTGACGGAGCTTCTCGGCTATCTTGCAATAGCCGTCGCGGTTTACTTTGCCGGATTTGGAGTAGGTCAGCTCGCAAAAAGAAAGAGCATTAAGGCAGTTGACAGAAATATAATAGTTTTGGGCGGATTTTTCGTCGCGGTAGCTTGCGCGTACGTTCTTTTTGAAATAGTAGTTATAAATTACCGTCCGATAATTACGGAAGGTGAGCTTGAAGCGTCGTTTCCATCGTCGCATACGATGCTTTCGTTCTGTGTTTTCGGCGCCGCAATACATCAGCTTTTGAACAGAATAAGCAGTAAAGCTCTGCGCGTTACGTCTGTTTCCGTTTGCGTAGTTCTGATTGCCGCAACAGTCATCGGACGCCTCCTTTCGGGAGTTCATTGGTTTACCGATATAATCGCAGGAATTCTCATCAGCGTTTCATTGCTGCTTTTCTATTGCGGTTTCTGTTCCTTGTCTAAAAAGAATTGACATATTACCCTGATCATCCGATTATTTGTTGATCAGGGTAATTTTTGTTCAAAATTTTTCAACAATTATTGACATTTTTCGCAACATAGTATATATTAATATTATGTTGTACCTTACGACATAATTTAATATGCTCTCAGAGCCAAGGAGGAAACCAATGAAAAAATTCGCAAAGCTTTTGGGATACGATCCCGTAGAGAAGCAAACGAATGTCAGGACTGAGATCATTGCAGGTATCGTTACGTTCCTTGCAATGTCGTACATTCTGACCGTCAACCCCAACCAGATCTTCGGCAGCACAGCAAGCCCCTATTGGTCATCAGCATTCATCGCAACGGCAATCGGCGCAATAATCGGTACACTGCTTATGGCATTTGTCGCAAAAATGCCTCTTGCACAGGCGTCCGGAATGGGACTCAACTCTATGGCGGGCGGACTCATCGGAGGATGGGCAGGCTACGCGGCAAAGTTTACACCCGGACAGACCTTCTTCCTCGTCCTTGTATCGGGATTTCTTTTCCTCCTTCTCTCCCTTATCAAGATAAAGGGAAAGACCTTCCGTGAGCTGGCGTTCGACGGAATGCCCGTTCCGGTAAGAAGCGCAATATCCGTAGGTATCGGTCTCTTTATCGCGTATATCGGCTTCCAGAACGCAGGTATAATCGTTGCAAGCCCCTTCACTCAGGTAGAGCTTGTAAACTTCACGAGCTGGGAAGCATCCAAGGCAGCTCTTGTAGCACTTATCGGACTTTTCATTATTGCTATCCTCGATAAGCTTATGGTCAAGGGTTCGGTAATCATCGGTATACTCGGCGCTACTTTGATAGGTATTCCGTTCGGAGTTACCAATCTTGACATAATCAAGGGTAACGTTCCCGGCATCTCCTGGAAATTCTGGGAAAACTTCGAGAACTTCTTCGCAGGCGAAAATACCGTATTCGGTTCCTTCACAAGCGTATTCAAGGAAGGCGTTATTCCCGAGGGAATAACGGTATTTACCATTATAATGATAGTTATTACCATGTGTATGATCGATATGTTCGACACAATGGGAACCATCGTCGGCTGCTGCGGCGGTAACAGAATCCTCTCCGACGAAAACAACAAGCCTCATAACTACGGCAAGATCATGATGTCCGACGCTGTTGCAACCTGCGCAGGTGCAATGGTAGGTACCTCTACCGTTACAACCTTCGTTGAGGCGGGCTCCGGCGTATCCGCAGGCGGAAGAACCGGTCTTACTGCTCTCTCAACTGCTTGCATGTTCTTTATTGCAATGTTCGCGCTTCCTGTCTTTGCCGTAATTCCCTCGGCAGCTGCAGCTTCTGCGCTCATCTACGTCGGCGTTCTTATGATGAAGAACAACGCTAAGTCTATCGATTTCAGCAACGCTATCGGCGCAACTTCCGCATTCCTTACCATCTCGGTAATGGTTCTTTCCTACTCCATCACCAAGGGTATCGGCGTAGGTCTCGTTTCTTACACCCTTATGTCCATTATCTCCTACGTTATCGAGCTCATCAAGAGCGCGGTAAAGAAGACGGAAAAGCCCAAGAGAGAGTTCTCGGTCGTTGCAATCATCGTAACGATCCTCTTCCTCGTTTACTTCTTCGTTCCCGCGGCTTAAATATCGTAAAAAAAACGGACCCGTTTCGGGTCCGTTTTTTACGTACGGCTTTTGTAGAACGTATAAAAACAATGTTTGGATTTGTGAAAAACGCCGAAATTTAACGCCACGGACTTTAAAGCCGTTGACATTTTACCATAAATGTGCTAAAATACATTAGTGGCTGAGGATGCCTCACCGCGATGTTTTGGTATATGCCTGTAATATGGGCAGGCGTTTCTACGAACCACCGATAATGGTCGACTACCGGTAAATCCGACAGTCGGCTATTTTTATATTTTTTGGGAGAAAATAATAATGATATATCTTGAAATTTTCGGTTATATGGGAACAGCGCTCGTTCTACTGTCAATGATGATGACGAAGCTGTCCCTGCTTCGCATTTTTAATATATGCGGTTCTGTTATCAGCGGAATCTATTCCTATCTTTCGGGGGCGATGCCTGTTGTGCTTCTGAACGTCGGGCTTATCGCGATAAATCTGACTCAGTTGATAATTGAGAATAGCCGCAAAAAGCATGGCAAAAATATTGAAGGATAATTGCGCGGGCGCCGATTTAATATCGGCGATGCCGGCGTCATATATATGGTGTATTCCGTAAGCGGACGATTCGGGTTTTCGCCGGAATATCAAAAAATAACTATACGAATGGAGAATGATTATGAAACTATATATTGAAGATTATGAAGTAAACGTAATGCCGGATGAATCTCTGCTTGATATCGTAAAGCGGCTAGGGCTTATGAACGGAAAACTGTCAAACGATCCGATCGCAGCGAAAATTGCAGGCGAGGTATTTACGCTCAACTACGTTCCCGTGCGAAGCAAGGACATAGGTCAGATAGGAGAAACGAAGCGTAAAGCGATGGAGGCATCTGGCGGAAAGATAAAACTATTGCGCTATACAGATCCTGCAGGCTACGACGTCTATTTCCGCACGGCACAGTTCGTGATATTCCTGGCGCTTCGTCAGCTTTGGCCGAATGCAAAGGCGAGAATGCACTGCACGGTCGGTGACGGGTTGTATATCGAAATATTGAACACCGATGATTTCAATGCAGATATCCTCGAAGCAAGAGTCAAAGAAATAGTTGATATGGATATTCCGCTTCGACGCCGCCGTATAAGCACGGCAGACGCTATCAGACACTATGCTGACGAGGGACAAAGCGATAAGGCGCGTCTGTTTTCGTACCGCCCCGTTCCGACTCTTGACGTCTACGAATACGAGGATTTTTCCGATTACTATTACGGCGAAATGGCGCCATCGACAGGATTCCTCCGCGTGTGGGATATTATCCCGGCTCCCGACGGCTTCGTATTTATTTTTCCGGGAAGAAAAAGCGCAGACGAAGTCGCGGAGTACAGCGAAATGCCGAATTCCTTCAACGTCTATATCGAGGGCAAAAAATGGGGCGAGCTGATGGAGTGCGAAACGGTTGCAGACCTTAATGAGCTTGTCGATTCGGGAAAGATAAGAGAACTCATCAGAGTAAACGAAGCGCTTCACGAAAAACGTTTTTCCGCAATCGCGGATATGATCTGTACGCGCGGATGTAAGGCGGTAATGCTTGCTGGTCCGTCATCGTCAGGAAAAACGACTTCTGCAAACCGCCTCGCAACACAGCTCAGAGTACACGGCAGAAAGCCGATCCTTATGAGTCTCGACGATTACTATATCGACCGCGATAAAATACCGGAGGGACCGAACGGCGAGGTCGACCTTGAGCACATAAATACCATTGATACAAAGCTGTTCGGCGAGCATCTCTCTGCGCTTTTAAAGGGCGAAGAAGTTGAAATTCCGAGCTTTAATTTCAAAACGGGAAAAAGAGAATACAACGGTCATTTTATGAAGCTGGGAGAGACCTCGGTAATAATAGTAGAGGGGCTTCACGCGCTCAATCCCGCGATGCTTCCAGAGGGACTTCCGCAGGAGGCTGTCTTTAAGCTTTTCGTCTGTCCGTTTTTGCCGCTTAACCTCGACGACCATAACAGAATAGCAAGCAGCTATCTGCGCCTGCTCCGAAGAATTGTCCGCGACTACGAAACGCGCGGCTCGTCGGTGAGCAACACTCTTTCTATGTGGCAGTCGGTAAGGCGCGGGGAAGAGAAGTGGATATTCCCGTTCCAGGAAAAAGCAGACGTCATCTTCAACAGCTCGACGTTATATGAGCTCGCGGTACTTTGCAAGCACATTTTCCCTTTGCTTCTCACAGTCGGTCCCGAGGACGAGTATTACGATGAGGTAAGAGCAATAGTAAAGGTGCTTAATTTTGTCCATCCCGCGTCTGTAGACGACGAAATTCCGCCGACAAGCCTCGTGCGAGAGTTCATCGGAGGAAACGCATTTTACAGAAAAGAAGCAAAAACTGTGAAAAATGACGAAAAAGGACAAGTATATTAAAAATATATTAAAAAACTGTTGATTATTGTGCTTCGAGGTGTTATAATATACAAGTATGTTAATGGGATAGCTATGCCCAAATCTAAGAAAGGATGAAATGAGTATGCTTGATCTTCAAAAAGCAAGTATGTTTAAGCGTATTTCCGCAGGCATATTCGACTTCATTCTTCTCGTAACGCTTGCCGTGGCAATAATGTGGGGAGGCTCCGCGCTTCTCGATTACGGCAAATATTCCGAGCAGCTTAAAGACCGCAGAGAATACTATTCCGAAAAATTCGGTGTAGACCTCAGCATCACGGCAAAGGAACACGATAAGCTGACAGACGAAGAAAAAGAAACTTATGAGGCGGCCGCAAAGGCATTCGGCGAGGATAAAAAGGCAGGATACGCATATCAGATGATGTTCAATCTGATCCTCATCATAGTAACGTTCTCTCTTCTTCTGTCATATCTCTTTCTGGAATTTGCAGTGCCGCTTCTCTTCAAGAACGGTCAGACGCTCGGGAAAAAGGTGTTTGGCGTCGGAGTAATGCGTAAGGATGGAATAAGAGTAAACGGAGTTCTTATGTTCGCAAGAACCGTGCTCGGTAAGTTCACTGTCGGAACGATGATCCCGATCCTTCTGATAATTATGATGTACTTCGGAATAATAGGTTTCGAAGGCCTTTTTGCCGTCGCTGTGATACTATTTGCACAGATAGTTATGTTCTTCGTGACCAAGGACCGCGCACCGATACACGATAAGCTTGCTCAGACGGTAACGGTTGATATGGCAACGCAGCTTATATTTGATACACCCGAAGCACTTATAGCATATAAAAACAAGCTTCAGGCAGAAAATGCGGATAAGTCCGCGTATTAAAAAGGAATAAAAAATAAGAATATATATAATGAAGAAAGGCGAAACGGTATGAAAATTGTTTTGCAAAATCTGACCAAGATCTTCCCGAGCAGAAACAAAAAGGTCAAGGACGAGGTAGTTGCAGTAAGCGACTTCACATTTGAGATCCCCGACGGAAAGCTTATCGGACTTCTCGGCCCGTCCGGCTGCGGTAAGAGTACGACGCTTTATATGATAAGTGGACTTCAGAAGCCCTCAGGCGGTAAGATCTTCTTCGGAGACGACGACGTAACCGAGCTTTCGGCAGAAAACCGCGGAGTCGGTCTCGTGTTCCAGAACTACGCGCTTTATCCTCATATGACTGTCAAGCAGAATATCCTCTTCCCCCTGCAGAATCTTAAGGGAGCGGACAAGCTTTCAAAGGAAGTTATGATCGAACGTTCATACACGGCAGCAAAGCTCGTTCAGATCGACAATCTTATGGACCGTAAGCCCAGCGAGCTTTCGGGCGGTCAGCAGCAGAGAGTTGCTATCGCGCGTGCGCTCGTAAAGATGCGGAAGGTTCTTCTTCTCGACGAGCCGCTTTCTAACCTTGACGCTCGTCTGCGTCTGCAGACCCGTGAAGAGATCCGCCGTATCCAGAAGGAAACCGGCATCACTACGATCTTCGTAACACACGACCAGGAAGAGGCAATGTCCATTTCCGACCTTATCGTAGTTATGAAGCTTGGCGTAGTTCAGCAGATCGGCGCTCCTCAGGAGGTCTATGACGATCCTACAAACCTCTTCGTTGCGAAGTTCCTCGGAACTCCTCCGATTAACGTATTTGAGGGCAAGGTTGAGGGCGAAAAGCTTTACATAGGCGACGCAGCAGTTCTCGATGTTCCCGGAGTAAGCGATCAGGCGGTAACCGTTGGTATCCGTCCCGAAGGCTTTAACCTCGATTCGAACGGCGCATTCGTATGTAAGCTCCAGAACGTGGAAGTTATGGGACGTGACGTTTCCGTAGTATCCACGAACGAAGCATCGCTCAATCCCGTTATCCGCTCGATCATCAACTCTGATAACAAGGTTGAAATGGGCGAAACCGTCACATTCTCCCTCAAGCCCCACAAGGTATTCCTCTTCTCCAAAGAAGACGAGAACCGTATTTACTTCTGAGGTGACGTGATATGGTAGAAAGCAAACATAAGTGGAAAGCATGGCTGTACCTGTTACCGGCCATCATCCTTCTGCTGGTATTCACGGTGTGGCCTATCTTTAACACACTTCATATGTCAGTTCAGGAAGGATATAACCAGGCACTTGCAAATGTCGGACATCAGTTCGATTACGGCTTTGATAACTTTGCGAAAGTTATTGAATACGACTATTTTAAGGACTGTCTGTTCAATACGATTCTTCTCTGCGTACTTACCGTGCCGATCTCGACGATCCTCGCACTCGTTATCGCAGTATGTCTTAACTCGATAGGACCTCTCTCCAGATTCCTTCAGACGATATACTTCCTTCCGTATGTAACCAACTCTATCGCTATCGGTATGGTCTTTGCGGCAATGTTCAACATGGTCGGAAACAATTTCGGTAACGAAAACGAGCTTGTTATCACGGCGGGTATAATCAATAACGTAATAGAGTTCTTTGGCGGAGATCCTGTAAACTGGATAAACGCAGGCTCCTCTTATTGGGCTAACATCACGGTTATGACGATATACATCGTATGGAACGCGCTTCCGTTTAAGATACTCATCCTTCTCGGAGGACTTCAGAGTGTAAACAAGCAGTACTACGACGCCGCAAAGGTAGACGGTACAAGCCGTTTCCGTGTATTCTCCAAAATTACCGTTCCGCTCCTTTCTCCGATGATCGCATACGTTGTTATCACGGGCTTTATAGGCGGATTCAAGGAATACTCGAGCATCGTCGGTATATTCGGCGAAGATATGGGACCGACCGGCGACGCAGGACGGCTTAACACCATGGTCGGATTTATCTACGACGCGATCGACACCCAGCAGGGAAGAGCAAGTGCGGCGGCACTAATACTCTTCGGTATAATCTTTGTTGTTACGCTTATCAACCTTGCAGTAAGCAAGAAGAAGACGCATTATTAAGGAGGGAAACGAAATGGCAGATAATATGAACGTTACCCTTCAGGAAAAAGACCTCAAAAAGGTAAGTGCCGCTCAGAAGGTTACTAAAATCTTCACCAAAACGCTCACCTATTTATTCCTTTTCTTTATCGCAATAATCGTCCTCTTCCCATTCTACTGGATGATAATATCTTCGCTCAAATCACTTTCCGAGTATAAGCTCTCCGTTCCGACCCTCTTCCCGAGAGAAATCCTTTGGCATAACTATGTCGAAGCATTCGACGCGGCAAACCTTGGAACGCTCTTTAAGAACACCGTAATAGTAGGTGTAGTTTCTACGCTTCTTTCCCTTGTTATAACGGTCCTCTCGGCGTTTGCATTTGCTCGCCTTGAGTTCAAGGGTAAAAACGCGCTCTTTGCAGCACTCCTTGCAACGATGATGATCCCCGGTGAGCTCTTTACGATTACGAACTACCAGACCGTAAATGAATTCGGCTGGATGGATACCTATACGGTACTTATCGTACCCTTCCTTGTAAGCATCTTCTATATCTACCTCCTCCGTCAGAACTTCCTGCAGATACCAAACGAGCTGTATCTTGCCGCAAAGGTCGACGGAACGAGCGATATCAAGTATCTTTGGAAGGTTATGATCCCCCTCGCACTTCCGACTCTTATCTCGATCACGATCCTTAAGATGATGGGTGCATGGAACTCCTATATGTGGCCTAACCTCGTTACCAAGAGCGCTGAGATGGAGCTTATAACGAACGGTCTGCGTAACGCATACACAGATGCATCGGGCGATACGAATTTCCCCGTGCAGATGGCAGCAGTTGCGCTCGTATCTCTCCCTCTCTTCCTCGTATTCCTTTTCCTCCGCAAGTACATCATGAAGGGTGTATCCCGCAGCGGTATCAAGGGTTGATAATTCGGGAAACCGATATCATATAAAACAATAACAGAAAGGAATTTTTTACCGTGAAACTCAGAAAAATTCTCATCTCGGTGCTCCTCGTTGTTGCAATGCTTTCGAGTATGCTCACGCTCTTCTCCTGCAATAAGAACAAGGTAGCGCCCGACTTCGTAATGCCGGAAAACGGCTTCGATACCTCCAAAAAGGTAACGATCACCTTCTATCACACGATGGGTGCAAACCTTCGTGAAGTTCTCGATGTGTATATCAAGGAGTTCAATAAGCTCTATCCGAATATCACTATCGAGCACGAGCAGGTAGGTAGCTACGATGACGTTCGTAAGACCATCTCTACCGAAATCACCGTTGGCAACCAGCCTAACATCGCATACTGCTATCCCGACCACGTTGCTCTTTACAACATGTCCAAGGCAGTACAGACTCTCGACGTTCTCATCGACGCTGATAAGACCGTTAAGGATGCTCTCGGCAACGAGACCGTGGTCGGACTTACCCAGGCTCAGAAGGACGACTTCATCAAGGGTTACTATGAAGAAGGTATGCAGTTCGGCGACGGCAAGATGTATACTCTTCCTCTCTCGAAGTCTACCGAGGTCCTCTACTACAATAAGACCTTCTTCGAAGCTAACAACCTCCAGGTTCCCAAGACTTGGGACGAGCTGAAAGCTCTCTGCGCACAGATCAAGGCAATCGATCCCGACTGTATCCCGCTCGGCTACGACTCCGAGTCCAACTGGTTTATCACCATGTGCGAACAGCTCGGCTCCGATTACACCACCGCTACCGGCAAAAACAACTTCCTCTTCAACAATGAGACCAACAGAAACTTCGTTAAGGAGTTCAGAGAGTGGTACAAGCTTGGTTACGTAACCACTCAGGAGATCTCCGGCGGTTATACCTCCGAGCTCTTCACTATGGCTTCCTCCGATGAGGGTAACAGCTATATGTCTATCGGTTCTTCTGCAGGTGCTACTCACCAGCGCCCCGAAAAGGTAAACGGAAAGTATCCCTTCGACGTAGGCATCGCAACCATTCCTCAGGTGAACGCTGATAACCCCAAGGTTATCTCCCAGGGTCCTTCTCTCTGCATCTTCAAGAAGGCAGATCCTCAGGAAGTCCTCGCTTCTTGGCTCTTCGTTAAGTACCTCACAACTACCGTTGAGTTCCAGGCTGAGTTCTCTATGGTATCCGGTTACGTTCCGGTAATCAAGAGCGTTGAGGCACATCCCGTATACGCTGACTTCCTTAACAAGGCTGACGGCGGCGACCGCATCGCGGCTCTCTCTGCAAAGATCTGTCTTGAACAGCAGCACGCATACTACACCTCTCCCGCATTCAACGGTTCTTCCGTTGCCCGTGACCAGGTTGGATACCTTATTCAGACCTGTCTCGTTGCGAACTGGAAGGATTCCGAGGTTGATGCAAAGCTTAAGGATGAGTTTGCTAAGGCTGTAAAAGAATGTAATTACCAGATAGGTAAGTAAATTTCTATGAATAAAAGATTCATAAAGAATATTACGAAAATTACGGCGCTTGCGCTCGTTATCGTAACTGTCGTCCTTGCTTGCGTGTCCTGCGTAGGCAAGAATGACGGCGGCAAAGAGCCGAAGAACGAGCACAAGGACTATGCCGCTTCCGTCAAGCTTGATATGGCGTCAAGCGCAACCCTTAAGCAAGAGGTTACCGTACACGCATATATAGACGGTGACACAACACATTTCAACGTTCCCGAATCCGTTATGCCGGGCGGAGTTCTTAAAGCAAGATACCTTGCAATAAATACCCCCGAATCAACCGGTAAGATCGAGCCTTGGGGCAAGACCGCGGCGGAATATACGAAAAATACGCTTAAGAACGCTACTTCTATCGTTATTGAGAGCGACGACAATAAGTGGAACGCCGATTCCACAGGCGGAAGATATCTCGTTTGGGTCTGGTATAAGACCGCAGACAGCGATACTTACCGTAACCTCAATATCGAAATACTTCAGCTCGGTCTCGCAATCGCGTCCAATTCCGCTAACAACCGTTACGGAGATACCTGTATGGAAGCGATCGCACAGGCTAAGAGGGAAGCGCTTCATTCCCATTCTACCGAAAAAGACCCGCTCTTCCCATATGGAGAAGCGGCAGAAATAACTCTTAAAGAGCTTCGCGTCAACGTTACCGAATACGATAACGCAAAGGTAGCATTTGAGGGCGTCGTTACGATGAACAGCAGCAATACTGCATACATCGAGGAATACGACGAGGAAACAGGTCTTTATTACGGTATCTCCGTTTACTACGGCTACGGCCTCGTAGGCGACGGACTTGAAATTCTCAACGTAGGAAACCGTGTTCGCATAGTCGGAACTGTAACCTACTACGAGACAGGCGGGTACTATCAGGTATCGGGCGTTGAGTATTCGGCAATGAGACCCAATAACCCGAATAACCTTAAACTTATCAGCACCGGTCACGCTCCCGCATTCAAGCTTGTTGACGGCGAAACCTATAAGTCCGACGTTACGGTTGAGATTGAGGACGCAGAGCCTAAGACTGTAAAGTTTGCAGCTCTCGCGCTCGATACCACGATCGAAATGAAGGGACTCGTCGTTACAGACTGCTATACTACAACTAAAGAGGACAGCTCCTCCAAGGGTGCTATCACTCTTACCTGTACTACCCCCGACGGTAAATCGGTTCAGGTTCGTACCATAGTTCTATACAACGACAATAACGAGCTTATAACCGAGGATTACTTCATGGGCAAAACGATCGACGTTAAGGGCATTATCACATTCTTCTCTGACGATTATCAGATCAAGCTCTTCTCGGTAAACGACGTGGTAGTACACTGAACATTGATTCCAAAATAATATAAATATACAAGGAGAAATCACAATGAAAAAGCTTCTCGCACTTATCCTGGCAGTAATTTGCTGCTTCGGCATGGTAGCTTGTGGCGGTGAGGACAATAGCAAGAATCTTGATTCTGCTATCTCCATTCTTACTAACCTCTACAAGGACATGAACAGAACCCCTGCTGACTACGAGCTCGTTGGAAACGTTAAGGTCGGCGACAAGGACGTAACCGTAACCTGGACCGTCAGCAACGATGCTATCAAGGTCGTAAAGGACGGCAAGATGGTTAAGATCGACGTTCCGGACGTAAACGATACTGAGGCTGCTTACGTTCTTAAGGCAACCGTTAAGATGGGCAAGCAGAGCAAGACTAAGGAATTCAACCTTACTCTTCCCGTAATCATCTTCGATCCTTACGAGTCTGAGCCCGCAGCAGAAACCGCATTCAAGCTTATGCTTACCCAGGGCAACCTCGGCGGTAAGAACCTCTTTGCTACTCATGAAATCAGCGGCGGCAAGTACTATGCGACTACTGAAGACGTAAATGCAGCTCCCGACTTCTTCGCTGAAAAGGTAGAAGGCGGCTACAAGTTCTACACCATGATCGACGGCGTTAAGTCCTACGTTCTCGCATACCTCCAGGATGGCACCTCCAAGCGTCTTAAGTATGACGCAGCAGAAGGCACCGTTTGGTACTACAAGGCAGACTGCAAGGCATGGTTCACCATGATCAGCGGCGGCGAGTACGTTCTCGGCACCTACAGCTCCTTCAATACCTTCTGTATCTCTGAAGGCTCTTATATGAAGCCCGATACTACCGGCGTAACCCAGTTCCCCGGTAACCTCATCACTAAGGAAAACGTTGCAAAGCTTCAGCCCGCTGACGAAGTAGTTATCTACGATACTATCGCTGAGATCTACGACGAAGCTGCAAAGCTCGCTGACAACGCTCTTCTCTCCGGCGGACACCAGTACACTCTTACCGGTACTATCACCTCTATCGACACTGAGTACAGTGCTGATTATAAGAACGTAACCGTTACCATCGACGTTGAGGGTAAGGCGTTCCAGTGCTTCCGTCTTAAGGGCGACGGTGCTGACACCATCAAGGTTGGCGACACCATCACTGTTGAAGGTCCTGTTTCCGCATACAAGGGCAAGGTACAGGTTAACCAGGGTACTCTTAAGAGCGTAACTGCTGCTTAATCAATTCACGGTAAAATCGAAAAGACTCCCTCGGGAGTCTTTTCTTTTATCACGCCTCGCCCTTTGGGAGAGGTGTCGGCGCAGCCGACGGAGAGGGTATATTAAAAAAGCACCGATCACTCGGTGCTTTTCGTTTTGTTATATGTCTTTAATGTTTTCAAAAACCGCAAGGTCGGTCTTACAAGCCGTTATCGGCGTAATAGAAACGTAACCGTTTCTTACCGCGTCAATATCGACAGTCAGATCGTTAAATTCGCGTTCAACGGGGTTGCCCGTCTGAAGTACCGTTCCGTCACCGCAGTCGATAAACTCGTCGGTGTAGAATTCGCCGCCTTGCTTCGTGATCTTGAAGCCCTTGATCTCATGCGGAATATTAATGTTGTAGAGATCACCATTTGATAGGAGATCCTTTTCGAGAACGTAATCGAAGATGCGGTCAAGCTCCTCGGCAGCAGTGACAAATCTATCATGACCGGCAGAAAGTGCAATGCCCTTGATACCGAGACGCGAGCCTTCAAGGATCGCTCCGACAGTACCCGAATATGCAATATCGTCTCCAAGGTTATACCCCTTGTTGATACCTGAAATAATAAGATCGTATTTAGTTTTAAGTCCTGTCACTCCGTATCGAACGCAGTCTGCAGGCGTAGAATCGAGAGCATATACCTCAATATCGTCGGCAATATATTCCTTTGAAAGTGCAACAGGCTTTACAAACTCAAGCGACTGACTCATTCCGCTCTGCTCGACCTTAGGAACAACGACGGTTACCTCACCGCGAGTTCTTGCCCAATGAACAAGATGGGGAAGCGCGGGGGACGACATACTGTCGTCGTTTACAATAAGTATTTTCATAACCAGCCCTCGTTATTTTCCTTGTAATCGCGCAGACGAGCATCGGCTTCGCTGAGAAGTGCTGTGATCTCATCATTGTTGTAAACAGTCGCACCGCTTGCACAGTCGTGACCGCCGCCGCGGTAGTTTTCCGCGATCTCGTTTACGGTAACGAAGCGCGAGCGCAGACGAACTCTGATCTCGCCGTCATCGGCTTCAATGAACGCGATCCAGATAAGCGAATTCTTGATAGAATCCATATAAGAAACACACGCGCTTGCTTCCTCATAGGTAAGACCGAATTCCTTGCGCGTTTCGGCAGTAATAACGACGTAAGTCACGCCGTTTTCCGTTATCTTGATGTTGTCAAGAACGTAGCCGTGGAACTTGAACTCGTGAAAATCCTTCATATAAAGGTTCGCGTAAAGATGATCTGTGTCAACGCCTAGATCGAGAAGCATGCCTGCATATCTCATCGTATCTCCCGAAACCGAACGGAAACGGAATCGGCCCGAGTCGGTAACCATTCCGGCGTAAATATAGGTAGCGGCTTCGGTGTCGATTTTAAGCTCATCGCGGAAAGCATAGTAAAACTCCGCGATCATCTCACAGGACGACGACTTTTCCTCAACGACCCAGGAAGGATCTCCGTAATTATCGACGCTGATGTGATGGTCGATCTTGATAAGCTCATGGCAGAGATTAAAACGCTTGTCGGAAATTCTGTCGGTCGTCGCGGTATCTATAACGATTCCGAGTGACTTGCCGAGAACGTCGTCGGAAATAACGCCGTCCTCCTCACCGAGAAAGCTTACGTAATCGGAATAATCGGCGTTCGAAAGCAGAATCGTCTTTTCGGGGAAGGAGAGACGCAAAATTCTCTGAAGTCCTTTTGTTGACCCGACCGCGTCACCGTCGGGGCGCTTGTGGCGGAATATGACGATAGAATCATATTCCTTTATTTTGTTAAGTATAGCAGTCATATTTTCAAGCTTCATTATTGTCCTCCGATAGGGAAATAAGGTCAGAAAGGAGCGCCATCGCCTCATTTTTGTCCTTGAGCGTAGCACCGCTTGCCTTCTTATGACCTCCGCCGCCGTACTTAACGGCAATGGGATTTATGTTCATTTTTGACGAACGGATCTCGCAAAGCACACCGCTATCCGTTTCGGTGAAATTGACCCAACGGTCAATTCCCTTGATCTCCGCCATGGTGTTTACCATTCCGCGCGAGATGGTGAAATTGTCAACTCCGTAGCTCTTTGCTTCGTCGAGAGTCGTGTATATGTAGGCAACTCCGTTTTCTGCAATATTTATCTTAAGAGTAAAGGACGCACGGAGCTGAATGGACGAAAGCTCGTCCGTATAAAGATTTCTGAAGATCTCGTTCGTATCGAATTTTCTTTCCATAAGAAAAGAAGCCATCTCGAAGGTCTGCGAGGTCGTCGAATCATAACGGAAGCGTCCCGAATCAGTGACCATACCCGTGTATAGTGCCTTTGCGGCAGTATCTGAGACGGTGAGAGAGCATTCCTTTGCAAAGGAAGCAATAAGACCGCAACAGCTTTCGAAACTTGTGTCAACGTGCTCCTCGGTACATATCGTTTCAACGAAAAGGTGATGGTCAAAACGCGCATTTTCGGGCGCGAGAGTGTATCTTTCGTCGCTTATTAGTGCTTTTGCAGAGGTATCGAGGACGATTGCGAGCGCGCCGCTGTAAACGTCGTCTGAGATCTCGTCCATCGGCTCGTCAGCCATAAAAGCGTATCTGGGTGTCATATCACCGACAGCATAAACCGTCTTGTCAGGGAAACTGTCGCGTATAATATGCTTAAGACCGATCTGGCTCCCGAGCGCGTCACCGTCGGGATTCTTGTGACGGTGAATAACGATAACGGGGTATTTCTTAATTAAATCAAGTATCTTATCAAACATTTTTCTTTTCCTCTCTTGCGCGAAGCTCCTCGTCAAAGTAGCCCGCATATTCGACCTTCAGATCGCTTTCGGGGAAAAGGTAATTGTGAAGCTCGATAAAATAGTTGTCAGTCATACTTGCAATGTAGTCAACTACGATCTGGTTCGGTTCGCTGTTCTCGTAAGGAATCTTGCGCTTCTTGTAGTAGACTGCATTGACGTAGTCAATGTGATGAGTGAAGATCGGCGAGGTCTTGACGCCGTTCTTGAGGTCGTCAAGCATCTGTCCGTAAATCTCCGCCATCATCGGTTTGATTGTAGTATCAAGGTGAGCAAGCGCCGCCGCGCGGTTGTAGATGCGGGCATAGTTGTCCATCTTAGATTTGCTTAATGCCTTGAAATGCTTTGCGTCAAGACTGATATACGGCTTGCCGTAGCTGCTTTCAATGACGTTTACGACGAGGTTATTGATTATCTCGGAATTTATCGAGCCTATCTCCTCGTTTATAAACATGCTCTCGTCTGCAAGCTTAGCACGGATTATAGCGTCCTGGCGGTCTTTACCGAGATAAGCAATAATATCGGCAAGACGAACTACGCTTCCTTCAAGCGTACAGGGCATAAGCTCTGCGGCTGCCGCAGGATCGCAGTAGCAACGCTCGATCATCTTGTCAAATTCGTCAAAAGACGATATTGGAACCGGATGGTATTCCTCAACCTCAATTTCTCCGTTGTGCGCGGCAATGCCGTTAAGCGTCTGAAGACTGATGTTGTAGGGGAATATTCCGTCGAGAACTCGTACAGAGTGAATATTGTGGTAGAAATGACGGCCCGTGTAAGAATTATAAAGCCCGTCAAGATAATGCTCACCCGTGTGACCGAAGGGCGTGTGGCCTATATCGTGACCGAGGGAAATCGCTTCTATCAGGTCAAGATTAAGGTGAAGCGCCGCACCGATGGTGCGGGAAATGCGCGATACGAGCTGAACGTGCAGAGCACGTCTTGTAATATCGTCGTTTTTTGTCAGAGAAAATACCTGGGTCTTATCGGAATAGCGGTTGTAGTAAGGGCAATGCATTATCTTGTCAACGTCGTGAACGAATGTCGGGCGCCAAACGCTTCCGCGGTCGCGCGCAACGTCACGGCGGCGGATCGCTCCCGAATCGGGGAACGCCGTGCCGGGATAGCAGTGCTCTCTTTTAGCTCTTTCGATCTGATCGGCAATTTCTTTTTTTACTTCTTCGTATTTAGGCATATATTACCCCTAAAAATCAATTTTCGGAAGCCGCGATATTGAGTGCAATAGTCATCATGTCGGTAAAGGTGCTCTGACGCGCGTCAGCGTCAAGTGCCTCGCCTCTTATGATGTGATCGGAAACGGTGCAGATAGCGAGTGCCTTTTTGCCCGCGTAAGCCGCGTTCATATAAAGGGCGGCAGCTTCCATTTCAACGCCGAGAACGCCCATGCGGTGCCAGCCGTCGTTGAAGGACGGATTCGCATTGTAGAAGACGTCGGAGGAGAGAAGGTTACCGACCTGATAACGTACTCCAAACGCCTCCGCCTCGTTTACCGCCTTGCGGAGAAGCCCGAAGTCTGCAATGGGAGCGAAGTTTCCGCCGAGGTTATACTGCTCCTGATAAGAAGAGTTTGTGCAAGCGCCCATTCCGATAAGAATATCACGAAGCTGTACGTTTTCGGCAAGACCGCCTGCTGAGCCGATACGGATAATGTTCTCAACGCCGAAGAAATTGTAAAGCTCGTAGGAGTATATACCGATGGACGGCATACCCATACCGCTTGCCATAACGCTTACGGGAACGCCCTTGTAGGTACCCGTGTAGCCCTGAATACCGCGCACGTTGTTTACGAGTACGGGATTTTCAAGGAATGTCTCGGCAACGAACTTCGAACGAAGCGGGTCGCCCGGCATAAGAACGGTTTTTGCAAAATCCGCAGGGGTAGCTTTAATATGAGGGGTATGATTATTAGACATATTTTTGTTCTCCTGTGTTTTCAATTAATATCCGCTGTGCTGCTCGTTTTTTGCGATCTTCACGATACGGCTTGTGCCGAGACGGTCTGCGCCGAGGTTGATGAAATCCTCAGCGTCGGTAAGAGAAGCGATACCGCCTGCAGCCTTGATCTTAACGCCCTCGCCAACGTTTTCAGCGAAAAGCTTAACATCCTCACGGGTAGCACCGCCTGTCGAGAATCCGGTAGAGGTCTTGATGTAGTCAGCGCCTGATTCGGTTACGATCTGACACATCTTGATCTTTTCCTCGTCGGTAAGAAGGCAGGTCTCAATAATGACCTTGAGTATCTTCTCTCCGCAAGCTTCCTTAAGCGCCTTGAGCTCGTTAAGAATTTCGTCGTAACGGCAGTCCTTGAGGTCGCCTATATTGATAACGGTGTCGATCTCGTCAGCGCCGTTCATAAGTGCGTCCTTGCACTCAAAAACCTTGGTAGCGGTAGTCGAGTAGCCGTTCGGGAAGCCGATAACGGTGCAGATAGCAAGCTTGTCGCCCACGTATTCCTTTGCACGCTTAACGTAGGAAGCTGGAATACATACAGACGCAGTACCGAATTTGATACCGTCGTCGCAAATTGCCTTGATCTCATTCCAGGTAGCACCCTGAGAGAGGAGAGTATGATCGCATTTAGAAAGAATTTTTGAAAGTTCCATTGTTTTTACCTCGCTTGTATGTTTACTTGTTTTGATTTCTGATTTTTTCCTGCCAGCATTTGTGGCACATTGCTATATAAAGGTCGTTACCGCCGAGAAGCACCTGGGCGCCCTCGGTGACAACGTTCATATTCTCGTCAAGACGAGCGTTTACGGTAGCCTTCGCACCGCAGGAGCAGATCGTCTTAATCTCTGATATCGAATCTGCAAGCTCAAAAAGACGCTTGCTTCCCGTAAAGAGCTTGCACATAAAGTCGGCACGCAGACCGAAGCACATAACGGGAATATTGAGCTCGTCAACTATCTTGCGAAGCTGATCAATGTGCTCGCTTGTGAAGAACTGACACTCGTCAGCGATGATAACGTCGCAGTCGGAATGGCTTGATGCGAAAATGTCAAAAATATTTTCGCCGTCGAAAATTATCTCGCAGGTGGCGCTCAGACCTATTCTCGAACGGATTATCCTCTCACCGTCGCGGTTGTCGATCGCGGGCTTGATAAGCCAAACCTTCATCGAGCGCTCCTCGTAATTAAATTTGGTAATAAGGGCCTGTGCCGTTTTTGATGAGCCCATCGCGCCGTACTTAAAATAGAGCTTAGCCATGCCGTCCTCCGAAATTCTTTTTAGTATTATATTATATCATAAATATATAAAAAAATAAATAGATTTTGAAAAAAAGCCGATAAAGTTTTTTGCAATTTATCAAAAATCGTAGAAATGACTCAAAAATATTCAAAACAGATCAAAAAAACCATAATTTTCCCCCGTCAGCGCCCGAAATTGATTTAAAAAAGCGTACATTGCCATTGAAAAAGCATGAAGTATTTGATATAATAAAATAAACGGTCAACCGAAATAAATCCGAAAAGGAGAAAATAATATGGGACTTATCAAAGCAGGTATAGGCGCACTCGGCAGCACTCTTGCCGATCAGTGGAAGGAGTTTTTCTATTGCGATGCGCTCGAAAGCGACGTTCTCGTCGTAAAGGGACAGAAGAAGACGAGCGGACGCTCCTCAAATAAGAAGGGAAGCGATAACGTAATTTCAAACGGCTCGGGAATCGCTGTTGCTGACGGACAGTGCATGATGATCGTCGAGCAGGGAAAGGTGGTTGAGGTATGTGCCGAGCCCGGTCAGTATACCTACGATACCTCAAGCGAGCCGAGCATATTTGCCGGTAATCTCGGTCAGAGCATTCTTGATACCTTCAAGACTATAGGCAGACGTTTCACCTTCGGCGGCGATACCGCCAAGGACCAGAGAGTCTACTATTTCAACACCAAGGAGCTTTATGATAATAAGTTCGGAACACCGAACCCGATTCCCTTCAGGGTAGTCGACAATAAGATCGGTCTTGATATCGATGTGTCCGTCCGTTGCTCGGGAATCTATTCCTACTGCATCGTAAACCCGCTTCTTTTCTATACGAACGTATGCGGAAACGTAGAGCGCGAATTCAGAAGAAGTGAGCTCGACACACAGCTTAAGACGGAATTTATCAGCTCGCTTGCACCCGCGCTTGCAAAGCTTTCGGTTCTCGGTATACGCCCGAATCAGATCGTTGCATATACTACAGAGCTTGAAAATGCGATAAACGAAGCCCTTTCCGCTAAATGGGCAGACCTTCGCGGACTTAAGGTGAAGAGCATAGCTCTCAATCCGATAACCCTTCCCGAGGACGAGGAAAAGCTTATTCAGGACGCACAGCGCGTTGCTATTATGCGCGATCCCACTATGGCGGCGGCAACTCTCGTCGGCGCACAGGCAGACGCTATGAAGGCGGCGGCAAATAACGACGGTGGCGCAATGAACGGCTTTGTCGGTATGGGAATGGCGATGAACGCGGGCGGTAATAACGCAGGCAACCTTTTCGCAATGGGTCAAAGTCAGCAGGCAGCAGCCCCCAAGACGACTCCCGCAAACGGCTGGAAATGTACCTGCGGACAGGAAAACAGCGGAAACTTCTGCGTAAATTGCGGTTCAAAAAAGCCCGATAACGGCTGGGAATGTGCTTGCGGAAACGTAAATCAGGGCAATTTCTGCTCAAACTGCGGAGCAAAGAAGCCGTCAGCATCCTACCGTTGCAATAAGTGCGGCTGGGAGCCTGAGGATAAATCAAATCCTCCCAAGTTCTGTCCCGAATGCGGAGACCCCTTTAACTCATCCGATATGATCTGACGTCACGGAGTAACAAGTGGAAAACGAAATTCTCGAATATAAATGTCCGTCCTGCGGCGGCAAATTAGAGTTTAATACAGAGGGACAGAACATGAAATGTCCCTACTGCGACACAGAGTTTGACGTTGAAAGCGTAAAAAACCTCGCGGAAGACAGTATTGACGATAAAGAGGACGAGTTCGACTGGAAAACCGAGAGCGACAATAAATGGAACGAGGACGACGGAATGGCAGTCTATTCCTGCAATTCCTGCGGCGGAGAAATAGTTTGTGAGGACGTTACCGCCGCAACCTCTTGCCCATATTGCGGAAACCCCGTCGTGTTCGTCGGAAACCTGAGCGGTGATCTTATGCCCGACCTTGTCATTCCCTTTAAGCTCGATAAAAATGCAGCAAAAGAAGGCTTAAAGCGCCATTTGAGCGGCAAAAAGCTGCTTCCTAAGGTCTTCAAGGATGAGAACCGCATAAATGAGGTCAAGGGTATATATGCGCCGTTCTGGCTGTTCGATACAGATGCTGACGCAAAGATTCGATACCGCGCAACACGCACGCGTTTCTGGAGCGACAGTAACTATACGTATACCGAAACGAGCCATTACGCGCTTATCAGAGAGGGAATGCTATCCTTTGATAACGTCCCCGTTGACGGCTCGGAGAAGCTCGACGATACCTTGATGGAATCTATCGAGCCGTATAACTTCGCGGAAGCGGTCGACTTCAAGACCGCGTATCTCTCGGGCTTCCTTGCGGATAAATACGACGTAACGTCGGACCAAAGCCAGCCGAGAGCAAACGAGCGCATAAAGAGAAGCACGGAAAACGCATTTATGTCGACGGCGGTCGGCTACGCTACCGTAGTTCCCGAGCGCTCCTATGTGAAGACCAAATCGGGCAGGATACGCTACGCGCTTCTTCCCGTGTGGCTTTTGACGACCGAATGGAAAGGCAAAAATTACGTCTTTGCTATGAACGGTCAAACGGGAAAATTCGTCGGTGATCTTCCAATGGATAAAAAGGCATTCTTTGCATATCTCAGCCTTTGGTTTGCCGGTATATCTGCCGCCGTAATGGCGCTTTTGTACCTGTTGTGGCTGATGTGAGGCGGTGGCGGATATGAAGAAATCACTGATAATAACGGTATTTGCGATAATTTTGTCGCTTATTATGCCGATCATTTCCTTTGCATCCCCCGAAATGCCTCCTTATACCGTTGTCGACGAAGCAGACGTTCTGTCAGACTACGAGGAAGACCAAATAGCAAATAAGCTTATCGCACTTTTCAAAGAGCATAAGATGCACTTTGTCATCGTGATAATCGATGACCTCGGAACAAAAACGCCGTATTACTACGCCGACGGCTATTACCATAATAACGGTATAGGCTACGGCAAAGAAAAAAGCGGAATCCTTTTGCTTCTTGCTATGAGCTCAAGAGATTATTACATATACACCTATGGCGAAGCAGAGAATAAATTCGGAGACAGCGAGCTTGACGAGCTTGAGGACGCAATGCTTCCTCATTTTGGTGACGACGAGTTTTACGACGGCTTTATGGCATACGCCGACGCGTGTGACAGCGCGCTTTCGTTTGATATTTTCGGAAGCCTGCTGATCGCCGTTATTATAGGAGCGGTAGTGTCTTTTGCCGTTGTCTATTCGATGAAAAGTAAGCTCAAAAGCGTCCGTCCTCAAAGAACGGCGTCAAATTACGTCCGACAGGGAAGCTTTATGCTGACAAAGGACCTCGACCTGTACTTATACCGCACGATCACCCGCGTAAAGCGTGCCGATACGAGCTCCGGCTCACGCGGCGGCTCGCGCGGAGGCGGAAGAGGCGGAAAATTCTGAAAAATGACCGCATAAGCTGAAAAATAGCTTGTGCGGTTTTTTTCGATAAAATCTGTAACGTTTTTCATTTTTCCGACTCTAACGGGTGTCGGAGGAAAAAACGATGGAAGTAAAAGTAAAGCAAAGAGACGCATCGGTCTGCAATCTTAAGCTGATGCTTTTGTATTTCGTTGTGCTTGCACACCTCATACGCCCCTGTATCTACGGCAGTAAGGCGGCGCATGAAATATACCACTTTATATATTCCTTTCATATGCCTGCGTTTGCGTTCATATCGGGAATCTATATGAAAAATACCGTGTCCTGTATAAAGGGGGCAAGATCCTCAATCATCAGATACGCTATAGCAAATATATGCTTTACGGCGGTATACCTTGGCAAAATCGACCTCATAACGCCGTATTGGCATATCTGGTATCTCTTGGCGCTTTCGTATTGGTGCCTTATCGGCGCGGGATATAATTACTTGTCCTCATTTTTTAAGCGAAAAAATATAATATCCGTTTCGGTTCTCATTATCACGCTCATTGCAGGAATTACGGCCGGACTCGTGAACGGGATCGACCGAACGCTTTCGCTGTCGAGAGGCATCGTACTTCTGCCGTATTTTCTGATCGGTATAATGATGCCGAAAAACCTAAAAGAGCAGGGCAGAATAAAGCGCGGGAGCGTGTTTCTTGTCTCGGGACTC
The DNA here is from genome assembly GCA_045540175.1 of Eubacteriales bacterium. Taxonomy (GTDB): domain Bacteria; phylum Bacillota; class Clostridia; order Oscillospirales; family CAG-272; genus Colimorpha_A. Next base: position 97,933 of record JAZQGU010000042.1, on the reverse strand, counting down.
GTTCTGTATTTTGTTTTTAAGGATACGATTCCAATATCCTTTATGTACCACGCAACCCCGTTTGGAGAGCTTGGTGTTAAAGGTGCGATCCTACGTGCCCTCTGCTATGTAATAGGCATTTTAATTACCCTCGGCATTTATTATCTATCACCCAATAAGCGCCTGACGATAACGAAAATAGGCGCAGACACTCTTATGATATATATCCTGCACGGTCCGATAGTGGAATGGCTGCGCAGATATTCGGAAAACAGCTTGTATGTACCCGTCTCATTCATAATGAGCGCGGTGATGATCTATCTTTTACACAGAATATTTATCTTCAGCGGTAAGCTTTACGCCGTAAGAGAAAGGAAAGGAGAAAGAATACGCGATGGCACAGTTTCATGAAGTGTATAAAGAATATAGCGAAACGGTCTATAAGTTTCTTCTTTCTCTAAGCGGTGACGGGGAGCTTGCATCGGAGCTTTTGCAGGAGACCTTCTACCGCGCGCTGATGAATATCGACCGTTTCGAAAGACGGTCGTCTCTTGTGACCTGGCTCTGTCAGATAGGCAAAAACGCCTATTTTAAGGAGTATAAAAGGAAAAAGCGTATAACCGATCTCCCGACCGAGCAAACGCTGAACGAAGCGTCGCCATCGCCCGAGGAGATTGTAATAAGAAAAGACGAATGTAACCGTATCCGAACGATACTTAGAAATCTTGACGAGCCCTACCGAGGCGTATTTTCGCTCCGCGTATTCGGTGAGCAAAGCTACAAGGACATTGGCGGTGTCTACGGAAAGACCGAAAGCTGGGCAAGAGTTACCTATTACAGAGCAAAGGAAAAAATAATCAAAGAGGTGGAAAAATGAGCAAGTATTGTGCGATAGTAAAAGACCTGATGTGGCAATACGCGGAGGGCGAATGCTCTCCCGAAACGAAGGAGTTTATCGAAGAGCATATTAAGGAATGTGAAGACTGCCGTGAGCTTTTCGAAAGCATAAAAAAGACCGACGAGCTTGTAAGCGAGACCGTGAATACCGAGCCGATCCAAAGCGAAAAGGTGCTTAAAAAGGGCTTTAAAAAGATAAGAAAGCGCTTTGTGGTCACGACGGTTGCGCTTATCCTTCTCGTTCCGATCATTCTGTCTTCGTTCTTAATCAAAAACGAGATAGACCAAGAGGGTATTTGCTTTTCCAATATCGACGAAATAAACCTTGCCCGCGCATTCGCCAAGCATATCGAAAAAGGGGAGTACGAGAAAGCGGCAAAGTATCTCGACTTTACAAAGGATTACCGCGATATAATGAATGCAAAAGAAGGTCTTGGCACGACCTGGTACGATGACGCCGTCGTAATAGACAAGAACGATGACGTTTACGCGATCTCGGGCGACTTTGCCAAGATCCTTGACAGAGCAGGGTATACCGGTTGGAGAACGAACTTTAACGAAAAGCAATTCTGGTCTGTGATAATGATGAATTTCCCGACCGAGGCGTTTATTCCCGAGCATATTTGGAACGAGCTTGTCACGGAGTACTACCAAATGGCGGATCTTGAAGAAAACGCGATCATTCCCGGAAAAATAAACGGAATTGAGTGCGATAGAGTTTGGTTCTTCTACCGCCACGAAACCGAGTACGGTGTTTATTATTCAGTAAACAGCACGCCTATCGGTGCCGATCTTACATTTAATGCACCTATGATAATTGGCGTGTCAGCAGTCGTTAATAAAGAAATCTACGACGACGCAAAATCTTATATAGAAGACAATGCTGAAAAGGCGAAGGAAAACTTCCTTGAATTCTACGAAGAAGAGCTGAAAATGACTTGCAAGGAGTATAACGAACACCGCCGCGAGGATTTCGTGAAGAGAATGGAGCTCTATAACGAGCGCGGCTATAAGTTCGAGTACAATAAGGTCAAGGACGTCTATAAAAAGGACGGCTGGGTAGTAGAAATCAGCTGTGTTGAGCGCTTCAACGAGAGGGGAGAAGAGGTCGAGAGAAGATACTCGATCGAGCTTCGCATAGCAGGCGGCGAAATAATCGACGTCAATTCGTCAGCAGGAATGACATATTTGTTTGACGAAATACTCGGCAGAGTCCGTATAGAAGAATAAATATAAGCGCCTTCCACTTTGAAGGCGCTTATTCTTTACAAATTGTTAACTGATATCATTTGCATTTTTTCTGTCATTATGATATAATTTATTACAGTAATCAAGTAAAGCCGAAGGAGAGAAGAAAAGTGCATAAAATACTTTTGAAAAAGCTGAACGAAGCACTCGTATCGGTACTTCCGGTAAGTGTGATCGTTTTTCTTTTGAACCTGACGCCTATTGTAAATTTCACAAGCACCGAAATGACGGTATTTCTGATATCGTCAGCTTTTCTTATTCTCGGGATAGGTCTCTTTAACCTCGGTGCCGATATCGCAATGACGCCGATGGGCGAGCATATCGGTGCGGGCCTTGCTAAGTCAAAGAAGATAGCTCTGCTCCTTTCGGTCTGCTTCGCAATGGGACTGCTTATAACGGTCGCAGAGCCCGATCTTTCGGTGCTCGCAGGGCAGGTCGAAAAAATGATAAACCCGACCCTGCTAATAGTTACTGTCGGAATCGGCGTCGGAATATTCCTTGTCCTCTCGGTGCTGAAAATAATATTCCATAAGCCGCTTTCCTCTCTGCTCATATTCTTCTATATGCTTCTTTTTGCGATAACCTCGCTTGTTATAATAAACGGTAATAACGGCTTCCTCGCACTTGCGTTCGATTCGGGCGGAGTAACGACGGGACCGATAACGGTACCGTTCATAATGGCGCTCGGCGTCGGTATCGCGGCGACTCTCGGTGGTAAAAACGTAGGTGAAAACAGCTTCGGTCTTATAGCGATGTGTTCGATCGGACCAATCCTCGCGGTTATGACCCTCGGCATCTTCGCAAAGAACGAAATGCCGCCCGCGCCGTCCTATTCGACGGTTGCGGATAACCTCGGAGGCAATATCTTCAAAACGCTGCTTTCGGTAACGGAGGAGGTTGCGATCGCAATAGGACTTGTCGTCCTCTTCTTTATCGTCCTTCAGATATTCGTTCTCAAGCTACCGAAGAAGAAGCTTCTGACGATAGCAGTCGGTATATTCTATACAGTTCTCGGACTAGTAGTGTTCCTCACAGCAGTAACGATCGGTTTTATGCCAATCGGTTATAAGATGGGAACAGAGCTTGCAAAGTCAAATCCCGCATTCGTAATAGTCTTCGGCTTTATTATCGGAATGGTCGTAGTCCTTGCCGAGCCGGCAGTACACGTTCTTAACCGTCAGGTCGAGGAAGTGACGAGTGGCGCGGTCAGCAAAAAGTCGATGATGCTCGCGCTGTCTATCGGTGTCGGTGTGTCTATCGGACTTTCGATGATAAGAATAGTATTCGATTTCAGTATCCTTTACTATATGATCCCGGGATACTTTATCGCTCTCGGCCTTTCCTTCTTCGTTCCCGGACTTTATTCTGCAATCGCGTTCGACTCGGGCGGAGTCGCAAGCGGTCCGCTTACGTCAACCTTCATTCTACCGTTCGCAGTCGGTGTATGTATGACTCTCCAGGGCGGAGATAAGGTAATGACAGACGCCTTCGGTATCGTCGCAATGGTAGCAATGACGCCCCTTATCACGATCCAGGCGCTCGGCTTCAGAGCGATACTCAGCAAGCGCGTAAGAGAAAAGATAGCGATGAAGCGCATTCTCAGCTCCGATGACGAGCAGATAATCAATTTTGTGTGAGGGGGGAACTGAAATGGATAAAAAACAAACTAAAAGGCCCTCTGCGCCAAGACAAAAGAAGCTCCTTCCACCGAAGCTCAAATTGCTGGTTACTATCATAAACCGTTCAAAGACCGAGCTTTTTCTCGATTATTTAAGCGGTTTTGAAGTTAATATGCAGATGTCGATGGCGGCGTCGGGGACGGCAAGCTCCGATATGCTCACGTATCTCGGACTTACCGACACCGATAAAACGGTAATATTCAGTGTCATAAGAGAAGATAAGGAAGATATGGCGCTCCGTTTCCTTGAAGATAAGTTCAATACCGTTAAAAACGGCAAGGGAATCGCATACACGGTTCCGATGACAGGAGTTATCGGCGTCGCAATATATCAGTTCCTATCGAACAGCGGAAAGTGAGAAAGACAATGAAAAATACACATGAAGTAATTTTATGTATAGTAAATGCGGGCTTCTCCGAGACCGCTATGGACGCGGCAAGAGCGCAGGGCGCAGGCGGCGGAACGGTTATCCACGCCCGCGGAACCGCAGGCGCGGAAGCCGAAAAAATGTTTAATATAACGATCGAGCCGGATAAGGAGATCGTTATGATAATCGTGAATAAGGAAAACCGCGACGCGATCCTCCACGCGCTCTATAAAGAGGTCGGTCTTAATACGCCCGGGCAGGGAATAGCTTTTGCGCTTCCCGTTGATAAGGTCGTCGGTCTTTCCGAGAAAAAGCAGAATACAGAGCAGTAAAAAATGACCGTCGCGCTATTCGCGCGACGGTCATTTTTTCTTTTTATCAATTATCTCATAGCTCATATCGAGCATAAATTTGACCTGTTCAATATCGATACTGCCGTCAAGTGAGACTGTTATCCAGTTGCTGTTCTTCGCCATGTGATAAGGCGGGAAAAATCCGTTACGGGAAAGAAACGTGCTGAGTAGAAACGGATCGCATTTTACGTTCATCACGTCAATATACCCGTCGTCCTTAAGCCCGAGCTTGCTCGGGGAAATGTTCATTATAACAGCATACCATTTGCCGTTTTCGTGGCGCAGTACCGCATATTCGGGAGCGCTTTCCCAAGGGTATTCGGCAGATGTTCCGTATTCATTCAAGGCATACTCAAGAGCAGGTTTTCGCAGTGATGCCATGTTAAGCGTTATTATCTTCCTTCTTAACTGTCTTCACGGTGCCCCAAAGCCCCTTAACGTAGCTAAAGCAGCCAACTGCACCGAGTACGAGGCTCAGCACGAGATCGACAAATACGGTGGGATTGACGGTGAGATCATAAAAGCCGTAAGGGAGATATTCAAAGAACGTAGGAGGCTCGCCAATGAGCTCTCCCTGTTTGATGAGATCTTCATAAACATTCAGCATATCGCAGCAGAAGCATAAATACCAGGAAACGACAATTATCAGCGCCGCAATAATAACGGAGACGATAATGCCCTTTTTGCTCAGTCCTTTTGCGAAGAGCTTATAACCTAAGATCGCGCAGTAAACGGTTACGAATCCGCTGATCGCCGCAATGTATCCGACATAATTAAGCAAAAAATAAACGACTCCGCCGATAAGCGAGAAAAGAAGAGCGCCTACAATACCGAGAAGCAGGTTTTCGCGGGAATTGTTTTCAGTAACGTTGTTGTCCATAATATAACCGCCTTTATATAGTATGCTATAATTATAAAGCAAAAAACGATAGATGTCAATAAGGCAAAAACAAAACCCCGCACAATTGTGCGGGGCTGGAGCTGCTAATCAGAGTCGAACTGATGACCTCATCCTTACCAAGGATGTGCTCTACCAACTGAGCCATAGCAGCGTCAACGGTTGATATTATAACAGATAAAAACCGATTTGTCAAGTGTTTTTTGCAAAATATTTTAATAACCTGCGGAAAAAACCGCAGGTTATTTTTTACAGCTCGGATAAGCCGTCAAGAAGCTCGTATAGCTCCATCAATTTTTCTTCGCATTCCTCGAGCTCAGTCGAAAGGGAAGCGAGCTTGACGTGGTCAAACGCCGCATCTCCCGACATTTCATCGTTAATTTCCTCAATGCGTTTTTCAAGCTTTTCAATATCTTCTTTGGCTTTATTTATCTTGCGCTCCTGTTTTCTCTTGTCAGCAAGGTCGCGCTTGGCGCTCAGATATTGCTCCTTCGAGGCAGTCATTACCTCGACCTTGGCGGTTTTACCGTCGCCTGCCTGAAGAGACTTTTTGTAATCAAGGAACGACTGATAGTTGCCCTCGTAGACGTATACGCTGCCGCTTTCAAAGGTTCCGAAATCGGCAATTCGAGTTGCAAGCTTGTTAACAAAATAACGGTCGTGCGAGACGGCAATTACCGTTCCCTCAAACTCGGCTATCGCCTTTTCAAGACGCTCACGCGAAACGATGTCAAGGTGGTTCGTCGGCTCGTCGAGAATGAGCAGATTCATTTTCGAGAGCATCAGCTTTGCAAGGGTCAAGCGCGCCTTTTCGCCGCCGCTGAGAAGCGACACGCGTTTGTAAACGTCGTCGCCCTTGAAGAGAAACAATGCAAGCGTGTTGCGAAGAAGCGTTTCTGTCATTGTCGGATAAGTGTTCCAAAGCTCATCAAGAACGGTGCTTGACGGATGAAGATCCTGGTTTTCCTGATCGTAGTAACCGATCTTCACGTTTGAGCCAAGAAGCACGGATCCGAAATCAGCACCAAGCCGTCCTGCGAGGATCTTGATGAGCGTTGACTTTCCGCATCCGTTTTCTCCCGTGATGAAAAGACGGTCGTGCTTTTTTACCTGAAACGTCACGTTGTCAAAAAGCGGTCTTGAAGGATATGCCTTGCGAAGTCGGCTTACCGACATCACGTCGTTCCCGCTTTCGCCCGAAAGCTCAAAACGCATGCGGACTGTATCGGGAAGCGCCTCGGGCTTATCAAGCTTTTCCATCTTATCAAGCTGCTTCTGACGGCTCTCTGCGGCAATTATGTTTCGCTCGCGGTTCCAGCGCCTCTGCTGCTCAATATACGCCTCAATTCGCTTTATTTCCTTCTGTTGATTTCGGTAGTGACGCTCCTCGAGCTCGCGGTCGACTTCTTTTTGCTTGACGTAATCGGTGTAATTTCCCTTATATACCTTGCCCTTGCAGTTTTCGATTTCAAGCACGGAATCGACGATGCTGTCAAGAAAATAACGGTCGTGCGAAATAATAAGAACCGTCTTTTTGCTTGCCTTAAGATAGCTTTCAAGCCAAAAGAGAGCCGAGACGTCAAGATGGTTTGTAGGCTCGTCGAGCATAAGAATATCGGGATCTGTAAGAAGCAGGCAGGTGAGCGAAAGCCTCGTTTTTTGTCCTCCGCTGAGAGAAGAAACGGGCTTGTCCCAGATCTGCTCGGGGAGGCCGAGGTTTTTAAGAATACCCTTGCATCTGCCTCTGAATTCGTATCCGCCGCGCTGAGTAAAGCTTTCCTGAAGAGAAGAAAAGCGCCTTGCATCCTCTTCGCTTCCGCTACTTTGAGCCTTTATTCTCAGCTCTTCAAGCTTTTTTTCGTCCTCAATCAGATCGGAAAAAGCCGAATATGCTTCTTCAAGAATCGTTTTTGAGCTTTCGTAAGCAATATTCTGCTCAAGCATACCGACTGTATGGTTTTTCGCAATATAATAAGCACCGCTGCTCGGCTCACGCTTTCCCGATATTATCGAGAAGAGTGACGACTTCCCCGCGCCGTTCACGCCAATGATGCCCAGCTTTTCCCCCTCCTGAACAGAGAAAGAAACGTCGGTCAAAACAGCGTCAACGCCAAAGGAAAGAGAGATGTTTTCACAGTTGAGAGCAATCATTTCGTATTAACGCCTCTCACCACATTTGGGGCAGTAACGGCAGTCCTTCTTCATTCTCGTGCCGCATTTCGGACAAGAAACGAAGCACATAAGGTCGTAAAGCTCAGTTTCTGCCTCCGTGATCTGCAGATTCAGCTCGTCTATCCTGCTAAAAAGCTCCGAATAAGTATCACCTGAAACGGCGTCACCGTTTTTCTCGGAATACTTTAATTTTCCGACCTCGGTGTAAGCGTCGGTCAATTTAGTATTGAGCGACGATAATTTGTATTTCAGCTTTGCCATATCTGTCAGCTTTTCGGCACCCTTGACGGTACCCTCCGCCGCACTGGATACGGTTTTAGAAAATTCCTTCCAAAAGTCCACGGTATTACTCCTCGTCCTTTACAAATTCTCTGTCGATACAGATCACGGTAAGATATTTATCATCAATAATTTTCACAAGCCTTGCCATCTCAGCTTTAAGTTCGTCGTCATCGCGTTTAACGGAATATGGAACAGCCATATCAAAGATCAGATTTGTGTGACTGTCGCCGATAACCATTCTGAAATCGTGAATGGAAATGGCGGGGTGAATTGCCTTTGCGAGCTCGCTTACGCGCATACGAACGTCAACGACAGCCTCGTCGTCGGTTGCGATGGGGTCAAGATGTATAACGGCACTGCACTTAAGCTCTCGGCTGAGCTTTTGCTCGGCATTATCGATAATGTCGTGAGCGACGAGAATGTCGATCGATTCCGAAACCTCAGCGTGAAGACTTAGCATTATTCTTCCGGGACCGTAATTATGCACGATGAGATCGTGAATACCTACGATCTCGGGATACGTCAAAACTATTCTCTGAACCTCATTTACAAATTCCGAATCCGGAGGGGTGCCGAGAAGCGGATCGATCGTCTCTTTTGCCGCCTTTATTCCCGAGAAAATAATGAAAGCGGAAATTACGAGTCCGCACCATCCGTCGAAGTTGAAATCAACGAATCGGGAAAGAACTGTACAGATAAGAACTGCACCTGTCGAAATGCAGTCGGTAAGCGAATCAACGGCAGTTGCCTTCATCGCCTGAGAATTTATCTTCTTGCCGACGCTTCTGTTGTAAAGGAAAATATACAGCTTGACAAGAACCGACATTCCGAGAACGATGATCGCAACGTAGCTGAAAACAGGGCTTCCGCCATCTGCGATCTTCGATACGGAGGTTTTGCCGAGCTCAAAGCCCATAAGCATTATGAGCATCGATACGACGAGAGCCGAAAGATACTCCATTCTTCCGTGACCGAAGGGGTGTCCCTCGTCGGGCTTCTGATCGGCGAGCTTGAAGCCGATAAGCGTAATAACTGATGAACCGGCATCGCCGAGGTTATTGAATGCGTCGGCGCTTATCGCAACAGAACCTGTGATAAACGAAACCGCAAGCTTGGCACAACAAAGCAGAATATTAAGGATTATTCCGACAATTCCGCAAAGAACGCCGTATTTCGAGCGCACTGCAGAATCCGAATAGTTTTTGTCCTTTATGAAAATTTTAGCCAAAAGCTTTATCATTGCTTAAACCTTTCGTAATAGAAAAGATACTGCTGAACGAGTCCCGCGGTATTCGGCAGAGCCGTGTGATCAAATCCCTCGGGATAGTATTTTTCAAGCACGCGCTTGACCCAAACGTCGATGGGGAAGCAGTCAAGCCGCCCGTAAGCGAACAGCGCAACACAGGAAGCGACCTTAAGTCCGACGCCCTTTATGCTCATAAGGGCATTCAGAAGCTCGTCGGTTGAGAGCTCATCAAGAGCCTCAAGATCAATTTCTCCCGAAGCGACTTTGGTAGCAGCATCATGTATGTAGGGGGCGCGGAATCCGACCTTCAACTCTCTGAGCTTATCTATGCCGATCGAAGCAACCTTTTCGGCAGACGGAAAAGAATAGAATTCACCAATACTGTAAGAATCAATTTTGTCTCCGTATTCGCGCGAAATCGCCTCTACAAGCGAACGGATACGGGGAATATTATTATTCTGCGAAATAATAAACGAGCAAAGCGTTTCCCACTTTTCCTGGCGAAGCAGGCGTATTCCCGACCCGTATTCCATTGCGCTTTTAAGAACGGCGTCATCGGGACGCGATAAAACGATCTCTTGTCTTAAAGCGGGATAATCAATATCGAGGGCAAGATAGCTTTTCCAAATGTTCTCAAAATCACTTTCATCGGCACCGACTATAGTGATCTCATTTTCCTTCTGAATGAAATCCACAGCGCGCCCGAATGCAATTCCCGAATACGAGCAGTCGCTGCTTTTTACAAAGCGAAAAGACTGACCGCAGTCGAAAATAAGATCAAGATCAAAATGATCGGGACGCGTAAAGGTTATGCTTTTAGTCATAAAACGGCACTCCGTATACAGGTATTCATAATATTATATCATACTTCAGCAATAAATCCAACAGAAAAACCGAAAATTCTTCAATATATTTTTTGTCAGGATTTTTTCTATATGTCTTGACCGACGGGTAGCTTTGGTGTATAATATATTTGTCGAAATATATACATATATAACGAATTTCAAACCGAAAGGCGAATAAATATGAAGAACAGAATAATAACTCTTGCGATAGTTGTGGCGGTACTGATAATGCCGACGCTGATAGCGCTGTCGTCATATATATACTCGGTGAACAATCCCGTAACCGAGGGATCGGTCTCAAAGCTCGTCTTTACGGCGCCCAATGGAGAAACCGAGACACATCTCAAAAACGAAAAGGGAAGCAAGGCGCTCTTCAAAGCACTCATCGGTATGCACGAAGATGCAAAGAAAATGTCGTCGCTTCCGACAGACGCATCAAATTATGCAGTATATAAGGTCGCGTATTCGAGCTACAATAAGGTTTCGGAATATACGTATTATATTACCTCAGATCCGTCGAACTGCTTCTTCCGCGACGGTAACGGAAAGCTTTACAGAATAGCTAAGAGTAATGCAAGATCGTTCCTAAAAACAGTATATGCAACCGAGGTGTTCCCCGATGCTGCACAGCCGGTACTTAACGTCGGTACGTCAAATAACGTCCTGCCCTCAGAGATGACCTGGAAATACGTCGGAATTAACGGCGGATATGTCGACGGAAACGTAAATAAGGCAGAAAGCAAGCCCACCTGCGTCGTTTCGGGCGGTCTCCAGCTTTCATTCAATATCAAGCCCGACTATGTCTACGCAGTGATCAAAACAGAAGCGGGACAGACAGTTTTTGACGACGTGTATGAAAATATCGACCCGAGCCTCTTTGCAGACAATACGGTATATGACGTAAAGGTCACGGCAAAATGGTATAAGGCTGATAATAAAAATAACTACGGAGAGGGCGAATACCTGTTTACTGCAAACGTCCAGTCTCCTGCGGTGTTCTATGTCAGCGAGCACGCAACGCTCCGATACGGAGATTTCGTCATCGTGTCCGCTAAGAATATTATCGACCCGACACAGATCAGCTTCTCGTCGAAGCCTGCAATCAGCGCAAAGCCCGTATTCTTTGAATACGGCGGATACTACCACGCAATCATTCCGTTCTCCCTTAAGGATGAAAAGACCAATAATAAAGCTCTCAATTACACTTTTACCTTTACATACGGTGACGTATCGCGTGACATTCCGATAACTCTTACTCAAAGAGGCTACGGTAAAGACTCTCAGAACATCCCCAAGGAAACGATCGAGCAGCTCCGAAATAAGAGCACCATTGAAGCATTTAATAATACGGTAGCACCGTATCTTAGCGCTCACGAGGATAAGCTCTACTGGATGGAGGATAATAAGATAATCGACCCGACGACGAGAAAGATCAGAAGCGGCTTCGGTATCGACATAATCCTCTCCTATGCAAATACAGTTTATGAGCACGAGGGCGTAAACTACTACGTCAAGGACGGAGATTCCGTTAAGGTGTGCTTGCCCGGCAAGGTGGTATATGTCGGCGAAACGACGCTTTCCGGTAAGACAGTCATTGTTGAACACGGTGGAGGACTCAAATCGCTTTACGCACATATGAGTTCTATCAGCGTAACTGTCGGTCAGGAGATCACGAAGGGAACGGTTCTCGGAATCGTGGGAGACACAGGCTTCTGCACGGGAACGACTCTCCACTTCGGACTTTACGTTTACGATACCCCCGTACGCTATTACAATTATGAGACCGAGGGTGTCTCGGTCAACAGCACAGTTGCCGAGGCGATCGGACTTAAGTAAAAAACAGGATCGGCTCCTCGGAGCCGATCTTTTGCTTTATGGAGAAAAAGCCGTGAATAAATTTCACCGAATGTTGAGCGCGGTACTGACTGTTTTGACCGTGTTAAATCTTATCAGCTGTAAAAAAACAGAAGTAACAGGTAAAAAGGAGGACAACGGAATGAACGATATGTATAAATTCGATGAAACCTTTACCGATATCGTCAGAACCAAAACTGATATAGATTCGCTTTTGACGATGAAATATACGGACGGAATACCGCTTGGATATAACGAGCTGGTCTTTTCCTTTCACCAGTCGGGCTGGGGCTTTGACGACCGTTCGATCCACGCAAATATTACGCTGAACACCCCTGAGTACAGCGACAGTAAGCTGATTAATACAGGATGGGGAATGCCGGTTACTGTAAAGGTAAACGGATCGGGAGTGTCGGTAAGGGAAGCGGAATTTACGCCAAGCTGTGTCACTTCTCACTATGAGGGCAAAGACGGAGTCAGTATAACGGGCTATAAATACGTCTCGACCGAGAATATGATCGCCGTCATAATCAAGGTGAATAACGGATCGTCCGAGCCGATAAACGTGTCGCTGAGATCACTTCTTACCGGAAATCTTACGAAGGTGGAAGAAAAAGACGGCAGTCTTTGTGCCACATATATGAGAGAGAATAAACCCGTCCTCGATATAGTTGCATCGGGTGACGGATTCAAGGTGACGGACAGATTCCTTGACGCCTCAGCTGAAATAGCACCGGGCAAAGAGCATACTTTCAAGCTCGGCGCTTCGTTCGACAGACAAAAAGCGGATACGAAACTGCTGAAGTCTTTCTTTAAGGATAAAGACCCGATCTCAACTCAGAAAAAGAATTTTAACGCGTGGTTTGAATACAATATTCCATACGCAGATATGCCGGACGAAAGCCTGAAGGAAATATACTATTATCGCTGGCATACTTACAGAAGCCAGATAAGGCTCTCGTCAACCGATTCGTACGTAATTACGGAGTTTCTTCCGAACGTTGCCTGGGCTCGCTCCGATAACGCAATCGTTTGTGCCGCAGGACACCATATATACGACGGAAGATGGATCCGCGACGGAAAATACTTAGACGATTATATGAGCTTCTGGTTTGGAAGAGGACAGAGCGCTATCTATCTCTATTCGAGCTGGCTTGCCGATGCATATTATCAAAGATATCTTGTAACGGCTGATGATAAAATATTAGATCACTATATTCAGCTAAAAGGTTTTTACTCACGTTTCACGTCAACTCACTTTGATCCAAGCATAGGTCTGTACAAGATCAACGGCGGCTCAGAGGGAATGGAAACGTCGGTAAGCGACCCCGACAATTCAAAAAGGACTTTCCGCCCGACCTTTAACAGCTATATGTACGCAAATGCCCTCGCAATTGCGGAAATAGCAAAACTAAAGGGCGATACCGCAGCATACGATGAGTATAAAGCAAAGGCTGCGGCTATCAAGGAGTCAATGGAAAAGCTTTGGGACGGATCGTTTTACCGCGTGTGGCACGACAGCGCGGATAATTACTCAGATGTGCGTGAGCTTGTCGGATTTGCACCGTGGATGTTCAATATGCCGGACGACGACGCCGAGCACGCAGAGATATGGAAATATCTTATGGACCCCGATTATTTCTACGGACAATACGGCCCGCTTACCGCCGAAAGAGAAAAAGCTGTTCTTGAACTCTTTGACAGGGCTTGTAAATGGAACGGCCCGTCGTGGCCTTTCGCAACGACGCAGACCCTCATCGCTATGGCAAATGCTGTAAGAAATTACAAAAATCAGAGCTACGTAACTGCAGAAGATTATTATACGCTCCTTAAAAATTACACATTGACACACTATAACGATACCGACGGCGACGGAATAAGAGAAACTCCGTGGATAGGCGAAAGCCTGCTCCCCGATAGCGGAGAATGGATACAGATAACCGAAAGAAGCTCGTATTATAATCATTCACAGTATCCGAACCTTATAATCACAGGTCTTTTCGGAATCACGCCCGAGAATAGCGATACCTTAAAGATATCCCCGCTTGTCCCTTCGGATTGGGAATACTTCTGCCTTGAAAACCTGCCGTACAGAGGAAAGAACGTCACCCTCGTATACGATAAAGACGGCACACGTTACGGAAATGGAAGCGGTTTTACCGTCTACGTTGACGGAGTCATCGTCTCACATGCCGAAAAGCCGTGTGAGATCACAGTATCACTAAGTAAATAATTTTTTTACGGAGGAAAATAAATATGATCTGGGCATACATGTTAATGCTGTCCGACCACCAGTGGGAGGACGAAAGCTCACCGCTTCGCGGCTGGAATCTTGTTCCGCAGTATACGGACGAGATCGAATTCAGCGAGAACGCGTGGGACAAAACGCTCTCTTTCATTGCGGAAAGAGGCTTCAACGCAGTACTTGTCGACGTCGGCGACGGAATCAAGTACGAAAGCCACCCCGAGATCTCCGCACCGAATGCGTGGGATAAGGATTACGCAAAGAAAAAGTTCGACGAAATGCGCGCACTCGGAATCACGCCGATACCGAAGCTCAATTTCTCGACCTGCCACGACACGTGGCTTAAGGAATACCGAAGAATGATCTCGACTCCGATATACTATAAGGTCGCAGCCGATGTCATCTCTGAGGTCTGTGAGCTGTTCGGCAACCCTGAGCTCTTCCATCTCGGCTTCGACGAGGAAGAAGCACATATGCAGAAACACTACGAAATGACGATAGTGCGTAACGGCGACCTCTGGTGGAACGACCTTTACTATCTGGCAGGCGAATGTGAAAAGCACGGCGCACGCCCGTGGATATGGTCGGACTATATGTGGAATCACGAGGAAACGTTCTTGAAGAAGATGCCTAAGTCGATCCTTCAGTCAAACTGGTTCTACGGACACCTCCGCGATTACCCGACCGATTCACACGCCTATAAAATGATCCACGCATACGACGTACTTGATAAGCACGGCTTCGATCAGATCCCGACCTGCTCGACCTGGGACACGAATCAAAACACGATCGGTACTATCGCATACTGTAAGAAAAACCTCGATCAGTCTCATCTCAAAGGAATTATGACGGCATCATGGGAAGCAACGACCGACCGTATGCTCTATTCGCTCTATAACGACGCGCACCAGTTCTACCTCGGCAGAAAGAAATTTTACCCCGATTCGTTCTAAAATTATAGGAAAAGGACAGAGATTATCGTCTCTGTCCTTTTTTGATGTGCCGCGAAAGCGAGTTAGTATTCCGCGTAGTATCGTATTTGTAAACACAAAAGCGGAACTAGGCGCTGAGTAGATTTAAAAATCAATAGAATACACGGTATTAACTTTTTCAAATCCCAATTCAAATGCATCAAATCCTCCGTGTGCTTCGGCGTATTTATCAAATTGAGTATCTTCGAAAGGAATATATCCTTTTTTCATTGCTGCATTTGTAGCAGTTAGATAAAGATATTTGATCGCATCATTAGTAGCGTCGGATAAATTAGGAGTAGAAACACAGTTATTCAGACAAAATCCGTGCGCGCTCTGCAGTCCGTCATAGGATATAGCAAGCAGCTTTTTGCCATCAAAAACGCCAAAGGGTTGCGAAAGCGGTCTTTGCTCAAGCGGCTTTTTTAGCAAGTTTTTAAGACCGTATCCACCAGATCTCTTGAACATTTCATTTGAGTATCCTTCAATAAATTCATCAATCGCTTCCGAATCTTGAAGCTCCAACATATGAATGTCATACTTTTGTGCTTCCTTAGGCAGAACGAAAGGTTCTCCGAAATACATTGTTTCATTTCTTTCTCTTATTCCTTTGAAATTGACTCCCTCAAGAGTCGTTTTTACATCTTCAAATGATACATCATTATGGAACATGAAATCAATATTTCCGGGTTTGAAAAGCATGAGCTTATCAATGTAATCTCTTAGATTGCTCAAATCATCAAGAACAAGTGTTAAATAAGGGTTTTCAAAAAAATTGTCTATCGTAACAAAACCCTTTTCAAATGAGTCTTTGTCCGAAACGATTTTTGAGCCGTTAATGGCAATGGTTATAGCCGTATATCCGTAACGCTTTGCATCTTTTTCAAGAAGCCAATCTATGGCCTCATCAGCATCTTTTTCAAGAAAATCGGAAAGAACGTGGCGAAATTCAGAAACAGCGGTAGCGTTTAATTCGTTGTCAGCCCAAACAACCGGTTGGTTTTTCATTGTTTTACGGTATTCGCTGGGGGATTTGCCGTATTGTTCTTTAAATGCGCGTGCAAATCCCTCGTGGCTTTCATAACCGCAATCCAAGGCAATCGACAGAATGTCACGTTCAGGAGATGTACGAAGCATTCGTGCGGCACGATTTAGTCTTCTGAATTTTACGTATTCCATAACGTTAAATCCCGTGTGGTTCCGGAATATACGGTTGAAGTAGTCGGTGCAAAAGCCTGCGTTCTTTGCTACGTCATCAAGCGTGGTCGCATTTGAGCCCAAGTTGTTGATATATTTTACGGCTTTTCTTATCAAATCATTGTTTTCCATATCTTACCTCCTGAAATGGATAAATTAAGCGGTCGGCCTACTGCTTGTGACAATATTATATCATACTGATTTCCGTTTGTCTTGACGAAAAACGATGAATATAAAAAGGCGCACCTGCTTTTTCAGGTGCGCCGATTTGTAACGGTTTTATCAAAGCGTAATATTGAGAATTCCCTGTGCCTTCTTGTACTCGACGAAATCGTCGTAGTTGCCCTGACGGTCGACGTAGGTGCCGTCATCTCTGATCTCAATAATTCTGTTAGCAACGGTGTTCACGATCTCGTAGTCGTGAGAAGTAAAGAGGACGTTGCCCTTGAAATTGTCAAGACCGTGGTTGACGGCGGTGATGGATTCAAGATCGAGATGGTCTGTCGGCTGGTCGAGAAGAAGTACGTTCGAGCCGAAAAGCATCATGCGCGAGAACATACATCTGACCTTTTCACCGCCAGAAAGAACGTTTACTTCCTTGAAAACGCTTTCGTTCGAGAAGAGCATTCTGCCGAGGAAGCCGCGCAGATAAGTCTCGGTCTGATCCTTTGAATAACGGCGCATCCAGTCGAGAATAGAGTCGTGACAGCCGTTAAAATATTCGCTGTTGTCGTGAGGGAAGTAGGACTTCGTGATGCTGATACCCCACTTGAACGAACCGCTGTCCGGCTCTGTTTCCTCCATAAGAACACGGAAAAGGGAAGTGATCGCCTGCTCGTTACCGACGAAAGCGATCTTATCGCCCTTGTTGACTGTGAAAGTCAGATCCTTGAACATGATCTCGCCGTTCTCGGTCTTTGTGAGATCGGTGACGAAAAGAATATCCTTACCCGCCTCGCGGTCCATATCAAAGCCGATAAACGGATAGCGTCTGCTCGACGCGGGGATCTCTTCAAGCGCGATCTTGTCAAGAAGCTTTCTGCGCGCCGTCGCCTGGCGTGACTTACTCTTGTTCGCAGAGAAGCGCGAAATAAACGCCTGAAGCTCGCGGATCTTGTCCTCGTTCTTCTTGTTCTGCTGTTTTATGAGTCTCTGCATAAGCTGGCTGGACTCATACCAGAACTCGTAGTTACCGACGTACATCTTTATAGAACCGTAGTCGATATCGACGATATTTGTACAAACGTTATTTAGGAAGTGACGGTCGTGAGAAACGACAAGAACCGTACCGAAATAGTCTGCAAGGAAGTCCTCAAGCCATCTGACCGCGTCAATATCAAGACCGTTCGTAGGCTCGTCGAGAAGAATGATATCGGGGTTTCCGAAACGCGCCTGTGCAAGAAGAACCTTGACCTTTTCGCTCTCCTTCAGGGTCGACATAAGATCGTAAAGAATGGTTTCCGAAAGTCCGAGTCCCTGAAGAAGTTTTGACGCGTCGGACTCCGCTTCCCAGCCGTTAAGCTCGGCAAATTCGCCTTCAAGCTCGGAAGCACGAATGCCGTCCTCATCGGTAAAATCCTCTTTTGCGTATATAGCGTCCTTTTCTATCATAATGTCGTAAAGACGCTTGTTTCCCTGAATTACGGTGTCAAGAACTGTAAATTCGTCAAAAGCGAAGTGGTCCTGGCGAAGCACCGACATTCTGACCGTGTCGGGAATTGTGACAGCACCCTTAGTCGGATCAAGTTCACCGCAAAGGATCTTAAGAAAGGTCGACTTGCCCGCACCGTTAGCGCCGATTATACCGTAGCAGTTTCCGGGGGTAAATTTTAGGTCAACGTCCTTAAAAAGAAGCTGTCCGCCAAACTGAAAGCTCAAATCTGATACTGTAATCATTATTTTTCCTCATTTCCTTTTTTACACACCTGGCTATTGTAACACATTCCCGATATAAAGTCAAGCCCGAGGTGTAGGCGCTTGCAGCAGGTTCCTACGCTCTTTCTGTTATCCGCATTAGGCGAATATTGAACGCCCACTTGCCTTTCCGCAATGCGAACGCATCAATATTGACAAATCCTCTTTACCATGATACAATTAAAGTGGTGGATGAATACGCCTGTTCTGTTTGCACATTTTATAAAATATTTGGAGGTAAGAAATGAAACGATTACTTGTATTTATTTTAATTATTTCCGCATTTATGACTTTTGTTGCATGCAGTAACGGTTCTGCATCAAAAAGCGGTACGACCGGTGACTGCACTTGGACGCTCAGAGGAACCGAACTCACTATCAGCGGTAACGGAAAGATGGGCGAATATAGTACCCGTTCTCCGCAGCCGTGGGGTGTGGACATCACAAAAGTAATAATCAAAGACGGCGTTACTGACATCGGAAAGGGTGCGTTCTTACTTTGCTCAAAGTTAAAGAGCGTAACCATCCCGAACAGTGTTACGAGCATTGAAGAGGACGCGTTTTCCTTTTGCTCAAGCTTAAAGAGCATAACGATCCCCGATAGCGTAACGAGAATTGAATCGCATGCGTTCTTCTCTTGCTCAAGCTTAAGGAGTATAACTATCCCCGATGGTGTTACGAGCATTGAAGAGGAAGCGTTTTCCTGTTGCTCAAGCTTAAAGAGTGTAACCATCCCCGATAGCGTTACAAGCATCGGATTGAGTGCGTTCTCCGATTGCAAAAACTTAGCGAGCATTACTATCCCGAATAGCGTTACGAGCATTGAATCGCATGCGTTCTCCCATTGTACAAGCTTGACGAGCATAACTATTCCTGATAGCGTCACCAGCATTGATTTTTATTTGTTCTATAATTGTTCAAGCTTAAAGGATATAACTATCCCGGATAACGTTACGAGTATTGGAGCGGGTGCGTTCTATTTATGTACGAGTTTGACGAGCATAACTATTCCAGACAGCGTTACCAGTGTTGGATATAGTGCATTCTCCGAATGCACAAGCTTGACAAGCATAACTATTCCAGACAGCGTTACCAGTGTTGGATATAGTGCGTTCTCTGATTGCAAAAGCTTAGCGAGTATAACTATTTCCGATAGCGTCACGAGCATTGAATCATCTACGTTTGCCGGTTGCACAAGCTTGACGAGTATAACTATTCCTGACAGCGTTACGGTTGTCGGTAATTATGCGTTCTCACATTGCACAAGCTTGACGAGTATAACTATTCCTGACAGCGTTACGGTTGTCGGTAATCATGCGTTCTCACGTTGCGCAAGCTTGACGAGTATAACGATTCCTAACGGTGTTACTAGTATTGAAGAGAGTGTGTTCTCACGTTGCACAAGCTTAACTAACATAACTATCCCCGATAGTGTTACGAGTATTGGAGAGAGTGCGCTATACGGTTGCACAAGCTTGACTAACGTAACTATCCCCGATAGTGTTGCGAGCATTGAAAAGAGTGCGTTCTCCAATTGCACAAGCTTGACGAGTATTACTATTCCAAACAGCGTTGAGAAAATTGTTGAGACAGCGTTTGGAGGTACCGACATTCAAACCGTTAACTTCGTCGGCACTAAGGCAGAATGGGAAGCAAAGGATTATAGTGACGACGAATGCTTTGCAAACGCGGCTGTAATATTTAAATCCTGATAGGTTTTGTAAACGAATACAAGAAAAGCGACCTCACGGTCGCTTTTTTATGCTCATTTTTTCTTATAATACGCCACCGCAAGATCAACTACCATTCCGTAGCTGTGAGAACCCGCCGCCTGTCCCTGCGACTGCAGGTAATTATCGTTCATCGAGCCGCTGACGTCAGCAACGACGTTGTCGCGGTATTTGTCGAAGAATTTGTTATACGCAACGATCTCTCCGACGAGAGCATTGCCCGTCTCGTTTATAATCGCAGAATACGCCTTGCTATCCGCCTCGTAAAGCGCCGAAAGAACGTATTCGTAAAGGTTCATATATCCACTGTAACGGATATACGGGTCGTCACTCTCGATGCAGACAAGGAAAGCAACGAAATTCGCCTCGTCCTCGCGCGCGATTCCTCTCTGATGAGCAAGCTCATGCGCGGCGGTGTAGGGAAGGGTGTAATCGGGAAAATTCGTGTTTATGTTGCTTTCCCCCGTAAAGAAAGTGTAAATGCCCGAAATGTGGGTGTAGGTCATCGGCTCGCTCAGAATAATCGGCTTAACAGAGCTCTTGAAATTCGGTAAGAAATCGTATTTTTTCGCCGCTTTTTTGTAGGCGTCCTGAAGCTCGTCGTTCATCTCGAAGAGAGAATGCGGCATCATCGATGCTCCGCTCGGCGCAAACGTGATTTCGCCTGTCAATTCCTTCAGCTCGGAAAGCAGTATTCTTGCCGTCGATTCCAGGTCCTTTGCGCTGACGGCAGTTCTTTCAAGCCCAAGCTTTTTATCAAGGGTCGTGCCGCGATATCCCGAGGCAAAAAGAAGCGAAAAGCTGCTGAAAAACAGCGACAGCACAGATAGCATGCAAACAAGCATCCGCGCCGTGTCGCGCAATTCTCCCTTAGCCGCTTTTACGATCTTTATTATGACAACGGTAATGATAATCGGCAAAAGCATAATAGCCGTTTCGGCAAGCGAAAATGGAAGTATTCCCGTGATCTTTGCCAGAACCGCCCGTAAAAACGCCGCAGGATAGCGGTTAAAGAAATCCGAAAAGCTCGGAGAAAGAAGAAAAACGACGTACATAACCGCCGAAAAAGCTCCGAGGCAAAGCGATATGCGTGCCCATATCGGAGTTATTCCGATAGCCTTCTTGAAAAACGATCTTACTTTTTGCATAAATTATCCTTGTAATCGGTCAAAGCCGCCATATCGTTCGGTATCGGCGCTGTGACCGTAATTTTTTTATTGGTTGTCGGATGTGAAAACGTAAGTGAATATGCGTGAAGTGCCTGACGGCTAATCAAATTGCTTCCGTTTTCGTCACCGTAAAGAGTGTCGCCGAGAATCGGGTGTCCTATATGAGAAAGATGTACTCGTATCTGATGCGTTCGGCCTGTTTTCGGTGTAACGAGCAGAGTTGAAATGCCGTTTTTGAAGCACAAAGCTTCGTATTCCGTCAAGGCGTATTGCCCGTCGGGAAAAACACCGCGATTCATCCTTCCGTCCTCGATCCGTCTTATATTCCCCTCGATTTCTCCCTTGCCGATAATCTCACCGCAGGCAAGTGCGATATACCTCTTCGTTACCTTGAATTCCGAGATCTGCCTTGCGAGCACGAAGGCGGAATTTTTATTTTTTGCAACGAGAACGATTCCGCTCGTATCGCGGTCAAGACGGTTTACAGCGCGGAATACGAAGTTAACGCCCTTGTTTTTGAAGTAAAAGGCGAGTGCGTTTGCAAGCGTGTCGGACTGATGCTCGTGCGACGGATGAGTCGGCATAAATGGCGGCTTGTTAATGGCGATCACGTCATCGTCCTCGTATAGAATTTCAATCGGAAGCTCAACGGGAGCTATCCCCCCGCTCGACGCAATATCGTCACGTGAAAGAATAAGCTCGTCTCCCTCTTTAAGCACTGCGCGTACCGTCACGCGCACCCCGTTCAGCATAATTCCATCGTCGCGCTTCTTCAACTCGGTAAGCTCCGCACGGGATAAGCGCAGAACGTTTCTCAGATATTCGCGCAATATCATACCGTCGTATTCAGTTGAAATAACAGTAATCATACGCGCCTCCGTCATATAGTTTGCACTCACGGCATAATGATATTATAAGTTAAAAACCGAAAACATACAAGTGTATTTTGTAAACACTTGAAATTATCTGTTACGGAGGCAAAAATGAATAAGATAAAAAAGATCATAACACTGATTATGACAGCCGTTTGCATTGTCGGTATTCTCACGCCGTCAACCTCTGCAAAAAGTAAAAAAAACCTTTCGCCTGCATTTGATGTCATCGCCGCATCGAATCCGATGATCCTTTCTGCAGGAAGCGGTGAAGCGATCAGCTTTACAAAATCGGAATTCAAAACGGTTCTCGGCACAACCCCGAAGAGTATAGTAATAACCTCACTTCCGAGTATCAGCGCGGGAAGGCTCACTCTCGGTTCGCTCACCGTAACCAAGGGACAAAAAATATCATCATCAAGTCTTTCGTCCCTCACGTTTACCCCAAACAGCGATACCGAAAGCGCGGAATTTACCTTCACCGTCGACGGACAGTATAATTATAAAACCGTAATGTACTTCCTCGATGCAAAAAACTATTCGCCGACCTCGGCAGGAATAGACGAAAGCTTTTTTAAGATCACAACCTATAAAAACATCGCCGTAAACGGAACAATGAAAAGCGCAGATCCCGAGGGGGATTCGGTAAAATACGAGATCGTTTCCTACCCCGATAAAGGACTTCTCAGCGTGAAGAATAGAGAAGACGGCGAATATACCTATACTCCGATGAAAAATTACGTCGGACGCGACAGCTTTTCGTACGTTGCAACCGACAAGTACGGCAACAGATCGGAAAAGATCACAGTTGATATTACCGTAAAGAGAAGCGAAAGCGGGATAGTATTCAAGGATATGATCTTTGATCCGGGTCACTACGGCGCAATATTGCTCCACTCAAAGGGGATTATGACGGGAAGAACCGATGACGGCGAGAAGGTCTTTATGCCCGATAAGGAGGTATCGTACGGCGAGTTTTTGAAGGCTTCAATGACTGCGGCATCCGTAACGCTCAAAACTGCAGCTCCGCAGGATATCGCTGAGGATATAATGGCCCTCCCGTCGGAATACAGGTCCTATGTCCTGACGGCATACGATCTGTCTCTTATATTGGAAGATGAGTTGAAGGGTCTTGACTGCAATAAAACACTCACGAAAGCAGAGGCTTGCGTTATAATTGATGCACTTATCGGAGCGGATGATCCGAGAATCTTGCCGGTTTTCGACGATATTGATGAGGTCCCGAATTACGCCCTTGACGCCGTCTGCTCGCTTATCGAAATAGGCGTTATAAAGACAGAAAACGGCGGTATCTCCCCGACTGACGTTCTTACGCGTGCCGACTGCGCGGAAATGCTCGCCGAGGTAATAAACCGCAAATAAAAAGATCACCGCAGGTTTTCCTGCGGTGATTTGCTTATCCGTTATGCTTTTTTGCGTATCTGATAATAACGATTCCGAGAATTACCGACATACAGGTTATCGCGCTTGCAATGAGCACGACAGTAAGAGTTCTGTAGAGACCGGAAATGTCGGATTTGTCATTTTTGCCGTTACTTCCCGAAGTCGTTGTACCAACGGAGGTGTCGGGCTTCGATGTGGTATCGCTGTCCGAGGTATCGGGCTTTGTCGTATCGGGCTTCGTGGTATCAGTTTCGGAGTCGGATTCGGTCTCATTTTCCGAGCTCGAAGATTCGGGTGGCGGAGTAGTTGAACCCGGAGTCGTTGTGACCGGCTTGGTTGTGTTAGGGGTGGTAACGGGATTTGTGGTCGTCACAGTCGGCTTTGTGGTTTCGGATTCCGTCGTCTGAACGGGAGTAGTAACCGTAGGCTTCGTAGTTGTGATCTCTTTTGTGGTTTCCTTTTCCGTTGTAGTGACCTTTTCCGTTGTTGTCACCTTTTCGGTCGTGGTGACCTTTTCGGTTGTAGTAACCTCTTCCGTCGTTGTGACTTTTTCGGTTGTTGTGACCTCTTCGGTTGTTTCTTCCTCAGTCGTGGTGACCTTTTCGGTCGTCGTTTCCTCTTCGGTAGTCGTGATCTCAGGGGTCGTCACAACCGGGGGAGGCGTTGTTTGATCGGGAGTAGTAACCACGAGATCATCGGTTGGCACAGGCTCGGGTGTTTTGGTCGGATCGGACGGCATATCGGAGATGAGCTTTTCAAGCATAGCGTCATATATTTCCTTTTCAATGTCGCTCAAAAAGGAATAATGAAATCTTCCACCGCTGTAAGAATAATCGGTTTTGCCGTTTTCCTTGTCGTAAGCAACGCTTGAAAGGGAAGGATATTCGAGATTCGGAATAGTTTTTCCGGAGCCCTGAATATTAATGAAATCATAGCTTGTTAAATGGCTTTCCGTGAACTTCTTGCCTTTGACAACGGTATCAGCGCCTACGAGGAAATAGTTTAAATTGCCCTCAATGTCACCCGCATCGTCCCAGGTAACGTCAACCGCGTACCAGACGTCATCGTCCATGCGAACGAGGTTCCACATATGAGCTTCCATAGGCTTTTCGGAAGCGGGCTTGGACATTCCGGTTACGAGAATACAGTCGATTCCCACCTTGTCGCAAAGAAGCTTGAACGCCTCGGCGTATCCCTCGCATACCGATTTGCGGTTAACAAGCGAGCCGTAAGCGGAGTAGCAGTAGAGCGCGCCCTCGCTCTCTCTGACGTATGAGTTTATTTTACAGATAAAGTTATGGATCGAGAGAAGATTATCATACATCGTCTCTCCTGATGGAATGAAGCTGTCAACAACCTTGTTTATCTGAGCGAGCATGCCGCGCGGGTCGGTATAATTAGAATATCCGTGAAGCGTGTAATCGACCTTGGTGAGCTCATATTTTTTGCTGGTACCGTAGGTCGTTATTCTGTATGCGGTCTTGAACTCAAAACGGTTCGTCCACATTGTAAGATCGGGATAGTCTCTTATCAGAGCGAAGAAGGGAATACTTGCGGCAGACGTGATCTTCTCCTTGAAAGCCGCCTCATCGGTATCTGTGATCTTGTTTTTGGCTGAAACGGGAACAGAAATCTCAAGATACGGCCAATTCGGAGTCTCGGCGTGAGCTTCTTCCGCAAAGACAACAAGCGCCGACATAAAAATGGCGGCGGTAAGGAGAAATATGGATATTTTCTTTAGAAGCTTCATAATAGATTTCTCCTGATATCATCTATAATTATGATATAGTATCACAGCGGAAAAGTCAATAAACAATATGTGGGAATTTACAGTATTTACATAGAAAATTTTGTTTATATATAAAATTCCCCGCCGAAGCGGGGAATCAAGTTACTTTTTATTTGCTGAAGGCTTCTTTTCGTTTTGTTCGGCATCACGAAGCGCAATGGCGAGCATAGCCTTTTTCTTCTTATAAAGGACAGGAACGACTACTGCGGCAACAAGACCGCCGATACCGAGGATCAGCACGATAACGTCAACGTATCTCGGAACTCCGTCTCCGAAGAAGAGACTTTTCTTCTGCCCATCATACTTTGAGATCGTTTTAATGCACTTCTGACCGTCATAAGAAGCCTTTTCGAGGTCGATCTTTGAAAGACTCTTTGCGCTGTCGCCCGCCTTCAGGGTCACCTTGGAGAAGGTCACGGGATTATCGGAAATGAGAGCCTTGCTGTCGGTATTTACGGTGATAGATGACGATTCAATGAGGATCTTGTCCTTGCCGTAAAGCGGAGCATCAGCCTTAATAACGGTCTTTGCACCTGTCGTAATACTCTGAGCTTTTACAGCGTATTCGCCCGAGGTTTTAAACGTCAGCTTGGAGTTTGAAAACGACACGCGATGGAAGTCGGATACGATACCGACCCCGCTGCTTTTTATCTTATAAGTTCCGCCGAGAATACTGAGAGAATCGGTTTTGTCAACAGAGCTGCAGAAGATTCCGATCTCACTGACGAGCGTTAAGGTACCGCTTCCCTTAAAAACGACTTTGGCTTCGATCAATACAGCAGCCTTTTTGGCTTCGATGTAGTTGTCGCCTTTCAAAACGACGGTTGCGCCGTCGGGGATCTTAAGACCGTAATCGTCTTTCGTTTCGATATTGAGACCGTCGAGAGTCAGAATACTGTCATAGTTATTCCATTTATATCCCGAGCCGGACTCACTTTTATTGATTCCGATGAGGTTAACGGTGCTTTTGTGTATTGCCTTAGCCGATACAGGCATAGCGCAAAGGAAAAGCGCCGAAACCATAACAAGGGATAAAACAAGAGATATAATCTTTTTCATTTACAAACTCCTAAAAGAAACTGAATATATGATATCACAGATAAATGAACAAATCAAGAATAAAGCCCTATTTTATCGCGCGGCAGACGAAAAAAGCACGCTCGTCTGTATCTTTAAGGGCAGAACCGTTAAAGTCGGAAACTATCTTAAGAACTTCGAATCCGTTTTTGACAAGTAGATTATTAATAGTCCTAATACTCCAGCAACGCTCTGTCTGCGTTTCGTCAAGGCGGGTGTAGGTTCCGTCCTCGTTTTCATAAAAGAATGAAAGCTCGAAATCGCATAGCCCCGACTTTTTATCAAAATAATTCTGCCAGCCGCAGTATATTCCGTCGTCCTCTAGGATATAGTGATTGTTTCCGTAGACATTTTCAAATTTGTATGGAGTATTGACGTCAAAAATAAAAATACCGTTCGGGTCAAGATAGTTGTGAACAAGGGAAAAGCACTTGTCAAGCCCGTTTCTGGTCGTAAGATAATTTATACTGTCAAGACAGCAAACGACTGCACCGACCGTTCCGTAAAGCTCAAATGAGCGCATATCCTGACAAAGCCACAGTACTTTGTCACCGTCTTTTTTGTTTCTTGCGATATTGAGCATTTCTCCCGAAAGGTCAACGCCGATCATATCGTAACCGCATTTAAGCAGGGGAAGAGTGATATTACCCGTACCGCATGCGAGGTCAAGAACAAGAGAGCCGTCGGAAATACCGCCGGCTCTTATTTCTTTATTCAAGAAGTTTGCAAATGATTTGTAATCAATATGAGAATTGAGCGCATCGTAGCACTCGGCTATCGCGGAATAGCTCATCTGCGCTTTTCGAGGCGCGGAATTACAGCGGCATAACCGTCGCTTCCGTATTTGAGACAGCGGTTAACGCGGCTGATCGTCGCCGTGCTGAGACCCGTCTGTTCTGCGATTTCGGAATAGATGTAGTTTTTGTTGAGCATCCTGGCGGCAGTAAGGCGTTTTGCCATTTCGCGTATTTCGGAAACCGTACAAAGATCCTCAAAAAATGCGTAGCACTCATCAAGGTCGCTCAGGGTGAGAATGGCTTTAAACAGATAGTCGGTCTGTTCGTCTCTTATTTTGTCAGACATGGTGTCCTCCCAATTTTCATTCGCAAAATGCGAACGTTTTTGTATGGCTGCGCCGATAACGACCTCGGCGAGCCTGCTACACATATTGTACCACCCATAATTGACTTTGTCAACATATAATTTCACAAAAAATGTTGTTAATTTGTGTATTATGTGATATTGATTATTTGCCGAATGTCTTTATTTGATAACAAGATCAGTATTTCACAAACTCAATTGTCTGCAAGCAGGAAAAATTTATCAAACAAAGCTTTGACGCGGGGCGAGATAGCTTTCAAAACAGTTTCGGCTTCTTCATCGCTATGGGTTACGTAGGCTTTCATCCAATATCCTTCCTGCTGACAAACTGCATCGTGTCGAGGATACCAGTTGTCCATCAAGAAACGGGCGTATCGCTGGAAGCGCTCCTCACCAACCAAACGGTATTCCTTTGAAATTGTATCAACAGCTACACTGTACCGATTTTTGATGGAATCAATCAAAGCCTTTCTCTCATTTGCCGGACTGAATACAATCGTCGAACAAATATCGGCATCACGATTATGTTCTGTAGAATTATGGCTGTCGGTGGATCCGACGATGGCATGGACACGTCCACGTTTCCATTCCTCGTAGTACAGAACTGTTTGGTATCCATTCTGCTGATAGTAGTTTTCGCCGCCCAATACCTCGAACGCATCAAAAGGATGAGTCTCCATAAGATAACGGGTCAGCGGCTCGGAAACATGGAATACATTGGCCAACCAATAAGGATGAGCAAAAATGCCAAGACCATCGGCTTCACGAATATGATTGAATGCCCAAACACATGTCGCGTAGCTTAAGGGATCAACATCCTGCGGAACGGTCAGTTCATCGGCAAATTTTCGGATTTCTTCGCAGTATTCTTCGCGTGTTCGCACTCTGCCCGGTTTGCCGACAGCAGACAAACGGTTTGGATCGCCGTCCACCTCAGTATATGATTGGATATCGTTCAGAAGCCCATTGATACTGTGCAATCCGCCGAAATTAACGATGTGTACGTTTGTCAAAGGAAGATGAACCTCTTCACCCGGGACCAAAGTATACGTTGTATCAAGTGAGGAGAATGCTTCAATGGCTTCCAGAGAGGGATAATACCGCTCATGATCGGTTATGGAGAGGAAATCATAACCTTTAGCACGATAATTGGCAGCGACAACCGCAGGTATCTCACCGCCGTCGGATCGACAGGTATGCATATGCAGATCTCCACGGAAAGGTAAACGGCAAGCCATATCCGAGCCGAGAGAGTATACCGACAGCTGTACGATGCGTCGTTCGCCGTCGTAAATACGGATATAGTGCTCCTTTTCTCCATGGAATACATTAGAGAATCGCAAGCAATTGTCTGCTTCGGGAGACACTGTCAACGAAACGTTACATACGGGAGGATACGTATCTATCGCTATGATTTCTATCCGATAAGACGAAGCGCTGAACTCATCTCTTCCGCCCAAAGAGCGTACCGTCAATTCTACTTCACGTTCGGCAGGAAATACCATAGGAAAGACTTCAAAGTTGTAAAGTTCTTGTTTCATAATTAAATTCCTTTCGATATAGGAGGTTGACGCAACTGATCCGGTAGTAGCATCGATCAGTTGCACCTAAAATGATAACATAATTACAAAGAAATGTCAACAGATGTACTCCATATCTGTTTTTGAAATTCCGGATTATGCAGATACTGTCGTGCTATAACTGAGTGTTAAAAGTATTTCAAAACATTCGTTGACTTTTTTTATTTTGTGTGATAATATTGAATCAACAAGCGAAAGGAGCGCCAATATGATTAAAACCTGTATCAGCAAAAACTGGAAGTTCACGGAAATACCAATGAATAACGGGTATCAAGACGTTGACCTTCCTCACGATTACTCCGTTCTTAAAGAAAGAGATGAAAACGGTGATCCAAACAACGGTTATTTCCGTCTTGGCTGCGGAAAATATGCGAAGTTTTTGACCTTTGAAGAAAACAAGCACTACATTCTTCACGTCGACGGTGCATACAGTATCTCCGAGACAAGCTTGAACGAGAATGTTCTTAAAATTCATCCGCACGGCTACACTCCGTATCTGGTTGATCTGACGGATAGCATCGTTTACGGCATAAATAACAAGCTTGTGATCACAACAAATCCCCTTGATCGCTCTACCCGTTGGTATAGCGGATCCGGACTCTATCGCGATGTATTTTTGTATGAGGGCGGTGCTGTAAGAATTGAGCCGTGGGACATGTTTGTTTCCACTTCTAAAGTTAAGGACAATACGGCAGAGATCAAGCTCTCCTATACGGTAAGCTCGGACGAGGATGTTACTGCTAAGATCGCCTTTACAGTAAGCGAAAAAAACGGTAATGATGTTTTGACGGATACCATAGAAGTTCACCTTAATAAGGGCAAAAACGAGCTTGAAACAAGACTCACTGTTTTGAATCCGAAGCTTTGGGACGTCGACGCTCCAAACCTTTACACGCTGAAAACAGAGATTTTCACAAACAACAGTTTAACCGACACGACCATAGAGAATTTCGGTATTAAGACCATCGAGGTTTCTGCCGAAAACGGTCTTGTTGTAAACGGCAAAAGCATCAAGCTCAGGGGCGGATGCATTCATCACGACCACGGTGCGTTGGGCGCAAAGGCATACGCGGAAAGCGAAATAAGAAAGATTCGACTTTTGAAGGAAGCGGGCTTTAATGCGGTAAGAATTGCACATAACCCGCCGTCTCTTGCCCTTCTTAACGCCTGCGACGAGCTTGGAATGTTCTTGATGGACGAGGCGTTTGACGTTTGGAGAAAGAGAAAATTCGTTACACACGATTATCACATTTTCTTTACCGACAAGTGGCGTGAAGATCTTGCCCTTATGGTAAGACGCGACCGAAACCACCCCTGCGTTCTCTCCTATTCCATAGGAAACGAGATATACGAAATCGACGGTACCTCGGGCGGAGCCCGGCTTTCGGCGGAAATGGTTGCCGAGGTGAAAAAGTACGATGATACGAAACTTGTAACCGCCGCAATTCAAAAGATTTCCTTGGCTGAATATCACTCAGAGGACATCGACACGGAAGATTATAAGGAATATATGGCATCTCGCACCGGAAACGGAGATGTCGAAAAGATCATCGAGATCACAAAGCCGATCGAGGCGCCGCTTGATATCATCGGATGCAACTATTATCATTCGAAATATGAGCAGTTCCATAAAGCAAATCCCGACAAGGTCATCTGGGGCTCTGAAAACTGGAATATCGGCTCGACTTCAAATATTTACGACTATTGGAACAACGTTATAAATAATTCTTATAACATTGGCGACTTCACCTGGACAGCTATCGACAATCTCGGAGAGGTTGGAATGGGCATTTCCTATTGGGAAGACGAGGTTGCTAAGGTTCACCCCATAAAATATCCGTGGAAGAGCTGTTTCCAGGGTGACCTTGACCTTTGCGGTATGCGTAGACCTCAGTCCTATTACCGCGAGGCAGTTTGGTTTGACGATACCCCTATAAGAATTTTTGTGACCCATCCAAAGCATTACGGAAAGCAGCATTACGGCACTCGCTGGCACTGGCATGACGTTGAAGAGACCTGGACTTTTGGAGACGAATATGAAGGCAAGCCGTTTGTTGCCGAGGCATATACCAAAGCCGACTTGGTAAAATGGTACATAAACGATAAGCTCGTAGCCGAAACCAAGCCGGTCAAAGCAATTGCTACCCTTGATGCGGTATATGAAAAGGGAACAATAACCGCAGTTGCCATAAAGGACGGTAAGGAACAGTCAAGAGCAACGCTTTATACCTGCTCAAAGCCGTCAAAGCTCCTAATGAACGTGGAGAACAACGGCTACACCTGGGAAGACAGACGCCTTATCTACGTTGATATTACGGTAACTGACTGTGACGGAAATATCATAAGAGATTATGATGAGACGCTTTCTGCCGAGGTTGTCGGTGGCTCTCTTGAAGCAATTTTCTGCGCGCGTCCCTGCTGTGATGACGATTATACCGCGTCAACCTGCCACACCTTCAGAGGTCAGGCGCTTGCGATTATAAAGACAACTGTCGGATCAGACGTTACTCTTAAAGTTACCTCGGGTGAGCTTGAAAATTCAGTTAATATTATGGTCGAATAAAACAGCAAAACAGTGCCGACGCAAGCTGAATTGCGTCGGCACTGTTTTTTCTTAAAAAACTAAAGTGTTTTCCGGAGCTTAAACTGTTTCTCCCCTTGAAAGATATAAGTTTATCAGAAAATTTCACCGCGGTTGACAAGCGTGCGTTAATATGTTATACTTTACTCTGTATAAATATATAAAGAAACGGATCAAACAGTGGACGTCAGAATCAAGATTAAATCAACGGTAACAGACCTTGCTCTTGCCGAAAAGTACACCTCAACCTTAAAGGACGGATATTTCCGTTCCGATAACGGTGAACGCCTTCCTTACGAGATGATGAATGAGGAATGCGACGAGGTGATCGAATACACCGTTCGCGGCGAATACCGCGAGGAAAACGGAAAAGCGTATATAACGTACAAGGAACCCGACGAGATCGGGCTTGACTGCGTTACGACGCTTATATTCGATACCGCGAAGAAAAATTCGGTAACCATGACAAGAAGCGGAGAGCTAAGTGCCGCATTCTGCTTCGATCCCGAGGTAAAGCGTCAGAGATGCACTTACGAAACCCCATATATGCCCGTCGAATTTACCGTAAACACTAAAAAGGTTGCAAATACGGTGTCCGATAAGGGAGGGGCAATGGTGCTTGATTATTGCATCGAAATACGAGGCGTTAATACCGAAAGAAACAGACTCTTTATAAAGGTGACACCGATATGACACCTAACGAATTTCGCACAGAGCTGAAAAAGCTGAAGGGCGGTTATCTTTTCTGCGGCGAAGAGGACTACCTTAAAAGGCATTACCTCTCTGCGCTCCGAAGCGCGTCCGTCGATGAGGGTGACGCGTTTAATCATATAATCCTGACGGGCGACACATATTCTCCGGAGCGCCTGTTTGCCGCTATCGAGGCTCTTCCGATGATGGCGGAAAGAAAGCTGATCGAGATAAATTCGCTTTATATTTCCTCAATGTCGGAAGGCGAGCTCGATGGGCTTGTTTCGGTGCTTAAATGCCTGCCGGAATATGAATACAATATACTTGTTATGTATACCGAGCCCGACGAGCTTGATATCGGTAATAAAAAAGCTCCGTCAAAGGAGCTAAAGGCGTTGAGTGAGTGTCTGACCCCCGTCATTTTCGAAAGGGAAACGCCTGCGCGCCTCTCTTCGTGGGTCGCAAAGCACTTTGCATCGGAGCTTATAATAGCCCCGCCCGATACCGTTGCGCTTCTGATCGACAGATGCGGATGCGATATGTACGCCCTCTCAAACGAAATAGATAAGCTCTCCTGTTACCTGAAAACGCAGGGCAGGGAAAAGCTGACTATCGACGACGTAATAAAGGTCTGCGGCGAAAGAAAAGAGATTGCTGCTTTTGACTTTGCAAATGCCATACTTGACCTCAATACCGAAAAGGCTTTCTCGGTTCTCGGTGAAATGAAAAAGCAAAAGGAAAAGCCTGAGATCATTTTAAGCGGAATTTCAAGAGTCGTTTGTGATCTTGAGATCATCAAATATTCTACCGAAAACGGCATACCGCTTGCAGATGTCGCAAAAAAGCTTAAGTTCCACGAGTATAAGGCGGGTCTATACGCCAAAAGCGCGTCGAGAACTACTGTCGAGCGCCTGCGCGCGCTGTCGGAAAAGTGTTACGAGGCGGATCTGCTTATTAAATCGTCAAAGCTCGATAATTACGTAATTCTCGAAAGACTCGTCGTCGAAGCGACGAGAAGATAAGGTTGAAAAACGGTAATGAACAAAAAACAAAGAGATGAGCAACGCAACAGAATAGAGCGCTTCGACCGCGCATTCAAGGATAAATTTGTGGTCGCGTTTATGCTGGCACCCGTGCTGTCGGTAATGATACTGTCGGTTATGTATCAGTCCTTCAGCTCGACGAAAATTGCCCTTGCGAGTGAGCCGGGAGTTGTCTTGGGTTGGCTTTCACTTATAACGGTTGCCGGAGCGCTTGCGCTTGCAGTCATGTATAATAAAACGTTTGTAACGCTTGCTATTTCGATGCTTTTCGGGCTCGCATCGGTAAGCTACGGGATAGTAATGATATGCGGCACTACCGACGTTCTTGACGACGGCTTCTTCGATATGTTGCTGTCGACGTTTATTCTTCCGATAATATCGTTCATATCAGTCACCGGAATAGGAAACGGTACCACTCACATAGCGCCGCTGATAATTGCGCTGGTAATCACGGCGGTATCGGTTGCCGCAACGGTATACATCATCAAAAAGCAGAAAAAGCTGGAGGCAGAACGTGCAAAAAAAGCTGAAGCTCGTAAGTCCGATAATCGTCGAAGGAAAGTACGATAAGATCAAGCTGTCGTCGATAGTCGAAAGTGAAATAATCGTCCTGAACGGCTTTGGTATATTCAAGGACGAAAAAAAACGCGATATGCTTAAATGTATCGCGGATAAGCACGGGCTTATCGTTTTGACCGACAGCGACGGCGGAGGATTGGTAATCCGCAACCACCTTCGTGCCCTCGTGCCGAGCGACCGCCTGACGCATCTTTATATTCCGAAGCTTGAGGGAAAAGAGAAGCGTAAGGACGAAATGTCGAAGGAAGGGCTTATCGGAGTTGAGGGAATGGAAAGCGGGCTTTTGTATTCGCTCTTGGCTCCTTTTTCGGTTCAAAATGAGCTCGAAAACGGCGAAAAAACGCTAAAATCGTGCCGAAAAGTGACCAAAACTGACCTGTTTTGCGACGGTTTACTTGGCGGAGAGGGAAGCAGTGATAAACGTAAAAGGCTCTCCGAAAAATGTTCTCTTCCCGACAACATATCAACAAACGCACTTCTTGAAGCGATAAACCTTTTGTATACCTACGAGCGCTATAAGGAAATAATAAACGAGATAGAATAAATATGAAAAGCATTCTGGCAAGATATAAAATGCAGATAAAGTATCTGATATTCGGAGTGATGACAACGCTCGTCGACTTCGTGATATCGTTCCTTCTGTACAAGGTCACGAACCACCATATTGCGAATGTCGCCGCGTGGTGCGGGGCGGTGATATTTGCATACGTCGTCAACAAAATATTCGTATTCGAAAGCAAACGGAGAGGCGTCAAGGCACTTATGATGGAATTTGCGGCGTTTGCCGGAAGCCGCGTGCTGTCTCTGCTTTTGCAGGAGGGCGTATTCGTTCTTTCCGTCGACATACTGAGCTTTGATAAGGAAATAACGAAAATTGCCGCTTCGGTCATAGTTGTAATAACGAACTACTTCCTCGGTAAGCTTATATTTTCAAAAAAAGAAAAGGCGGATAAAGTATGAAACTGAACTACAAGCGCACACTTCTGTGCGGATTTGCATTTTTCGGAATAACTGCATTCTGGCAGTTATACGATAACCTCATATCCCTTATGCTGAAATTCGATTTTGGCATAAGCGATGCGGCATCGGGCTGGATAATGTCGCTTGACAATATCTTCGCGCTCTTCCTCCTTCCGCTTTTCGGAGCTTTTTCCGATAAGACGAATACGAAAATAGGCAAGAGAATGCCGTACATTATCTTCGGCACACTTTTTGCGGGAACGGCATTTACTCTTCTTCCGATATCTGCCGATATGAAGAACCTGCCGCTCTTTATGGGTCTGCTCCTTTGCGCGCTTGTCGGCATGGGAACCTACCGTTCTCCTGCAGTATCGCTGATGCCCGATATAACTCCCAAGCCTCTACGCTCAAAGGCAAACGCGATAATCAATCTCATGGGTACTATTGGCGGTCTCGTCGTTCTTGTCGCGGTATCGCTTCTCATGAAGACACAGTACTACGCAATTTGCCCCGACGGCCACAGGGTATTAATTGATAAGGCGACAGTTGAAAGCGCGGTATGCGACAGCTGCTCCGAGACGTTCAAGGTCGGAGAAAAGAACCTCGGACTTATCCACGACAGCTATCTTCCGCTCTTTGCGATAACTGCCGGAATAATGCTTATATGCCTGGCGGCGCTTCTGTTCTTCGTCCGCGAAAACCGCTTCGTTAAGGAGCGCGAGGCGGTCGAGCGAGAGTACGGTATAAGCGACGATGACGGCGAAAATAATCTCGGCGGAAACGAAAAGCTCCGTCCTGAGGTTAAACGCAGTCTTGTGTTCCTGCTTCTTTCGGTTGCGTTCTGGTATATGGCGTATAACGCTGTTACGACGAGCTTTGCAAAGTACGTTATAACAATTTGGGGCCTGAAGGACGGCGGATTTGCTAATTGCCTTATGATCGCAATGGCGGCTGCGGCGGTTTCTTATATCCCGATCGGTATCATTTCGAGCAAGATCGGACGCAAGAAGATGATCCTTATCGGATGCGCGCTTCTTACTTCTATGTTCGGCGTCGCGTTCCTCTTTACAAAGCCTCACGTTGCGGTAAATCTCGTTTTTGCCCTCGTCGGCATTGCTTGGGCGGCGATAAACGTGAACTCTTATCCTATGGTCGTTGAAATGAGCCGAGGAAGCGATATCGGTAAATACACCGGTCTATACTATACCTTCTCGATGGCAGCACAGGTAATCACTCCGATTCTTTCGGGATATCTTCTTAACGTAAGCTACAAAACGCTGTTCCCGTATGCAACGATCTTTGCGGGTATTTCCTTTGTTACTATGCTGTTCGTCAAGCACGGCGACAGCAAGATGCCCGCGAAGAAATCACTCCTCGAGCATCTTGACGTGGAGGACTGAAAATGTTAGCCCTGTATATAATTCTTGCCGTTATTGGCGCGATCGTGTTTTTATACTTCTTCGCAATATGTCCTGCGAACGGACGCAAGGCGGCGGCGTTTGACGGAAAATATATTGCTCACCGCGGTTTTCACGGCGAAGGCATCAAGGAAAATACGATCCCCGCATTCAAGAAGGCGGTCGAGCTTGGATACGGAATCGAGCTTGACGTTCAGCTCTCGAGCGACAAGGTCGCAGTTATTAACCACGACTATACCTTGAAAAGGGTGTTCGGAGTTGATAAAAAGGTATCGGAGCTTACTTCAAAGGAGCTTAATGAAATCGGCGTTCCTACCTTTAAAGAGGTGCTTGATATAATCGGCGGAAAGGTTCCGCTCGTAACCGAAATAAAGGGCGAAAACGCTGATACTGAGGTTTGCAAAAAAGCTGCTGAGCTCCTTGATGATTACGACGGCTTATACTGTGTTGAATCGTTTAATCCGTTGCATATGCGTTGGTTTAAAAAGAACCGCCCGAAGGTAGTAAGAGGTCAGCTCTCGACCGCATTCGGAAAGCGTGACGATAAAAAGGGGTTGCTTCATCAGCTTCTCCGACATATGCTGCTCAATTTCCTTTCCCGCCCCCATTTTGTTGCCTATGAATATAAGTACGATAGCGTCTCTGTCCGCCTCTGCGCGCTTCTCGGCGCACATATGGTCTGCTGGACGCCTCAAAGCGCAGACGACGTAAATAAGGCAAAAAAGCTTTACAGAACATTTATTTTTGAAGGATTCGAGCCGTAAGAATACCTTCTCCTGAGGGAGAAGGGGGACCACGGCGCAGGGGTTCCCCGAAGCGAGCTTGTCGAGCTTTGGGGGTTCCGGCGAAGTGGTGGATGAGGAGTAATTAAGTGATACCCTATAACAAAAAGCTTGTTGAGAACGCAAGAACGCTTCGAAAAAACATGACTCCGGAAGAAAAGGAGTTGTGGTATAAGTTTTTGAAACGCCTGCCGTTCAACGTCAGGCGACAACATAATATCTGCGACTATATTGTTGATTTTTATATTGCAGAAAAGAAAACTGTTATCGAAATTGACGGCGCACAGCATTTCAGCCCCGAGCACAGAAATAATGATGCAGAAAGGGATCACAAATTATCTCTTTGGAACATTACGGTTTTGAGGTATTCTAATTCCGATGTAAATAGGAACTTGGACGGGGTTGTGAGGGATATTTTAAGAAAACTGGATTTGACATTTGACGATCTAAAACCTTCAAAATGACACCTCATCCGACTTCGCTACGCTCAGCCACCTTCTCCCGCTGGAGAAGGTAAAACAACGTGGTGGTTATTTCATAAAGACCGTTGACATAATAGCAAAAATGACGAGCAAAACTGCTCGTCACTTTTTGTTATTTCTTCTTCTCGACCTTGACCTTTGTTCCGTCGGGATACTGAATATAGGTATTATCGAGGATCCCTCTCATTCCCGCGCGGAATTCGAGAATGTACTCCTCGCGGAGCTGTTTTTGCTCGACTTTTTCCTCGGGAGTAAGCTCCCCGGTCTTAGCTTTTTTTGCGAGCTCGTTTATTCTGTCGATCTTGCTTTGCTCCATATCAGCTTATCTCCGCGATATCAATATCTCCGAAAAATTCGGGCTTATGGAATGCGGGCTCGTCTGACTTGATAACGCTCCACATACCGAAATGGGGAAGCGGAGTTTCGTCTCCGCACTTATAGAAATTGCCGCGTATGCTTTCGATCTTTTCGATTCCGAAGAGTTCCTTTACCTTTGCCATATCAAGTGTTATCTCGACGTACCACTTTTCGTCGAGCACAGTCGGCTTGGGCTTGCCGCCATCGGCGAAAATATCGACGATTCGGCAGTTGTCCATACCCGTGCGATAGGCGGAATAGTATCCACCTATCGAATTTACCTCAAGGTTGATATAATACTCGCTTCCGTTGAACGAAAGGAAGCATTCAAGACAGCTGTCCCAATAAACGTGAGCGTCGGGGCCGTACGCAAAGCGCGCGCAGGGGTCCTTTTCGCAGGCGGTAAGCTTGATATAAAGCCTATCGTCGGTCAGCTGAAGCTCTGCCCATGCCTTCGGCTCGTAGCCGTTATCGGACCACAAAAAGTTGTTTATCTCAAAGCGCTTCATATCTTACCTCGGAAGAGCGTTAAGAGCCGAGATTATACCGTCAAGAGTTTCGCGGTATTTTGCCATCTTTGCCTTTTCGCCTTCAACGACTGCAGTAGGCGCCTTCGATACGAAGCCCTCGTTCGACAGCTTCTTTACGATTCTTTCGATCTCGCCCTCGACCTTGGTCTTCTCACCCTCAAGGCGCGCTCTTTCCTTTTCAAAGTCAATAATATCGGAAAGGGGAAGGAAGATGGATGCCGAGTCGGTTACGATTTGAACTGCGTTATCCGCGCTTATGTCATTTTCGTTGAACGACTCTGCCACAACGACGGAGGAAGCCGATGCAAGACGCATAAAGAACGGCTCGCTGTTTGCTCCGAAGATGTCTGTATATTTAGTTGCGATATAAACTGTCGCCTTCTTGGAGGGCGGAACGTTCATTTCGCTGCGGCGTGCTCTTATTGCCTTGATCGCGTCGATGATCTTATTCATTTTCTCGGCGTCGGTCGGGAAAGAAAGCGACTCGTCATACTTCGGATATGCCGAGATCATAATGCTGTCGCATTCGTGAGGAAGCGATGCGTAGATCTCCTCTGTGATGAAGGGCATGAAGGGATGGAGAAGCTTGAGAGTTCCGTAGAGAACGTATGCGATCACGTTCTGGCAGGTGAGGTTTGCCTCTGTATCCTTTTCGTTAAGACGCGACTTTGCAATTTCGATGTACCAGTCGCAATAGATGTCCCAAGTAAAGGAGTAGATCGCGCCGAGAGCAACGCCTATCTCGAACTTATCAAGGTTGTAAACTACGTTGTTTACGAGGTTGTTATACTCGTTGAGTATCCACTTGTCTTCAAGAGAAAGCTTGTCAATACTCGGAAGCTCGATCTTGTCGATCGTGAGGTTCATACGAACGAAACGCGAAGCGTTCCAGAGCTTGTTTGCAAAGTTTCTTGCACTCTCGATCTTCTCATCGGAGAAACGCATATCGTTTCCGGGGGAGTTACCGGTTGCAAGCGCGAAACGGAGCGCGTCTGCGCCGTATTTTTCGATTATTTCAAGGGGATCTATACCGTTTCCGAGAGACTTCGACATCTTTCTGCCCTGCGCGTCGCGGACGAGACCGTGAATGAATACGGTAGAGAAGGGCTTTTCTCCCATATGCTCAAGACCCGAGAATATCATTCTCGATACCCAGAACGTGATGATGTCGTAGCCCGTAACGAGAACATCGGTCGGATAGTATCTCTTGAGATCCTCAGTTGTTTCTGGCCAACCGAGGGTAGAGAAGGGCCAAAGAGCGCTTGAAAACCAGGTGTCGAGAACGTCCTCGTCCTGGCGGACCTTTGCTCCGCATTTCGGACAGGTGTCGATATCGGTCTTCGATACGGTCATTTCGCCGCACTCGTCGCAGTAGAACGCGGGAATGCGGTGTCCCCACCAGAGCTGACGGGAGATACACCAGTCAAGGATGTTGTTCATCCAGTTGAAGTAGTTTTTGGAGAAGCGCTCGGGAACAAAATTGATGCTTCCGTCCTCAACTGCCTTGATTGCGGGTTCAGCGAGGGGCTTCATCTTAACGAACCACTGATCGCTCGTCATCGGCTCAACGGTAGTTCCGCAACGGTAGCAAACGCCGACGTTGTGGTCGTGCGGCTCGGTCTTGACGAGGTAGCCCTCTGCTTCAAGATCAGCTACAAGTGCTTTACGGCAAGCGTAACGGTCCATTCCCTCGTATTTTCCTGCGTACGCATTCATAGTTGCGTCGTCGTTCATGACCTTGATCTGCTCAAGGTTATGACGCTGACCGACAAGGAAGTCGTTCGGGTCGTGTGCAGGTGTTATCTTAACGCATCCCGTACCAAAGCCGATCTCAACGTAATCGTCTGCGATAACGGGTATCTCGCGGTTTACGATAGGAAGAAGTACCTTTTTACCGATAAGATGCTTGGTGTTCTCGTCATCGGGGTTAACTGCGATAGCAGTATCACCGAACATCGTCTCGGGACGGGTTGTAGCAACCTCAACGTATCCGTCTTCACCGATTATCGGGTACTTGATGTGCCAGA
This sequence comes from Eubacteriales bacterium, assembly GCA_045540175.1. GTDB lineage: Bacteria > Bacillota > Clostridia > Oscillospirales > CAG-272 > Colimorpha_A. The sequence continues at coordinate 57,616 of JAZQGU010000042.1, read as the reverse complement.
AGAATCCGGGCTGATCTTTATATTCGACCTCTGCGTCGGAGAGGGCGGTGAGGCAGCGGGGACACCAGTTTATAATACGGTAGCCGCGGTATATAAGTCCCTTTTCATAGAGGTTTACGAATACCTCGCGGACGCTCTTCGAGCAGCCCTCGTCCATAGTGAAGCGCTGATGCGACCAGTCGCAGGATGCGCCGAGCTTGCGGAGCTGACTGGTGATACGGTTTTCGTACATATCCTTCCAGCCCCAAACGCGCTCGAGGAACTTTTCGCGTCCGAGGTCGTATCTGGTAAGATTTTCGTCAACGCGGAGGCGCTCCTCGACCTTTATCTGAGTTGCGATTCCCGCGTGGTCGGTTCCGGGTACCCAAAGGGTATCGAAGCCCTGCATTCTCTTGTAGCGGACGAGAATGTCCTGAAGAGTCTCGTCAAGCGCGTGACCCATGTGAAGCTGGCCCGTTACGTTCGGAGGTGGAATAACCATCGAGAACGTCGGTGCGCTCTTATCACCCGAGGGGCGGAAGTAGCCGTTTTCTTCCCAAAACTTGTAAAGACGGTCTTCAAATTCCGCAGGGTTATAATTCTTCGGAAGTTCGTTTGTCATAACATTTCTCCTTAATAGTTTTCGTTTTAATCGGAGCAAAAAATAAAACGCCCCGTAAAAAACAGGACGCCGTAAGCGCGGTACCACCTGAATTCGTGCCATAGCACGCACTCTTTTATCATTTACGCAGATTCACGGCGGAGTCTACTTGCCTAAGCTTTCTTTCCGCTGCTACGGTGCGACCTTCTCCGTCCTTTCGCTGCCGCATTTTCAGCTGCCTGCGGCTCTCTGTAAGCTATTTAACGGATACTCTTCACCATTATCGCATTTATAGGGTTATTATAACCTTATTTTCTTCATTTGTCAAGAATTAGTTTACAAATTAAAAAAAGTAACGGAAAATTTGCCGAAATTGCAAAATTACTGTTTACAAATCAGTCAAAAGGTGGTAAAATTACTATGTGATTTTATGCGTATCTCGTGTGATGGGGCGAAGGGCATAAAATGCTGACAAATTTATGCCTTCGGGCGAGGAGGTTTTATGGAGACAAAGACACGGTATAAGAGAGTACTTATTAAGCTTTCGGGCGAGGCGCTTGCCGCAGGTCAGAAGGACGGTATTCTCAATTATAATTTCGTAAGAGAAATTTGCCTTGCTATCAAGGAATGTAACGAGCTTGGCGTTGAGGTCGCGCTCGTCGTCGGTGCAGGTAATATCTGGCGTGGACGTCAGGGCGGCGATATGGACAGAACGCGTGCTGACCATATGGGTATGATCGCAACCGTTATTAACGCTCTTGCAATCCAGGACGCATTCGTTCAGCTTGGAGTTGACTGCCGTGTTATGACGGCTATCGCAATGCATGAGGTTGCTGAGCCTTATATCAGAAATAAGGCGGTACATCACCTTGAAAAGGGTAAGATCGTCATCTTCGGATGCGGTACCGGATGTCCCTTCTTCTCAACCGATACGACCGCTATGCTCCGCGCGGCGGAGATAAACGCGGACGTCGTTATGATGGCGAAAAATATCGACGGCGTATATACGGCAGACCCCCGTCTTGATCCGACTGCCGTCAAGCTTGACGAGATCAGCTACATGGATATCCTCAGCCACGATATGAAGGTCATCGACGCAACTGCTGCTTCCTTCGGTAAGGAAAACAAGATCCCGCTTCACATTTTCGGTCTCGACGATCCTCAGAATATCATCCGCGCGATCAAGGGCGAAAAGATCGGTACGATAGTAAAGTAATTTAAACAGAGAAAGGTTATTAGATATGAAACTTGATACCAAAGCTTATGAAGAAAAAATGAAGAAGAGCATCGCGTCTTACCAGACCGAGCTTGAATCTGTCCGTGTTGGCAGAGCTAACGCTAACGTGCTCAACAAGATCACCGTTGAATACTACGGTTCTCCCACACAGATCAGCGCGGTCGCGCAGATCACCACTCCCGATGCACGCACCCTTGCTATTCAGCCCTGGGATGCAACTACGCTTAAGGCAATCGAAAAGGCAATTCTCACATCTGATCTCGGAATCAATCCGCAGAACGACGGTAAGGTCATCCGCCTTTCCTTCCCGGCTCTTACCGAGGATCGCCGTAAGGAGCTTACCAAGCAGGTAGCAAAGATGGGCGAGGATGCAAAGGTCGCTATCCGTAACATTCGCCGCGATGCTATAGACAAGTGCAAGGATATGAAGAAGAAGTCCGAGATGACCGAGGACGAGCAGAAGGCTTCCGAAAAGAACGTTCAGGACCTTACCGATAAGTATATCAAGGAAGTCGACAACGTTACCGCGAAGAAGTCTTCCGAGATAATGGCAATCTGATTATAACATCAAGTACTGATAGGCTGGCGCATAAGCGTCAGCCTTATTGTGCAGAAATAGGACTAATTATGTTTGGAAAAAAGAAGCTTCCGAAGGCTGTTGAAACGAATAAAGACGGCCGTTTACAGCATATTGCTTTTATTATGGACGGCAACGGAAGATGGGCAAAAAAACGCGGTATGCCGCGTACATACGGCCATTCTGTCGGCGCAAAGGTCTTTAAGAAGATAATCGAGTATTGCGGAGATTCGGGTATCAAGGCAGTAACCGTTTACGCGTTTTCCACCGAAAATTGGAAGCGTCCAAAGGAAGAGGTCGACACGATCCTTTCGCTTTTCACCGATTATCTCAGCGACGCCGAGCAGAGCTGGAGAGAACGGAACATTCAGGTTCATTTTCTCGGCGACAAGAGCGTTTTCCCGCCCGAGATATCAGAGCGAATGGTAAAGCTGGAGCAAGACTCCTTCGACCGTGAAAAGATACTTAATATCGCAGTAAACTACGGAGGACGCGACGATATCGTTCACGCAGTCAACGCGCTGATAAAAGAGGGTAAGACCGAGATCACCGAGGACGATATAACCTCGCATCTTTATACCAAAGACAGTCCCGCTCCCGACCTTATAGTAAGAACGGGCGCTGAGACGCGTTTAAGCAACTTCCTCCTTTGGGACTCGGCTTATTCGGAATTGTATTTCACCTCGACGCTTTGGCCCGATTTCGACGAAAAAAGCGTTGACGAATGCGTCTTTGAATTTTACAAAAGAAAGCGCCGCTATGGCGGTGTATAACGGAGATCAGTATGAAAACAAGAGTTATTACGGCAATAGTTATGGTTGCGCTTATGGTGCCGTTCTTTGTGTGGTCGGATACCGTGGCTTTTCCGATCCTTATGGCGTTTTTCGGAGGCCTCGGAGCCTATGAAATGCAGAGCTGTATCGGAAGCAAGAAGCATTGGTTTTCGTCGCTTGCGGCTATTATTGTCGGCGCAGGGCTTCCGTTCCTTGCAAGATATTACAGCGGAAGCAATATTTACGGATACCTTTTCCTCATTTCCTTTGCGGTCATAACCTATATGCTTATAGTTTCGGTATTCTCGGGCGAGAAATTTACTGTTGATCGCGCGGCGCTGTCGGGCGCGACTACGGTTTATATTGCATTCGGATTTACTTCGATGGTGCTCCTGCGCGATATGCCGTTCGGACAATATATTTACTTTTTACCTTTTATCATTTCCTGGATGACAGATACCTTCGCTTACTTTACGGGTATGCTTCTCGGTAAGCACAAGCTTATCCCGGCTGTCAGCCCGAAGAAGACTATTGAGGGCGCTGTCGGCGGAACGCTTTTCGCGGTCGGATTTACCGTTCTTTACGGCTTCGTAGTCGGAAAGATCAGCGGTGCTGCTCCGAACTATCTTGCGCTTATTATCGTTTCGCTCCTCGTCAGCATTCTTTCGCAGTGCGGCGACCTTATTATGTCGCTAATCAAGCGCAAGTATGAGATAAAGGACTACGGTAAGCTTTTCCCCGGTCACGGCGGAGTTCTTGACCGCTTTGACAGCATTATAGTGACCTCTGCCTGCATTTACTTTTTGACGAACTTCGTTTCGTCCTTCACACTTTTTAATTGAGGAACATTATGACAAAAGACCTCGTTATCCTCGGCTCGACAGGATCCGTCGGTAAGCAGGCGCTTGACGTTTGCGACCACCTCGGAATCCGTGTAGTCGGAATTTCGGGCAGAAGGAATATTTCTGCTCTTGAAGAACAGATTAGAAAATACAGACCATTATTCTGTGCGGTCGCAGACGAGAAATCGGCAAACGAGCTGAAAATTGCTGTACGTGATACCGATACTAAGATTATCTCGGGCGAAAAAGCATCTGAAACGCTTTGCGAGATAGCAGAATGTGATACAGTTCTTAATTCTCTTTCGGGAATTGCAGGACTTCGTCCTACGGTCGCAACGGTTATTGGCGGCAAGAAGCTCGCGCTTGCGAATAAGGAGTCGCTTGTTACCTACGGCACGTTCGTTATGTCGGAGGCGAAAAAGCGCGGTGTCGACATTCTCCCCGTCGACAGCGAGCATTCGGCAATTTTCCAGTGTCTTACGGCACAGAAGATAAAGAAGCTCATTCTTACGGCGTCGGGCGGACCGTTTTACGGAAAAAGCAGGGAAGAGCTCGAAAAGATAACCCCTGCCGATGCGCTTGCACATCCGACCTGGGATATGGGCAACCGAATTACGATCGATTCCTCGACTATGATGAATAAGGGCTTCGAGGTTATCGAAGCTGCTCATCTTTTCGGCGTTGATATTGACGACGTTGAGGTTACCGTTCACCGTGAAAGTATAATACATTCGATGGTCGAATATATTGACAATGCGATAATTGCCGAAATGGGCGTACCCGATATGCGTCTTTGCGTTCAGTACGCGCTGACCTATCCCGAGCGCTTTGACAGCCCGGTTAAGGAGCTTGACTTTAAGACCTTGCGTTCGCTCACCTTCGGCGAGCCTGACGATATTAACTTCCCGCTTCTTCCTTTGGCAAGACAGGCATTTAAGCGCGGAGGAATCGTTCCTGCCGTTATGAACGGCGCAGACGAAATGGCAGTTGAACTGTTCTTGCGCGGCAAACTCTCCTATCTCGGACTTTCCGATGCGGTCATCCGCGTGACGGAGGAGGCGGAGAATATTGCTTTACCTACGCTTTCCGATATTGAAGAAGCTGACAGGTGGGCAAGAATCAGAATTAAAGAAATTGCGGAGGCATAATCTTGAGCATAGTAATAGCTATCCTTATTTTCGGATTCCTTATTTTGATACATGAATTCGGCCATTATATTATGGCACGCACCTTTAAGGTCGGAATCAAAGAATTTGCTATCGGAATGGGCCCGAAGCTTATATCCAAAACATCGAAAAAAACGGGAATTGCATATTCATTGCGCGCAATACCGATCGGCGGCTTCGTCAGTATGGACGGCGAGGACGAGGAAAACGAATCGGAAAATTCCCTTAACAAAAAGCCTGTATGGCAGAGATTTTTTATAATGGTCGCAGGATCTGTGATGAACCTGATCTGCGGTTTTATTCTTGTCGGAATACTCGTCGGAATGATGTCAAATTCGCTCGGAAATACTACGGTATCAAAGCTTTCCGAAAACTATGAGAATGTCGAGGGCGGACTTGAGGTCGGAGACAAGATCGTATCGATCAACGGCGAAAAGGTTCACACCGCATACGACCTAAGCTATACGATGTTCCGCGACGGAAAGAAGTCGAATACCGTCGTAGTTGAACGTAACGGAAAAAAGGTTACTCTTAAAGGAGTTGCTTTTTACGAGACTTTAAAAGACGATGACGGTAAAGAATATCAGGCCCTCACCTTCTACGTCGAAAGAGAAAGGTTTGGAATTGGAACCTTCTTCAAGCATACATTTAACCGTTCGTTTACGACTGTAGAGATGATATGGGAGTCGGTTATCGATCTCATTTCGGGTAAGTACGGTCTTGACCAGATGTCCGGACCTGTCGGAATCACAAGCGAGATCGGAAATGCCGCTAAGGCGAAGGACGGCGGAGTTAGCCTTATAAATCTCACAGCTGTCATCGCTCTTAATCTCGGCGTTATGAACCTTCTGCCGCTTCCCGCACTTGACGGAGGAAGAATATTCTTCCTGATTATCGAGGCGATAAGACGCAAGCCCCTTAAGCCCGAGGTTGAGGGTTATATCCACTTTGCGGGAATGGTGCTGTTGCTTCTCTTGATGCTTATAGTCAGCTTTAAGGACGTAATCAAGCTGTTTGGGTAATACTATATCAATTTGGTCTCGTAGGGGCGAACTGTGTTCGCCCGCATAATAACAATGCAAGCTGTCGGGCGAACACAGTTCGCCCCTACAATGTATTTGTAGGAGATAATATGAACTACAACGAATTCAGAAGAAAAAGCAAAAAAGTTAAGGTCGGAAACCTTTATATAGGCGGAGATGCACCAATAACGGTTCAGTCGATGACGAACGTATCAAGCTCCGATTATGACGCGCTTTATTCTCAGATGAAGCGTCTTCAGGACGCGGGATGCGATATTATCAGAATGACCGTTCCCGACGATGATGCGGTAAAGACGCTTTACCGTCTTAAAAGCTCCGACATCACGATGCCTATAGTTGCCGATATTCATTTCAGCCACCGTCTCGCTATCGAAAGTGCCAAGGCGGGCGCCGATAAGATCAGAATAAATCCCGGTAATATAGGCGATGAAAGCCGCGTAAAAGAGGTTGTCAGCGCTTGTAAAAGTGCGGGTGTTCCGATAAGGATCGGAGTGAACGGCGGTTCTCTTGAAAAAGAGCTTTTGAGAAAATACGGTTCTCCCACTCCCGAGGCACTTGCCGAGAGTGCAAGGACTCATATTTCGCTTCTTGAAAAGTACGATTTTAACGATATAATCGTCGCGGTCAAGTCGTCTGATGTAAGAACCATGCAGGAAGCTATGCGCATTATCGCGTCGGAGTGCGATTATCCGCTTCATCTCGGCGTGACAGAGGCGGGAACCGAAAAATACGGCTCAATTAAGAGCGCGGCAGGAATCGGCGGACTTCTTTTAGGCGGTATCGGCGATACGCTCCGCGTTTCTCTTACCGACGATCCCGTGACCGAGGTTAAAGCGGGCAAAGCAATCCTTCACGCGCTCGGTCTTCAAAACAATAACTCGATAAACATAGTTTCCTGCCCGACTTGCGGTAGAACGAAAATTGATCTTATTTCTCTTGCAAAGGAGCTTGAAGAAAAGGTCGCTGACATAAAGGTTAATAAGCCGCTTACGGTCGCGGTCATGGGCTGTGCGGTTAACGGACCCGGCGAGGCGCGTGAGGCCGACGTCGGAATTGCGGGCGGAATCGGAGAAGCACTCCTTTTCCGTCACGGTGAGATTATCAGAAAGATTAAAGAGGACGAGGTCATTCCGACTCTTATTGATGAAATAATGACGCTCGGAAACTGAAAGGAAAGACAAATGGAGACGAAGGTCGCTTTTCTGACAAAATTTAATAAGTATTTTCCCGGAAACGAGAACAGATACATTCTCGAAAAAGCGACTGTCAGCCGTTTCCGCGCAGACAGGGAAAAGAGACTGCTTGAAGCTTTCGTCGATTTTCCGTCGATAGTTGAAAAGGACATTCTTTACGGTATCGAAAGAGAAATTGCAGAGGCGTATCAGCTAAACGGAATGATAATCTATCCGCAGTACCCGTCTGAGCTTTTTACGGAAAAGTATCTGCCTGAGGTGATAAAGGAGCTTCAGAGAACGGGTGCCGTTTCGCGCGGATTTTTTAAGGATTACAGGGCGTTTATTGACGGTAACAGAATAGTTGTCGAAATTGCCTTTGGAAACGGCGGAATCGAGATCCTTTATCACGCGGAAACGCCTAAAATCCTTTCCGATATTATCCGTTCTGAGTTTTCTCTTACCTACGAGGTTGAGATAAAGCAGCAGGACGATTACGTATTTGACTACGACACCTACGAAAAACAAAAAAATGACGTGCTTATCAGCATGGCGGCGGAGGAATTTGAGAAGAGTCGAGAGACCACAGTTGAGATTGATATGCCCGAAAGAAAGCGGGTCGTGTCTCTATACGGAAACGGTATTTCTACCCCCGAAAAGGATGAAAACGGTATTGTAAAGGTCGGTAATATGACCTTTGATATATCCTCTCCCGAGCTTTTGTACGGAAGCGGGTTTGATATTGATCCCGCGCCGTTACGCAATATTACGACGCCGCTTCGAAGCATTACCGTCCTCGGTGTCGCTTATTCCCTTGACGCAAAGGAAACCCGTAAGGGCGATAAGATGATCGTTAACTTTGCGCTGACGGACGATGATGCATCTATCTATTGTAAGAGCATACTTCCCATTGCAGAGGCAACATCCCTTACCTCTGCGCTTAAGGATGGGACCGCAGTTGCGGTGAACGGCTACGTTAAGCAGGACAAGTTTGACGATGAGCTTGCGCTTACTCCGTCTTCGGTTATGAAGATAAAGAAGCTTGAGCGTATGGATAACGCCGAAGAAAAGCGCGTAGAGCTTCATTTGCATACTCAGATGTCCGCCATGGATGCGCTTATACCGCCGGACGTTGCGGTAAAGACCGCAAACCGTTGGGGACACAAGGCGGTTGCGATTACCGACCACGGTAACGTACAGGGTTATCAGGAGGCGATGCTCGCATCAGAGAAGCTTGGACAGAAGGTCATTTACGGTATGGAGGCGTACTTCGTCGACGATACCGCGCGCGCCGTTTACGGCAAGGATGACGCGACCTTTGAAAGCGATGAATTTGTCGTTTTTGATATTGAAACCACAGGTCTTTCTTTCCGAAATGACGGCATAACGGAGATAGGTGCCGTACGCGTTAAAAACGGCGAGGTCCTTGAAAAGTTCAATACGTTTGTAAATCCCGAAAAGCCGATTTCCGAAGAAGTAGTTCGCCTGACGGGAATTACGCAGGATATGGTAAAGGACGCGCCGACACAAAAGGAAGCCGTTGAAGAATTTCTGCGCTTCGCCGGAAACCGTATTCTGATCGCCCACAATGCGGGCTTTGATACTTCCTTTATCCGAAGAGTTTGCGATGATAACGGAATTCCTTTTGAAAATACGTATCTTGATACCGTATCTCTTTCGAGATACGTTAACCCTGATCTTAACAAGCATAAGCTTGATACTCTTGCAAATTATTTCGGACTCGGTGAGTTCAATCATCACCGTGCGTCGGATGACGCGGAAATGCTTGCCCTTATCTTCTTTAAGATGGCTGAGAAGCTTCAGGAGGAGGGATTTAAGACTCTCTCCGCTATGACTGCGGCAATGTCAGACAAAGTCGACTGCCTTAAGCTTCGCACCAATCACATGATAATACTGGTCAAGAACAAGATCGGTCTTAAGAACCTTTATAAGCTCGTGTCATACAGCTATCTTGACTATTATAAGCGTCATCCGAGAATACCCAAAACCGTGCTTGACGAGCACAGAGAGGGTCTTATTATCGGCTCGGCTTGCTCTGAGGGACAGCTGTTTGAGGCGATGCTTGAAAACCGTCCCCGTGCTGATCTGCTTGATATTGCGTCGTATTACGACTATATCGAAATTCAGCCGATCTGCAATAACCGTTACCTTATCGATAAGGGTCAGGCTGCCGATGAAGAAGCGCTCCGCGACTTCAACCGTAAGCTTATTTCGATAGCGGACGAGCTCGGTAAGCCCGTTGTTGCGACCTGCGACGCGCATTTCCTTGAAAAACACGACGAGATATACCGTAAGATACTTCTTGCGGGAATGAAGTTCTCCGACGCCGATAAGGATACGGGAATATATTTCCGTACGACAGACGAGATGCTTAAGGAATTTGAGTATCTTGGAGAGGACCGCGCAAGGGAAGTCGTTATAACCAATACAAACAAGATCGCCGATATGATCGACTACGATATCCGTCCGTTCCCAAAGGGAACCTTTACTCCCAACATGGAAGGTGCGGAGGAGGATCTTCAAAGGATCTGTTACGAGAATGCAAAGAAAAAATACGGCGATCCGATACCGGAGCTTGTAAAGACGCGTCTTGATAAGGAGCTTACCTCGATCATAAAGAACGGCTTTGCGGTGCTTTATATGATCGCGCAGAAGCTCGTTCAGTATAGCGAGGAGCAGGGATATCTGGTCGGTTCGCGCGGATCGGTCGGCTCGTCATTCGTTGCTTCAATGGCTGGAATTTCGGAGGTAAATCCGCTTCCGCCGCATTATTACTGTCCTAACTGTCAGTACAGCGATTTTTCAAATCCCGATAAGGTCGGCTCGGGCTTTGACCTGCCCGACGCTATCTGCCCCAAATGCGGAACTAAGCTCGTAGGTGACGGTCACGATATACCTTTTGAGACCTTCCTCGGCTTCCACGGCGAAAAGTCGCCCGATATAGACCTGAACTTCTCGGGAGAAGTGCAGGGTAAGGTGCATAAATACACAGAAGAGCTTTTCGGTGCGGAAAACGTCTTCCGCGCGGGAACGATCGGTGGTCTTGCCGATAAAACTGTCTTCGGTTACGTTATGAAGTATCTTGAAGAGCGCGGGATCACCATAAATAAGGCTGAGGTAGAGCGTCTGGTCAAGCATTGCGTCGGCGTAAAGAGAACGACCGGTCAGCACCCCGGCGGTATCGTCGTTGTTCCCCGTGAATACGAGATATACGATTTCTGTCCCGTTCAGCATCCTGCCGACGACCCCAATTCCGATATAGTAACGACACATTTTACCTTCTCATATTTGCACGACACGCTCCTTAAGCTTGACGAGCTCGGACACGATATTCCGACCAAGTATAAGTGGCTCGAAAAGTACAGTAACACGAGCGTAATGGACGTTCCGATGAACGATCCGTCTGTCTATGAGCTTTTTGCTTCTACAAAGCCGCTCGGTGTAACGCCCGATCAGATCGATGCGAATATCGGTACCTACGGTCTGCCCGAATTCGGCACGAAATTCGTTATGAAGATGGTAGAAGAGGCGAAGCCGAAGAATTTTGCCGACCTGCTTCAGATCTCGGGTCTGTCTCACGGAACCGACGTTTGGACGGGTAACGCGCAGGAGCTTATAAAGCAGGATATATGCGATATTTCTCACGTTATCGGATGTCGTGACAACATAATGAACGACCTTATCCGCTACGGAGTTGACAGCGCGCTGTCCTTCCAGATAATGGAGAGCGTCCGTAAGGGTAAGGGTCTTAAACCCGATTGGGAACAGACGATGATCGAAACGGGAGTTCCCGATTGGTACATCGGCTCGTGTAAGAAGATAAAGTATATGTTCCCGAAGGCGCATGCCGCAGCGTACGTTATGTCGGCTATCCGTCTCGGATGGTATAAGGTACATATGCCGCTGACCTTCTATTCCGCTTTCTTTACGGCGGCTCCAGGCGGCTTCGATGCGGAAATTGCGATGAGCGGAAAGCAGGGTGTTGTCCGCGTGATGAAGGAAATCCAGGAAAAGGGTACTGAGGCAACTCAAAAGGAAGCCTCACTTCTTTCAACGCTTCATCTTGTAAATGAATGCTATGCAAGAGGAATTCGTTTCCTACCCGTAAACTACTTCAAGAGTGATGCGTTTGCATACGTTCCCGAGGACGGAAAGATACGTCTACCGTTCAACTCACTCGGAGGACTCGGTGAAAACGCCGCAAAGGCAATAGCCGAAGCACGCGACAGCGGAGAGATATTCTCCGTTGAGGAGCTTCGCGTCAAGGCCAAGCTTACAAAATCGGTTATCGAGGTGCTTCGCAAAAACGGAGCGCTCGAGGGCCTTTCCGAAACAAATCAGCTTACGTTTTTCTAAAACAACTACCGTATTCTCAGCGACTTTTGCGGAAAAATCAATTTCATAATGTAGGGCGGGGGCTTGCTCCCGCCGCTATTTTTTATGAAACGATAAAAAAATTTTTGGGCGACTATTGTGTCGCCCTTTTTTTGATTAATAAATGATATTCTTTCGGCGGGAACAAGTCCCCGCCATACGACGAATATTTTCTCTGCGGATAGAGGCTTCGGCCTTTGCCCAACCGCTCAAAGACTCCTTCGCGCTATCTGTTTTCCCCGTATGCGAGAGTCATAAAAGCAGAATATAACATATATTGATAATTTTTCTCTCGTAATGCGTTATTGATTTTATAATTTTTTATGCTGTATAATATAGATGTCGACAAACATAATGCTTTATAAAGCGAGTAATATCATACGGAGGGAAAAATGAAACTTGCAATAGGAGAAAATATACGCAATTTCCGAAGGAAAAACGATTTGACCCAGGAGGCACTTGCCGACCGCTTGGGAGTAACCTATCAATCCGTCAGCCGTTGGGAAAACGGAAGCACCTATCCCGATCTTGAGCTGATCCCTGCCATTGCCGAGGTGCTTGCCGTTACCGTTGACGAGCTTCTTGGAATGCCTCAGATCGAAAAAGAAAAACGTGCATCTCAAACGTTTGATGAGCTTCGCCGCGAGTGTATGAAGCGCGATTACGATGCCGATAAGATCGTAGATATTCTTCGTGATATTCGCAGAAATTATCTTGACAGCGACTCTGCGTGGCGTCCGTGGTCTGAAGGGAACGATAGGGCTTTCCGAGATCCTAAAATAATACCTGAGGTGCGATTGTATGCCGAGGCGTACCTTGAGCGAGATCCCATGTCTCCTCATATTATTCAGACAATGGCGAATGTTGAAGATGAGGAACATTTATGGGGGTTTCTTGCTAAGTATACAACAGCCTTTGACTGTTCGGAACGCGCATTATTGTTTGAACGGTATTTGAGACGTGATGATGCAGAGAAATTTGAGCCTGAGCGCAGATATCAACTGTATCAAGCCTTTGAAAGGCTGCTTTCTCACGTTCATCTGTTGGGCATAGGCGATAATAAGGTTCATAGCGAAGCTGCGGAATGTTTCATGGAAAAAATTCTATATATAATCAGGAGTGATGCAGTTGATGAGCGCCCTGATATGTGGACCAAGATCAGAATCGAACTTGGTCTGAAATCAGCAATACGTGCAATAAGCTACGGCAAAAACGATGATGCGATCTCTGAAGTAGCATCAGTTGTTCAGCTGTTAGAAGAAATCATGAAGATCACGAACGCGGTGATTTTGCCGACATCTTGTCGATTCCTTAACGGAATGGAGTGGGAAGCAGAGGAATGTTGGCATACAATTCACAACGATCCGGATGCATCAAAGGAACGTATGATTAACGTTACTACAATGATGCACGGAATGCTGGACGGATATTGTTTATATCCAAGCATATATTTCAAAAAGCTCAAAGAAAAAGAATTTGATCCGCTTCGCGGCAATACCGAATTCGAAAATCTTTGCAAGCGTGTAGAAGCGTTAATTGTTACTAAATAAACTTAGCGTAAGAAAAGCCGCCGAGATTTCTCGGCGGCTCATTTCGGTTTAACGCAAATTTTGAAGACTATTGATAGCTATTTTTTACTGCGTTATATATTTCTCAAAGAATCCGATAGTGGCAAACTGTGTTCCGTAGCTCTCGTTTAATTCGCTGTTTGCGATCACGGTTTCGCCGTCAAAATTAAGGATCGGCAGCGGCTCTTTTATAAGCGGCCCGTGTGAGCCGAGAAACAGAACGTCGGTGCTTTTGAGAAACGATAGTGCTTTTTCGCTCAGATGACTTTCGAATACCGCACTTCCAATATAGAGAAAATCCCGCTTTCCGTCAATTTTCATCAGATGAAGAGGCTGGACGGAACGCTCGATATAAGACCTTTGACAGAGAGTGATTTTTATTCCCTCAAAGTCGAATGTAACGTCACGGTCGCTGTTGTACGTTACTATTTTCACACCCCGTTCTCTCGCGGCGTCGCTTATTGCGGCGGCGAATACCGTTTCATCTTCGTTCTGCGGTGATGGAATATATATTTGACTTATACGGTTGTTGTCGCACATACGGCTTATCATATCGATATGCTTTCTGTGTAGATGTGTAAGCAGTACCGTATCTATAGACGTATCGTGAAGCTGAGGCTGAACGAGTGACGATGCACGGTTAATTTGCGAATAGCTTCCGCTCGAAAAGTCGCAAAGCAAGGTCTTACCGTCAGAGTTTACTATTACGTAGTCGTTTCCGCCGACGGTTGAAAATATCACGTTCTCTTCGCCTTTATGAATGTTTGAATAGTGGAGCAGGCAAGCGTAATACGAGGAAACAAATACTATCGCAGAAATTGTGAGGGCAAGTGCGCGCTTATTCTTTGACAAAAAATATATCAAAACGCCGAATCCCGCCGTTATCGCAATTACAGTAAAAGGATAGGTCAGGTCTATCGGAGGCGGGAGGATTTGCTTGAGATCGGTTGCAAGGTCGGTTATCAATTTCGATAATGACGCGGTCATTCCCGCAAACGATGGAGACAGAACGGTATTAGAAAACAGTAAGAACAGTATAGAGAGATACATCAGCGCCGTTGTGAGCGGAATAAAGAGCAGATTTGACAGAATTGAAACCGACGAAGTTTCTCCGAAGAAATAATGAATGGCAGGAAGTGTGAAGATGCTCGCCGATGCGGTTATCGAAATTGCGCTTAAGAAGTGCGTAAATAATCGGAGTAAAACGCCCTTGCCGTCGCTTATGTGGTAAAGCCATTTCGTTATCGGAGCGCCGAGGAGAATGATTCCCGCCGTTGCGCTGACGGACAAGATGAATCCCGCATCATATAAGGAGCTCGGTGACAAAAGTATGATGACAAATGCTGAAGCTGAAAGGGCAGTGATCGGGTCATAGTCACGGCCGAATATCTCTGCCGACATCATGAGTATCAGCATAATTCCCGAACGAATTACGGCAGGTCTTGCACCCGTTAAAAGTATAAATGAGATAATGAACGCCACGGTGCACAGATACCGTGCTTTCGGTCCGAGAGTAAAGGCGCGGAGGATCATTATCAGCATTCCCGTGAGAACAGCAAGATGCAGACCGCTGACGGAGAGAATATGTGATATACCGAGATAACGGAAGGAGGTCGTTACCGAATCAGGAATATCGTCCTTTCGTCCGATCAGAAGCCCCGAAACGAATCCGCCTTGATCTCTGCCGAGAGATGTGATTAGCCTGACGGATATTTTCTTTGACACCGTTCTGAAAAAGGATGGTATTGATCTGTCAAATCCTATAACTCTTGCGTTTTCATCGGTTGCTTCTGCAAGTATATAGATCCCTCTGGTGGAGTAGTATTCGCGCAGAGAGAATCCGTAGTTTTCCTTTTCGGGAAGCGAAAAAGCTACGTTCAATCGGATAACGTCGTTTTCCTCGGCGTCGATATCGTACGGAATGGAGAGGGCGCAGTTAAATCCCGCCTTTTCGCCGTTGAGCTCGACGACTCTGACGGTGTAAGCGGTAAAATAGTCGGATCGGTAAGAGACTGATTCCACTACTGCGATTATCTCTTTTTCTGAACCGTTAAGCGAAGCGGCTTCCTTTTTCGGAGTATCTACAGCAATATGCTGAAAAACAGTTCCGCAGATAAGTGCAGTAAGAAGCGGGATAGACAGGGCAATATTTCTTGCCTTAGATATAGGCTCTTTTGACCTTGCAACTGCCGCCGCGAAAACTGCTAACAGTAAAACTCCGACAAATACTGTCTTGAATGACGCGGAGAGGATCGAGGCAAATATCATCCCGACAAAAAACGACATCACAAAAAACAATAGAGGACGGTTTTTTATCTGTTTCAGCATTTTATCTCTCCTTTCGTCATAATATTCTTAATTTTACCATATATCGCTCATCATTTCAAGGGTTAAGATATTCTCTTTCGGTCAACAATCCTTTTGAGGTGATAATATGGAAATAATCAGATATCTTAACGGAGTTACCGTCAGCGATAAGGAGCTAAAAACGGTAAAAATTATTACTCCCGAAATTGCCGAAGCGGTGAATGAGGTGCGCAGGCGCGCTTCGGAAAATGGAGTGCTCGACAAGGTCATGCCTCAAAAAGTTGATGGATAATAAGAAAGCCGCGCTGTATATCCGCGTTTCAACCGACGCTCAAAGGGAAGAGGGATATTCCATTGAAGCTCAGGAGGAGATGCTTATTGCCTACTGCGTCAGCCGCGGGATCAAGAAATACGAGGTCTATACAGACGGCGGATTCAGCGGAAGCAACATTAACCGTCCGCGTCTGAGCGAGCTGATAACAGATATTGAAGCAGGCAAGATAAGCCACGTTATCGTTTATAAGCTTGACCGACTGTCAAGAAGCCAGAAGGACACGCTGTATCTTATCGAGGACGTGCTAATTCCTAATGGCGTCAGCTTTGTGTCACTAAACGAAAATATGGACACTTCAACACCGATAGGCCGCGCTATGCTCGGAATTATGTCGGCGTTTGCTCAGCTTGAACGCGAGACGATCAAGGAAAGAACGCGAATGGGAATGAAGGAGCGCGTCAAAAGCGGACTTTGGCGAGGCGGCGGAAAGATCCCCTTCGGCTACGATTACGACAGCGAAAAGGGAATACTTGTGCCTAATGAGGATGCCGAGACCGTCAGGCTTATGTACCGCCTCTATCTGGACGGACATTCGATGATGTCGGTCGCGCGTTCTGTTGGACTGAAATACGAAAGAATGGCAGAGCAGATACTGCGCCGTAAGACTAACTGCGGATATATCGTATATAACGGAAACGAGTATAAGGGTCAACACGAGCCGATTGTGTCGGAGGAGACATACAACCGTGTGATAAAAATGATGGAGGAGCGCTCACGGGCGCGATACGGCGACAAATGTTTGCTTGCCGGTCTTATATACTGCGGAGTTTGCGGATCGAAAATGCGCTATCAGAAATGGGGCAAGGCAGGGTATAAGATATATTGTTATTCGCAGGACAAGGGAAAGCCGCATCTCAGCCGCGGAGAAAAATGCGATAACTGCAAGATCTGGGCGGACGAGCTTGAGGACGCGGTAAAAAAAGACCTTTTTATGATCGCCGATAAGGAAATCGCCGATGAGAAACACGAAAAAAAGGACGCAGGTGAGCTTATTGACGGTCAGATAGCGCGGCTGAATAAACGCTTGAAAAATCTTTATAATCTTTATTCGGATTCCGGTGACGATACGCTGAAGGAAGCCATTGACGAAATAAAAAAAGAGCTCGACGGCGCAAAAAAGCGCAAAGCCGAGCTTGAAAGGGAAAAAGCGGAGCTATCGGATTTACTTGAAATGCGTTCGGGGCTGAAGAGCGTGCGCGACGCTTGGGAGCTTATGACGCTTAAGGAAAAGCAGAATATCCTGCGAAGTCTCATTGAAAAGATCATCGTGACTTATAATAAAACGGACATTTACTATAAGCTTCCGATCGAATAACCTTGACTTTCGGGAGCTTTTTTGTATTATTTTTATTCTCCTACAAACAATAGATGGTTTGTCATTCCAAGCAGCTCCGGCTTTTCGCAAATGTAGAAGTGATAACGGAGATACTGTTTATAGTCCTCGTCGCTCATTTCGTTTATTCTCGCCGCCAAAAGCTCGGATGCTCCGTCGGATGCTACCTCATGCAGTATTTTTATGCCGCCATCCGAAAGAAGCTTTCTAGCGGCAGAAACCGTGTGGAATACAAATGGAAAGTCATTAAGCTTGAATGTCTTTTTATCGTAGTCACCGTTTGAGAAATAATTAACATCGTATCCGAACTCGGTAAGGAAAACAAAGTCATTCGAAATAAAGGCGAAGAAGATCTTACCGCCGTCCTTCAGAACGCGCTTTGCCTCGCTGATACATCTCTGCTTGTCCGAATTGTTTTTTAGATGATAAAGCGGACCGAACAGAAGGACAATATCAAACGAATTGTCTGCATAGCGAGAGAGGTCAAGGGCGTTACCTTGAACGAGGTCGATTTTATCCTCGGGCAGTAGCTTCTTTTCGAAAGCGGCAATATTGGCATCGGCAAGCTCGAGAGCCGACACCTCATAACCCTTACGGGCAAAGTAAAGACTGTATTCACCCGCACCTGCGCCGATGTCGAGTATCTTGTCGCCATCTTTTAAGTATTTTTCTATATAGTGAATGGTAGTAAAAAATTCAACTCTCGCAGCTTTTGAATGATTGAGCCGCGCGTCCTCGTTGAATATATCGTAGGTCCTGTTTACACGTTCGCTTTCGTCTTCTATTTTTGCAAGTTGTTCAAAGTCCATAATTACTCCTTTTTTAAATACCACGTTGGCACGGGATTGCGCATATTATCGTACCAAGACAAAACCTCCTTGGCTTGGTTAAGCATTATGTTTACTTCATCCTGTCCAAACGGAATTGCCCAATATACGCTTGAAAGGGTATTGCTTGAAATGTAGAGTGCAAGTAATCTCCAAAATTCCATAGGCACATTATTATCAAAGTATCCATCTACCATGCCGGAAGCAAAATAATAAGATTTTTGAGCGCACCATACGATACGGTTAAATTCTTCCCAGGGATCACCGTAATCGTTGCGATTAAAGTCAATAACGTAGAGCTGACCGCTTCTGCCGATCATCATGTTACCGATATGGTAGTCGCCATGCTGGTATACCTGCGGCCTGTTTTTAAGTAAATGGCGATTATCGTTAATGTAGTCGATAAATGCCTGGCCGTTATTATATTTGATGGGAGACTCACCGTACTTTTTGATCTTATAATCCATTTTGCGGTTAAAACGTATTTCCCAATCCTCTTGCGTGGCAGGCGCGGGAATGGAGTGTATCTTGCGAAGAATGCGACCCGCTTCCAAGCCATATACATACTGCTCGTTATCAGAATAACCAGAAATAATCTGTTCTGCGTCTTCACCGTCGATCCAACTTTGTATAGAATATACGCCTTCCTCACAAGTACCAAACTCAATAGGTTGACACATAGGCACTCCCAAAGAAGAGACCCGTTTCATCATGTTAAATTCAGACTGTTTTGTGTTATACTGTGAAATGTCTGAAATGCGCAAAAGATAATGCGTACCGCTCTCATCTGTTACACAATATTTTTTATCATTTGACCAGCCCTTATTTATTAATTCTTTTGTTGAAAAATTCATTAGTATCTCCCATTTCGGCTTCTTCTTACAGCGTTATCCAAAATCGTTTCAGATCCACGTTGTCATTCGGCTCGTGTACTGTTGATTCATATACGCCGCCATTGGCGAGGATCGTTTTTTCGCTTCCGATATTTCCGTCAATACAAGTGATAAGCACCTTTTTCAGCCCGATTTCGAGGCAAAAGGGAAGTGCTGCCTTCAGCATTTCCTTTGCATATCCCTTTCGCCGTTCACTCGGTCTTACTGAGTATCCGATGTGACCTGCATATTTTTCAAGGTAGTCGTTGAAGCAGTGCCGCACCTGAAGCATTCCGAGAAGACGGTTATCATCTTTGCGGATAAACAGGAACTGCGTCGCAGGGACGCGGTCGGCGGGAACGTTTTTAGGATCCTCACGTTCTATGCTCGTTCTGATGAATTCATAAGGATCCGGCGTTCTTCGGAGCGCTCCCGTGCCGTCCATCGAGTCTCCTGCGTCAAGAAACTCTTGACGATAATCAGCGATCTGACACGCATACTCGACCGACGGGCGGATCAAAATTAGTTTTTTCATAAAGATTCTCCAAATATTAAAAACAAGCGATACCCGGCATCATACCGAGTATCGCTTTATCAGTTATCAGAATTCGATCTTCTTTTCGATGTAAGCGCGAAGCTCTGTGATCGGGATACGAACCTGCTCCATAGTGTCGCGGTCGCGGACGGTAACGCAGTTATCGCCTTCCTTCTCCGCATCGCCTACTGTCTCAAAGTCAACGGTGATACAGAGAGGAGTTCCGATCTCGTCCTCACGGCGGTATCTCTTACCGATAGATCCGGCGTCGTCGTAGTCAACGCTGAAGTACTTAGAAAGCTCCTCGTAGATCTCGGTCGCTTTCTCGGAGAGCTTCTTCGAGAGGGGAAGAACTGCCGCCTTGAAGGGCGCAAGGAACGGATGGAGACGGAGAACGGTTCTTACGTCGTTCTTTGCCTCGTCAACGACTTCCTCGTCGTAAGCGTCGCAGAGAACCGAAAGAACGGTTCTTTCAACGCCGAGAGACGGCTCGACAACGTAAGGAATATAATGCTCGTTTGTTTCCTGATCGAAATAGGTAAGGTCCTTACCCGATACGTTCTGATGCTGTGTAAGGTCGTAATCGGTACGGTCAGCAACGCCCCAAAGCTCGCCCCATCCGAACGGGAAGAGGAACTCGAAGTCGGTCGTTGCCTTTGAGTAGAAGCAAAGCTCCTCGGGATCGTGGTCACGGAGACGAATGTTCTCGTCCTTAAGACCGATAGCAAGAAGCCAATTATGGCAGAAGCTTCTCCAGTAGTTGAACCATTCAAGGTCGGTTCCGGGCTTGCAGAAGAACTCAAGCTCCATCTGCTCGAACTCACGAACGCGGAAAATGAAGTTTCCGGGAGTGATCTCGTTACGGAAGGACTTACCGATCTGTCCGATACCGAAGGGGAGCTTCTTTCTCGTCGTTCTCTGAACGTTTACGAAGTTTGTGAAGATACCCTGTGCGGTCTCGGGACGGAGATAAACGGTGTTCTTCGCGTCCTCGGTTACGCCCTGGAAGGTCTTGAACATAAGGTTGAACTGACGGATGTCGGTAAAGTTATGCTTGCCGCAGGTGGGGCAGGGGATATTATTATCCTCAACGAAATTCTTCATTTCCTCCTGCGAGAAAGCGTCGATGGGCTTCGGAAGAGTATAGTTATTCTCTGCGCACCAGTCCTCGATGAGCTTGTCTGCGCGGAAGCGCTCCTTACATTCCTTACAGTCCATAAGGGGATCGGAAAATCCCGCAAGGTGTCCCGATGCTACCCACGTCTGGGGGTTCATAAGAATAGCGGCGTCAAGACCGACGTTATACTTATTCTCCTGAACGAACTTCTTCCACCAAGCACGCTTTACGTTATTCTTAAGCTCGACTCCGAGAGGGCCGTAGTCCCATGTATTCGCAAGACCGCCGTAGATTTCGGAGCCGGCGAATATGAAGCCTCTGCCCTTGCAAAGAGCGACTATTTTGTCCATTGTTTTTTCTGTGTTAAGCATGATTCTATCCTTTCTCAGCCTTTGAACTTGTACTGTTTGAAAAATTCCGTTGCCTTTTCGACGTTTGCGGTAAATATTGCGTCAATGCCTTTTCCCGTTGTTGTTCCGGGGTATGTATAATCTTTTACTGTAAATTTCGGATAAGCGAAAATGAGTTCCGCCTGTTCGGCGAGGTCACCGATCGTGAAGTCTGTACTTATGTGCTCACTGTACTTGATGTAAGCGGTCGCGGCATCCTTCATCGGAACGTCGGTCATGACCTTTTTGATGAGTGCTTTGAGGAACTGGCTTCCGAGACGGCGGCGGCTAACATCCTCGTCGGAATACGACCAATATCTGAGCATATCGGTTGCCTTTTTGCCGTTGAGCTTCTGTGTTCCCGATTTAAGATTGATCTCGATCTTTTGCTCAAGGTCAACGTAATTCATATTCTCGGGAACGTAGAATTCTATTCCGCCGAGATCGTCGATTATCGCAGAAAGTCCGTCTAGGGTGACTATCGCGTGGAAGTCTATGGGAAGACCCGTAAGCGCGGTTACCTGCTCACGAAGAGCTTCGATACCGTTTCTGTGATAGAGCTTTTCAAGCGTGGAAACGTGACCGTTTATTTTGATCTGTGTTATTGCGGGAATCGGGCAGAAAATAACTTCACCCGTTTCTTTATTTATGCGGGCGAGAATTATTGTATCCGTCTCGACTTCTCTTGTTTCGCCGTCAAAGCCGTCGGGGCGCTTATCAGCATAATCATAATCGAAATAAACATCGGGCAGGTAGTCTGTTCCGATGAAGAGTACCGTCATGCTCTCTCCGCTTATTCCGTCGACGATCGGCGGAGGCGGCTCAACGTCGGGAGACGTTGTTGTCGAATTATTGCCCTGATTATTTCCGCTGTTATTCTTGTCACCCTCGGTTATAAGCGCCGAGGTTGCGAATTCAAGAATCCCG
The DNA here is from genome assembly GCA_045540175.1 of Eubacteriales bacterium. Lineage (GTDB taxonomy): Bacteria > Bacillota > Clostridia > Oscillospirales > CAG-272 > Colimorpha_A. The sequence goes on along the minus strand of JAZQGU010000042.1, from coordinate 35,622 downwards.
TATGCTACGAATCCGAATATCAGAAGCGATATCAGGAGCGTTATTACAAAGTTTCTAACTGCGCTCAATATTGGCACAACCTTTCATTTATGTTCTGTAAATATAAATCACACTATATTATACTATAAATCTCTTACATTTTCAAGTAGTAAATCAAATAAAAAACAAATTTCGGGAATGTGACGATGTTTGTATTGACTTAGCGCCGAGAGATGGTATAATTTAAGTATAAAGCTTTTTTGGAGGAGCAAAAAATGAAACACGGATCTTTTATAACGAAAAATGGAAATAAAGCTGCTTTTATCGAAAGAATCAACGGCAGAAATAATCGAGGCGTAACTCTTGAGCCCCGTGACGGAATATTGAATGTCAAAAAGGAGTTTTCGATTGGCTCGGAAGTAAAGAGTATCATTCTCCGTGCTACCGCACTCGGTGTTTTCCGCCTGTACGTTAACGGTAAGCGCGTCGGTAAAAATGTCGGCGGCAAGACCGTTTATGACGAGATGAAGCCCGGCTGGACCGATTACAGATTCAGAGTGTTTGAGTTCGAATACGATATTACCGATCTGTGCGGTGAAAATAACGTGCTCGTGTGCGACGTTGCATCGGGATGGTGGAACGGAAACATTAGCGGCGGATGGAACGGACGCGATCAGGGAATGTACGGGCTTAAGCCAAACGCATTCGCGGGAGAAATTGAGATAGTTTATAATAACGGTGAGAGCGAGCTGATTTCCTCTGACGAGAGTTGGGATGTCATGATAGGCGGACAGGTGCGACGCGCTGATATATACGACGGTCAGTATGATGATATGACGCTTCCTCATCCGTCTGTCAAGCCTGAGTATTATGTATGGGAGAAAGCAGCTCTGTTTGACGGTTTTGAAGGGGAAATCGTGCCTTTTGAGGGCGAGAGTGTTTGTGTAAGAGACGGACTGACGTTATCTTACGCTTCAGCGTATATTTATGACGGTACTGTAGATAACGGCAGCGAAATGGGTGCCGTGAAAAAGATATCCGAATATGCAGACGGCGGAAAAGACATTTTCCTACCTGCAGGACAGCATCTCGTTATCGACTTCGGTCAGAATATGGTCGGCTGGCCAAAATATGAAATTACCGCCGCACGGGGAACGAGGATCGAAACTCTCTTTGGCGAAATGCTGAATGACAGCGGAGAACGCTCCCGCGGAAACGACGGCCCCGAGGGCTCCCTCTATATCGAAAATTACCGCTCCGCATTGGCTCGGTATATATGTATAGCCTCGGGTGAGAAAAATGAAATTTGTGTTCCGTCTCACGTATTCTACGGCTTCAGATATATTGAGATATTTGCCGACAGCGACATTACGCTTCATAACGTGATAGGCGAAGTCGTCGGCTCTGATGTTACCGAAACGGGAAGCTTTGTGTGTGATAACGATGAGGTTATGCGTCTTTATTCAAACGTTGTCTGGGGAATGAGAGGCAATTATCTGTCTATTCCTACTGACTGTCCTCAGCGTGACGAGCGCCTCGGCTGGACGGGAGACACTCAGATATTCTGCGGTGCGGCGTCTTACCTTGGCGATATTGAAGAATTTATGAGAAAATGGCTTGGTGACGCAAGGAATTCGCAGAAGACTCTTGAGGGCGCTTATTCGGCGGTTATACCATATCTCAGTATTGTCGGATGTGCAGATGCCGCGTGGGCTGATGCAGGCATTGTCGTGCCTTACCGCCTGTGGCTTATGTACGATAGTAAAGAGATAATTTCCGAGCATTACGATTCGATGGAAAGCTATATGAAGTACCTCGAAAGATTCGGCCTTAACGGTCCTAAGCCGACATTCGGCGACTGGCTGAATTACGACGTTACCGACGGAAAATACATCGGCGTTTGCTATTATGCCTACGATGCGCTTCTTATGAGCCGCTTCAGCGAGATTCTCGGCAAGAGCGACCGTGCCGAATATTACAGCGACCTCAGAAAGCGCATTATTGCGCACTGGAAAGAGCAGTATGTTAAGGATGGTTTGCTTACTATCAGAACTCAGACAGCGCATCTTCTTCCGCTTGCCTTTGATATGGTTGACGGAGACATAAAAAACGCGTTTATAAATGATCTTCGTGAGCTTATAGTCGGCAACGATTACACGTTAAGCACAGGATTCGTCGGTACCGGTATACTTAATCAAACGCTGTGTAAGGTAGGACTTAACGACCTCGCTTATTCGCTCCTTTTGCAGACCAAGGATCCGAGCTGGCTTTATTCCGTCAGACAGGGCGCGACGACCGTATGGGAAAGATGGAACTCGTATACGATCGAAAAGGGCTTTGGAGACGTCGGAATGAATTCCTTTAACCACTATGCTTACGGAGCCGTTGCCGAATGGTTCTACAGCGGAATCTGCGGTATTAATCCCGATCCCGAAAAGCCTGCGTTTGATAGCTTCATTCTCGCACCCAATCCCGATTTCCGCAAGTCCTTCCCACAGGGGCAGAGCAGAATAAATTCTGCGTACGCAACCTATGATTCCCGCGCAGGAAGAATAGAGAGCGGCTGGCATTTTGAGGGCGAAGACTGTATTTACGATTTCGTTATTCCGACGGGAAGTACGGCTAAGGTGAGCCTGATATCGGATTCCGATTCTGTGTGTGTTAACGGAAGTGAGGTTTCTTGCAGCCGAAATGGCGAGCGCGTAGAATTTATTCTTTCGGGTGGACGGTATACGGTTTTCGTTAAGAATTAAAAAATTGCTTTGCATATACTTGTAAATATTAGAAATATATGTTATAATAATCTTTGTAGTATTTTAGAAGAAGGCGATCCCCCATGAAATATTTCGTATTAATTCCCGATGGAGCGGCAGATTATCCCATTGAAGCTCTCGGAAGCAAAACTCCATTTGAATGTGCAATTAAGCCGACCCTCGACGCGCTCGCAAAGGTGTCGACAGTCGGTACTGTTTCCAACGTTCCGCCCCATATGGTTCCCGAAAGCGATACGGCAAATCTTGCTATCCTTTCCTACGATCCCGCGATCTACTCCAAGGGACGCTCGCCTCTTGAAGCAATGTCGATGAGACTGACGATGAACGAGGGCGATATCGCCTTCCGTTGCAATATAGTTACGGTCTCGGAGGAAGAAGAAAACTACGACGATAAAATAATGCTCGACCATTCCGCCGATGAAATTACGACGGAGGAAGCAACCGAGCTTGTAAAGGCTCTTCATGAAGCGTTCAAGACCGATAAAAGAGCTTTTTATCCCGGAGTAAGTTACCGTCATTGTATGATCTGGAATGATCCTCCCGAATACGTTGACTTTAACCGTCCTCACGATCATCTCGGCAAGGGAGTAAAGGATATAATGCCTCCTGAGCCTTATGCCACACTCACCCGTGAAAGTTATGAGGTTCTTAAGGATCATCCCGTAAATCTCGCACGCAAGGCACGCGGACTTAAGCCTGCAAACTCCATATGGCTCTGGAGCCCGGGTGCGAAGCCTGCTCTTTCATCCTTCAAGGAGAAGTGGGGGCTTGATGCTACGGTAATTTCGGCGGTCGACCTTATAAAGGGAATCGGTATCTGTGCCGAAATGGAATCGGTTGACGTTGAGGGTGCAACCGGTAACTATAAAACGAATTACGAGGGCAAGGCAAATGCCGCGATCGACGCGTTCAAGCGCGGAAAGGACCTGGTTTATCTTCACGTCGAAGGCCCCGATGAATGCGGACACCGCGCGGAGACGGAGAATAAGGTCGCTTGTATCGGTCACATAAGCGAGCGCATCCTTAAGCCCGTATATGAGTATCTTAAAAATTGCGGTGAGGAATTTGCCGTTATGATCCTCCCCGACCACCCGACACCGATCGTAAAAAGAACGCATACTCTCGATCCCGTTCCCTTTATGATCTATCGTTCGGACTGCGCATCTGACGGAGTTGATTGCTTCTGTGAAAAGAGCGCGGCGAATAAGGGATTTTATGTATCCGAGGGTCATACCCTTATGTCTATGCTTATAAAATAATTTTAAGGCGGAAAGTATTTTGGTTAATCAAGAATCAAATAAAACCGAGGCAGTCAAGGAAAAGCCTATTGTATCAGCGTTTGAGTGGCTTGAGATATTCATAGTATCAATAGCAGCGGTGTTTATTCTTTTCTCGTTCGTGGCACGTATCGCTGTTGTCGACGGCGGATCTATGCTTCCTACTCTTTCGCACGGCGACAAGCTTCTTGTGCGCCAGCTGTTCTATACCCCGAAGCAGGGGGATGTAATCGTTTGCCAGTCGGAAAAATACGGTCTTGATAAGCCTCTTGTCAAGCGAATTATTGCTACGGAGGGACAGACCGTAAGGATCGACCGCGATAACTGGAAGGTCTACGTTGACGGAAAGCCTCTTGATGAGCCGTATATTTACTTGGAAAGCGGAAAAATGATCGGATGGGAATATGATACCGATGAGATCGTCGTTCCAAAGGGTCATGTTTTTGTAATGGGAGATCACCGCAACGATTCTCTCGACAGCCGTTTTTACCGCGTCGGAATGATCGACGTCAGATATATCATCGGAGAGGTCATATTCAGATTTTTCCCGTTCGACGGCTTAGGACTTGTTAATTAACGAAACGGAGAATTGAGATGCCGTCAGAATTGATTCAATGGTTCCCGGGGCATATGGCGAAAACGCGCCGAATGATGAAAGAGATGCTTCCGCAGGTCGATGCGGTCATCGAAATTCTCGACGCGCGTATTCCGATAAGCTCTAAGAACCCCGAGCTTCACAAAATAGTTGGAAACAAGCCCGTTCTTACGATTTTCAGTAAGTCGGCTCTATCTGATCCCGAGTCGATTGCCCGCTGGAAGCGCTACTATGAAAAAGAGGGAAAGACCTGTCTGTTTATTGATAGCGCAAGCGGAGCGGGAATAAACGAAATTCCCGATAAGATACGCGGACTTCTTTCCGAGAAGCTCGCACGCTATGAAAATAAGGGAATGACGGGTAAGCCCCTGCGCGTTATGATCGCAGGAATACCGAACGTCGGTAAATCATCGCTTATAAACCGCCTTGCCGGCGGCAGACGCGCAAAGGTCGAGGATCGTCCCGGCGTTACGCGTGACAAGCAGTGGATAACGACGAAATACGGAATTGAGCTTCTTGATACTCCCGGAGTACTCTGGCCGAAGTTTGAAGACCAGACTGTCGGAGAAAACCTCGCGGTAACGGGTGCGATAAGAGACGAAATACTCGATCAGGAGAGAATGGCAGTCATTCTGTGTTCCCGTCTCCGAAAAAAATATCCCGAGCTTCTTTCGGCTCGGTACAAGCTCGGAGATATGTCGCAGTATGAGGATATGATCGACTATGATCTCTTTGAGACCATCGGAAGAAAACGCGGATTTCTTATCAGCGGCGGTGAAATTAACACCGAAAGAACTGCCGTTATGCTTCTCGATGAATTCAGAGGCGGAAAGATCGGAAGAATGACCCTTGAAGAACCATAAGGCGCAAGCCGACCCTAATGAGAGAGGAGTACGGGGAATGAAGAATTTTGTTCCCCGTATTTTATATTATGGACTATTTTTTTGAAAACGAAGCCGTGGAGCAGGGATACGCTATCGTCTGCGGAACCGACGAGGCAGGACGCGGACCTCTTGCGGGAAGTGTTTATGCCGCGGCGGTAATACTTCCGCAGGGGCTTGTCATTGAGGGACTTAACGACTCAAAAAAGCTTACCGAGAAAAAACGCGAAGCGCTTTACGACGTAATCAAAGCTGAAGCAATAAGCTACGGTATCGCATATGCAACAGCTGCCGAGATAGATGAAATGAACATTCTCAATGCCGCGCTGCTTGCCATGCGTCGCGCGATCGAAATGCTCGATCCGAAGCCCGATTTCGTTCTTGTCGACGGAAACCAGACGCGCGGGTTTACGATCCCGGCGAAAGCAATCGTCAAGGGGGACAGTAAAAGTCCGAGCATCGCGGCGGCGTCGATTCTTGCCAAGGTCGAGCGTGACCGTTCCTGCCTTGAGCTTGATAAAAAGTATCCCGAATACGGCTTTGCTAAGCACAAGGGGTATCCCACGAAGGAACACTATGAGGCAATAAAAAAGTACGGAATAACGCCCGATCACAGGCGCTCGTTCAGATTGGAGTAAATTATGAAAAACACACTCAAAAACAAAAAGCTCTTCGTATTCGACCAGGACGGAACGATCTATCTCGGCGCAAAGGTCTTTGATTACGCTATCGAGTTTATAAAGAATCTCCGTAAAAACGGATATAAGGTGCTTTTCTTTACGAATAACGCATCTCATAACCCCGATTTCTATTATGATAAGCTTACGCGTATGGGCTTTGAGCCGAGCAGAAACGAGATCCTTACGTCGGGCGACGTTACGATTCAGTTTTTGAAGAGAAACCGAGCAGGGAAGAGCTGTTACCTTGTCGGCACTCCCGAGCTTGAAACGCAGTTCATAAATTCGGGAATAGAGCTTTCGGAGGAGGCTCCGATTGTCGTGACGAGCTTTGATACGACCCTTACATATGCAAAGCTCGATACCGCTTGCCGCCTCGTTCGTAACGGCGCGGAGTATATCTCTACCCACCCCGACTATAACTGCCCGACAGAGGACGGATTTATTCCCGATAGCGGTGCGATATCCGCATTCGTTACCGCATCGACGGGCGTAACCCCCACGTATTTCGGAAAACCATATAAATCGGCTCTTGATATGATGTGTCAGATAACCGAGACAGCACCCGAGGATATGGTCATATTCGGCGACCGCCTCTATACCGACATCGCGCTCGGTAAGCGTAACGGCGTCACAAGCGTTCTCGTTCTTTCGGGCGAAACAAAGCAAGCAGACGTTGATAAGGCAGAAGAAGCCGACAAGCCCGATTTTGTCGCCCCCTCGCTTCTCGAAGTAAACGAAACAATGTTTAAGTAAAATAAAAACGCCTTTCTCCGAAAGGCGTTTTTATTTTGGTAGGGGAGGGGCTTGCTCCTCCCGCTTCTCCACGAAAAAACTGCTCCGAGCATTTGCTCAGAGCAGTTATATTTTTATCAGTCGCAGCAGGGGTCTTCCTTCGGCTTTTTGGGTTCCTCGGGCGCGGGCTCGGTGACATCGCCGAGACCGGAGATTTCGGAGAACATTACGTTAGACTTAGTCATATTTACGACGTCAGTCGGAACGATGATCTTTGATGCGCGTCCGTTAGACATAGCAACGAGCGCCTCGTACTTTTTAAGCTCGATAACGGCACTGTCAGCGCCTGCTTCCTTGAGAGCAGCAAGACCGTCTGCCTCTGCCTTTTTAGCAAGGTAAATGGCTTTTGCTTCACCCTCTGCACGAGCGATGCGTGCGTCTCTTTCGCCCTCTGCAGCAAGGATCATCGCCTGCTTGTCACCTTCTGCACGGGTGATAACGGCAGCTCTGTGTCCCTCTGCTTCGAGAAGGGTCTCACGGCGGTCACGCTCTGCCTTCATCTGTTTTTCCATCGCGTTCTGAATCTCAGCAGGGGGAATGATGTTCTTAAGCTCAACGCGATGAACCTTAATGCCCCACTTGTCGGTAGCTTCGTCAAGAATATTTGTCATCTTGCCGTTGATGGTATCACGCGAGGTGAGGGTATCGTCAAGCTCAAGCTCTCCAACGAGGTTACGGAGCGTCGTTGCCGCAAGATTTGCGAGTGCGGAAATTGGATTTACCGCGCCGTAGCAGTAAAGCTTTGAATCGTAAATAGCGTAAAAGATAACGGTATCTATCTGCATAGTTACATTATCCTTCGTGATAACGGGCTGGGGAGGAGAGTCGAGGACCTGTTCCTTGAGCGTTACCTTTTTTGCAACGACCTGAATGAGCGGCCACTTCCAATGGATGCCTGCTGACCAGGTTTTCTGATACTTACCAAGAAGTTCGACAACGTATTCAGTCGCCTGAGGAACTATTTTGATACATGCAATAAGAATGATAATTACGACAACTACTGCCGCGATAATATATGGGGTCATATCTGTTTACTCCTTTACTAGTGATATTAACATTATAACACACTAAAGTGAGTTTGTAAAGATATATCGTACTATTTTCCCATCATTTTCATCATTGAGCGTCTTCTTGCGCTTCCGCTCTTTGGTCTGTCCTTGGCAAAAAAGGAGCCGATGACCGAAGCCACAGTAACGGAGAGCAAGCTTATGACAGCATAATAAAGCTCAAATCCTCCAGATATAAGTGATCCGATAATTATAAATACGCCATAGAAAAGCCCACTGATGAGAGACGTGAGCAGGCTTCTTTCTTTTGAAAGCTTTGCGGCGGCAAAGCCTCCGATCAGCGATGAAACGATCTGAATTATCTTTGGAAGTACTCCGACAAGCATATCAAGACTTTTGCTTTCAGTCAAAAATATTCCCGAGATAAGAATGGCGGCGGCGCTGACTCCGATTGCGATAGCCGCTCCCTTAAGCGAGGGAATAATGGGTGTGCCGTTTACAGTTTTAATCATTTTCTTCTCCCTTCGGGGAAAACAAAGATCCCCATCAAAAATATCCTTATCAAAGAATATTCGTGACGGGGATCTTTTATTCCGAAATATTACTGGGGCTTTTCGCCGGAATCGGCAGTAGGCTCATCGTCGCGGAGAACGGTTCTTACGGCGCTCTTGAGAATGGTGAGCTTAGAACGGTCGTTACCGGTCTCGATCATCATCTTATCGTCCTTGATTATAATAACAGTTCCGATTATACCGCCTATCGTGATTATCTCATCGCCTACGGTGATGCTGTTGCGCATTTCCATCGTTTCTCTTTCCTGCTTCTTCTGGGGACGGATAGCGAAGAAATAGAAGAATACTACCATAAGGACGAGCATGATTATTGTTCCAAACATTATTATTTCCTCCAAATATTAACATACTAGGTAATTATACCTTATTTTAAACGATAATACAAGAGACATAGAGAAAATTTATTATTCGTTAACAATTACAAGCTCAATACTATGACCGTGGAGATCTGCGCTGATCTTATCGGGAATATGATTGTCTGAAGTAAAGTAGGCGCTTATCGTACCGACATTGGTTTTGTAGTTTTCAACGCAGTACTGTATGCCTCCGCTTTTAATTACCGATGCGTCGGTATAATTCTTGTTCGAAAGCGAGAAAAAGTGTCGGATGAGAAAAAGTCCGTTGTCAGAGGAATATCCGCCGTCGTTTATCGGCAGGGTTATTCCCGAAACGGATAGAAAGCATTCTCCGTTTTTCATTTCAAGAACTGTGTTATTCAAGGTGCTCGGCTCAGAAAATGATATACTTATATCGTTTTCGCTTATGACGGTTATATCGGCTTCATAGTCTCTGCCGTCGAACTTTATATAAGCGTGCAGATCAATAGGATAATCAAAGTTAAACCGCTTCAAGCTTTTTCCGCCTCCGCAGGAGGAAAACAAAATAAGAATAACGGCACAGAGTGCCGTAAACAATACAGCTTTTTTCAAAAAAATCACCCCCGCGGTTAATGATTATGCCGCGGGGGACGTCTTTATTCACGGGGAAGGGAAATAATCGCTCTTCTATTGTAGAATTTTATCTGCTTCAGCATTTTTTCTGATGCGTTGAAGAGATATAGAGTTTTCGTTTTGATCTCATCATCGTAGGAAACTGCGTAGTAAACGTAGGGATCGGTTGGAGATGACGAGTAATCGTATATCTTATCGTAGGTCTCTTTTTCCGCTTCTTCGAGGTATTTTCCCTCGTAAGGAGCGATTGCTTCGAGCTTGGTGATGTCGACGCCGCCTAGCTCCTTACGCCTCTTGCGGTTATAAACGACGGAAAAATAAAGCTCGTTGCCTACTATTCGGTAGTCGTAGTCTATCCTTTTAAAATAGGTACGGCAGTACACGACCGAGAAGATCACAAACAAGGCAAACGCAGCAGCTCCGGGAATATAACCGAAGTTTACCGATATCAGATGTGAGATCGTAACGGACAGTATCGCGTCAAAGATCGGCACGGCGATCTTGCAAATATTAAAAAAACTGCTTCTTGTTTTTGTGACGGAATATTCGGTCACGTTTGAAAATTCGTTCATTTTATTCTCCGAAAAATTACTGTAATTATTATAACATTACCTTTCTCTTGTGTCAAGGGATTGATTTTTGAAAGAAAATGTGATAGAATAAAAGCATGATACTTATTATAGCCGAAAAGCCGAGCCTGGCGCGGAATATCGTTGCGGGCATCGGACAAATGCAGAAGAAAAACGGATATTATGAGGGGTGCGGATACCTGGTAAGCTGGGCATTCGGACACCTTTTTGGGCTTTGTGATATAGAGAGCTACCGCCCGCTTCCCGAGGGGCAGAGATTCTGGTGTATGGACAATCTGCCTTGCTTCCCGACCGAATTCCGTTATGAATTGCGCCGAGCCGATAACGGCGGCCGCGACGACGGAGTAATAAGACAGTTCAAGATAATAGAGGATCTCTGTAACCGACCGGACGTTGAAAAGATCGTAAACGCAGGAGACGCCGACAGAGAAGGAGAGATTATCGTCCGAACCTGTGTGGATAAGGCTCTCAAAACCAAAAAGCCGTTACTCCGCCTCTGGCTTCCCGATCAGACTCCCGAAACAGTTGCCGCGGCGCTACGCGATATGAAGAGCGAGGACGAATACGATAACCTTGCAAATGAAGGCTATGCACGAACCTTTATCGACTGGCTGTACGGGGTCAATTTGACGCGCTACGCAACTCTTAAAAGCGGAAAGCTTCTCCGTGTCGGACGAGTCATCGTACCGATCGTGCTTGCTATTTACGAGCGGGATATGGCGATAAGGAATTTTGTTCCGGATATATATTACGCTCTTGTGAGCAAGGCGGAAACAAACGGCGAGGTAATAGAATTACAGTCGAAGAAAAAATTTGAAAAGACGGAATTTGTCAAGGCAAAAAATCTTTGCAAACTGTATAATTCCACGGGAGCGATAGTCACCGACGTAAAGAAAAAGAAAGACACCCTTTCCCCCGGAAAGCTGTATTCTCTGTCCAAGCTCCAGAACGTGCTCGGTAAAAAGTACAAGATGTCAATGGCAGAAAGCCTTGAGATCGTACAGAAGCTTTACGAGGAAGGATATCTCACCTATCCCCGTACAAACTCCGAGTATCTTGCGACGGCAGAAAAGGACAAGATAAAAAAGATAATCGAAAACTGCAAAAAACTCGGTTATCCGCTTACCTTCAAGGATAAAAAGACGATATTCGACGACAGTAAGATAGAATCGCATTCGGCACTCACACCGACCTATAAGATTCCAGACAAATCGCGCCTGAGTGAAAAGGAAATGCAGGTTTATTCAACTGTCTTCCGCCGTTTCGTGGCGGTGTTCTGCGCTGAAGAATGCGTTGTAAATAAGAGCGAGCTGAAGATAGCTGTCGGCGAGCTTGAAGAATTTTCCTTAAAGGGAACCGTTATCGTCGAGCGAGGCTGGACAAAGTACGACGATTACAGCACAAAGGATAAGGTTCTCCCTCAGCTTAATAAGGGTGACGCTGTAAACATCTCCTTCGAGCCTGTTGAAAAGGAGACCAATCCCCCTAAGCACTATACGATAGAAACGCTCAATAACTACCTGAAAAATCCATTCAAGCAGGAAAAGGCGCAGGAAAATACCGATTCCGAGAAGGCAGACGATACCGAGGAATACAAGGCAATTTTTGAGGGACTTGAGCTCGGTACCGAGGCAACGAGAACGGGAATTATTGACAACGCCCGCAAGAGCGGGTACATAAAGCTGAATAAAGACGTTTACACGATCCTGCCGGACGGTGAATATCTTATTGAATCGCTTAAAGCTATGCAGATAAGCATGGATAAATACAAGACGGCAGAGCTCGGCAAATCGCTCAAACGCGTTTTCCGCGGCGAATGTAGCATCGGCGACAGCGTTGAGCTTGCAAAGGCAGAGATTTCCGAGGTTTTTGACCGCAAGGGAGATAGCTTCGCAAATGATACCGATATCGGATTCTTTATGCAGACAGTCGGCAAATGCCCACTTTGCGGCGGAGAGGTCAGACGTACGAACTTCGGCTATGGTTGCGGCTCGTACCGCGAAAACGGTTGTAAATTTGCCGTCAGTATGCGTATCTGCTCGCGCGTGATACCGATATCTGCGGTAAAACAGCTCCTCACAAATGGCAGAACCGAGAAGCTTTTGGGCTTCATTTCAAAGAAATCGGGCAAGAGCTTCGACGCTTGTCTCAAGCTCGAGGACGGACGCGCTGTGTTTGATTTCGGTTGAATTATTTACAGTAGGGGATCTCCCCCTACAAAAGACAGATCAAACGTTAATTTGTAGGGACGGGCGTCCTCGACCGTCCGTTACCAAGGAATGTAACTAAAAAAGAGAGCCGATGCCGCGTCTGCAATTAATCAGTTTTGTCGAATGAATATTGAAAACGCCGAGAGTTACCACTGTTGATAACTTTCGGTGTTTTTTCAACCGTCACAACCAACAGTTGGGAAAATTCAAGAACGAGATGTTTGACTGCACTTTTTTGATATGATATAATTTAATCACGGAAGGCGCCTCCGAAATGAAATAAAAGGAGTAAACAATATGAATCTTGGTAATAAAATCCGTGAACTGCGCAGAGCAAGAAATCTTACACAAGAGCAGTTGGCGGCTTCACTCAACATCTCCGCACAAGCTGTATCTAAGTGGGAGATGGGGGCTTCTTACCCTGATATGACAATGATTCCAACTATCGCAGTATTTTTCAAGGTTTCGCTTGATGAACTTTTCGATTTTGACGTAAGGAATATCGATAAAGAAATCGAAGATATTCGTCTAGAATACAACAAATATTTTTGGGGCAATTTTGAAAAAGCCGAACAAATATTGCTTGATGGATTAAAGCTTTATCCCGCTTCCATTCAATTAAAAACTGAATTATTTGAGCTATATGCCTATAATGTTGATAGAGGTGATGAAGTTGTCAATAAAGCATTTGAACTTGGGAGTCATATCATCAGTATATCACAAGACGTTTTCTGCACCTGTCGAACAAAGGCAAATATGATCCACATTTACACGTATTTGGAGAGCGAAAAGGGGCAAGATCATTACGATGAAATAAAACAAATCATCGAAACTCTTCCTTATATGTACCCTTATATGTTACGGGACAAAATGCGTCTTTCGGCGAGCTATATTAAGGGTGAGGATGGTATGAAGGAAGCCAAAGATCTTAAAAATATAGAATGGCAGGAGTTTTTCATTGCTTGTGCCCGAGTTGGACATCGCTATTTTGATATTGGTGATTACAAAAACGCGTTGATTCATTTCCAAGAAAGCGTGGACGTTATTGAACGATTCATGTATCCCGACAAGCAGGGCTTTGATGCATATCCCATAGGCGGTACGCATGCGAACCATGCCATAACACTATTGGATATCGTATCTTGTATGTTTCGTTTAGGCATAACTGCGGGCATAGATGAGCTGATTGAAAAATCCAAACATATTTATTTTGACACGTATAATCACATCGAACTCCGTGATTATAATAAAACCATGCGCGAAATGGTTGGTTATTATACTAAGGAATACAATAAGAAAAAGCTGAATGAATATAAACCGCTTGACTTAGGAGAGATTGAAAAGCGAATAGCTCGAAAGGACGCGTAGATTGCTTTTGTGTCCACAAAAGCAATGCTTGTCAAATTTAGCCGAACACAAAGAAAGACTCCATTACGCAGAGAGGTTAATCACAGCTCGACCGTACGTTTAAAACGAATTAAAAAAGAGAGCCCCCGGCTCTCTTTTTTAGTTTATAAGATTTGTTTAATCGCTTAGTTTCTTGTTAATCGCCGCTGAACCGATCAAATACAATGTTGAAATTATATCGACAGCGAGGAAAAATATTTGAAATTCGAAAATGATCCTCATTATTACGAGTGTATACAGTAGAATTAACGTAAAAGCTATGCTGATAGTCATTGCAACAGCAATTATAACGTTGTTGACAGTACGAGCGCTCTCTATTATATTGCTTGGAATCTCGCTTTGCTTGGTGTATACAAAGCATTTGAAATAATGAATGGAGAGCAAAACAAACACAATGGCTGTAACCCAAAGAACTATATCCGGAAGAATAAAATTGCTTACGATTATAAGAATTATGCATGACGCGAGGCATAGCAGAGCCAAAAGTGTATTGATAACGAAAAGAAACAAAGTAAAAGCACGTAATCTTTTGTTCATGTTTACTCCTTTAACAGGAGAGTTCACTATTGTCTACAACTCTCTGTTCACATATTTAATTCATTTTATTTTCTGTCGAATATTTTTCAAGTACAGCCGTGCGAACCGATGTATACAGTATTGACACACAGACTCCGGCAGCGACTCCCAAAAGTAGCGCTACGGTGTTGAATATCGGCTTATTGTAAAGATTTCCGTAGGTGTAGGAGTTGAACACCGCAAGCACGCAGGAAACGGCCGTCATGACAACGGAGAGCCACATTCTGCGAAGCTTTTCGTTTGCCGCTCTTGAATTGTGAGTGACAAACTCGTTTTCCCAGAAAAGCCCCGTGTGTTCTTTAATAACTCTGTAAAGAGCGATTCCGACACAGACCGTCGAAAGAACAAGGAAAAACGTGTAAATCGCGTTAAGGAAAAAGGGAATTGCGAATTTACCTTTGACCTCAGAAAAAGCAAATGATGCAGTTTCGTGGTATTCGTTTGCAAAAAATTCCGTGAACAACTGTAGAGGAAAGGATATCACGACGGCAACGATCGAAAACGCCCGTGTTACTTTTTTCTCTAGTATCCTCCGCAAATACGATATCACGGCTATGTGAAGAATCGGAGTGAAATACGGGGGGATCAAAGTTTTTCCGTCGATAAAATATCCGATAGCACAGAATGACGCGATTATGAAGCAGGTTACCGCAGGTCTGACGGCAGACATTACCCGCTTTTTTTCGCTTCTTACAAAGGAAGTTATATCAGAGATTATTCCTCTGTTATACGCGGCTTTTTTGCGCAGAGAAGAGAAGTATGCGCAAACGATGATATACCAGATCAAGGATATGATAGCTGCTACCGCGGCAGAAAGGAATATGATTCCCGTTCTGTAAGGAGAAAGCGGATATAACTCTTCGAAATTCTCGGTCATACCCGAGTCATTAACCTTAAAAAGGTATACCATTTCGGGCGCTACCGAAAGCAGGCAGTGAAGAATAATATATATCTGCATTACCGTTCTGACAACCTTCATCTTCACCGTAGACACGGTATTGCCGTTTTCCGCGTGTCTGTCTGCAAAGTATATAAAGCCGTTAAACAGTTCGTGGAGCGCAGGAATCAGGAAAATAATGCGAAGTATATTGAAGCAGAAGGAGAATACCATATTGAAGGTCGGGTCGGAATTGACTATCGTCATCATAGGTATTGTGAGTCCGAGCTGTGCAATAGAAAGCGCCGCCGCTTTTTTGAGTCCGCTTGACGCCGCCTCAATAGACGGAGAAACGTCGTTCATCGGGCGGATAGCTTTCGCCATTATAAGCAGACCGATAAAGTCGGGCAAAATATCGAAAACCCAGAAATATGGGTTTATGAGGAAGAAAAGACCGAAAAGAAACAAACGGTATTTCATTGTTTATTCGTCGTCTCCTTCGTTTCTGCCGCAGCACTTTTTGTACTTCTTTCCGCTTCCGCAGGGGCAGGGATCGTTGCGTCCGACCTTTTCGCTTTTCTTATGAACAACCGGCTTTTTCTTAACGGGCTCTCCCGAGCCTACGAAGCCCTCGTTCTTAACCTTTGCGACCTCGACTCTCTTGATCTCGCGTCTCGGCTGAACCGAAAGGATCATTCTGACGGTATCTTCCTTGATCTCGGAGTTCATCATATCGAACATATCGGCACTTTCAATGCGGTATTCGCTTATCGGGTTTCTCTGAGCGTATGCATTAAGACCGATACTGCCCTTGAGGTCGTCCATTGCGTCAAGGTGCTCCATCCACTTTCTGTCTACGTTCTGGAGGAGTATTACGCGCTCGATCTCACGCATATCGCTTCCGAACATCGCTTCCTTTTCTGCGTAGAGTTTTTCCGCGCGTTCAAGAAGAAGCTGTTCAATATCGGAAGGTGCAACGTTATCGAGATCGCTTTCGCTGTAACGGAAGTCATCGTTAGTGGTAAGCGTGCCGATGAAGTATGAGCGAAGAGCATCAAAATTCCACTCGGAAGGATTTTCGGGGTTGACAAATTCGTCGACCTTAGATGTTATAACATCCTCTATCATAGAATAGATCTTATCCTTCATATCGGCGCCGTCAAGTACCTCGCGGCGCTGATTGTAGATTATCGTTCTCTGCTGGTTCATTACGTCGTCGTAGCTGAGGACGTGCTTACGGCGTGCAAAGTTGTTACCCTCAAGGCGCTTTTGAGCGTCCTCAATGGAATGAGATAGAATGTTCGCGGAAATCGGCTGGTCGTCCTCAAGACCGATTCTCTCAACAAGACTGAGAATTCTTTCACTTCCGAAAAGACGCATAAGGTCATCCTCAAGCGAAAGGAAGAAACGTGATTCACCGGGGTCGCCCTGACGGCCCGAACGGCCGCGGAGCTGGTTGTCGATGCGTCGGCTTTCGTGACGCTCGGTGCCGATGATAAACAGACCTCCCGCCGCCTTGATCTTCTCGGCTTCGGGCTCGATCTCCTTCTTGTATTTTTCAAAGAGATCGCGGTATACTTTGCGTGCTTCAAGAACCTCGTCTGAAACCGAAAGGGAAGAACCGATAGCAAGACCGACAACGTCCTCGTCGTATCCGTTCTTAATCATTTCCTGCTTGGAAAGGAACTCCGGGTTACCTCCGAGCATAATATCGGTTCCTCGTCCTGCCATATTAGTCGAAATGGTAACCGTTCCGAGCTTACCTGCGTTAGCAACGATCTCAGCTTCTTTTTCGTGATACTTTGCATTAAGGACGGTATGCTTGATACCCTCACGCTTTAGAAGCTTTGAAAGCTCCTCGGATTTTTCGATTGAAACAGTACCGACGAGGACCGGCTGTCCCTTTTCGTGACACTCGATTACCTGATTGACGATAGCGCGGTACTTTCCGCGAATGTTTTTGTAAACGACGTCGGGATGATCCTTTCTTATCATCGGCTTGTTGGTCGGAACCTCGACGACGTCAAGATAATATATCTCTCTGAATTCGGCATCCTCTGTAAGCGCGGTACCCGTCATACCCGAGAGCTTTTTGTACATACGGAAGTAGTTCTGGAAGGTGATGGTCGCAAGGGTCTTGTTTTCCTTTTCGATCTTCACCTTTTCCTTTGCCTCGATCGCCTGGTGCAGTCCGTCGGAATAACGGCGTCCCGGCATAAGACGGCCCGTAAAGCTGTCGACTATGATTATCTGTCCGTCTTTGTTGACGTAGTCAACGTCGCGCGCCATTGTTCCGTGTGCCTTGATTGCCTGGTTTATGTGGTGGGAAAGCGTTGTGTTTTCGGAATCGGAAAGATTTTCGATATTGAAGAACTTTTCTGCTTTTAGAACACCGCTTTCGGTAAGAGTTGCAGTCTTTGCCTTTTCGTCTACGATGTAGTCTGCGTTTATGGTGTCAGTCGAGACCTTATCGTCCATTTCCTTTATGCGGTACTGCTTAAGAGTGCGTACAAATGCATCGGCACGGTCGTAAAGATCGGTAGACTTGTCTCCCTCTCCCGAAATAATAAGAGGGGTTCTTGCCTCGTCGATAAGTATCGAGTCGACCTCGTCGACGATCGCAAACGCGTGTCCGCGCTGACAGAGACGGTCGCGGTAGATGACCATATTATCACGCAGATAGTCGAAGCCGAATTCGTTGTTTGTACCGTATGTTATATCGGCATCGTAAGCGGCTTTTTTCTCATCCTTTGTCTGATCGCGTATAATAAGTCCCGTGGTCAAACCGAGGAATCCGTATACTCGGCCCATTTCCTCAGCGCCGAGAGCAGCAAGGTATTCGTTTACAGTTACGATATGAACGCCGTTACCTGCAAGCGCGTTAAGGTATGCGGGTAGAGTAGCAACGAGTGTCTTACCTTCACCCGTTTTCATCTCGGCAATTCTTCCCTGATGGAGAATGATACCGCCCATAAGCTGAACGCGGAATGGACGCTTTCCGAGAACTCGGTCGTCTGCCTCGCGGATAACTGCAAATGCGTCGGGGAGAATATCGTCAAGGGTCTCGCCGTCATTCAGCCTGCCCTTGAGAATATCGGTCATTGCGCGAAGCTCTTCGTCCGTCATGGCCTTATATTTGTCGGCAAGAGCCTCGATTTTATTTACGACCGGAGTAATCTTCTTTATCTGTCTTTGAGAATACGTTCCGAAGATAGAATTAAAAAGTCCCATTTTTAATGTCCTTTCGAGAGGAAAATGATTTCAAAATATAATTAAAGTTATTGTACCATATTTTTCCCGTGATTAAAAGGGTTATTTGTAAATATTTATTAATACTTGAAATATATGAAGAAATATAGTATAATCAAGCTATCAAAACACGGAGACAAAAGAAAAAATGAAACTTCATATATGTCTGATAGAGCCCGAAATACCACAGAACACGGGAAATATCGCCAGAACCTGCGCCGTAACGGGGGCGTCGCTTCACCTTGTCCGCCCATTCGGATTTGAGATAACGAGCGCAAAGCTGAAAAGAGCCGGGCTTGATTATTGGGATAAGCTTGATATTACCTATTACGATTCCTTCGAGGAATTTCTGACAAAACACGAAAGCGACAACCTATATTTTTTCTCTCAGAAAGGGAAGAACTGTTTTACCGATATAACCTATCCCGAGGAATCGTATCTCGTTTTCGGAAAGGAGTCCTGCGGACTTCCCGAGGATTATTTAAGAACTCGTCCCGACGATACCGTCAGGATCCCGATGCGCGCGTCATTACGCTCACTTAACCTTGGAAACTGTGTTGCGATTGCCGCATATGAGGTTCTTCGCCAAGACGGTTTCGAGACCTTAAAAACGGCGGGAATCCTCTCGGAACTCTGAAAATAACGACCTTATTATCTGTTTATTTACAATGACGGTCAAAAAAATCCACAAAGAGGTCACGAAAAGTTAAAAATTGTCTGTTATCATAACAGCAGATAAAGTGTAATTATTGGGGGACTCTTTGTGGCTTCTGAAAACAATAATAATCACGAAAGCACCTCGTCCGATTCCTCGTACGGAGGATCGACGTACCGTCTTTCTTACGACCACGCGGAGAATAAAAAGAACAGGGTCAAGAAAACGGGAATCAAGATGATCGCCGTTATTGTTCTTTCTGTTATTCTGCTGTTCGTTTTTGCATTTTTTGCGCTTAAGCATTATGAAGACGCGATTAAGAAGCTGTACGCTTCCGAAGTGGCAGATAATGACGGTAAGGCGTCTGCTGATTTTCAGTCGAGCGCTGATGTAATAATCAATTAAACCGAGCTGTGTGCCCGGTTTTTTTTGTTTAATATATATTCCTGTTAGAAGAGAAGGTAATTTGAAAATGAAAGCCACCGGCATTGCCGATGGCTGCGTTTAATTGTAAATACGTTTTGCTTCTTTCAAGCTTTGAATGGGATCGAGAAGCGGATTATATTCGAGTCCGCAAGCACCCGTGTATCCTGCCGAGTCCACAGCCTTGAAGATAACATTATAATCGTTTTCCCCGAACTGAAGCTCGTGTCTTCCGGGATGTCCTGCGCTGTGAAGGTGAGCGATGCAGTCAAGATTGTTCGTTACGTTTGGAATAATATTGCCTTCCATAACCTGCTGATGGTAGATGTCATAGACAACCTTGACTAACGGATGGTCAACTTCTCGAACAATATCGAATGCCTCGGCAGACGACCAAAGATAATAGCCGCGGTGATCTACATAGGTGTTCAGCGGTTCGATCATTATGATTATACCGCTCTCTTCAAGAATGGGCTTGGCGTCTTTCAACGCCGCTACTATGGACGCGTGCTGCTCACACCTTGACGCGCCGGTGTCCTGTCCTACTTGAGTAATAAGACGGCTTGCGCCGGCTTTTTTGGCAGCCGCGCAGCTATTCTTGAGCCCTTCAAGCCAAAGTCTACGGTTTTCAGGGGAAGTCATTCTGAATTCGGTAGTACACATGCTCAACAGCTCAACGCCGTTTTCCTTGCAAACTCCGCTTACCTTATCAAGGTCAAGACCCCGCCAATCATATATTTCGGCACAATCGTAGCCGAGCTCTCCTATCGTTTTGATGGCATCGCAAAAATCAGATTTACCGAAAAAACACGGTATCGGTACGCATAGTCTCATTACATTGATCCTGACCTTTCGGAATTATTGTTATTGTATTTCTTTCGCTGAATTAATTATAATGCGTATTGCCATGCTTGTCAATAAAAAACTCCCGTGACGAAAACCGTCACGGGAGTTTTTATCATTTTTAACGATTAGCCAAGTCTCTTTTCGAGTGCGTCAAGCTCTTCATACATAGTAGCGGGAACGTGATCGCCAATGAGAGAATAGAACTCCTTGATATTTTCAACGTCTTCCTTCCAGGAAGCGGTATCAACGGAGAGAAGCTCCTTGATGGTATCGAGGGTAACGTCGTTAAGACCTTCGATATTGATGTCTTCAGCATTCGGAACGTAGCCGATAGCGGTCTCGACAGCATCAACCTTGCCTTCGCAACGGTCGAGGATCCAGAGAAGAACTCTGAGGTTATCACCGAATCCGGGCCAAATGAAGTGACCCTCGTCATCGGTGCGGAACCAGTTGACGTGGAAGATTGCGGGAGGATTGGGGATGTTCTTGCCCATATCAAGCCAATGCTGGAAGTAGTCGCCCATATTGTAGCCAACGAAGGGACGCATAGCCATCGGGTCGCGGCGAACTACGCCGACAGCGCCGGAAGCAGCAGCCGTAGTCTCGGAAGCCATAATGGATCCGACGAAGGAGCCGTGCTGCCAGTTGAAGGACTGATATACGAGGGGAGCGGTCTTTGCGCGGCGTCCGCCGAATACGATAGCGGAAACGGGAACACCCTTGAGAGAATTGAACTCGCTCGAGATGCAGGGGCAGTTCTTAGCAAGTGCGGTGAAGCGGGAGTTGGGATGAGCGCCGCAGGTGGACTTATCCTTTTTGTCGTACTTGGTGCAGTCCCAAGGATTGCCCTTCCAGTCGATTGCGTTACCGGGCTGAGGAGGATTGTTGTCAAGACCCTCCCACCAAACGGTATTGTTCTCGGTGTTGTGAACAACGTTTGTGAAGATGGTGTCGCGCATACAGGTGTGAAGTGCATTGGGGTTGGACTTCTCATTAGTACCGGGAGCAACGCCGAAGAAGCCGTTTTCGGGGTTAACTGCGTAAAGCTTGCCGTTTTCCTTGTTGACGCTGAGCCAAGCGATATCGTCGCCTACGCACCATACCTTGTAGCCCTTATCAGCGAGCATCTTGGGGGGAATGAGCATTGCGAGGTTTGTCTTACCGCAAGCAGAGGGGAAAGCTGCAGTAACATACTTGATGTCGCCGTTAGGATATTCAACGCCGAGGATGAGCATGTGCTCAGCCATCCAGCCCTCTTTACGTCCGAGGTAGGAAGCGATACGGAGAGCGAAGCACTTCTTTCCGAGAAGAACGTTTCCGCCGTAGCCAGAGTTAACCGACATAATGGTATTATCCTGGGGAAAGTGAGTGATATAACGGTTTTCCTCG
Organism: Eubacteriales bacterium; assembly: GCA_045540175.1. GTDB lineage: Bacteria > Bacillota > Clostridia > Oscillospirales > CAG-272 > Colimorpha_A. Next base: position 13,893 of record JAZQGU010000042.1, on the reverse strand, counting down.
TCGATATCAGCTCTTGCGTGGAGACCCTTGATGTAGTCGGCACTGTCGCCGAGTGCTTCGAGTACGTTTACACCTACACGGGTCATGATGAGCATATTAAGAACGACGTAGATAGAGTCGGTAAGCTCGATGCCGTACTTTGCAAAGTCAGAACCGACAACGCCCATGGAGTAGGGAATAACGTACATGGTACGACCCTTCATGGAACCGGTATAAAGCTTCTTGAGCTTTGCATACATTTCGGAGGGCTCCATCCAGTTGTTGATATTACCTGCCTCTTCCTTGGTGGGAGTGCAGATGAAGGTGCGTCCCTCAACACGCGCAACGTCGTTGATCGCGGTGCGGTGGAGGTAGCAGTTGGGAAGAAGCTCGGGGTTAAGCTTGGTGAGTTCACCTGTAGAGCAAGCCTCGGCTCTGAGTGCCTCTGCCTGTTCCTCGGTGCCGTCGATCCAGACGATCTTGTCGGGCTGAGTCATTGCAGCCATCTCGTCGATCCAGCTTAAAACATGAACGTTCTTTGTCATTTGAGTTGTCTCCTTTATATGATTATATATATTTTTCTTTTTATTGGGAAAGAATGGATTTACCATCGTCCCCCATCATAATTATATACTATTTTTAACGGAATTGGTTAATGAATTGTTAATTTAACGGAATAATTACGATTATATTTTAAATTTGGGCTTCAACCCTTTGACAAGAGGCTTGCTTGATGGTATAATTAGTCAAACAAGGTTGCAACGGAGGCTTTTATGCTCAAAAAGATAGTACCGATATTGTTAATATCGTTCATGCTTATATCAATTATTCCGAATGCGGTTTTCGCGGATTCCACCCGTGCCAATGCACCGGGCGGCACCGTCACGACTCCCGAAGAACTTATTTCCGCTCTCGGCGGCAAATCGGCAATTTACGAGGACGGCGTTATCACGCTTATTAACGATGTCATTCTTGCCGCTCCTCTGAATATTACCTCCGGTACTTACGTTATGGTGGGCGAAGGCGCAGCGATCAAGGGCGATTTCGAAAGCGGAGATCTTATTACCGTTTCGGGAGAGGGAACAGTTCTTGCCATCGGAGATAAAACGGCTATAGAAAACAAAAGAGATATAGTATTCAATGGAGAAAGCGATAAATTCGTCCGCGAAGGATCTCTCATAAGAATCGAAAAAGGCGCAAAAGTTGAAATATATAACTCCGTCGTATTTGAAAATGCCGCAACGTCGGTTTCGGGTGCCGCAATATACAACGAAGGCGAATTCGTAATGTACAGCGGTCAGATCAAAAAATGCCGCGCGGCAGCTTCGGGCGGAGCGATATTCAGCTCGGGAAGTCTCACTCTTGCATCGGGCGAGATAACCGAATGCTCGGCAAATCACGGAGGAGCAGTGTATACGGAGTGTGAATCTCTCTTTGCGGGAACCGCGATAAGCTCCTGCACCGCAACTAACGGCGGAGCGATATTCAATGCCAAAAAAATGCAGTTCCTCTCTTCGGAGGTTACCGAATGTAAGGCAAGCAAGGGCGGAGCGATATACAACAGCGGCAATGCCGAAATACTCGGCGGAAGCATAACCAAAAACTCTGCCGAAAGCGGCGAGGGCGGAGGAATCTATAATACCTCCGAGCTTAAGATATCGACTTATGCCGTATCTGAAAACTCTGCAAAGAACGGCGGTAACGTATATAACGACGGCAAGTTCACGTCAAGTGATGATTTTTCGCTTAACGGCGGAGTAGCAAGCGCTAACGGCGGTAACGTTTATAATTCCGAAAACGGCGTGTTCGATCTCGCAATCGGCAGTATTACCCTTGGCAAAGCCGTATACGGCGCGGGTGTATATAACCTCGGAGACTTTATAATGGGCGGAGGCATTTACGCCAACAAATCAAGCGGTGCGGCTGACGGTGTGCTTAACCACGGAAAGCTGACCCTGTCGACAAATGGTTACTGCGAAAAGAAGGACGACATATTCGTCGTTATTACATCTCAGAATAAACATGCCATCATAGTCAGCAAGGAATGGGTATACGCTATTCAGAAGGTGTCAGTTTCCTGCGGAGTCTATGAGGACGGCGTTTATAAATATTCTCATACAAGGGGAAACAAGCTCCTCGATATCAAGGGGGACGTTAACGTCGAGAAGCGCTTTATGCTTCATATTGCCGATACAGGACTTGTTCTTAAAAACGACGGTACTCTTATAGCGGCACCCACCCCTGTTTCCAAAACTCTTATTACCGTTATTTGTATCATACTTGCCTTTCCGCTCGTAACTGCGGCAATGGTTTTTGCTATCAGATATTTTGATAAAAAGAAGCTCGCCCGTTGATCGGGCGAGCATTCATACTCGGGTTTTGACCGAAACCGTATTCTTGTTGTAGTAGGCGAAAAGGCGAACTGTTTTTGATATTCCCTCTACGAATATCAGGGTATCGTTATATGAGATCGCGTATATGTCGGAAGCGGACATGCTCGATACTGCCTCAATTCTGTTGATCGGCTTGAGACTGTCAACCTTATCCTTGTATTCGTCGTTATACGGAACTATAAGAGAAGCCTCGGAAAACTTGAAGGAAATCAGCTTTTTCTTGTAACGCTCGCTGTTGATGCGGTTTAGAGTGAAGGTTCCTCCGGCTACCGAATAATTATACTCGGTGTTGAAAAAACGGTTATAAACGCCCTTTTTTGCAAGAAAAATGGCAGTAGGAGCAAGAGGAACGTACCAGATAACGGCTCCGGCACCAATAATGAGAAGCATCACTATCAGAAGCAAGACGAAAAATCCGATGAAGCAGAGAATACCAAGGACTCTATGCATCCGATATTTTCCCTCGTATTTTTTTGTTACCGTGTGCTCTGCGAAGTGTACAGTGTCGTTCATAATAATACCTCGTTAGATTTTTAACATTATAACATCAAACTCCAAAATTGTCAAGGCGGAGATGTAATGAAGAAAGAATATTCAAGATTCGGAGAAAGCAAACTTTTTGAAGGGATAGTTTCCCTCAGAACCCTCATTTCTGTTGCGGGAAACGGCGGGAATAACGATAGACGCATGAAGACAGTATATTATTCTGCCGAGCGTGCAAAAAAAGAGAAAAAAGAGCTTTCCTGGCTTACTCACAGAGCAGAGGAGTACGGCTTTGAGATCAAGCTCACAGATCCCGAGACTGTCGACGAAATGGCAACGGGAAATACTCACGGTGGAATAATTGCAGAGTGTACAGACAGAACGCTTCTCAAAACCGACGCAAAAAGTATAAAGGAAAACGGCTTTTACGTTATGATTGAAGGAATTGAAGACCCGTACAACTTCGGTTATGCTCTGCGTTCTCTATATGCTGCGGGAGCCGACGGAGTTATCCTCGGGAAGCGCAATTGGATGAGCGCGTCGGGAGTCGTTTGCCGTGCATCTGCGGGTGCATCGGAGCTTATTGACGTATATGCCGATGAATCGTTTGATAACGCGGTCGATATTTTTAAGCGCAAGGGCTACAAGATAGTCTGCGCCGATATTGAAAACTCTGTTCCGATATATGAAGCGGATCTGAGTCGACCGATACTTCTTGTTATAGGCGGAGAAAAACGCGGGATCTCGCGCTCGGTGCTTGAAAAAGCCGACAGCGTTGTCCGTATTGAGTACGGACGGGAGTTTGACGCGTCGCTTTCGGCGGCATCTGCGGCGACAGTCGTCGGTTTTGAAATATTACGTCAGAAAAACTATTGATTTTTTGCTCCAAACGGAGTATTATATATCTATCAAAATTTCGGAGGAAAATATGAAAGCAGTAATTTCGGTAACGGGACGCGACAGTATGGGCATTATCGCAAAGGTTAGTGCCGCTTGTGCTGAGTATAAGGCGAATATCGTAGATATTTCGCAGTCGGTATTGAGCGAGTATTTCGCAATGATAATGATCGTTGATATAAGCACTCTTACGATCCCGTTCTCGTCTTTTATAGACAAGATGACGGAGCTCGGTCAGAATAACGGCCTCGTAATACATACGATGCACGAGGACATTTTTAACTCAATGCACAGTATCTGAGGTGGGCTCGATGATTGATATGAAAAATATCCTCGAAACGATCAATATGATCCGCGAGGAAAACCTTGATATTAGAACTGTAACGATGGGAATCTCGCTTTACGACTGTGTAAGCGAGGACGAAGACAAGCTCTGCGCTAAGGTATACGATAAGATCACAAAGACCGCAGAAAAGCTCGTTCCTACCGCCTGCGACATCGAAAAGCAGTACGGTATTCCGATCATAAATAAGCGTATTTCGATAACGCCTATATCTTTGATCGGCGGCGATATTTCGGAGGACGGATATCTCAAGCTTGCAAAAACGCTTGACCGCGCCGCGTCTGACCTCGGCGTGAATTTCATAGGTGGGTATTCCGCGCTCGTGCAGAAGGGAATGACGAAGGGAGCTGATAAGCTTCTGAACGTGATTCCGTATGCGCTTAACGAAACAGAGAGAGTTTGCTCGTCTGTAAACGTTGCGTCTACAAAAGCGGGCATCAATATGGATGCTGTCGCAAGAATGGGTCACATAATCAAGAAGACCGCGGCGCTCACTGCCGACAGAGAGTCTATAGGCTGTGCTAAATTCGTAGTATTTGCCAATGCTCCCGAGGATAATCCCTTTATGGCAGGCGCATTCCACGGTGTGGGTGAACCGGAAACAGTAATAAACGTCGGTGTATCGGGTCCCGGCGTTGTTTCGAGCGCGATTAAGCGCGCAGGCGATTGCTCGTTCTCGGAGCTTGCAGACCTGATAAAGAAGACGGCGTTCAAGATAACCCGTATGGGTCAGCTCGTTGCATGCGAGGCGTCAAACCGTCTCGGCGTTCCTTTCGGAATCGTTGATTTGTCCCTTGCACCGACGCCCGCTATCGGTGACTCGGTCGCGCACATTCTTGAGGGAATGGGACTTGAAAGCGTCGGTGCTCCCGGTACGACAGCCGCACTTGCACTTCTTAACGACGCAGTCAAAAAGGGCGGAGTAATGGCGTCGAGCTTCGTCGGCGGACTTTCAGGTGCGTTTATCCCCGTGTCCGAGGACGCGGGAATGATAGATGCCGTCGCAAAGGGTGCACTCACTATCGAAAAGCTCGAAGCAATGACGGCAGTATGCTCGGTAGGACTTGATATGATTGCAGTATCGGGTGATACGACGGCCGACACAATAAGCGGTATAATCGCAGACGAGATCTCAATAGGTGTCGCAAACACAAAGACGACGGCGGTCCGTATAATCCCCGTTGAGGGCAAGGGCATCGGCGAGACTGTCAACTTCGGCGGTCTGCTCGGCTATGCACCTATAATCAACGTCAATCCCTATTCATGCGAAAAATTTATCGCACGCGGCGGCAGAATCCCCGCGCCGATACATAGCCTCAAGAACTGACAAATCTTCCCATTGAACCTAAATCTGTATAACAAAAACCCCTTCGCGTCAATACTTAAAACAGTATTACTCGGAGGGGTTTATGTATTACAGTAAGGTTGAAATATGCGGAGTGAATACGGCCAAGCTGCCGACTTTAAACGATGAAGAAAAGAGGGAACTGCTGCTGAAAAGCAAAGAGGGCGACAAGCTCGCGCGTCAAAATCTGATAGACGGAAATCTCCGTCTTGTTTTGAGTATAGTTCAGCGCTTTGCGAACAGAAAGGAGAACGTAGATGATCTGTTTCAGGTCGGTTGCGTCGGTCTTATTAAAGCCGTAGATAACTTTAACACCGATCTTGACGTCAAATTTTCCACCTATGCCGTGCCGATGAATGTACCGAGACGAAAAAATATCCGTTGCAAAACTGCAACGGATCTTTTAAATCTTTATTATTCTTCAGAAGCGGAAGATTCAGTTTCTTCGGCACTTGCTTCAAGAACGGGTTCCTTATCGGCACTCTTGTTCTTGATAGCTCCAACGATCATATCTGCAAGGTCGATAGCAGCCTCAACGATGAGGGAGATACCGATGAAGAGCCAGATCGCCTTATCGGGAATTACGAATATGATGAGCACAGCGAAGAGAATGGTAACAAGCGCGCTGATGAGAGAAACGAGGAAATACTGCTTGTTTCTCATTTTCTCAACTGACTTTTCAAGCTTCTGGTAACCGGTATAAAGGATCGCTGCACCGAAAATTATCGTGATAACTGTGATCCAAGCGGTTGCAATATTATTCTTAATGATAAGAAAAGCACCGATCGAAAGGGAAACAAGCGCGCCGCTGAGGCCGCCCTTTTCAGCCTCGTCAGGCTTCGAAACAAAATACTTAATAAGCGAGATAACGCCGGATACTGCGATAAATGCACCTGCAATTATAAGAATATAGGAGATAAAGGAATGCGGGTCAACAAGGAGAAGTACGCCTACGATTATTTCGATGAGACAGATGATGCCGCTGTTTGCGTTTTTAAGAAACTTTTTCATATTGTTTCCTCCTGATAATTTATAGGTTTATTATACTACCGTTTTGATCATTTTTCAATGCTTTTTCGATATTTTTTGATAAAATTATAGGAAATAAGGACGATTATATAGGAGACGGATAGATAGATTATCAGATTTCCCGTATAGGAGTAAACTGTTCTCTCGGAATAGGTATTGACGGATGCTGTAACGTAGCCTTTTTCAAGCGGCCCTAAAAGTGTGATTATTTTTCCCTTATCGGATATTACCGAAGAAACACCCGTATTTGCCGCGCGGACGACGAATCTTCCGCTCTCGATCGCGCGGAGAACCGCGTGGCCGTTGTGCTGATAAACCGCTGCCGAGTCCTTGTACCAGGAATCGTTTGATGCAAGCATTATAAGCTCCGCGCCGTCACGGACGGTAGAGAGCGTCAATGATTCGTAGATAGAATCAAAGCATATAAGCGAACCGAGTTTTCCAAGCTCTGTATCATAGATCTCGGTGCCGTCGCCCTCCGTAAGCTGATCTTCGAGCATATTCATTTCGGTAAGAAAGGGAAGAAGCACCTTGAAAAGCTCCTCCATAGGAACGTACTCACCGAACGGAACAAGATGTCTTTTTGAATAGAGCGTTTTTGAAAGCTCGCCGTCGGGAGTGAAAAGATATATCGAATTATAGGTTTTGCCGTCATCGGCGTAAAAAGCACCGACAGCAATATACGCGTTCAGCTTTTTAGAAAGACTTTTTAATCGCGCGATCAGCGCTGAATTATAATTCAGCTCGCAGATAAGCACGGTTTCGGGATAAAGCACGAGCTTTGCACCGCTTTCATTCACTGCCTGCTCGGTCAGATCCTCGTATATATCAAGGGCGGTAAGCACCGACTCCTCAGACCATTTGTCGGTTGAGCTGATATTTCCTTGAATTGCCGCAACGGTGAATTGATTTTTTGGATCGTTCTTTATATTCAGAAGCAGGATTCCCGTGATGAAATTAAAGGTAAAGACCGCAGCACCGATCAAAGCGTAAACGCGAGCCTTCTTGATGCTGTCACGGTTTAATACCGCGATCGCAACAAAACCGCTTATAAGGACGATTATAAAGCTGACGCCAAGCGAACCGATAATAGAAGCGCTTTGTACGATCGGTAAAAGCTTGTGCTGACCGACTGCGAGTCGCGCCCACGGCACACCGTACCAAAAGAAATTCTGTCCCCATTCGGCGATCACCCAAACCGAAGCCGCCGCAAACGGAGCGAAAAGCGGATGCCTGTCCTTGACAGCTATGCGGAAGATCACGGGAACGAACGCCGTTCCGATCCCCTGTAAAAGCGATAGACCGAAAACGGCAGTAATTATTACGGCAATGCTTCCAAGCGCGTTAAAACCCGCAAAATCAAGCGGATAAAGATAGCAGAACCAATGGAATACTACCGTGAAATATCCCATCGAAAACACGAGCCCGTGGCGGTATGTGCTTTTCTTTTTCAGCGCAATTATGAAAAGTGGTGCAAGCGAAAAATACGGAAGGAAAAACAGAAAATCGAATATATACGGAAGCGCTGTAAGAATACCGCATATAAGGACGATAAGGTAGCTCATCATTTTCCTCCGAACGGGGCGAGCTTGACACCGTCAAAAAGGGAAAGAAAGTAAATGCTTTCCTTTTTGACCGTAAATACGCGCCCGTTAAGATATGAGAAAAAGCCGTCTGTATCAAAGGACAAATAGTAAGAGCAAAGCGCCTGGTACTTGTATCCGCCGCGTCGGGCTTCACGGTTGACGCCGTATTTTCCGTCACCGAGAAGGGGATGTCCGATAGACGACAAATGAGCTCTTATCTGGTGTGTTCTTCCCGTCAGAAGCTCAACTTCAAGGAGAGACAGACCATCCTTCGATCCGAGAACACGGTATCTCGTTACGATCTCCTTTGAGCCTTTTCTGTATGACTGATATACGTTTACGGTATTTGTGCTTGAATTTTTGATAAGATAACCCTTCAAGGTGTCGTTTTTCTTTTCGGGGATACCGTTAACCGCGCAAAGATACTTTTTTATAAGCTTACGTTCCTTGATAACGGCGTTCATTTCTCTTAACGCTTCAGCATTTTTTGCGGCGATTACGATTCCCGCGGTGTTTCGGTCGATGCGGTTGCAAAGCGCCGGCGCAAAGGACTGCTCGGAGCCCGGATCGTATTCGCCTTTTTTATAAAGGTACGCCTGAACCTGCGTTATAAGGTTATTTGTGTCGTTATCCTCATCTGAATGAACCGAGAGCCCTGCGGGCTTGTCGCAGAGCATAATGTTATCGTCCTCATATACGATCCCAAAGGTCGGCGTAATATGTGAAAGTGAGCTTTCGATGTTTTTCTCGGAGTCGAATATCTCGTCAGGCAGAAAAAGCTGAACGGTGTCGCCCTCGTTCAGTATCTGAGAGATCTCGGCGCGCTTGCGGTTGACCTTGATCTTCTTCGTTCTTATTGACTTGTACATAAGCGATGCGGGCATGTTTTTTACTGCCTTGGTAAGAAACTTATCAAGGCGCTGACCGGCATCGTTTTTTCCGATCTCGAGAATCTTCATATAATCTCCAAAAGCCGTATCACAGAAAACTGCGATACGGCATTATTTTAACCTCTGTCTTTGAATATAGGCTCGGGGAGCTCTTCCTCTTCGTCGTCTCCGTCTTCTGAGCGTTCCTTTGCTCCGACGTCGTCGCTGACGTAATAAGGATCAATCATAACTTCCTTGATCTTCGGGTAAGCCGCGTATATTCCCATGAATGTCGTAAGCGATACGAGGAATATTACGGGAAGAACGAGACCGACGGGGAAAACCATCGTCATTATCATATAGTCGAGTATCCAAACGAGCGCACCGCCGAGGAATGCGACGATGTTGCGCTTGAATCCGAGAAGCGCGAAGATGAAGGAGTTTTTGAGTATCTTTCGGATAGGCAGATCAAATGTGACGAGAATAACGTACATATAGTTTCTCATCATAATATAAAGCATCGCAACTATGAGCATTGCTCCGAAAAGGAAGCCCGAAACAGATCCGCTGCTTCCAAGGAAAAAGAAAACCAGGTCGTATGCGATAACGGCGATCATTATAACGTCAATGATTCCGAGCAGAAGCGCCTGCTTCCAGTTGCGCTTGACGCAGTATTTGATATCGGAAATGAGGGTTGTCGATTCGCCCTTGACGATGTTTCTCATGACGTATGCAATGCAGGCATTGACAATGCCGAACGTAAATATTACAAGCAGAGTCAATCCAAAGAATACCTTTGTCATTGGAGTTATCATCGAAACCTCGACCTGAACTCCGTGAACTCCCATAAGAGCCGCGGAAACAGGATTCTTCATACCGCCCGCCGTGATCGCGCCGTATATGGGAGCGAAAAGCGATGATGCGGGAGCGGTCGTATGAATATTCAGATTTCCCGTCAGTGCATATAGCCCGAAAAGTATCGGGAAGTTTCCGAGAAACATGAAAATGTTCAGAGCGAACATCATATTGAAATTCGAAGAGAAATAGCGGAAGAACCGACCGATGGTTTTCGGCTTCGCCGCTTCCTCCTTCGTTATTCCTTTTCCGTTACCGCGAGGGTTGAACATCTCGTATAAAAGATGTTTTTTCTTCTTGTTTGACTGTTTGAGTGCCACTTTTTACGTCCTTTTTTATATCAGATTTTAAAATACAGTAGTAACAGATAAGCGCCCACCGAGGTCGCAACCGAGGCGATGGCGCAGGAGAGATACGTTTTGAAAACGCCGATGCAATCCTTATCTTTTATGATGATTTCGGGATCAGGAGATACTGCCTTCATTTTTCCGCGCAGAAGCGTTGCTTCCTTCGACATTATAACGAATACCGCTCCGAAAAACAGTGTAATAAGAAGCGACGCACCGTGTGTAAACGGAACGTGCTCCGACATACAGTACCGAATCGTTATCCGCCCGAATATTGCGCCTATGTAAAGAGTCGTGATCCCTCCGACCGCGCACGCATAAACGGTATACGCCGATAAAAGGAGAATCGTCAGCGGCTTAAGAACTGCCGAGGCAAGTCCGACAAGCTCGGAAAAAGAAAATTTCTCCGAAACGATCATATCATCGCAGGGGAACAGCTTTGCCCCGTAGGCAAAATACAGCCCCGCAGAGACCGATGCGCCGATTAAAAAGATTCCGGCGTAAAAGAGATAATATTTTATATTTGCTTTCATTTTCATCACCGCTAACAGTATATGACGGTGTGATAACGAAAATTACACTATTAATTTTAGCATATAATTCCTTATAAATCAATATCATATTAAAATTTTACATTTTGTCACATTTCTTGTCTCTTCATATAATGTGATGAAGATATAAGGAGGATGATATGATAATACACACAGTAAAAAAAGGCGACACACTATACAGCCTGTCGCGTATGTATAACGTACCGATAAGCCGCATAGAAGCTGACAACGGCATTAAAAAAGGGAGATATCTTGTAATCGGTGAGGACATTGTGATAAATAACGGCGGCAGAGCCTATACGGTAAAGGAAGGAGACACTCTTTATTCTATTGCGGAAAGTAACGGCATAACGGTAAACGCGCTCCTCCGCAGCAACCCGTCACTTATGGGTAATCCGCTTATCTTCCCGGGTCAAACGCTTTACATAGAAGAAAAAAGCGAAAACGAGATAGTTGTTAACGGTTACGCCTATACCTTTATCAATGAAAGCGAATTGCGGAGGGCTTTGCCGTTTTTGAGCTATCTGACGGTATTTACTTACGGCTTTCGTGAAGACGGCACGCTGATAATTCCCGAGGACGAACGAATTATCGAGATAGCAAAAAGCTACGGAGTATCACCGATAATGCTCCTGTCAACCCTTACTGACGAAGGGGTATTCAACAACACTCTTTCAGGAAAGCTCTTTGACGATACCGATCTGCAGGATATACTTATTGAAGAACTAATAAATACTGCACAGAGCAAGGGCTTCGAGGGGATAGAGATCGACTTCGAGTTTATTCCGCGCGAGGACAGGGAAGGGTATGTAAACTTTCTCGCTCGCCTAAAAACCGCGATGAACGAGGTTGGTCTGCCGCTCTTCGTTGCACTTGCACCGAAAATTTCCGACAGTCAACCGGGGCTTCTCTACGAGGGACACGATTATTCGGGAATAGGTGAGGTTGCCGATTACGTGATACTTATGACGTACGAATGGGGCTACCAGTTTGGACCGCCTCTTGCCGTCGCGCCTATAAAGAATGTCGAAGAGGTCGTCAGGTACGCAGTCACCGAGATACCGCCTGAGAAAATACTGCTCGGAGTTCCGAATTACGGTTACGATTGGCCTCTTCCGTACGTCAAGGGCGAGACAGAGGCCAAGGGACTTTCTACAACTGCCGCATTTGATCTTGCATACGAGAAGGGTGCTTCCATAATGTTTGACGAAGAGTCGCAAGCTCCGTATTTCAACTATTATGATGAAAACGGCGTCGAGCACGTCGTATGGTTCGAGAACGCAAGAAGCGTTCAGGCTAGGCTCGACCTTGTCGATAAATATTCACTCGGTGGAATATCCATCTGGCAAATAATGCGCTATTTCCCACAGCTATATTCGCTCCTCGGCGCAGAGTACGAAAGCTTGTAAATCAAACTAAATACAGTTTTCACAAATGACAATACCCCAACAGATTATAATTTCTGTCGGGGTATTTTGTAAGATCATAGGAACCTGCCCTAAATACTATACAACTATTTCTTCGATCATTTTGAAGGTTCCTGCTTTGCCGCTTTCAGAGCAGCCGATAATAAACGATTCCGCTTTGAGCTCCTTTGGTACATTTATGTCTTTGGTCGCATCGAACGCAAGGCGTGCCTGATCTTCATTATTCATTATGCACACAGATGTGTGAAACAGAAAAGATTTATCAAACGGATGCTGCTCTATTCCGTGTTTTTCGTATAGCATATCGTCAAGATTTTTATGTATACAAGTAAGGTCAGTATTATCCTGCATTGTTATCCAAACGATCGTTCCCGACTGTTCAATTCCTTTTGTCAGTATCGTGAACGGCTTTAACGTTTTGAAATATCCACGCAAGTCAGAAACAACATTTTTGAACTTGTCATCTTGTATATAAAAGGAAATTTTGAGTGATATGTGGAACGGTAGAGCAAACGTTGGAGAGGATAATTCCCGTTCGTTTATATAGCTTTCTGCCTTGTTTCGGATCTCTCGCACCTGCTCATCTACGTTAACCGCTACCCATATATACATTTTATCACACCTTTCAACACTGTTTCCGTCAACTCATGATAGCATAAATCGGCAGAAGAAGCAATTTCTCTGCCGATGTTTGCTGAAGCTGTATTTGAGAAGATGAGATTACTGAATCTTAAATCCGTCCTTAAGAGTAACGGTTCTGATGAATGTTCCGGGATTCTTCGAATCGGGCGTAAAGTAACCTGTACGAACGAACTGGAAGCTTGTTCCCGCCTTCGCGTCCATGAGGCACGGCTCAACCTTTGCACCTTCAACTTTAACTGCGGAATCGCGGTTGAGGTAATCGTCGTAGGTCTTGTCTTCGGGTATGTCACCGGTGTTTGCAATCGTGAAGAGCTTGTCGTAAAGCATAACGGTCGCGTCTGACGCATAGGAGGTCGAGAGCCAGTGAATGGTACCCTTGATCTTTCTGCCGTCGACGGGATTGCCGTTTCCGCTTTCAAGATCGGCGGTGCAACGAAGCTCTACTACGTTACCGTTTTCATCCTTTACGATCTCGTTGAGCTTAATGATGTAAGCGCCCATAAGACGAACCTCGCCATCGGGCTTGAGACGGAAGAACTTGGGAGGCGGTACCTCAGCAAAGTCGCTGCGGTCGACGTAAAGCTCTTTTGTAAAGGGAACCTTTCTCGTTCCCGCATTCTCGTCGTTCGGGTTGTTCGAGACCTCAAAGTATTCGGTCTTGTCCTCGGGGTAGTTTGTGATAACGACCTTGACGGGATCAAGAACCGCGATTCTTCTTTCAGCCGTTCTGTTAAGCTCGTCGCGGATGCAGTAGTCAAGAAGCTCAATGTCTACTATGCTGTATGACTTCGCAACACCTGCACGACGAACGAAATCGAATATTGCAGACGGAGTAAATCCGCGTCTGCGCAGACCGCAGATGGTGGGCATGCGGGGATCGTCCCAACTGTCAACGAGCTTTTCCTCAACGAGCTTGCGGAGGTATCTCTTGCTCATTACGGTGTAGGTTACATTAAGGCGTGCGAACTCTCTCTGCTTGGGCTTGGGAGTGAAAACGTCAACGTTGTCAACGACCCACTCGTAAAGCGGACGGTGATTTTCGAACTCGATCGAGCAAAGGGAATAGGTGATTCCTTCGAGCGCGTCCTGGATAGGATGAGCAAAGTCGTAAAGCGGATAGATGCACCACTTGTCGCCCTGACGGTGG
>JAZQGU010000041.1:0-2411 GCA_045540175.1 Eubacteriales bacterium | reverse complement strand
CCCGCTGGGGAAGGCAAGACGACGTCCCGATGCTTCGGCACGTTAATCGTAGGGACAGAATATTCCTTCTGGTTTCGGTACATCCGTTTTATTTTAGCATAAGCATTCCTCAATAGCAAAAAAAGCAGAGCCGAAGCTCTGCTTTAATTTATACACTCAGTCGTCAATATCGACTGAGCGAGTGAGGACTTTTCCGTCGCTTACGCGAATTTCGTAGCTATATTCGGTTCTGCCGTACTCAAATTCGACCTCATATACGAGGGTGCCTCTTTCGCGGTCCTTTTCGACCTCGAGCTCACGAAGCTGCTCACGTGTCAGACCGGCTTCTCTAAGGGCGATATTGATCGCCGCTTCGCGTGTGATCTCGGTTGACGGCTTATCAACTGCCGGCTGTTCTGCTTCAGGCTTTTTGGGCGCGGGAGGCTCGGTTGACGGATTCTCTTGTGCAGGAGGATCTGTCACTACGGGCTCTGTTACTGGTGGTTCAGTAACGGGAGGTTCGGTTACTTGCTGTTCTGTTGACGGCTGAGGGATCGGTCTTCTTTCTTTTTCGATCTCCTCGCGGAGGATCTTGCCGGTTACAGCGTCGATATCAAAGGAATATTCGACGTTTCCTATTTCAAATTCGACTTCCCATATGAGCTTTCCTCTTTCGTGGTCGATTTCCGTTCGTTCGAATCTTATATTTTCACGCGTTAGACCAACCTTGTCGAGCGCGATATTTTCTGCTTCATTGGCGCTGATTTTCGCCGATGTTATGTTTTTAACAAGCGGCGCAGCGGAGATCATCATTGCAAACATACTGATTATCAAAAGGATTGATGCGGATAGTAATATTTTTTTCTTTAACATGGATTTTCTCCTTTCATTTATTTAAAAACGGCAGAGGATTTACCTCTGCCGTCCGGTTACTACATCCGGCAGGGCGAAAAATCGTTTTTAGGCGATGTCGGGTGTTTATTACTTATTACCTATTCTTATGCTTCCTCGAATACTTCCTTGCCGAGACCGCAGGTAGGGCAAACCCAATCCTCGGGAAGATCTTCCCAAGCAGTACCGGGTGCTACGCCGTTATCGGGATCACCGACTGCAGGATCATATTCGTATCCGCAGGGACAAACGTATACCATCTTTTTTACCTCTTATTACTTGAAATATCTGTTGAGAAGTCCCTCAAGAGCCTTACCGTGGCGAGCCTCGTCACGAGCCATTTCGTGAACGGTATCGTGGATAGCGTCGAGGTTGTTCTTCTTTGCGCACTTAGCGAGATCAAACTTACCTGCGGTTGCACCGTACTCACAGTCAACTCTCCATGCGAGGTTATCCTTGGTGGTAGCCTTCATATTGGGCTCGAGGTCCTCACCGAGAAGCTCAGCGAACTTTGCTGCGTGCTCTGCTTCTTCCCATGCTGCCTTTTCCCAGTAGAGACCGATCTCAGGGTAGCCTTCTCTGTGTGCGATTCTTGCCATGCAGAGGTACATACCAACCTCAGAGCACTCGCCGTTGAAGTTTGCCATAAGCTGATCGAAGATGTACTTCTTGTCTTCATCGGAGATATCGGGGTTGTTCTTAACGGTCTTAGCGTAGATGCCGTACTCATGCTCAGCGGCAAGAGCAGCATTCTCTTCCATTACCTTGAACTTGGATGCCGGAACCTTACATACCGGGCACTTTTCGGGAGCAGCGTCTCCCTCGTGAACGTAACCGCAAACTGTGCAAACGAATTTCATAATTTTTTCCTCACTTTAATTAAAATTATTTTTATTTTTTATTTTTTATATGTTTTCGGCTTCATTACCGACACAGTCGGGGCAGAGTCCGATAAACTCAACTATATGACGTTCGACCTTGAATCCGTTAAGCCCTTCGGCTATTTCTTCAAGTCCGTACTGGTACGGCATTTCGACGTCTTCTACCTTTCCGCATACGCGGCAGGAAACATGATAGTGTTTTCTTACTCCGTATTCGTACCTTAATGTCGAATCGGGAGCGTAAACTCTCTGCGCCTCGCCGTCTTCAACCTCACCCGCCAATACGCGGAATACGGTCGCTCGGCTGATCGAGGGGTGCTTTTCGTGAACGTACTCATAAACCTCGTTCGGCGTAGGGTGCTTTCCCATAAAGTCCTTCAGCGCATCGAGAATGATCGTTTTTTGAAGCGTATTTCTTTTCTTCATTCGGTCACCTCTCTTCTTGCTATTGATATTATATACTAATTAGGACAAAATGTCAATAGGTTTTTCAAAATTTTTTTAAAATTTTTTTTGGGAGTTTTTTTGATCGATTTTAGTGGTTAAAATGGGAGATTTCTAACGGGCGAACACAGTTCGCCCCTACGGAAACATTTAAAAATCTCACGTAGGGGCGAACTGTGTTCGCCCGCATAATTACGATGTTACATCCCCTTGGGA
>JAZQGU010000040.1:0-59922 GCA_045540175.1 Eubacteriales bacterium | reverse complement strand
ACTATATCAAGAGCAAAAATCAAAAAATCAGAGCCTTTCGGCTCTGATTTTACGCTATTTCAAACTCTCTTACAATATTAGACCTTATCATATCCATAGTCTTCCCGTCGAATGGGAGCATTCCGGAGTTTATCATTATTGCTCCTCCGAACAGAAGCGAGCGCACAACAAAAAACTTTCTCATTTTTGTTTCGTCGTCAATCTCAAAATCTCGGCAGTACCGATCTACAAGTTCAAGAGTTTCGCTCGACACTTTGTTCTTTTCCGTCAGCAATTCCGGCTCGAAAATTCTGTCGTTCATATATAAGATCGTCTGGTATTCCGGATAGGTACAAAGAAACGCAATATACGCCATGCAGATTGCGACAAGCCGATCTCTTATTGATTCGTTTTTATGGGATTCAACAGTATCAAACAGGACGCTGTTCCATTTTTTTCCTATATAACGCATTACCTCAAGAAGCAGATCGTTCTTGCTCTCAAAATGCTTATACGGGGCGGCACAGGAGAGTCCGCATTTTTTCGCTACGCGTCGTATCGAAAAGTCCGCGACTCCGTGCTCCTCCATCTCCTTTACTGCCGCCTTTAAGAATTTTTCTTTGTTTGCTTCATTTGCGGTTCTCACGGTGTCTTATTTCACTCTCATTCGTTTTCAAGATTTTCAGTGGCGTTGCGCTTGATCTTTCTCGTTGTGGTCTTTACGAAATCGGTCTTTCTTATATAGACCTTACCGATATGCTTATAGTTTGGGAACTGCGAATTTACTTCCTTTACGATCTTCGCAAAGAGCTCCTTTTCAGCTTCGGAATATCCTTCGTCGTTCGGATTCATTCCTAGCTTCGACGCGACGTTTTCATCGTCGGCAATTATTGCGACGGAGATCCATCTGTTATCGTCATTGCTCTCCTCGTAAACGAGGCTTTCCTTAACGTATTCGCTCTTTTCAAGGTAGAGCTCAAGCTCCTCGGGGAAGATCTTTTTTCCGCCGGGAGAAACGATCATACTCTTTGCTCTTCCCGCGATCTGATACGCGCCGTTCGGCTTCTGACGCGCAAGGTCACCTGTGCGGAAATAACCGTCCTCCGTCATAACACGCGCGGTCTCCTCGGGGTTCTTATAGTAGCCGAGCATTACGTTCGGTCCCTTGACAAGAAGCTCGCCGACTCCCTCCTCGTTCACGTCGTCAAGCTTGACGGACACACCCGAAACGGGATAACCGATATCGTCGGGACAGGTATAGAAATCGTTGTGCATAAGTGAAATGGGTGCTGTTTCGGTAAGACCGTAGCCGATCATCAGCTTAATTCCGAAGCGCTCGTAATCGCGGAACACTTCGGGGGATAGAAGCGCGGCTCCGCAGACCATAAGACGCATCCTGCCGCCGAAGGTCTCGCTTATGATGCTGAATATCTTTTTACCCGCTTTATTGCCCGTCATATCGGACGCCGCCTTCTGGAGAGAGAATATCATCTTACCGCCCTTGATCTTCTTGTATTTTTTGAGGATCGCGTTACGGAAGGTTTCGAGAATAAGCGGAACGACCGCCATAACGGTCGGACGGTAGAGCTTAAGCTCAGCCTGCAGGCGCTTGAGCGACGTGTTATAAGCAATGGCACTTCCCGAATACATTACGAGAAGGCAGCCGACGGTAGTTTCATAGGTATGATGAAGAGGCGCGACCGAAAGGATCACGTCCGTCGGGTATATTCTGACTCGGCGAAGCGCGTGAGTCAAGTCAAAGCAGATATTGTACTGCGAAAGCATAACGCCCTTTGCAACTCCCGTTGTTCCCGAAGTATAAAGAAGCGATCCGAGTGCGTGGGGATTTATTTTATGATCGGCGTATGAGCGGTCTCCGTTTTCGATAAGTGCATTTCCCTCTTCGATGTAAGAGTCCATTTCGCTCATACAGAACTTCATAACGCCGTCGTGAAGAAGAGCCATCTTCTCTTCCTGTTCGGGAGAATAAATGACCGCATCTGCTTCCGCGTCCTTTATCAGATCCGCGATCTCCTCGCCTCGAAGGTCCTTATCAATCGGAACGATAACTCCGACTCCGCAGGTAACCGAAAGATATGAGATCACCCAATTATGGGAGTTTTTTCCCGTAACGGCAATCTTACAGCCCTCGGGGAGCTTGCTTCTCAAATATGTTGCAAACGCCTTTACACGTGAAAGTACCTCACAGTAAGTTATTTCTTTTACTTCTCCGTCCTCGCTGTAAAGAAATGCGGGGCGCTCGCCGTAAAGCGATGCCGAGCGCTCGATAAGTTCTCTTATTGTCGTTACGTCTTCAGTCTCATATACAAAACTTGTATTGTGCTTAGCCATAGTATTCTCCTTTGGATAGGGTGATAAGGTTATCAACGTTAGCATTATAACACGAACGAAATATAAAGTCAACAATGTTTACTTATTTTCCGCAAAAAAGATAACCGAGAGGGCTCCTCTCGGTTATTTTACTCATTCGTTTCGTTCTTTATTCTTTCGATGGCTTCGACGGCGAGTCGGTCGCAACGCTCGTTATAGGGATGGCCTGCGTGACCCTTTACCCAGACGTACGTCACGTCGTGGCGCTCATTAAGAACCAAAAGCTGTTCCCAAAGGTCTGTGTTCTGTGCCTTTTTCTTGTCGGGCTTGAACCAATTATTACTCTTCCACTTTTTCGCCCAGCCGAGGTTTATCCCGTCAACGAGGTACTTCGAATCTGACGTGAGAAGCACCCTGCACGGCTCCTTCAGAAGCTCGAGCGCCTTAATTGCGCCAAGGAGCTCCATACGGTTATTCGTAGTCTCCGCAAAACCTTCGGAAAGTTCTCTTTCGTACTCGTGATAGACCAAGATCGCTCCGTATCCTCCCGGACCGGGGTTTCCGCTGCAGGCTCCGTCGGTATAGATATTGACTGTTTTCATTTATACCCCTTATTTACCAAGCTCGACATTTCTTTTATACGACGCCTCGACGGCATCGCCGAACAAGCGGTCAACACCGCCGTTTTCAAGCACCTTTACGCCCTCGATGGTACTTCCGCCGGGAGAGCATACTGCGCGGCAGAGCGATATTGGGTCACCTTTCGTCTCGGCAAGCATTTTTGCAGTTCCGATAAGGGTATGCTCAGCCATTACAAGGGCGTCCTCATAGGAAAGTCCACACTTTTCGCCCCCGCGTGCGAGAGCTTCAATGACCTGACAAACGAAGGCAGGACCGCAGCCCGAAACTGAGGTTCCCGCGTCGATAAGCTTCTCGTCAAGGCGCATAAGCGTGCCCGCATTTTTCATTATGTCAAGAAATCCGTCAAGGTCGATTTTGCTTACGTTTTCCGTCGCGGTATAAAGGACGACACCTTCTCCGACCGATACGGGCAGATTCGGCATTATTCTCACCGTCGGACAGTTCCCGAACAGATCGCCAAGGCGCGAGGTCGTGATTCCCGCCGCCATCGAGACGAGAACGAAGCCGTCCTTTCTCTCGGCAAGCAACGGGCTGAGCTCCTTTGCCAGATCCGCAAGCATTTGCGGCTTGACGGCAAGGAATATGTACTTACAGTCCGACGCGATCTCGTTAAGGTCGCCCGTCATAGCTCCCGTTTCGGAGCAGAAGGAGCTGACCTTTTCTTTATTTACGTCATTTATTACTATGTGAAACGCGGAAACGCTCTTCATGACTGAGCGCGCAAGCGCCGAGCCCATATTTCCGCAACCGATAAATCCAATTCTCATATTATTTTCTTACTTGTCCGTTTCCGGTTATTATATATTTGTATGTGTTCAGCTCATTTAGTCCCATCGGGCCTCTTGCGTGCAGGCGCTGTGTTGATATTCCCATTTCACAGCCCAGCCCGAACTGTCCGCCGTCGGTAAAGCGCGTTGACGCGTTAACGTACACCGCCGCAGAATCTACGCAGGCAGTAAAATATGATGCGTTTTCTTCGTTTTCGGTGACAATTGCGTCGCTATGGTGAGTCGAATGAAGAGCTATATGCTCAACTGCCTCCTTGACTCCCGATACAACCTTGACCGCGAGAATATAATCAAGAAATTCCGTATCGAAATCGGTCTCAGATGCAGGCACGCCGTCTATTATCTTCGCCGCCTTGTCATCAAGACGGAGCTCGACGGGTTGCTTGCCGTCAGCGGCTCTTTTATCGTACAAAAGCGCTTTAAGCTTCGGCAAAAATGCTTCGGCAATGCTTTCGTGAACGAGAAGCACCTCTTCTGCGTTACAAACCGAGGGGCGCTGTGTTTTCGCATTTTCGATGATCGTCAGCGCCTTTTCGATATCTGCGTCCTTATCGACGAAAACGTGGCAAATTCCCGTTCCCGTTTCAATGCAAGGAACAGTTGCGTTTTCCGTACAGGCGCGGATAAGTCCCTTTCCGCCTCTCGGAATAAGCAGGTCAACGTAGCCGACTGCCGTCATAAGCTCGTTTGCGCCGTTTCGGCTGACGTCGGTCAGGATATTCACAAAATCGGGATTCATTCCGATATCACATAAACCCTTTTTCATCGCCTTGACTATAGCAGACGAGGTTCTGTACGCCTCCTTGCCTCCGCGAAGGACGCACACGTTTCCGCTTTTAAGGCAGAGCGCCGCGGCATCTGAGGTGACGTTCGGGCGGCTTTCGTATATTATGGCAACGACGCCCATCGGTATTGACGTTTTCTTAACGGTAAGACCGTTTTCAAGCTTATGCTCGGAGAGCACCACCCCAACGGGATCGTCAAGGCCGATAAGCGCGCTTACGCCCTTTGCCATATCGCTTACCCGCTTGTGGTCGAGGGCGAGGCGGTCGAGCATTACGTCGGAAATCACGCCCTTTGCCGCGCAAAGGTCCTGCTCATTTTCTTTAAGTATCTCGTTTTCGTTTTCGAGTATCGCGTTTGCCATTGCGTTAAGCGCTCTGTTCTTATCCTCGGTTGAGAGGAGAAGAAGCTCGTTTTTGGCGTTTTTCGCCTTTATAAGTATTTCTTTCGTAGTCATTTTTTCTTGCCTATAAATTTAGTTCCGACGCTTTTATCTTCAAATATGTCGTATAGTATCTTCGGATCGGCACCGTTTGCGATTATCATATCGCATCCCGCCTCGGTAGCGATAACAGCCGCCGAGAGCTTCGTTTTCATTCCGCCCGTGCCGAGTGAGCTTCCCTTTTCTCCGCCGAGCGCGATTATTTCATCGTTTATCTCACTCACTATGGGAATGAGCACCGCGTTTTCGTCCTTATGAGGATCGGCAGTATAAAGCCCGTCGATATCGGAGAGAAGCACGAGCAGGTCAGCCTGCGCGCTCTCCGCAACGATCGCCGCAAGAGTGTCGTTATCACCGACTGCAATCTCCTCGGTAGCTATAGTGTCGTTCTCGTTTATTACGGGAAGCACGCCTAGCTCAATAAGTCGGTTAAGGGTATTTTTGAAGTTTTCGTGTCTATTTTCATTTTTAACGTCCGACGCGGTAAGAAGTATCTGCGCGACGGTATGGTTATACTCGGAGAAAAGGCGGTCGTACGTATACATCAGCTCGCACTGGCCTACGGCTGCCGCCGCCTGCTTTGTCGGCATATCGGTCGGGCGACCGCCGAGCCCCAGCTTTCCGACGCCCATTCCAATCGCACCCGACGACACGAGAATAATCTCGTGCCCTGCATTTTTGAGATCCGAGAGGACCTTGCAAAGCTCCTCAACTCTTCTGATATTGAGCCTGCCGCCATCGTGTGCGACGGTCGAGGTTCCTACCTTAATTACTGTTTTCATAGTTTATTTCTTTCCGAACACATACGCGTAATAGTCGTTTTCTATTACCCAGAAGGTGTACTTTTTCCTTGCGGATATGAGTTTGTTCACGCTCTTGACGTAAGCGTCTATCTCCTCGTCGGTAGCCGTAAAGCCCTCGGCGGGAGTAAAGGTTTTGGAGGAGGTCTTATAGCTTCCGTATCTGGTCAACCAGTTCCAGGAGCCTGCGCCGCCGTCAAAGTTTATAATAACGATCGGCTCTTCGCCCGAAAGGACGTCGGTTCCCGCCATCAGGCGCGAATCGTATTCAAGCCCGAAAAGGTTTGAAACTGTCGGCAGAATGTCGATAGCAGAGCATGGAGTATCAATATAAATCGGCTCTTCCATCGCGGAATTCCAGATTATGAATGCGTTTCTGTAAAGCTCGAAGTTACCGTTCATACCGCTTTGCGGGATACCGTAAAGCTCGGAGAGAGACTCGTCGGACAGTCCGTACGGATAATGATCCGCGCCCATTACAAACACCGTTTTGTCAAGCTTGCCAGCATCGCGCAAATTATTCACCAGCTCGGTCAGCATAAGCTCGACCTCGTACTGGCAGGCAAGATACGCCTTGACCTCCTCGGAATAATCAAGCCCATGCTGCTGGCAATAGCTGTTGATAAACGCCCTGTGCTTCTTACACATTGCGTTTCCGCCCCAGTTATAATTTGTATGACCGCTGATCGTCATATAGTAAACGTGGAAGGGCTCTTTGTCAATAAAGTCATTTACCGTGACCTTTGCTGTGTCGTGGTCTGAGGGGACCCATGGGAACTTCATTTTATTCCCGTCCTTATCCGTAAAGGTTTCAAGACCCGAATATCCTTTGACATTATTTCTGTTATAAGCGAGCCATTCGTATCCGAGGGATGGATGCGATTCATCACGATTATAATAGGTATAAGTCCAGGCGTGGTATGCCTTCGTGGTATATCCGAGCTTTTTGAACTGATTTCCGAGTGCGAAGGGCTGATAGGTATTTCCGATATAGTCGGTCATACACTTCGTGCTGTTATAGAAGTTGCCTGTCAGGTTTGCATATTCGCCCGTCGAGGTCGATCCGCCCCAGGTTCCGTTATAGAAATTTTCAAATACGAAGCCCTCGTTTGCCATCATATAAAGGGTAGGCGTGAGGTTCTGATCTATAACGTGGTGCGAGAAGCCCTCGAGAGTAAGGAATATGAGGTTATAGCCCTCGAACATTCCCGTATACTGATTTTTCTTTGTCGGGGTAAGGGCTGTGAAGTATTTGTTAAGCTCTCCGATCTTTCCGCTTGTCTTGGAAAAGTCGAGGTTTTCCATAATGTTATCGCCGTAGATTATTGGAGGAGGAGGCGGCTCCGTCGTTCCGCCGGGCTCCGTCGTGGTACCGGGTTCGGTCGTTGTACCCGGGTCGGTAGTGTTATCCGGGTCGGTCTGGAACGGGTTATCAATATCGTTCATTCCCGATTCGACTACGACCTTTTCCTCCATTTTTCCAAAGAGCAGCGACTGAATGGCAAGACGGGTGGAGGTTATAAGACCGAGCTTATTTGCACTCTCCGTTGTGTCGATATATTTGTAGTAATAAAGCGAGCCGTATTCACCCGAATCGGCGCACACCGATATTGATCCGCAGATAAACGAGAACGCCATTATCGACGCGCAGAAATACGTAAGTATCGGCGGCAAGCGTCTTGCCGGGTAGTTACTCAGAACTCCGCTGAACACCGACATAAGAATAGTCGGTACACAGAGAAGAAGAATGTATAGAAAATTTTTACCGATCGTATCCCACATTACCGCCGAGAAATCGGTCATTGCCTCGCCCGCCATTGAAGTGCTTTCAAGGCTGTAATACACTCTGAATATCTGGAAGTATATCATCTGCGAGCCGAGCAGTATTGCAAGCACGACCGTAAGCACTATCGCCGTTATTCTGAGCGCCGTGCGGTTCTTTATCAGAAGCAGGACCACTGATATCAGCGCTCCGAACGAGAATGAGAAGAAGAATATATTCGTAAGCTCTACTCCGGTAGGTGCGCCAAGCGTACGAAGGCGCACGACCATTTCAAGATAAAAAACGGCAATAGGGAAAAAGAGGAGCATCAAAATGAGATTGCGAAGCTGCTCCTTCTTCCTTATTTTGCCGTTACTTTCTTTGATTCGATTCATTTTTTATCCTTTTGGCATTACTGCCGGTTTATTCGTACATATCAAGACGATAGGTTAGCGCCTGAAGCAGCTCGCAAGCCGCTTCTTTTCTCACCTCGTCTCTTGTTCCGTGAAGAGCAAGTCTCAGTACAGTCGTGCCGTAGATGTCCGATATTCCTATATAGACGACGCCCGCCATATCGGGAGGAACACCCTCGCCGCCGCTTGCGTAACCCGTCGTCGACAAGCCTATATCCGCACCCGACACGCGCCGTGCGCCCTCTGCCATCTCGTGACAACACTGCTCGGATACCGCGGTATAGGTTTCAAGCGTCTCGGCATCGACACCGAGAAGCGTATTTTTGATTTCATTCATATACGACACTATCCCGCCGCGCACGACGCTCGATGCGCCCGACACGTCGGTCAGCATCTTGCAAACCAGTCCGCCCGTACAGGATTCAGCCGTAAACACCGTCAAGGCTCTTTCCTTCAAGGCTGCTACCGCTTTTTCGGAAATAAAATATTCAGTCATCACTTTGTTCCGAAAAGACGGTCGCCCGCGTCTCCGAGACCGGGGATAATATAGCAGTTTTCGTTAAGCTTTTCGTCGAGAGCCGCAACGTAGATATCAACGTCGGGGTGATCCTTTTGAACCTTCTCAACGCCCTCGGGAGCGGCAACAAGGTTAAGCAGACGAATATCCTTCGCGCCTCTTTCCTTAAGCATCGTTATAGCGTCGGAAGCACTTCCGCCCGTTGCGAGCATAGGGTCGCAGAGGATAACGGTTCTTCTGCCGATATCCTCAGGAAGCTTGCAGTAATAAACGACGGGCTTATGCGTTTCATGGTCGCGGTAAAGTCCGATGTGTCCTACCTTAGCTACAGGGAGAAGCTCAAGCAGTCCGTCAACCATTCCGAGTCCTGCGCGGAGTATCGGAACGACAGCAACCTTTTTACCCGCGATACGCTTGGCGGTCATCTTCTGAATGGGAGTTTCAATTTCCCAATCAACAAGCGGAAAATCTCTCGTTATTTCATATCCCATAAGCAGAGTTATCTCGTCGAGAAGCTCGCGGAACTCCTTTGCTCCCGTACGCTTGTCGCGCATTATGGTAAGCTTATGCTGAATAAGGGGATGGTCGATTATATGGAGTGTGCTCATATCAGTTCTCCTTTATTTTGTCTTTCCTACAATTATACACCAACACAAAATGTTTTTCAACACTTTTATAATAACTTAATAAACTTTATAATATTAATTTACACCGAACATACGCCGAGTTGACAAATACGGGAGAATCAGATATAATATTGCTATCAAAGATCAGGGGGCAAAGCATGAAGGCATATAAACCGAAAACAACGAATTCATCGCTATTCATCCGCTATGCGCTCATGAGCCTTTGTCTTACCTCCGTCTGTTATGCCGTTATTTGCGATCATATTTCGGGAGCGGCAAGCTATGACAGGAGGTCTTTGCTTATAATTCTTTTCAACGTAATATCCGTCGGAGCAATGAGTCTGATCTCGGTTTTTGCCGATAAGATAGAGAATAAACACACGGGAGTGCGTCTTTCCGTTATGCTGACGGTGATCGGATATTTTCTGCCCGTCGGGTTCGGAATCGACTTTAAGGTCGTTCTTCTCGGACTCGGAAGCGCCGTTTTCTACTCCTTTGCATCGTCGTCGATCCTGTCACGGTCAAATGGCAAGAGCCGCGGCATCGGACTTCTTATCGGCGGTCAGGCGCTCGGCATTGCCTGCGCCCGATATGCGGGCTTCGCAGGACATTTTTTCGCTCCGTTCCTTATGATTTTTGCAATTCCGTCGGACAAATACATAAATGAATCGGAGCTGACCGACAGCCCCGAAGACGAGCCGCCGATCTCGCCATTCGCCGCGCTTCCGCTTATTGCGATTTCATATCTGCTTCTTTCATACGAGCTTTCATCGTTGCATTTCCCTTGGGATTCCTCCTTTAAAACGCAGTTTGAGCTTTGGGCGTTTATCGGTCTCGGACACGCCGTCGGCGGATTAATCTGCGACAAGCTCGGCAGGACGATCACGGTTGCCGCCTCCGCCTGCGGAGGAACGATGCTGATATTTCTCTTCTCGGACAACAAGCATCTTTCGCTTATCGGATTACTTCTGATCTCTGCGGCGTTTGCGCCGATCGTTACCTCCGCTTTCCGCTTTTTGCCGAAAAATCCCGCGTTTTCCTTTGCCGTTGTCTCTGCTTCGGCTTATCTCGGGCAGATCATGTCGTTTATAGTGCCGTTCAAGAGGATCCTTTTGCTTTTTATCGCCGCATCGGTGATAACCTTTACCGCCGTTACCGAGTTGCCGATTTTTAGCGGCTCATCAAAAGAAACGGAGGGCGAAGATGAGGATATTTAAGCTTATACTGCCGATAGCCCTGGCGTTTCTTCTTTGCCTGCCCTGCTACGGTATGCATTTGCCCGAAAACAAGGTGATCGACCGTGAGCTTACCGTCGAGGAGGACAGGAGCATCATAAAAGACAGCATCGGAAAAGAGGACGGCAAAATAACGAACAAAACAAAGACCTTTGTAATGTCTTTACCTCTGTACGTTAAGCGCGTGATCGTGCCGTTTTTAATGCTGTTTCTGCTCGGGCCGCTCGTTTTACTGATTGAGCGAGAGATAGAAGTTAAAAGGAAAAAGACTCAGTAAGAGTGGATGCCATAAGGGATTACCGCAACCACAGTGAAATATTGCTATCGCAATATGATATATGCCCTTCGGGCACATTATGGTAAAAAAATGATCCGTTGCAATTTTGCAACGGATCATTTTTAATCAAGAAAATCGGTTCTGTAATTTAAGCCAAACTGCTCCGCAAGAGCTTTAAGCTGATTGTCGGATATACGATTGATGATCGGGAGATGCGAATACTTCAAATAAAGCTCCGCTCCCTTTTCGACAGTCTCAATGAGACCAAACGCCTCATCATAGTTTTTGCCTGCACCGTATATGCCGTGCTGAGCCCATATTACTATACGGTAATCCTTCATCTTCTTTGCGGTAGCGTAGCCGATCTCATTGTTTCCGCAGATCATCCAAGGAAGAACGCCGATTCCCTCCGGGAATACGACGATGCACTCGGTACAGGTTCCCCAAATGGTACGGGTAAAGAACTTATCGTCGAGAGGGAGAACGTGGGTCATTGCGACGGTGTTCGTCGGATGAGTATGCATAACTATTCTGTTTTCGGGATCGACCGAAAGACGCGCAATATGAGACATAAGATGCGCGGGAAGCTCGCTTGTAAATCTTCCTCCGTCGGAATATCCCCAAAGCAGCTCGGCAGTCTCTCCGTCCGCACCGATGCGGAAAACTCCGAGATTTGCCTCGGGATCCTCATTTACGTTTTTAAAATACTTTCCCGTTCCTGTCACGAGGAAATACTTACCAACAAGCTCCTCTGCCTTAAAACCGATAGGTATATTTCTTATAACTTTGTTTATATCAAGGTATTCGCTTACCTCTTCCTCGGTAAGCAGACAGCTGATATTTCCGCCGTTTCTTTCGTCCCAACCGAGTCGGTACATATTGGCGGTCGTCTTACACATTTCATCGATAAACGGTGCTGCGAAAATATTGCAATTCATATTGATTTACCTTTCTCATACTTGATTACACGTTAATTGTATCACTTGCATTGGTAATTTTCAATAAACACAAAAACGGTTTTTTGTGCAGTAATACCTTTGTTATTAAAGATTCTACACAAAAAACCGTTATCTTATTTTTTTGTTAACAGATCAGTTTGAGTTCACCTTTGAGCGATAGCTTTCAACCTCCCAGTTGACAATGAAGTCAACAAGATCGTCGCTCATTCCGAAATATCCGCCGAATGCGCGGGAGGCGTGATACACCTTGACCTGATCGAGGAACACGTCCTTAACTGTCTTAAGCTGCTTTTCATCGGCGCCGAGCACAACCGCGCCCTCGCCCTTGACGATCACAACGCGCGGGAAATATCCGTTTGAGTTTTTAAACTCGGATATTCCGGCTTCAAGCTCGCTTTCGGACGCTCCTGCCTTGACGGTCATATAATTTGCCTTGCAGTAAACTATATGGTCGGGAGTCGGGCTGTTTTCGTCGGGGTCAAATGCCGCCGTCTGAGGAGAGTCGAGAAACTCCGAATGCTTTGTTTCGGTCAGCTTATTGAGCAAGGAACAAAGAGCCCCTCTACGAATCACAGTCTGCTTTTCGGCATACGAGGCAATAGTATCCATAACCTTTGCCACAAGCTGATCTATTTCCTCCACAGTATCCGCCGCGAAGAAAACGCCGTGATTCTGCAGGAACAAGAGATCTGCATCCGTTCCCTTTTCCGACTTATACTCCAAAAGCATATTGCGGCAGAGAGATGCAAGAATATATCCCGGTCTGCAGGCATCAACCCAGATACAATCGGGGAAAAGCTCAGCCGCTATTCTCTTGCCGTTTTTACCGCACGTCATACCGTTCACAAGCGCGGGATGAACGTGTAGAACAAATCTCTGAGGAAAAAGGTCATGAAGCAGCGTCTCAACGCTGGGGCGGCGAGACTCTCCTTCTTTTCTTGCGTTCATCATATCCGCAAGGACGACACGCTCTCTTTCCGCCTCGTTTTCGGGATATACAGTATCCCACATTGACGAAAGGGACGGTCTGTCCATATTCACGAAGTCCTCAGCCCTTATGGTAGCAAGGGAGGTTCCGGAGCCCTTTACGTATAGCGTATCCTCCGTCTTATAGGAGGTGTTTCCTCCGCCCGCAAGGACGTATTTGGGATCAGACCCGTAGCGATTTGACATTTCCTGAAGCTGAATAAGCTCTTTCATTTGATTATTTATCCTTTCTTACTCACCAATAAGCCCGCTTGGTGTCCGTTATGAATCGGTAAAGCTTATTAATACCATATCCGACACACTGAAGCGGCTTACGATCTCTTAGCCAGAACCTCGTTTTCGTACTTTTCGACCTCTTCAAACCAAGCCTTATCGCCCGCAACTCCGTTGCGCGCGCAGAATTCTTCCCACACAGCACCGAGAGGGAGCATCTTAAGCTCCTCCTGGAGCATCATAAGCTTAGTCATTTCGCCCTTATTCTGAAGCTCCGCAAAGGTGTCGTGCGGAGTCAGCATTGCGCTGAGGAGCGCCTTACGGAAGGATCTGATTCCGATCACCCACGCGGCGATTCTGTTTATTGACGCGTCAAAGAAATCGAGCGCCATTGCGATATCGTTCATTCTTCCGCTCGCAACGATCTCCTTTGCGATCTCCTTCGTCTCGTCATCGTAACGGACGACGTGGTCGGAGTCCCAACGCACGCTTCTCGTAACGTGAAGGGCAAGCTTGGGATTGAGTATAAGGAGCGACGATATTTTATCGGAAACGAGCTCGGTAGGATGGTAGTGACCGTTATCCATAAGGGGAACGAGACCGTTTGCCTGCGCGTAGCCGAGGGTGAATTCCGCAGAGCCTACCGTATACGATTCAAGACCGATACCGAAGACCTTGCTTTCGAGGCAGACGTAGACCTTTTCTTTATCGTAACCGCATCCGAGCATTTCGTCAAGCGATTTCTTGAAGCGTGCACGGGGACCGATTCGGTCTGCGGGAATATCCTTATATCCGTCAGGGATCCAGATATTCATAACCGATACCTTGCCCGTCATTTCCGCAAAGTATTCTGAGATCTTGATACACGCGATTCCGTGACGAACCCAGAACTGTCTTATCTCCTCGTCGGGAGAGGAAAGGGTAAATTCCGCCGCCTTGGGATGCGAGAAAAACGTCGGGTTGAAGTCGATGCCGAGGCCTCTTTCATTTGCAAAATCGACCCATTTTTTGAAGTGCTTGGGCTCGAGGGCATCTCTGTCCGCAAACTCTCCGTCCTCAAATATTGCGTATGACGCGTGAAGATTGAGCTTATGCGCACCGGGTACAAGGGAAAGAGCCTTGTCGATATCCGCCATCAGCTCCTCGGGAGTTCTTGCCTTTCCGGGATAATTACCCGTTGCCTGAATGCCGCCCGAAAGCGCCTCCTTGCTGTCAAATCCGCCGACGTCGTCGCCCTGCCAGCAGTGAACCGATATTTCTGCCTTTGAAAGATCGGCTATCACCTTTTCGGTGTCTATTCCATACTCTGCGTAGCGTTTTTTTGCTTCCTCGTAAATTGTATTCACACTGTTATCCTCCTGACGTTAAAGCTGTTGTATACTGCGGTTCTTGCCTCGGGCAGAGTTTCGAAAACGCCTGTAGACAGCATCTGAGATATCAGATTTCCTATTGCCGTTGCCTCTGAAGGTCCCGCATAAACGGGCTTTCCAGTTGCATTTGCCGTAAGCTCGCAAAGATATCCGTCCTTGCTTCCTCCGCCGACTATATGTATCGCCTTCATTTCACGGCCGAGAAGCTCTTCAAGCTCGTCGACAGCCCTTTTATAAGCGTCTGCCAAGCTGTGGTAAACGCAGGCGAATATTTCTCCTACCTGAGCATCGGGCTTTCCTATTGCATTTTTGACCTCGTCGATCATACTGTCGGGCGCAGTGAAACGCGCGTCGTTCGGGTCAATACGCAGAGACGTGCTATCGTATTCCTTTGCCATATCGCAAAGCATATCGAAGGTATATCCTTCGGGGAGCTCCTTCTTCATCGACTGTATCATCCAGAGTCCCGTTATGTTTTTGAGATAACGGTAACGTCTGAATATACCGCCCTCGTTCGTGAAATTATGTCTCATGCTGCGCTCGGAGCTGTCCGGCTCGTTTCTCTCAACGCCGATAAGCGACCATGTTCCCGAGCTTATATAGATAATATCCTCTTCATTCGTCGGAACTGCCGCAACCGCAGACGCGGTATCGTGAGTGGGCGGAAGAATGACCTTAGAGTTATACGCGCCCGTTTCCTTTTTGACCTCATCGGAGAGCTCACCGACGATATGGCCGGGCATTTTAAGGCTCTTGAATATTTTGGTCGGCAGTCCGAGGCGTTCGATAAGCTCATAGTCCCAATCGCTCTCACCGACCTTTACAAGCTGACCCGTCGTTGCAATAGTGTATTCCGAGCAAGCTACACCCGTGAGCAGATAGGAAATATAATCGGGCGTCATAAGAAGCGTCTCCGCCTTTTCAAGTTGCTCGGGCAAATGTGTCTTCACGTATTCAAGCTGATAGATCGTGTTAAGAAGCGCCTTCTGGATTCCTGTTCTTTCATAAAGCTCCTTTTCGGGAACAGTCTTATAAAGCTCGGTATCCATTCCGTCAGTACGCTTATCGCGGTAACCTACAGCATCACCGATTAGTTTTCCGTCCTTGTCAAGAAGAACGAAGTCAACGCCCCAAGTGTCAACACCTATATAATCGGGGCTTTTACCCTTCCGAACGCACTCCTTAATGCCCTCCTTGATATGGTGGAAAAGGGCTACGGTATCCCATACGAGAGTCCCGTTTTCGTTCTTTTTCATTCCGTTCGGGAAGCGGTACATCTCCTCTATACTGAGCTTACCGTTTTCATAAGTTCCGATAATGTGACGTCCGCTCGATGCGCCAATGTCGATTGCAAGATAATACATATCGTCCTCCAAAAAGTTTTCTAATTTAAGTATATCATATTAATGATAATATAAAAGAACATATTTTACGCTTTTTTGCGTTCTTTTTTAACATTTCGTCTTGAAAAGGGGGCATATCTGTGTTAAAATCAAATTACAGTTAAAAATCGAGGTAAAAAATGAAAGACAACATCATTGAGCGCCTTTCCGTGATAACCGAAAATGAAATGTCGGTCCTCTCTTCCGACTATAATCTCGTCTCCGGCGCGGAGGCGGCATTTGCGAACATGAAGCTTCGCAGACGCGATTACATCTATAACGTCATTGATCTTTCGAAGACCGTTTCCGCACAGCCTCACACGCGTTTCATCGACATTCCGATCCATTCCCACAACTACATAGAGATCATGTACGTAGCCAAGGGCGAGATCGTTCACGTGATCAACGGAGACACCTTCGTCATTTGTGCGGATCAGCTTATAATAATGAACCGCCACCTTTCCCATTCGATAAAGGCATCGGGGGAAAACGACCTTGCCGTCAATCTCATAATTTCGCCCGATTATGTCGGCATCGCCTCTGCGCGCTTCAGAGGAGATCCGTCTCTGCGCGATTTTGCCGAGCAGGAGGAAAAGGAAAACGGCGAAGGACGGTTTTTAATATACGACCTCCGCAAAAACCCTTACGCCGAGGCATTGGCGGAAAACCTTATTTGTCAGTCGCTTTTTGAGCCCGATACCCCGAAGGGTATTCTCCGCGAAACGCTTTCACTTCTTCTCCGCCATTTCGAAGCCAAGCCCGAAATGCTTGTCTATTCGTCGTCGGGCGACCGCGAGCACAGCAGCGTAAGAAACAAGATCGCTTCCTACATTCAAAGCTTTTACAAGACCGCTTCCCTATCCGAGCTTGCTTCTCAGCTCGGAATGTCGGAGCCTTACGTCAGCAAGCGGATAAAGGAGACCTTCGGCGCATCCTTTACCGAGCTTGTACGCGAGCGTCGGTTCTCCGAAGCCGAACAGCTGCTTCTATATTCCGACATTCCGATAAGCGCAATTTCCGAGGCTGTCGGGTATGACAACAGCAGCTTTTTTCACCGCCGTTTCCGCGAGCAATACGGAATATCCCCGTCAAAGTGGCGCAAAAAAAATCGGACTTAACAAAGTCCGATTTTTTCATTACATTTTGTAGTATCCGCTGAGCTTTGAGATCAGATACATAACGATTCCGAGCGAGGAGATCGCAAGGAAAAGATCTGCCGCCGTTCCAACCTTTACCGTGAAATAAAGGAGGAAGACTGCTACTGCCGACGCACATTCAAGAATTACCGCAAGCGACGCCGTTACGGTAAACATAAGCTTTCCCGTGCCTTTGACGCGCAATTTGAGCTCATACATAAGCGCGAGCATTATCGAAACAAGCGACACCTGAAGCAGTATTCTTACAGGGTCGTTTATTGCCGTTTCAGCCTCAAAATACATTCTAATAAGGCAGATAGCGTACCATATCGGAGGGAAGAATGCGAGAATATCAGTTTTTTTATCGCGCTTTGATGTTCCGAGGATAAAATAGAGTCCCGAAGGAACCGATAATCCCAAAAGGATCACGCTTGATATTCTTTGCGCGCCCGACAAATTTCCGCCGAAAAACATGAAGAAAACCGACGTTACTATCATTGCAAATCCGCCGATCGCCGCAACAGTTCCCGAAGCAAAGCTTTCGGGAGCTTCGGAATTCATTTTTCCGAGCTTAGATACGAATATTGATAGACCAATCGCCGCCGCAGAAAGAATGAAGAGGGTTGCGACCGAAGCGACTGCGATCTTGCTGTCCATTTTGAACACTCTTAGCACGGGATCGTACCCGAACAGCACCGCGCACGCTTCAAGAATCATTCCTATCGCCGCGAATATTGCGACAAAGGAAACGAGCACGGGGCCGAGATTTTTTTCGTTATTTTTCATTTATAGCCGACCTTTCGATATTGCCGAATTGACTTACTTGAAACATTATATACCATTTTTCCGAATAATGCAATAGAAAAGAGAAAATCCGACCGCAGTCGGATTCTATCTTGAAAAACATTGTTCTTCGGGACACCCGGAAAAAGGCAATTACTGCTGCTTCATAGCAGCGTAGCACTCGCTGCAGTATACGGGTCTGTCGTTCTTGGGCTCGAACGGAACTTTAGCCTCGCCGCCGCAGTTAGCACATACAGCAGTGAAGAATTCCTTTCTTGCCTGACCGGCGTTCTTTCGTGCATCACGGCAGGGCTTGCATCTCTGGGGCTCGTTCTGGAAGCCTCTCTCTGCATAGAACTCCTGCTCGCCTGCGGTGAATACAAATTCGTTTCCGCAGTCTTTACACTTAAGAGTCTTGTCTTCGTACATTTTGTTACCTCGCTTTAATGTGGTAATTATTTTTTGCCCTCCGACGGGGTGTCACCGCCATCTTTGCTTCAAAATTGAAAAATTGATACAACGCTTTACTTAAGCTATCAGGGCATATTGACTTCGTTATAGTATCTCTTTATCTTCGATTTCGCGCGGAAGAGCGCGTTATCGACCGACTTCTCGGATACCTTGAGAAGCTCGGCTATTTCCTTATAGGATTTCCCCTCCGTATACATAAGAAAAACAGTCTTTTCTCTCTTACTCGCCACCCTTTCGCAAGCCTCCATAAGCTCACGCAGGTCTATCACACGGCCGCCTATCCGCTTTTCCTTCGGCTCGGGAGAGGCAACCGTCTTCGGAGAAGACTTTTTATTTGCTTTTCGAAGAAGACTTACCATTCTGTTCTTTATGCAGATTTTTGCATAAAGCCCGAAGGACACCTTATCCTGGCTCATATCAAACGTCATAACGGCGCGGTAAAAGGCAACCGTCGCCTCCTGGCGCAGGTCGTCCTTATCCGAGATGATGGCGCTGAGGCGGGGCAGATATCTATCGGTCATATTCTCGATAAGAGGTCTGAATTTCTCGCACAATTGCGAAAACGCCGGCTCACTGCCGTTTTTTGAAGCTGAAATAAGCTCGGAAAACAAAATACCCTCCGATAATGGTTATACTCATTATAACCATCAAATAAAAAATTGTCAATACAAGTTTCACAATTTTTTTAATATTTTTTTCAATTTTGTTAATAATATACATAAAATTCCGCGATTTTTAAGGCGAAATCACGGAATTTTATGTATATATTTGACAAAAAACGTCGGTTTCTGTCTTTTTTTGGAATACAATTATCAAATCTGACGGCATCATTCAATCAAATAATTTACTTCTCCCGTCAAAACCGCCATAATTCCGCGGTAAACTACTTCGGGTTTATCGTAGAAATTTCGTCTGATCCGCTCAAGCTGTGTGCTGCTTTCGACTGCAACCTCGACGTTTAGCAGTTCTTTATCCCTTTCGGTTATAATACACTTTGCAATAAACCGCCCGTTCGGAAGCGGCTCAAAGTCGAACTTGACCTTTGCTCCGCGCTCGCGGAAGGAAAGGAAGCGAAGCGCGCTCTTCAGGCTCTTTTCTCTTATCGAAGGCAGAATGCGGCTGTCAAGCGTTTCTGCCACTATCGCGCCCTGGGGGGTTATTTCGTAAAGCTCCTCACCGACCTCGTTCGCCGGAAGTTCGACGATATTCCCCGTTTCGAGAAGCTCTGCAAAGCATTCGACAAAATCGAAATAGCCGACAAAGCCATCCTGCACGACTATGTCATTTATACTGACGAAGTCAAGAGGATAGCTTATATGACGCAAAAGATGCAATATAAAGATTTTTATATCGTTTTTGTCACGAAGCTGGCTTTGCATTTCATTTGTTCCTTATTTTTAGGATAATTACGGGGAAATTCCAATACAGGAATTTCCCCGTTCAGATTTTGATTTAATTACTGTCCTACCTGATACTTGCTAGCGTTCTTAAGAGAAGCGTTTGTGAATACGGGCATACCGTAGTAGTTGGTAGTTACGCCCTTAAGATCCTTGCCCTTGAGGAACGCGCTTTGGAGCTCAACAAGAGGCATTATCGGCATATCCTTCATAAGAAGCTCTTCTGCCTTGTGGAGGATCTCAGCTCTCTTGGATGCATTCTTCTCTGCATAAGCCTGCTCAATGAGTGCATCGTACTCGGAACTGGAGTATCCGCTGATGTGAGGCTCAAGCTCGTAGAGGCCGGTCGTCATATCCATAGCGCCGCCTGCGAAGGGTACTGCAAAGGATGCGAGGTTAGCGAATGCTTCGGTCGAGAACATTGTGTAGTCAACGAGAATAACGTCGAACTCTCCGTTCTCATAAGCGTCAAGGTACTTATCGTCCATAAGAGAGTAGCCGTTCGGTCCGTCGTATCCCTCTGTTCCGAGAAGGTTGAGGTTGACTGTAAGTCCAAGAGCTTCCCAAGTCTTCTTGAGATATTCTCCCACTGCCTTATCCGCCTCATCGTCACGGACTACGAGATTAATAGCGCCTACGTTCTTTCCGTTAAGAAGAGACTTAGCCTTTGAAGTCTCAGCGGTTGCATTGAGGAGCGATCCGCCCTTCTTGCGGAAGGAAGCCTTGCCCTTGCCGTTTGTCGTATTGAATACCTTGGAGTCGATAAGTCCGCCTGCGGGCTTAGCGAAGGTAAGGAGCTCTGCGATCTTTTCTCTGTCTACCGCAAGAGAAAGCGCACGTCTTACGTCGGGATCGGAGAAGTTTTCGCTCTCGGTATTGAAGATGCAGGAAAGCACCGACATGGTATCCTTAACGGTTACCTTCTTAGCCTTAAGAAGCTCTGCTCTCTTATTAAGCGGGATCTCGCCGTCGAATACTATAAGACCGTCCTCAAAGCGCTTAAGAACGTTAGCGTCGGTAAGAGTCTTAGCCTCAGCGAAAAGGATGCTGAGACGGAATGCCTTAACGGTTCCGTGATAGTTAGCGTTTGCCTGAAGCATCATAGATTCGCCGTGTGTATAAGCACGGATCGCGTACGGTCCGTTAGACACGAGGATGGATGCGTTGGACGACCAGTCGCTGGGAACGCGTCCTACCTGGAACTCACGAAGCGGAACGAGCATCGGGCTTGCAAGATACTCATAGAACTGCTTGTAGTCAGTCTTTCCTTCAAATTCGATTCGGATAACTCTTTCCGAAACGTCGGTGATTCCGAGGTCGTCGATAGTTGCGTCGCCGTCATGAACCTTTCTGGCATTCTTGATGCAGAAAAGCATATTGGCAGCTTCGCCGCGGAAATCGGACTCAAGAATACGCTTCCAAGCGTATATGTAGTCGGAAGCGAGAACGGGAAGTCCGTCTGACCAACCGGTCTTCTTAAGCGTAATTTCTATCGCATAGTAGTTTTTGCTCGGCTTATCGAGTACCTTTACCGACTTAGCCTGCGCCTTTACTACCTTTCCGTTAGAATCATACTTGAAGAGTCCTTCATAAAGAAGAGACATGATCTTCTGTGCTGTCTGGTCAAGATTTCCGTACGCGGGGTCGAAGTTTGACACTTCACCCGAGATGTATACGGGAATCGTCGGACCGTCGTTTTTCTTTCCGCCTTTATCCGAACATCCTGCGAATGCCGGAATGACCATTAAAAGCGAAAGAACCACTGCAATTAATTTTTTCATATTTGCCTTGAACCCCCTGAGAGTAAATACGCTGTGCAAGCATAGCTATGGCTTGCCTATTCTATTACCTATACATTATAGCACTTTTATTCTTTTTAATCAACAGCATTTTTGCGCTATTTTTTTCAAAATTTAAGTTTTGGCTGATTGAACAATGCAGGAAATGTTTTTTTGTGCATTTTGTCACGAATTTTTCCCCGTTTTCCCGAAATACTAATTTCAAAATGCTTGAGCGCGGAGATCAAATTATGAATCTATCGAAAAAATACGTACGGACAGACATGGCACTGGAGGCTTGTCCGCAGGAAGAGAACGGAAAATTACGCGGGGTCTCGGCGCGCGAATATGAAAGCGGCGGGTTTACGGTAACAGAGATTGAGATCACAAATTCGGAAGGTGCCGAATATTTATCGAAGCCAATCGGAAAATACATCACCGTCACTCTCGGAAAGGTCTGGCTTTTTTCGGACGAAAAAAGAAGCTGCGCTTCCGCTCTTGTCGGAGAAGAGCTGAAAAAGCTGATCTACTCTTTCGGAAAGCCCGACACTGTTCTTGCCATCGGGCTCGGAAACAGCGGGATCATCTCAGACGCCGTCGGTCCCTTTACTCTGAAGGGGTTAACCGCGAACCGTCACATAAGAGAAAGCGATCCTGATCTTTTTGAAAAACTCGGTTCTCTTTGCACCTGTGCCCTCTCCCCCGGCGTCAGCGCGCAGACGGGACTTGAAGCCTACGATATAATAAAAGGCGCCGCCGAGG
This sequence comes from Eubacteriales bacterium, assembly GCA_045540175.1. GTDB lineage: Bacteria > Bacillota > Clostridia > Oscillospirales > CAG-272 > Colimorpha_A. Next base: position 38,089 of record JAZQGU010000040.1, on the reverse strand, counting down.
CTTCAAAGGCATCTGTGATAATCGTGATCGACGCGCTCGCCTCTAAGAGCGTCGACCGTCTCGGCACGACCGTTCAGCTTTCAAACACCGGCATTCGTCCCGGCTCGGGGATCGGTAACAAGCGCAAGGCAATCGACAGGGAGGCTCTCGGTATACCGGTAGTCTCTATCGGAGTTCCGACAGTCGTTGATTCCTCAACGCTCGTTTGCGATATGCTGGAGCGTGCGGGCGTAAACGAGCTTTCTCCCGCGCTTGAAAGGGAGCTCGAAAACGGCAGAAGCTTTTTCGTTACGCTGAAGGATGCCGATACCGTCATTAACGAAACCTCAAAGCTTCTTTCGCAGGCGATCAATATCGCCATTTCGGTATAAAAGCAGCCCTCCCCAAATATATATGTACAAAAAAGGAGGGCAATTATGCAAAAAATAAATCTGCACGCGGTGTTCGGCAAAAAGGCGGATTTCGGTGCCTTAGCCGAGCTTATCGCAAAAGCGGCAATACTGATTCTCACTCTCGTAATAATAATTTACAGCTCGGTGGATAAGCTTTTCGCGTTTTCAAGCAGAAGCGAACCGACCCGCGATGAGCTTGAAGCGGGAGCCTCCGAGCTTCCTCCCGCATACCGTGATATGATCTTCGAGCGGGAATATCCGCTCGGGCTCGGAATATACGACGTTATCTACGAGGACGGAAACGTAACGGTTCCGAAGGGCGAACTCAAGATAAGCGAGACCGACCTGAGCAAAAATCCTATGCCGAATCAGATATATTTCAAGAACAATACCGAATACGGCATCGACATTGCAAAATTCATGACCGCTTACGGTTTGTCTCTCGATGATATCAAAAACAGCTACGATATGTCCGAGCCGCTTGTTCTAATCTATCACACCCACGGAACCGAAGGCTACGCCGAGGAGGGCAAGGTCTCATATTCCGCCTCTTCCCTTCCCCGTTCGACCGACATAACGAAAAACGTCGTTGCGGTCGGAAAATATCTGTCCGATATTCTGAACGCGAACGGCATTCCGACCATACACGACGAAACAATGCACGATAACGGCTCCTATAACACCGCATATACCAATTCCGCAAAAAGCGTAAAGGAATACCTGAAGAAATATCCGTCGATCAAATACGCCTTTGACATACACCGCGACGCACTCGTCGGTGAAAGCGTAGTCTACAAAACACTTACATACGACGAAAGCACGCCGACAGCGCAGCTTATGTTTGTCGTCGGAACCGATGAAGCGGGAGCCGACAACGACGGCTGGCGGAGAAATCTCTCTTTCGCCGTAAATGCCCAGCATTTTCTCATCACCAGGCTGAATAATATCGCCCGACCCATGTCGATAAGAAGATCGGCTTACAATCAGCACTATCCGTATATCGGGGCGCTTATAGAGGTCGGCACCTGCGTGAACACTCTCGCCGAGGCAAAGGCGGCGACGGAGATCTTGGGTGAGGTTTTAAGCGGAATGATACTGTCGGGCGTTCCGCTTTACGGGGAGTAAACAATGAAAACTATATGTATTGAGATCAAGATCCTTATGATGATCGTATTTCTTGCGCTCATTCTCGGAATCATTACGGTCACACCCTGCGCGGGTAAAAAAGGCTTCCTCGGCAGATGCTACGGCTTTGACCAATGCCGCTGTAAGGAGCTTGCCTGCAAGGCAAAAAACGCGATGACCGATATGTGTAAGTAAAAATATCCGCCCATACGGGCGGATATTTTTACTATTAACTTTGAACTGCGTTTAGAAGATTGCGTCTCTTATTTTGACGCTCCATTCCGACAATACAAAAGGCAAACATAATCCCTGCTGCCAGTAGCCCCAAAACAATCAAGCTGAAGTCGAAAGCGCCAAAACATCCGGCGAGAGAAAGAAGAGATGCCACAATTCCTAAAAGCCAAGCAAAAAACTTTACCCTTATGCGCGGCTCTGACACCGCCTTTCCGATCAGATAAGAGGATATCGAAATAAATGCGAACAAAAACGGTAGTATTAATAGCACTTCATAATAGATCAGTTCATACCACGGAGCGAACGGGAAAAATAAGAACGCATTTAATATCAAGCTCACTGCGGCAAATACCAAAGTCAGTATTTTTGCCGTCTTTTTGTTTCCGCTCGGACTATCCAAATGATAATTCAATAGTGCCCATATACCACAGATCAAATACCAAACACCTTTAGCCGGTAAATAATAGACCAGAATACCCTTAAATCTGATTATACACACGACAATATCCGCCGCGATCAGTGCTAAAAAACTTAACAAAATAACATTCGTTTTGCGTTTTCTCGATTCTTCTGTGGATTCAGCCAACCGCTTTGCATATGCGCAGAAAAACACAGGCACAAATATAACGTTCAAAAGCAAAAACAAGAGTCCAAACAAATCAAATACTGGGAATATTAAAAACGCAAGCAGATAAGTTACGATGTTTAGTATCGCTAAAACGAGAATTTTTTTCATTTTATCACCTGTCCCTCTTATCCGTTGTGGTTGCACACAACATAGTTCGTACCGTTATAATAGCCATTTTCACAATATTTCACCTTTCCGATGCGACGCGTTAGCCGGTTTGATCTATAGCATTATTTTCTTGTCACGTGATACCAATTTTTGCAAATACGTTGGCTGAACACGAATTTCTCGTCAACTTTCCACGGTCTCCTATTAGGAGAGTATACAAGAGCGTGATCCCTGCCGAACGACCAAAAAAACACCCGCGATCCCCTAACTTCCACATAATCGAGATATTCTTGGTCGTTAAATGTATCATCAATAATTCTAAAAGCTTCCGAAACATCGCCAGACAACTCAAACGAACCAAGCTTATATATGCTTCCGTCATAACTTAGAACATGCTCTCCGTCGGACAAATTATTGAAAATCCAATCTATTACCTTATCGCACTCACTTCTTTGGCGCTTTAATTCGGTATATCGACGAATAACATTATTTCGGTTGTTAACAATAAAAACCGAAGCAGTGATTATTAACAAAGCAAAAACCAAACAACCGCACAGAAAAGTTTTGCTGTAAAAAATCTTTTTCATCGATTATACACTCCCACTCACAATTGCATTAAATTCCATTAATGCAATATATGGTCTATATATTCCCTTGTGTCCGGTATAATACGCCACTGCTGGTAATCATCATCTTCTACCGAAGTTGCAACGAATACGTTGCCTGTCGAGGTCGGCGTATTTCCTGTCGCGGTACCGTCGTGACCCGGATATGCAGTGAGCGAAAGCGACGATTATCACGCAAATGATAAGCTACGTTCACTGTAATTATTATACTACAAATCCGTTGATATTACAATAGTTTTGTGCTATTTTCAGCTTAATATACATTTTGTTTAATTAAATATTGTATAAAAACAACAAAACTCTCCAAGCGGTTTACGCTTGGAGAGTTTTATCACTCCTCGGAACAAAACCCGATAATAAACAGCTCGCGCAGGCGCTCCTTTTTGCCCTCCGCATACAGGTGTGCAAAGAGCGCTTCAAGGCCCGTCGCGCGGCGGTACTGCGGTGCCGATGCGCTTTTGGGGATCGAAATGCCGTTTGCATTTCTGCCGCGCTTGTATATCTGCATCTCTTCCTCGCTGAGATGCGGGAGCATTTTTTCCACCGCGTCACTTTGCGAGGTCGCACGGACATATGAAAGTGCCAGCTTGTTAAGCTTTCCGACGTCAGTTACCCCCGTCGACAAAAGATACTCTCTCGTTATGAGTTCAAAAACCGCGTCGCCGAGGTAAGCAAGAGAGGTGCCGCTGAGCAGCATTTCGTCCTTAATTTCGAAAAACATATTTTATAGCACTCCTTTGATCCTGTAAATAACGAGCTTGAATATTCCGAGCTTGCCGAGCGCATTCGTTCTCAGCGCACGGAGAGTATACGCAGATATCTTAATATCGTTTTCATCCATTCCGAATCCGTAAGTCTGTTTTATCAGCGCCTCAACGCAGAGCGAAAGCGGAGCTTCAAGACCCGCAAGGCTGAGTGCCTTTTCCAGGCGCGCTCCATAGCTTTCGGGCATTTCTCCCGGCTTCGGCAAAATTCCGTAGGCACCGAGCGCCTTCGAAATTGCGGTCTTGAGCGATTCGGAAATTCTTCGCCGTTCTTCGCTGTTATGGTTACCCGAAAGGGCGCGTGAAATCAGCGCATCAAGTCGTTTTTTCCTCTTGTTTGCCGTCGATACGAGCGCGGATACTACCGCTATGGACGGAATGACTATAAGCGCCGCGGCAATCACCCACGGCGGGGCAAACTCCTTCTTTCCGCCCTTTTCGGTCTTATCGGGATCGGTCGTATCTATGATATCCTGCGTACTCGTCACGGGAGGCGTCGTTTCTATCGGCTTTTCGGTCGTCGTTTCGGACGACGTATCAGACACAGGAGGAGTGGTGACAACGGGGGTATCACTCGTTTCCGGCGGGGTCGTTTCGGGCGGCTTCGTAGTTCCAACAACGCTCGATTCGCCGAAGCCGGGCGTAAATTCAAGCGGCATCCAGCCGAAGCCGGCTATCCAGACCTCGCACCACGCGTGTCCGTCACGGTCAGTCACCTTGCTCTCGTAGGTATAGTTGCCATTTGAGCCCTTATAGTCCTGAACAACATAGCCCTCTGCATAGCGGACATGAAAACCGAGTCGGCGCATGATAAGCGTTCCGACTGTCGCAAACTGCACACAGTATCCCTCTTTTGAGCCAAAAAGAAGTTCCTCGGTCACGCTCTTACCCGTCGACTTCGGATTAGTGCTGTACTTTCGTCCGTCGGCAAGATATTTTGCAACTAAGTTTGCAATCTCAAGCTTATGCACATATCCGTAATTGGTACGCACATAATGATACCCATCATAAACCACACATGTCGGATTATTATAAGGACAGGCGGACAAAGAATGCTTATCAATATATTTTTCAACATCGCTATTTCCCAACATTTTTTCATACATTTCCGCGACCGCACGGTTTATCGCCTCGTCCTCAACCTTATCTCCGTACGCGCTCGCTGCGAAACTGGAGAAATTACTTGAAAGCTGAAGATATTTGCCGTTTCCGTATTTATGTAAGGAGTTAGCGAAAGACTTACCTATAGCAGATTGGGGTAAATGATCGTTACCGTACAACAGATACTCATAAAATCCGTATATTACGTCGGAAAGAAGCTCGTTATCGTAATCGTCGATAACCGCCGCGCTCGTCATTATCTCGCCCTTCCACATCGAGTTAATGGTCGATACACCGTCGTAATCATAAGACGGATGTATAGTCTTGCCGTCGTAGTATAACGCACCGGTTCTTCCCGACATACTCGGAAGCGGAATATTCATTTGCCTTGTGGCAAGAACGATGCTGACGTTGGTCATATCTATGCCTATCTGTTTTCTGCCATATCCCAGCAATTTCGCTGTCTCAATAAACTTTTTCGTAAGCTCAAAATAATCGTTTTCGCGAACAAAATCGACATAATTATACCCGTAATCGTAATCCACCGAATACCAGCTTTCGTTTTCAAACTTTCCGCCCGCCCAGCTCCGCAGATACAATGGAGACGAGGTATCGGTATATACGGTCATTATTTTTCTGTCCGTAAAGTAATGTCGCTTCGGGGAAACGTTTCGCTTCACGTTATTCTCGATTCCAATGGGGTCAAGAATCTGGATTATTTCATCGAGACCTTCGAGCTTTATCGAATCCATTGCGGTTTTAACGTTGACGATCGGCGTGAGCATAAGAAGGCTCGCCAGAACGAGCGACGTAAATCCTACAAAGGACGAGTGAAAAACGCCCTTTACACCTCTTTCGCTAATTTCCATTGCCGCCATAGCACAAGCGGCGGCGAGCGCAGGCGCAAAATATCTCAGCGCTATATGTCCGTCCGTCAGCAGGAATATGAACGCCGGGACCGCCAGCACGATAACGTAAGGAACGACCCTCGTTCTCTTTCGGCAGAAACCGGCAACCGCAATCGCGCAAGGGAGCGTCATCAAAAGAAGCATTCCGAATTCGCTTACGCAGGATCTGTCAAGGAATGGCACAGTCTCAAAGCCGCGCTTCTGAATTATTATCAGTATCGAATTATATATTCCGTTAAACCCGCCTATAAACAGCTTTTTGAGTGAAAGATCAAGTGTTTTAAGCGCGATGAGCATTCCGATAACGCCGATGGATGCTCCCGCGATCATTCCGCGCAGCGACTTAAAGAGAAAATAGAACGTGCTGAATATATAGACCGACGTCAGAGCTATATTTTCAAAGCCGGGATCAAGACCGAGCATCGCAGTATACGACAGCGCCGATCCTATAACCGCCGTCAGCAGAATAAGATATCTTAACAGCGCGTGAAGAACCTTATCGGTGCCGAACTCGCTTTTCTGATATATCGCGTTTATTTCAAGGGGTTGGCTGACGGTTTTATTTTTCTTCATCGTCTGTGCCTCCCTCTTTTACGATCAAAAACGGAATGCCGTTTTGAGCAAGCGCAAGCTTAAAGGATTCAAGCGAGGCTTTGTATTCCTCTCTTTTGCCTTCCGGAATAAGCCCGCTCACGTCACGCAAGCAGAGATTGAAGGTCCGCGAAGCGGAATCTCTGTGCGCCTCGAAAACACCTCTCGCCTGATTCGGGGAGAGATAGGAAATAATATAATACACCGATGTTGCGCTTTCGGGGATAACGGAAGAACTGACGTTTTCTCCCCTTTCAAGAGCGCTGAGAAGAAATCTCATTTCGCTCTCATCGGCAACTCCGTTAAAATCAAGAAGGAGCGACCCGCCGTCGTCCGTACCGATAATGAGGCTTCCCCGCCCGTCATTACGGCAAATGGCAGAAACCGCAAGCATCGCTTCCTCGACCGTTCTGTCGTCGAGCTCGTTTAAGACTCCGACTGAAAGACGGTAAGGGGGATCGGTGCTTCTGTCGCAAACGATACAAACGTGACTGTCGGTGAGCGCGACGTTTCGTCTCACCTGAAGCTCCTCGCTCTTTGACGAAAGCTTCCAATGTATTTTCTTTATCGAATCGCCGACGCGGTAATCACGCACGTCGCCGTAATCGTATGAGGAAAACGTGTCCTGAGTGACCGACGCGTCCTCTTCGGTCTTACCGTCGTAAATAAGAGGCGATTCGCCGTTTGATACTCTCGGCAGTACGGCAAGGGTGTAGACACCGTTGATTCTTTTTCTGACCTTTATCAGGTGAAGAAGGTCGTAAAGGAGCACCTCGCTCACCCCGACTACCACTCTGCCTCGGCGGTAAGCCGTCGGCTGAGCTTCGACCGTGACTGTCGAGAATGGTGCAAGGAATAACCTTTTAGCCGCAGTATCGACGCCGCGCGCTCCGTTTTGCGCGGGAACAAGACAGGTCGCCTTCACCATCGATATCGGAAGTGGCGATCTGTTTTTGATATTGACTGTTATTGTCGCTTTTTCGAGTCTGTCCGCAGTTGCGATACCGACACGCGCCCCCGCCGTGACCGACGGCAAGGAGATAAGCAGGCAGATCATATCTGCTATCGGCATAAATAAGCACAGTCGGACGAGCGCGTGCGTGAACGGCAATCTTATCCATTGCGCCAGGATAATGAGGAGCGTCAGCGCCACGGCGTAGACAACAGATCCGAACGCAAGACCGACAGGCAGGCTCGAACGCGCGGTTTTTCTTTTATTTTTCATTCTCTGTCTCTATAAACGGCACACGGGTACCGGAAAGTATATCGGAAAGCACCTTTTCGGCGGTAATGCCGCTGACCTTCGCCTCGCGCGAAAGGACGACTCTGTGCGAAAGAACGTCAATATACAGCGATGAAACGTCCTTCGGCAGAACGTAGTCTCTATGCGACATAAGCGCGATCGCACGCGAAAGGCGCATAAGTGCAAGTGACGCACGCGGGCTTGCTCCGAGAGAAAACTCGGGGCGGCTTCTCGTCGCATTGACGAGAGAGACGATATATTCCGAGACCTTATCGGAGATATATATTCCCTCGCAAGCCTTCTTTGCTCTCAAAATACTCTCAGCGTCGGCAACGGGAGAGACCAGCGTCATCGGATCGGATGTCTTTCTTCTTTTTATAATGGCAAGCTCGTCCTCGGGTGAAGGATAGCCCATCTTTATCTTAAGCGCAAAACGGTCGAGCTGAGCCTCGGGAAGCGGAAAGGTTCCGACGTATCCGCTCGGATTCTGCGTCGCAATTACCATAAACGGCGATGGGATCGCATAAGTCACTCCGTCAACCGTCACGCATCTTTCCTCCATCGCCTCAAGCAGGCTCGACTGCGTTTTCGGCGAGGCGCGGTTTATCTCGTCCGCCAAGAGAATATTGGTATTAACAAGACCGCGGCGATATTCAAAGCTCTCGGTCTTTTTATTATACATATTAAATCCCGTGATGTCGGAAGCCATAACGTCGGGGGTAAACTGCGCACGTCGGAATTCAAGCCCCGCCGCACGGCTGAGGGCAGATGCAAGCGTCGTTTTACCGACACCGGGAACGTCCTCAATGAGAACGTGTCCGCCGCTTATAAGCGCGCAAAGGAGAAGCAGACATTCGCGGTCCTTGCCCGATACGACCTTCTTCACCTCGCCGATCAGCGAAGAGGAAAGCGAATAAGCATATTCAAGCTCTCTTTTTTCTACGTTGTTTACGGTGTTTTCCATAGCATTGTCTCCCAAAATCAAGTTATACAGAATAATTATACCATATTGTTAACCTTTAGTAAATAGTAAATTTGTTTCTTGAAAAAAAGACTGACGTGTGATAGAATTTATATATCAAAATTCGGAAGGCGTAATATGTACATTGCTTTATCTATCATAGCCGTGCTTCTTATTATTACAGCATCGGTCCTTTATTATTTTGTCAAAAAGACGTTTTCCCGCGGCGGAGAGGTCTACGACATTTCCAAGGTGCTGGAAAATAAGCCCAAGCTTCTCCAAAGGATAGCAGAGGGAAAAGAAAACGTCAACTCGTTGCCATACGAAGAACACAGCATAGTATCTTCCGACGGCCTCCGCCTCGTCGGCCGCCTCTACAAAACCGAGGGGGAGAGCAGCAAATACATGATCTGCATGCACGGATACCGCTCAACACCCGATGATTTTATGTGCGCTATGGGCTTCTTCTTAAGCGAGGGCTACAACATTCTCGCAGTAGAACAGCGCGCGCACGGAAACAGCGAGGGAAAATGGACGACCTTCGGCGTAAAGGAGCGCTACGACGCGCTTGCATGGTGTAATTACCTCATCGAGAGCTACGGCAAAGACATCAAAATAATTCTCGACGGTCTTTCAATGGGAGCGGCAACCGTGCTTATGGCTTCTGGGCTTGATCTGCCGACCAACGTCAAGGGCATAATAGCAGACTGCGGATTTACATCTCCCTGGGACATCGTTACCCACGTTGCAAAGCGGGATATGCACATTCCGAGATTTCCTATTCTCTATTTTATGATCCCGATGGTAAGACTTTTCTGCGGCTTCGGGCTAAAGGAAGCTTCGACAGTTGACGCCGTCAAGAAAAGCAAGCTCCCGATTCTATACGTTCACGGCGTTGCCGACGATTTCGTTCCTCACAGCATGAGCGTGCTTGCCTACGAGGCGCGGCCCGAAAACAGCCGTCTCATCAGCGTAGAAGACGCGGCTCACGGCTTAAGCTACGTTGTTGACGAGGAACGGTGCAAAAAGGAGCTTCACTATTTTCTTTCCGAAGCAATCGAAAATGGACATTTTTGAAAAAACAAAAAGATCCGCGATCGCCTCTGCATTCTTAGCGGAGGCTTAGCGGAGAAAACACGAATACCACCAAGGATTTTTCTTTGGTGGTGTTTTTCTATCGGAGGAAGGCTTTTGTACGCCGTTTCGCCGGATAGTGGGTTCGGGCTTCGCCCGATAGTGCGTGGACTGCCACGCGCTATGCTTGCACCGAACGCGAGTACCCTATATTTCAGAATTTTTCTGTGTAGACAATTTCACAATTTTATGCTATAACAAACTCAACGAAAAGTTGAGCGCGCTCATTTTTAAGTCGCTTCTGTTACCGTGCAACGTGTGATATAATTTAATCACGGTACCGATATAAACTAATAAAGGAGGTGCTGCTATGGCAACAACCATGGGGCAAATCATAAAGAAACTACGCAAAGGGCGTGGATTCACCCAAGAAGAGCTCGCAGAACGTTTGGGAGTAACGTACCAAGCGATCTCAAAATGGGAAAACGATTCCGGAATGCCCGATATTTCTCAAATAGTACCATTGGCATCAATATTTGATGTCAGCACAGATTTCCTATTCGGCATAGACAACACATCAGAAACCGAAGAAGCGCTTAAAATCGTTTCAAGCGCAGACAGTATACAAGAATATGGCAAACTCGACACATATCTAAAGGCATACGATATCTTGTTGGATGGTTTGAAGAAATATCCTAACAATTATATGATTACGTATAATTGTATGAACTTGGGTGTTTCTCTTTCATTGCCGGACAACGGATGGATATATGCAGGGGAACGTGCCGAAGCAATAATCCACGAAACGATCAGACAGGCTAATTTCATAATCACAAATTCAAAGAACGTCTCGGATATTTTGTGGGCGCGACAGAACCTGGTTTTCTTATACAGTGCAAATAAGAAATTTGACTTAGCCACGACCGAAGCCCGCAACTTTCCCGTTCGCACGGATCTCACACTATACTCTACAATGGCGATCGTGAATGAGTATATGGGCAACCACGAGCGAGAAGCAACCTATTTGTGTAGCGATATTGATTATTTGCTCCAAGCATTTGAAAACAATGTCGCTCGTTTAGGCAAAGCATATTATAAAAGCGAAAATTATACTGATGCCATCGAGGTCTATGAAAGATTCTTTGCCGTTATTAACGCAATCTTCAAAGATGAGTGTCCTCCGCCATATCACGATTTTGATTCCGGAGATTGTTATTTGTTGCTCGCTGAAGCATATCTTGCTACCGGCGAGGAAGAAAAAGCAATGGATGCGGTCGATAGTTCTATTATGTACTATATTGATCTCCTGAACAGAGAAACAGACGGCGAAAACTGCTACCCGATAGTTGTTTGCTCTCCGATTGTAAAAAATCGTGAGTTTAAGCAGCGAATTCGCAAGGATATCATAAAAAAGAAACTGCAAAACAAATTATCCGATAAGTGTATCGAGAAACTTAATAAAAACAATCGTTTCGTAAAGCTTCTTGATATGGTGAACAATATCCAATAATTATATTTATTCGCCCCGCCATTGTGCGGGGCTTTTCTTTGTTTTCTGTATATCAAAAAGCCACCACGAAAACCGTGGTGGCTAATTTCATTTTACCGCTAATTTTGCAGACCTTCGCGGATCTTTTTATTTTTTCAGTTTTCGTATAAATCTGCCCAGCGCCCGTCTTACTGATATCACGAGATGCCTCGGGTGATAGGTCCAATATCTGAATAGGTAATAAAGGCGGTATGAAAAGCTTCTGTTTACGTCGATCATCTTACCCTTTCGGTAAATATGGGTGACGGTTCCGATTATCTGACTGTTATTCACGCGCTCCCGGTAATAGGTATTGTCTCCGCGCGTGATACAGAAGCCGTCTTCGACCTTTATACAGCGGTGGAGAACATGGGTACCGTCGTCTCTGATATAGAGAACGATATCATGCTTCTTCGCACCCTTGAACGGAGCGATCATAACATGAGTTTTGCGTTCATACAAAAGCGGCTTCATCGAGGTTCCGACAGTGAAATACATCACGCTTTTTCCGCTGCCGAGCTCCTCCGATATTGTCGTACGCTTTACGCCGCTTTCGTTTGCATTATCCGTCATACTTCGAGAACGCCCGCTTCCGTAAGCTGTGAAAGGAAGGAGCTTGACGCCGTTTTTGCCGTCGCCTCGTCGATACCGTACTCGGTCATAAGCGCCGAAACGATGCCGTTTTCATCGGTTCCCTTTTCAAGAAGCTTGAAGATAAACGCGCCGGTACTATTCAGGCGTATCATTCCGTGAAATTTCGTCGTCATCTTTCCGACCGCCACGACGATATGCTCATCGCCCACGGTATGCAGAACAAATCCGTTCTTTATCTTCATATCAGTTACCTCTCATTCCGTTGTACGAAACGCGTGCCGCTTCGTCATCCATATTGCAGTAAAGGTTATATATCGGTACAGTCTTGATTATTCTGTCCATCATCGACATAAAGGACGCAAGATCCTCTCCGTTTTGCGGCAGAAGCACCTGATGGAATATCTGACCGACGGCGTCATGTGAGCTTGCGGGGAAAATTTCGTTTTTCTCGCCTCTTCGGAGAATGCAGATTCCGCGAACGGGGGCCTTCATGTTTTCCCCGAGTGCTTCCTTTCCGCGCCACGGAGTTCCGTGTGCCGTCAATACCCCTTCTTCAAACGTAAAATACGGCTTATCTCCGTTAAGAACAACCGCGCGCTCTCCGTACACCTTTTGCCAAAGGCGTATGTGCGTAGATTTGCCGACTCCGCTCTTCGCCATAAATACGTACGCCTCGCCGTCGACAGTAACTACAGCCGAATGTATCAGCATAACGCCGTATTTCACCAAGGCGCGTGTTGCGGCACGGTGTATACAGGTTCCCTCGCAGATCGAAAGAGGAAACTCACCGTTCGTCAGCGTCCGCTCCGCTTCGATCTCCTCGTCGGTTGCCGATACCGATATCATCGGCTTGCGGTCGGTAAGATAATCCTCACACAGCATCCGTATGTGATTGTATTTGTGCTCAACTCGCACCGGGATACCCGCAAGGTCAACGCAAAATTCCATAATACCACCGTTTCAACGTCATTTACTCAATTATAACACAGCGGAATGAAAAATGCAACAGCCTCGGTTCTATTATTTGTGCAAGCCTTTTTTGCGAAGGATGTCAAGAATGCAGTCCGGATTGTTGCAGGTGATAAGCTCAACGCCTCTTTCGATCGCCTCGTCGACCGTTGCCTCGTCTCTTATTGAAGCGGGTCCCCAGACTCTTATTCCGGTTTTTTCCTTGAAGTCTCTTATCACTTCTGCCGGATGCGATCCTAAATAACACGCGCAATATCCGAAGCTGTAGGTTTCAAGCTCACAGCCGTTCATATCCATATGTACGGCAGGAAAAAACAGGTGCTGCTTATATTTACCCTCATATTTCTTATAAACGTATTCGTTCAGCTTGCCGCTAAAGCTGTTGATGACGCAGCGCTGACCGAAGGAATACTCTTCAAGCATTTCTATTGCAAGATCGCAGGTGCGGAAAGCGACCTCCTCCCAGCCCTCGGTCGGATATTCCTTAAGCTCGATATCGAGAGTCATCGTCGGATGATCCTTGATGAGCTCCATAAGCTCACGAAGAGTAGGTATCTGCTCGCCGCGGCCTGCATCGAGCTGCTTAAGCTCGGCAAGGGTATAATCGCAGACTCTGCCGTGACCGTTCGTCGTGCGCTCGAGCGTTGCATCGTGGATGAGAACAAGCTGATTATCCTTCGTGATACGCACGTCGGTCTCGATCTGGTCAACGCCTGCCTTCACAGCCTCGACAAAGGAAAGCATCGTGTTCTCGGGATACTTTGCGCAAAAGCCTCTGTGGCCCGCAACAAAAATATTCTTCTCGCTTTGTGTCCAGTAATTCATTTTATTTACCTCCGCCGTTAGTGGCTTTACTATTTCAGGAAAATCAAGATAGTTATCTATCGTCAAATAATTAAAATCGGATCTATAAACCGATTCATCGTTTCCGCCGAGCCCGTAATCGTCTCCAATATAAACGACCTCGTCGTGCGTATAGCCGTTTTCCTTGCAGTACAGGTCAAGGGCGTAATACTTATTGTACGGCTTCGGCGCCATGTCGAACGACGAAGAGCCGCCGACAAAAACGCAGTAATCACCGAATTCGCCGCACACCTCGTCGTATATCTTTCGTCTCTTTGCACGGTCGGGGTCAAAGCTCAGCTTGTCCTCCTGCTTTGCCTTTGTGCCGAGGATCGGAAAGGTAACGCATCCCGACGGATGAAATTCGACCGACTCGCCTTCGTATTCGGTGAAGCCGTATTTTTCCCTCATCGCGTTTATCTTTGCCGTAGTCTCTTCTCTGTCGCAAGGCATCTGAACATCCTTTACGATATCAATACTCTTATTTTCGGCATTATAAACGCCGTACTGCATACCGTAGTTACCGATAATATCTATCGGAAACTGCTCAAGCTGGTTGAATATCCTCATTACCTGTCCTGCGCCAACCATAAGAAGCTTATACTTCTTCGAAAGCTCGGTAAGGATCTTTCTGTGCTCGGGGGATAAAGGCGTTTTATGCTGTGTGAGCGTGCCGTCGAGATCCATCGCAATCACTTTAATATTATTATACATCGTTTTCACCTTCCGTAAATAGAAAATACATCTTTACAAAGTATCATATTTGTATTATAATAGTTCAGTCAAAACAATTCAACAATATGCGCAAAAAAGCGTAAATTTTGAATAATTAACGTTTTTTATCCGCAAATCGGTCAACATCGGTCAAAATCGGAGGGCAAAATGCTGAGCAAAGAGCGCGAACAGGAAATATTGAATATTTTAAAGTCAACGGGCGGATTCGTTACTGTCAAACAATTATGTAACGCTCTGTTTGCAAGCGAATCGAGCATACGGCGTGATCTGAAATCGCTCGAAGATAAAGGGCTGATAAAAAGAAGCTACGGCGGAGCGTCGCTTCGAAACAGCTTGTCGAACATAGTCACCTTTAATCACCGCACACGTCAGAACGTAAATCAAAAGCTCGATATTGCGAAAAAGGCTGCGGCGCTTGTAAACGACGGAGACGTCGTTTTTCTCGATCAGTCGTCAACCGCCTTTTATCTTGCGACCGAGCTCATGAATAAAAGTTCTCTCACGGTAGTTACGAACAATATTGAAATACTCATGCTACTTTCCGATTCGAGCGTCAACGTCGTGTCGTCGGGCGGATTTTTGAGCGGTGAAAACCGAAATTGCCTCATAGGCGGAAACGCACAAAACACGTTTGAAGGCATATTTGCCGATATTATGTTCTTCTCCGTAAAGGCGCTTGACGATAACGGTATCATAAGCGATTGTTCGAGCGAGGAAATATCGGTAAGAAACTCGATGCTCAAAAACGCACGAAAAAAGGTCCTGCTCTGCGACAGCTCAAAATTCGGCGAGCGTGCTTCCTTCAAGCAGGGCGAGCTTTCCGACGTCGACTGCTTCATCAGCGAGGGGGCGGAAGCAAAGAAATTTGTTCGGTTTGAAGGGAAAATCGAGCTTCTGTAAATAGAAAATATTAAGAATTAAAAATGATCCGTTGCAAAATGCAGCGGATCATTTTTTACCGTAATATGCCCGAAGGGCATATATCATATTGCGTTAGCAATATTTCATATTTCCGCAAGGAAATATTTCATTGTGGTTGCGGTAATCCCTTACCGCAACCACCCTTTGCCTCGCTTTTTGTTTATTTATAAAAAGGTCCGTAATTCGCGCAAGCTCTGTAATCAGCGCCCTCTTTATCCATTCCGAACGCTTCCCAAGCGGACGGTCGGAATATATCCTCCGTCGGTACGTTGTGCATACAAACGGGAATTCTGAGCATCGAGCAGAGAGTGATAACGTCAGCGCCGATGTGTCCGTAAGAGATCGCGCCGTGGTTTGCGCCCCACGCGTTCATAACGTCGTACGCGGTCTTGAAGGGGCTTCCCTCCTTGCCGTCGCATCTGGGAGCAAAGAAGGTACAGGGCCAAGTGTAGTCGGTTCTCTTCCAGATAGTATCCGCAACGTCATCGGGAAGCGCAACGGTCCAGCCCTCCGCTATCTGCATAACGGGGCCAAGTCCCTTCACGAGATTGAGACGGATCATGGTTGCGGGCATCTCGGCTCTCGTAAGGAAACGGGAGGAGAATCCGCCTCCGCGGAAATATCCGTTGTCGGCAGGGTTCCATGTTGTCGCCGCAAGAACCTTCTCCATATCGCAGTCATTCATTTCGTACCACGGCTTGATAACTGCGTTGCCGTTTTCATCGGCAACCTCGCCGCAGGCATCAAGACAGCAAGCGCCTGAATTGATAAGATGTATAACGCCGTCACAGTCCTTTGCCTTGCCCTCGATCTCGTAGCCCGTTACGCGCTTTATAGAGCTTCCGCTCCAATAGGTGCGTACGTCTGCAAACATCTGCGCGCGGTTAGTAAGAAGCTTCATAAACAGCATTCCGAGACCGTTAAGAACGTCGTTTTCGGTTGCAAGGATGTACGGCTCACGCGCTCCATTCCAGTCGAAGGAGGTATTGAGGATAGCTTCCGCAAAGTCACCGTTCGGATATTCGTCCGTCCACTGACGCTGTCCCTGGAAGCCTGCAGCAATAGCGTTGTGTCCGAGTGCTTCCTCTTCACAGCCCGCAGGCGGATTTTCAATTCCGCACATAAGCTCCTTAATAATGACCGCCATCTTTACGACAAATTCAAACTGCTCCTCCTTTGTTTCGTCGCTCTTGCGAACGAACTCGGGATTCTTGTCAAAGCCGATCTTGCACTTTTCCTTTGCCCAGCAGAGAGCCTTTTCGAACTCTGCCTTATCGTAAATATCGTGATTCATACGGCGGAGTATCTCAACTTCGTCGACAGACTCAACACGCAGTCCGAGATAGCTTTCAAGGAAATCGGAATCAATGACCGATCCGCCGATTCCCATACAAACAGATCCGATCTGCAGGTAGGACTTGCCGCGCATAGTTGCGACAGCCACCGCAGAACGCGCAAAGCGGAGAAGCTTTTCTTCAACGTCGGAAGGGATCGAATCGTCGTCAATATCCTGAACCTCACGACCGTAGATCGAAAAAACAGGGAGATTCTTCTGCGCATGAGTTGCCTTTACCGATGCAAGGAAGACCGCGCCGGGGCGCTCAGTCTTATTGCAGCCCCAGACCGCCTTTATCGTATTCGGATCGGCATCCATTACCTCGGAGCCGTAGCACCAGCAGGGGGTGACGGTAAGTGTAATCGCAACGCCCTCGCGTCTGAACTTGCTTTCGCAAGCCGCCGCTTCCGCTACGCGTCCGATAGTGCCGTCGGCGATAATTACCTTTACGGGCTCGCCGTTCGAGTAACGGAGATTTTCTTCATACAGCTTCTTTACCGACTCAGCCATCGCCATGGTCTGCGCTTCAAGGCTTCCGCGGACATCAAGAGGGCCTTTTCTGCCGTCGATAACGGGACGGATTCCTATAACTGGGTATTCGCCGATCATTCTGTTTTTCATAAAGTACTCCTGATTTATTATTTGTTTCTCAAGCGCTTCATAATATCGCTGTTTGCAAAGCCGTCGGAAAGCTCAACGTACATATTGTAAAGCCGCGTGAATTTCTCGTGCGCGTCGGGGTTCGGCTTATAGACTGCCGCGCAGTCATCTCCCATTTTCTCAGCAGCACTCGCAACATCGGGATAGATTCCCGCCGCGGCAGCGGCATAGATCGCGCTTCCCTTAGCGCCTGCCTGCTTACTGTCGACAACGCTTATGCTCTTGCCGAGGACGTCCGCCATTATCTGCATAAGAAGCGGATTCTTAAGCGGTATTCCGCCGACTGCAAATACGCGTTCGACCTTAACTCCGCCCTCTTCATAAAGCTCTACCATTCGTCTCGTGCCGTAAGCGATAGAGGAGAGCATAGCGTGATATATCTCCTCCGGCTTCGTCATAAGAGTCATTCCGATCATGAGTCCCGTAAGGTCGTAATCAACGTATGGCGAACGGTTGCCGTTCCACCAATCGAGAACGATAAGTCCGATAGAATCAAGATCAAGCTTCTCAGCAAGCGAATTAAGATGATCGAAGGTGCTGATCCCCGCTTCCCTTGCCTTCTCGGCATAGCTTTCGGGGAGACAGTTTTTCATAAACCAGGCAAACATATCGCCGACGCCCGACTGACCCGTTTCATAAGCGCGGTAGCCGGGGACTACACCGCCCATGACCTTGCCGCAAATGCCCTTGATGGGCGCATCGGTCTTTGAGATCAGAATATGACAGCCCGACGTACCGATTATAAGCGTAAGGTCACCGTCTGACACCGCCTTTGCCGCAGGCAAAGCCGAATGAGCGTCGATCGCAGACGCCGAGACCGCGGTTCCGATCTTCAGCCCCGTGAGCTTTTCGCCGTTCTCATTTATATATCCGATGGCAGTTCCGGGCGAAACGACCTCGCCTCTCAGCTTTTCAAGCACCGATGAAAAAGTCGGCTCGACCTCATTCAGATACTCCTCCGACGGATATCCGTCCTGATACATCGACTTATATCCCGCCTGGCAAGCGCTTCTGCGCTCTGTTCCCGTAAGAAGAGAAACGAGCCAGTCGCCTATCTCGGAATATTTTTCCGCCGCATTATATACCTTCGGCGATTTTTCAAGCGTTTCGAGCATCTTTGGAAGCCCCCACTCGGTGGAGACCGTTCCGCCGTAGCTATTTAGCCATTCTTCACCGCGCGACATTGCAACCCGCGTCATTCTGCCGGCCTGCTCTTCGCCGCCATGATGCTTCCATAGCTTTATATATGCGTGAGGGTCACGCGAAAACTCAGGCAAGCTCGCTAGCGGCGTGCCGTCGTTCAAAATCGGCAAAACGCTGCTTGACGTCGCGTCAATAGACAGTCCGACGACCTCCTCTGCGGAAACTCCCGATTCCGAAAGAACGCCCTTAACGGTGCTCGTGAGTGCCTCTATATAATCATTCGGGTGTGCTAGAGCCGTTCTTACGCTCGGCTCACCGCCGTAAATATCCTTTTCATTCATTACCGCGTGAGGATAAATATACTCACAGCTCGAAAGCACTCTTCCATCCGCAGTATCGGCAAGCACCGCGCGCGCGGACAGAGTGCCGTAATCAATACCTATTACATATTTTGCCATTATATTATCTCCAATTCGTCTTTAGTGGGGAACTTGGGATAAACGTCATCAAGTGTATCGGAATACCAATACGCGACCGACGAAATATCGTCCTGAAGCGGCATATATCTCTGCTCGCTGCGCCAGCCGAGTGCCTGAATGGTCACCTTGAGGTCTTCCTTAAAATATATCGGATCGGTAATATGCCAACGGTACATATTGAAATAGCGCTGCGACTTATAAAGCCCGTCGGTGTGACCCACCTTATACATTCCTGCATAAGGGGTAGTGTATTCTACGTATTGACCGTTTACGTCGAAGTTATATGCACCGCAGAAATAGTCCTCAGTACCCGTTCCGCAAATGCTCGGAAATTCGGTATCTCCGTCGATATAGAACTTGATTTCGCCCTCGCCCCACCAGCGGTTGCTCTTAACGCCCCAGTGCATGTAGGTACCGACGTAGTGTCCGTTACCCTTTATATTGTCAAGAATAACGTACGGCTGCTTGTACGGAAGCGGATTTACGCGTCTGAACTGCGCGTGGAAATAAAGAGAATCCTTCGAAAGCTCCTTTTCCTCGCAGTCGATCTGATAATATATCTGGCATTCGTCGGGCCCGATATTTTCGACCTCAATCTTAAATCCCTCAAAATACGGCATTTCAAAATAGCAGTTAAGTCCTCTTTTGGGATTGACACACATAGCGATGCTCGAAAGCTGACGGTATTCGAGGTAATCGGCGTTAGCGAAGAAATCGGAGATCGGCGCTTCAACGGCAGGATTTTCCTTACCGTCAAAATAAATGCGGAGAATGAGAAGCCGTCCCGCCTTCGCACTGTCGGTGAGCCAAATGTGCTTTATCGCACCCTGCCCCTTAATATCAGCAAGAACAGTCCTCGTTCCCGGCTGAAGCATCAGAAACGGATTGACCTTCCAGCCCTGTCCGAGCTCTCGGGAAGCAAGTGAGGCGCTTCCCTCTTTTGCCATTCCGCCTTTGCCCTTTTCGCCCGTCAGATTTTCGGGCGAAACCGAAAAGGTCGTTATATTCTTTTTCGTAGTAAGATTGCTTAACATCTGACACCTCCGCATAGATCTTCACACAATAATTGTAACACAACGCCCTCGCAAATGCAACCGATAATTGATAAAAAACAGGGCTTACGCCCTGTTTTTTATCAATTATTCAGTGCCGCTTCAAGCGCATTTCCTATCTCAGTTCTTATAGCTGCGATCTCATCGTTCGAGCAGTATTCGGTGAGGGTGGGAGTCGCCTTATTAATGCGCTCCTTGACCCATTCTCTGCCGAGATGCTCACCTGCGAGATTGAAGAGCTCGATATCGTTCACCGCATCGCGGATTGTCTTAAGACGGGTTGTTGCAAGCGGTCCCGGCTTGCCGATCTTCGTTCCGGGGTAAAGCAGGAAGCCTTCGCCGTAAACGGGATTTCCCTGTCCGTCACCGACGCCGTTGCATACGTTTTCCCAAGGGTCAACGTCGCCTGCCCAATATCCCCAATAGTTGGTTCCCCAATAAAGGAAGCCGTCTATATCTCTCTGATACATCTGCCAGAACATTGCCTTCTGCATATTTCCGGGAGTGTCAATAAAGAGCTGTGCGTAGGGGGTTACGGGGTCGTTACAAACGTAGCACCACATCTTGTCGCCCTTAGCCTTAAGCTCATCCATGCGGGTCCAAAACGACTTTTCAGGCTTGTATTTAAGGAACGCGTCGTAGGACTGGCTGTCGTCCCAAAGGCAAAGCTTGGGACACCAATGGTTTGTAGTAGGAGCCATCTCGTCGACCTGGTCTCTGTCCTCTCCGACCTGAATATTGGTATAGAACGGTGATACTCTGCTCATTCCGGGGCAAAGGCGAATAAAACGCTCGCACGCCTCTCTGTACTTAACGAGATGATGAGGCTCTCTCGGCTCGTCAAGCGGATAAACCATCGCCTTATCGAGCCAGACGGGGTTGCTGCTCAGCTTATTATAATAAGCCGTTATCTCATCGTCGCTCAGGTTATCGAGCGACCAGATTCCGATTGCAAACGACGTAACTCTCGGGTCGGACATATATTCGTCGGCGCGGGGATCGAGAACGTCATAAGGGAGATTATACGAGGAAAGACCGTGCTCGAGAAGCAGATCGTAGTATTCCTTGTAATTATCGCAGATCTCGCCCTTCATTCCGCCGTCGAACTTCGTAATATAGCGCTCAGCAGTCCAGACTGCGGTCGCAAAGGTCTTGTTTTCGGGAAGCGAGAAGCTCCAGACGTGTATTGCCACCGTAAAGGTATCAATGACCTTTCCGTCACCGTCCAGAAGCTCGAAAACAGCAGTATGATCTCCTGCTTTTTCCGCCTTGAAATCAAGGTAAAACGGGAGAGAGATTCCACCCTTAACGTCAAGAATCTCACCCTCGTAAGGAACAATACAGTCGGTATGCTTATGACCCTTGATGTCGTGCGTAAGATGCTCGGAATAAAGCTTTACCGAAACTCCCTCGCAAAGCTTAGTTTTAAGCTGTATCTTGCCGTCCGTCTCACTGTTTGCGACGATCTGACAGCCTCCCTCTCCGCCATTGGTAAGAGAAATAAAAAACTCTTTTTTAAGCACCTCGGGTGCCGGCATATCGGCTACGATCTTATCAAAGCCGTGAGTGATCCATGTTTTCATATTTATCTCCTTGTTGCATTTTGCACGGTAACCGCGTTGATTGTATTTTACTATATCTCTTTCAAAAAGTAAATATATTTTCGGACAAATAATTTGCACGTTTAGATAACGAGCAATAAAAAACGGCAATTTCCTATGAAACTGCCGTTTTAGTATTATTTACTTTGCAAGAACTGCTTCAAGGGCGTCACCGATCTCTTTTCTGATCTCGATGAATCTGTCTGCCGTTGTATAAGTGGTAAGAGTGGGAGTTGCCTCGTCGACCTTTGCCATTACCCAATCCTTGCCAAGATACTTCTCTGCAAGAGAAAGAAGCTCTATATCGTCAAGAGCATCGCGGAGGATCTTGATTCTGATGGATCCCACAGCTCCTTCGCGTCCGATTGCGGATCCGGGATATGCTAAGAAGCCTTCACCGGCGAGGAGGTTTCCGTATACATCACCAACTCCGTTGTATACGTTTTCCCAAGGATTGAGCGTTTCTCCCTCGGTACGGTAGGGGCCCCAGGAGGTAGTTCCCCAATAGAGGAAGCCCACAGCATCGCGCTGATAGTGCTGCCATATCATGAGGCGGTGCATTAGACCGTCGGTATCAATGAACATCTGTGCGTATGGAGATATCGGATCGTTACAAACGTAAGACCAAACGACGTCTCCTCTTTCCTGGAACTCCTTGAATCTCTGACCGAAGGACTTTTCGGGTGTATAATCAAGGAAAGGAGTATAGGACTGGCTCTCGTCCCAAAGATTAAGCTTAGGACACCAGAGAGTGGTGCAGTCCGCCATAGCGTCGACCTGGTCCGTATTCTTTCCCATCTGCTTATTGGTATAGAAGGGGGAAATTACGCCGATTCCGGGGCAAAGGCGCGCAAATCTTGCGCAGATATCATGATATTTTGCAAGAGCTTCCTCAGTAGACGGCTCGTCGATAACGTAGATAATCGCTTTTCTGAGCCAATCGGGATTGCTTGCGACCTTATTATAGTACTTAGTGATCTTTTCGTCACTCCAGTTTTTTGCTTCCCAAAGTCCGATAACGAAGGAAGTTACGTTCGGGTCGGACATATACGCGTCAGCTCTCTCGTCAAGAATATCGTAAGGAAGCGAATGACCGCAGATATTGTTCTCAAGAAGAAGATCGTAATACGCCTTATGCGCCATTGGGTCGCGGTCGAAGCTTGAAATCGCGTGTCTGTTTATACCGACAGACGTTGCAAATGCCTTCTCGCGCGGAAGAGCGAAGCTCCAAACATGAAGATTGAGGGTAAACGTATCGACGGCATTTCCGTCACCGTCCAAAACGTCAAAGGTAACTACGGTGTCACCCGCATTGTCTGCCTTCACGTCAAGAAGGAAAGGAAGCGAGATTCCCGCCTTGACATCCATTACCTGTCCGTCATAAGGTACGATCGGATCGGAATAAAGATGTCCGTCGTTGATCTTGCAGGAGTGATCAAGAGAATAAACCTCGCACTCAACGCCGGGTACAAGATTCGTTCTCAGCGAAGCCTTTGTATCAACGTCGCTGTTGACAACTATCTGGCAAGTGCCTTTACCGCCCTTGGTAAGGAAAAGCGAATACTCTTTTTCGAGCTTTTCGGGAGCAGGAATATCAACAATTATTTTATCAAAACCGTGTGTTATCCAAGCTTTCATATCAGTTCTCCTTCGTATATAGGTCAAACCTGTTTATCAGAGTGCCGCCTCGAGTGCATCACCGATCTCTTTTCTCAGTTCTTCGAATCTTTCATAGGTCGTGTAGGAAGTGAGGGTAGGAGTAGCTTCGTTTACCTTAGCCATTACCCAGCCTCGTCCGAATTTCGCTTCCGCCATGGAGAGAAGCTCTACATCGGATAGACCGTCGCGGAGGATCTTAAGACGCTGTGTAGCGATGGGGCCTTCATATCCGATGGGATTTCCGGGATATACAAGGTATCCACAGCCGTAAACGGGTCTTCCCTTGCCGTCGCCGATACCGTTATACGGTTCTTCCCACGCCGTTTTTTCACCGTCATTAACCCAACAGACAACGCTCCAATAAAGGAATCCGATTATCTTTCTCTGATAGTGCTGCCAGGGAAGCAGACGCTGCATAAGACCGTCTGTATCAATATACATCTGTGAATAAGGAGTTATCGGGTCGTTACAAACGTAAGACCAAACTCTCTGTCCCTTATCCATAACCTCGTTTATTCTCGTCTCGAAGCTCTTTTCGGGAGTGTAATCAAGGAAAGGAGTGTAGGACTGGCAGTCGTCCCAAAGGCATAGCTTCGGGCACCAGAGGTCAAGATAAGGAGCCATATCGTCAAACTGGTCCTTGCCCTCTCCAACCTGAAGATTGGTATAAACGGGAACGATAGAGGGGATTTCGGGAGCAATTTCCTTAAGATGCGATACCTTCTGCTTGAAGGTCTCTATAAGCTTAAGGGTGTGCGGCTCGTCGATCGAGTAGAAAAGTGCCTTGCTCAACCATACGGGGTTGCTCTTAATTTTCTCGGCATAAGCCTTTACCTTTTCGTCGTCACCCGAGGGAACGATAAAGGAAGTAACGCGGGGATCGGACATATATTCGTCTGCTCGGGGATCGAGAATATCGTAAGGAAGATCGTATCCGCACATTCCGTGTTCAAGAAGAAAATCATAATACTTCTTGTGAGCGCCTTCGGATTTATCGTATTTTACGATTCTATACTCATTAATGCCGCAAGCGGTTGCGAAGGCCTTGTCTTCAGGAAGAGCGAAGCTCCATACGTGAAGATATACAGTAAACGTCTCGGCATTTCCGTTCTCACAAAGCTCGAAGGTTGCGGTGTAATCGCCGGGCTCTTCTGCCTTGAAATCGAGGAAGAACGGGAGCGAAAGACCGCCCTTAACAGTAATAGCGTCACCGCAGTAAGGAACAAGCGGGTCAGTATACTGATGATCGTTTATAGTAAGGACATGATCTGCCGTAAAGATCTCACACTTCACGCCATCACACGAAACGGCTTTAAGCGTAACTGATGTATCGATATCGCTGTTTACAACTATCTGACAGCTTCCGTTTCCGCCCTTTGTAAGATAAAGAGCAAACTCCTTTTTAAGGTCTGACGGAGCCGCTTTGTCGGCTACTATTTTGTCAAAGCCGTAAGTCATCCAAGTCTTCATGTTTTTCTCCTTGTTGGTATTAGGTTTATTTTTCCTTGAGTGCCGCTTCAAGTGCGTCACCTATTTCTTTTCTTAATTTGTAGAAGTTCTCTTCGGAGGTGTAGGAGGTAAGAGTAGGAGTTGCTTCGTTTACCTTTTCCATTATCCAATCTTTGTCGAGATACTGCTCTGCAAGGTAAAGGAACTCTATATCATCGATACCGTCACGAAGGATCTTAAGACGAATCGAAGCAACAGGACCGTCGACCCCTACGGGAGTTCCGGGATAGAGTAAGAAACCGTCACCGTAAACAACATTACCGTCGCCGTCCTTGACGCCGTTGTTAACGGTCTTCCAAGGATCTATATCGCCCTGATGGTAGCCCCAAGAGGTTGCCTGCCAGTAGAGGAAGCCCTCGATATTTCTCTGGTAGTGCTGCCACATCATAAGACGCTGCATTATTCCATCGGTATCAACGTAAAGCTGAGCGTAAGGGCTGATCGGATCATTACAAACGTAAGACCATACTACGTCACCCTCAGCCTGCATATCCGCCATTCTCTCGGCGAAGGTCTTTTCGGGGGTATAGTTGAGGAATTGATCGTAAGACTGGCTGTCGTCCCAAAGGCAAAGCTTGGGGCACCAGAGGATAGTCGTGGGAGCCATTGCGTCGACCTGATCCTGCTTAACACTTGGGTCAAGCTGCTTATTGGTATAGAAGGGTGAAATTACGCCGATTCCCGGGCAAAGCGTTTCAAACCGCTCACAGATCTCCTTATACTGCTGCAAGGTATCCTTGGTGGTAGGCTCGTCGATAACATAGAAGCGCGCCTTTTTGAGCCACTCGGGATTTTGCTTAAGACGGTTATAATAAAGAGTGATTTTTTCGTCTTTCCAAAGCTTCGCGTCCCAAAGACCTACGACAAACGACGTTACGCGGGGATCGGACATATATTCCTCTGCCGCCCTGCTGAGAATATCATGAGGGAGGGTGTGCGCACAGACGTTGTGCTCGAGAAGGAAATCGTAGTACCGTTGGTACATACTGCTTCCTTCTTCGTATCTGTCCACGTGATAGAAGTTGAGACCGACAGAGGTGCCAAAGGTCTTTTCCTCGGGGAGAACGATATCCCAAACGTGAACCGTTACCTTAAATGTCGCATAAACCTTCTTAGCCGAGGCATCCTTGAATTTATATGTATAAACGTATTCACCTGCAGGAGTTTCGGCAGTGGTTGTAAACTCAACTATAAAGGGCACGACACGCTTTTCTTCAAGAAGAAATTTTTCTCCGGAATAAGGAATTGCCGCGTCGGTCCAGTCCTTTCTCATAATGGCGTGTGTCTTATTCATTATGTAAGACGTTGCCATCAGATTACTTGCCTCGTGAGCCTTCGAGTCATATTCAAGAACTGCCTTCCGGATCTTGACGTCGCTGTAAACGACGAGCTTACAGCCCTCGGTCTCACCTCTGGTCATATAGACATGGTACTCGGTGGTTTCGGGATGTTCTTCCTTTTTATTAGCGATGTGCTTATCGGTCAGGTGAGTCGCCCATGCTTCGACGTTTGCTGCTACGGAATCATCTCCGCTATCCTTTTTGCCGTCATTTTTATTGCAGGCAAAAAGCGACATAAGCATAGAAAATGTCAGAATTATCAGTAGAAATCTTTTCATTTCTTCTCCGATATGCTTTTATTATTTTTCAGCCTTGAGCGCCGCTTCAAGCGCGTCGCCTATTTCTTTTCTTAATTTGTAGAAATTATCCTCAGAAGTGTATGAGGTAAGCGAAGGCGTTGCCTTGTTTACCTTTTCCATTATCCAATCCTCATCGAGATACTGCTCTGCAAGCTTGAGAAGCTCGATATCGTCGATGCCGTCGCGGAGAATCTTAAGACGGCTACTCGGAATAGCGTTTCCGGGCATACCGACCTTGCTTCCCGGGTATACGACGTAGCCCTCTCCGTATACGGGAGCACCGTCGCCGTCACCTATTCCGTGATAAACGTGCTTGAAGGGATCCTTCATATCGTTAAGGGTGCCTCCGCTGGGGATCTCGTAAGCGTTTGCTCCCCAATAAAGGAATCCCTCGATGCCGCGCTGATAATGCTGCCACATCATAAGACGCTGCATTATTCCGTCGGTATTTATAAACAGCTGTGCATAGGGGGTAATGGGGTCGTTACAAACGTAAGACCAGACAGTATCTCCCTGTGCCTGGAATTCCTTCATTCTGTCTGCAAAGCTCTTATTCGGCTTAAAGCTCTTTATGCTTTCATAAGCGTTCACATCGTCCCAAAGGAAGAGCTTGGGGCACCACGTTCTCGTGTTTGCCTCCATAGCGCTGACCTGGTCTTTGCCGCCGAGATCAAGATTGGTATAGAAGGGAGCGATCACGTCAATTCCGGGGCAAAGCGCCTGTAAACGCTCGGCAAGGCTGTTGTATTCCGTAATATGCGATACCTCTCTCGGCTCGTCAATAACGTAGAAATACGCCTTTTCAAGCCACACGGGATTACTCTTCAGCTTATCATAATACTTCAAGAGAAGTTCTTCATTCCACTTAGCGGCGTCCCAAAGTCCTACGCAGAACGAGGTAACTCTCGGGTCAGACATATAGGCGTCCGCTTTGGGATCAAGAATGTCGTAAGGGAGATTGTACGCACACATATTGTGTTCAAGAAGCGTGTTGTAATAGCTTTCATACGCCTGGCTTTCTCCCATACCGTTAAGGCAGTATTGGCGAAGGTCGATAGCAGTTGCGAAGGTCTTATCCTCCGGCATTACTATATCCCAAACGTGAACGTTTACCGTAAAGGTCGCGTGAGTGACCTTTTGTCTGCTATCGTAAAGCTCATAGGTATAGGTATAATCGCCCGCAGGAGTATCGGCCGTAGTAGTAAATTCAACTATGAACGGAACTATCTTTCCAGCATCCATGACAAGCTTTGTACCGTTGTACGGAATTGCCGAATCGGTATATTCCTTGCGCTTTATGGTATGCGTTCTGTTCATTATATAAGTCCTTGCAGTGACATCGTCGTTTACACCGGACACAGGCTTCAATGAAACAGCCGTAAGCTTTTCGGAGGTATAAACCACGAGCTGGCAGCCCTCGGTTTCCCCCCTCGTCATATAGACATCGTACGCCTTGTTTTCGATATTGCTTTTAGGCTTGATGTTGGCTATCTGCTTATCGGTCATATGCGTTGTCCATGCTTGAACCTTGAGCTCGGCGGGCTCTTGTGGGCCGCCGTCATTTTGCCCGTCATTTTTGTTACAGGCAAGCAGCGACAGAAGTATAGAAAGCGTCAACGTAATAAGTAGGATTTTTTTCATTTTTTCTCCAAGGTTTTATTATTCTGCAGCGTTCAGTGCCGCTTCAAGCGCGTCGCCCATTTCTTTTCTTAATTTGTAGAAGTTTTCTTCGGTGGTGTAGGAGGTAAGAGTAGGAGTTGCTTCGTTTACCTTTTCCATTACCCAGTCCTTACCGAGAACCTTCTCAGCAAGATAGAGGAACTCGATATCGTCGATACCGTCACGAAGGATCTTAAGACGGATCGAAGCAACGGGACCGCCGACTCCGACAGGAGTACCGGGATACATGATGAAGCCCTCGCCATATATGACCTTGCCGTCGCCGTCCTTGACGCCGTTGTTAACGGTCTTCCAAGGATCGATATCGCCCTGGCGGTAACCCCAAGAGGTAGTCTGCCAATAGAGGAAGCCCTCGATGTCGCGCTGATAGTGCTGCCACATCATAAGTCTGTGCATGATACCGTCGGTATCAACAAAGAGCTGAGCATAGGGTGTGACCGGGTCGTTACAAACATAGGACCATACGACGTCACCTTCAGCCTGCATTTCCTTCATTCTCTCATCAAAGGTCTTTTCGGGAGTGTAGTTAAGGAAGGGATCGTAAGACTGGCTCTCATCCCAAAGACAGAGCTTAGGACACCAGAGAATAGTAGTGGGAGCCATTGCGTCTACCTGGTCGACCTTTACGGTGGGATTAAGCTGCTTGTTGGTATAGAAGGGAGAAATTACGCCGATTCCGGGACAAAGTCTTTCAAATCGCTCGCAGATTTCCTTATACTGCTGCAAAGCTTCCTTGGTTGTAGGCTCATCGAGAACGTAGAAGAGCGCCTTTTTAAACCATTCGGGATTTTCCTTAAGGCGGTTATAATACAGAGTGATCTTCTCGTCGCTCCAAGTTTTAGCGTCCCAAAGACCTATAACAAACGATGTTACGCGGGGGTCGGACATATATTCCTCTGCCTCCGGGCTGAGAATATCGTAAGGAAGGGTGTGCGCGCAAACGTTGTGCTCGAGAAGCATATCGTAATACTTCTTATACATACCGTCGCCCTTGTCGTATCTTTCAACGTGATAGAAGTTGAGACCGACGGAGGTAGCAAACGTCTTTTCCTCGGGGAGAACGATATCCCAAACGTGAACGGTTACCTTGAAGGTTGCATAAACCTTATCTTCCGCGGTATCCTTGAATTCATAGGTATAAACGTATTCACCTGCGGGAGTATCCTTTGTGGTTGTAAACTCAACTATAAAGGGTACGACACGCCTTGCTTCGAGAAGGAACTTTCTGCCGTAGTAAGGAATTGCGGCGTCCGTCCAGTCCTGGTTTCTCTTGATGGTGTGGGTCTTATTCATTATGTAAGACAATGCCGTCAGATTACTTGCCTCGTGAGCCTTTGCGTCATACACAAGAGCAGCCTTCTGGATCTTAACGTCGCTGTAAACAACGAGCTTACAGCCCTCGGTCTCACCTCTGGTCATATATACATGATACTCGGTGGTATCGGGATGTTCTTCCTTTTTATTGGCGATGTGCTTATCTGTCAAGTGAGTCGCCCACGCTTCGACGTTTGCCGTTGCGGGTTCCTCGTCGCCGCTTCCGTTATCCTTTTTGCCATCGTTCTTGTTGCAGGCAAAAAGCGACAGAAGCATAGAAAGAGTCAGGATGATAACTAAAAATCTTTTCATTTTTTCCTCCATGATATTTGTTTTATTTTTCAATAAGCGCCGCTTCAAGAGCGTTGCCCATTTCGATTCTCATTTTAGCGAAATCGTCGTTTGTCGTATAGCTTGTAAGCGTGGGAGTTGCCTTATTTACATAATTCATTACCCACTCTTTACCGAGAACCTCTTCTGCAAGATAGAGGAATTCGATATCGTCGATTCCGTCGCGGAGTATCTTCATACGAATACATCCGACAGGGCCGGCAATTCCGACCTTGATTCCGGGGTAGAAAAGGATACCCTCGCCGAAAACAGTACCGCCGTTTCCGTCCTTGACGCCGTTAGCGGAGGTCTCCCACGGGTTTCTGACGCCACCGTGATACCCCCAGGCAGTAGAGCCCCAATAAAGGAAGCCATCGATATCCATCTGATAGTGCTGCCACATCATAAGTCTGTGGATAATACCGTCGGTATTAATAAATAGCTGAGCGTATGGCAGTATCGGGTCGTTACAAACGTAAGACCACATTCTGTCACCCTCCGCCTTCATTTCCGCCATTCTCTCTGCGAACGACTTTTCGGGAGTATAGTTAAGGAAAGGGTCATACGACTGACTGTCGTCCCAAAGGCAGAGCTTCGGGCACCAAAGATCGGTACAGGAATCCATGTAATCGACCTGGTCGGTCTTGGTTCCCGTCTGAATATTTTTATAAAAAGGAGAAATTACGGGGATATCGGGAGCAATTCTCTTAAGCCGCTCGCATATCTCCTTGTATTTTTCAAGATCAGCCTTGGTGCTGGGCTCGTCAATGGGATAGAAGATCGCCTTTCTGAGCCAATCGGGGTTGCTCTTGATCTTGTTGTAGTAAGCTATGATCTGCTCATCGGAAAGATTGTCCGGCGTTGATGGCACTACGAACGACGTCACGCGCGGATCAGACATATATTCATCGGCGCGCGGGTCGAGAATATCGTAAGGAAGCGTATGAGGGGAAAGGTTATGCTCAAGAAGCATATCGCAGAACTGCTTATAAAGATCCGTGCCGCATCCGCCCCAGAAGCTTCCGATATTGTTTTTGTTGATGCCGACGGAGGAAGCAAAGGTCTTCGTTTCGGGAAGAGTGATATTCCAAACGTGAACCGTTACGTTAAAGGAAGCGATTACGCTCAAATCCTCTTCATTCTTAAGTGAGAAAACGTACTTGTATTCTCCTGCGGGAGTGTCGGCAGTGGTTGTGAAATCAATCACGAACGGCAGGCTCTTATTTGCCTCAAGAATAAGTCTTCTGCCGCTATAAGGAATAACGGAGTCTGTCCATTCTTTTCTTCTGATGGTATGGGTCCTATCCATACTGTAAATACTGACGGCTACGTTACTGTTTTCCCCTTCATCCATACCGAACACCGTCTTTTTAAACATAGTGTCACTTCGAACTACGAGCTGGCAGGATTCCGTCTCGCCCTTGGTCATATAAACGGTGTATTCGTTCACCAATTCTCCCTTGGGATTCATGTTCGCAATAACCTTGTCATAGGAATGTGTAGCATACGCCGTAATGACAGCCGGCGGCTGTTTCGGCTTCTTTTGCTTACCGTCACTACCGCAGGCAAAAAGCGACAAAAGCATACAGACACAAAGCAACGCAACCAAGAGTTTTTTCATATCATTCTCCTTCTGATTTGATCCGTTATCTTTTTTCGAGTGCGTTTCCGATCTCAATTCTTATCTGAGCAAAAACGTCCTCCGTAGCCTCAATAGAAGTAAGCGATGATGTCATAGAATTTACCTTTTCCGTTACCCATTTATTGCCGAGCATTCTAGCGGCGAGCATAAGAAACTCGTAATCCTCGATGCCGTCACGCACCAGCTTCATGCGTAATGACGGAATCGGCGTGTCGGATACAGTTTCCCCGGGATAGAAAAGAATTCCGTCTCCGCGCTTGTTACCCAAAATGCCCTCCAAATCATCAGCCTGCCAATCGGTTGACGCCCCGTAAAGGAATCCGCCGATTCCTCTCTGAAACTGTTGCCAGAAAAGGATTCTCTGATCAAGCGCGGAATGATCGACGAAGAGTGAAGTATAAGGTGAATCGGGGGTCGCGGAAAGGTAAGTCCAAACACCGAAGCCCTCACGCATCATCTTTCTCATTCGCGCTTCAAATGTCATGCTATGGGTATAATCGTGGTTACCGTACGACATTTCGTCGTCCCAAAGACAAAGCTTCGGGCACCAAAGCGTAGAATAGCCCTTCATTTCGTTTATCTGATCCCAAAGCTCCGAAAGCTGAATATCGATCGCTATCGGCGCCGTCACCTTTATACTTCGGCAAATGCTCTGAAGGCGCGAAGCTTCGGTTCGGAACTGCTCGATATCCTCGGGCGTGTCGGGCTCAAAGGATGGCATAAAATACGCCTTTTTAAGCCACTCTTTTTTTGACCTCAGCTTGGCACAATAAGCCTTAAGAGTCTCATCCGAAACATCGTGAGGAACTCTGAAGGACGTCACCCTCGGATCAGACATATAAGCGTCAGCGCGTGGATCAAGAATATCATACGGAAGATCATAAGCGCTTATCTTGTGCTGAAGAAGCAGGTCGTAATATTTTTTATAGATCTCGGCATCCATCTCGCCGCCGACGGAATAATAGCTCATAATATCGCTTTTTGATACCGCTATCGCGCTGTCGAAGGTAAGGCTTTCGGGGAGAAGTATAGCCCAGACCTTGACGGTTATCCCGTACTGAACGACCGTCTTGTCGGAAGAATCCCGAAGCTCAAAGAAATAGTAGTACGTTCCGGATTTCGTATCATCTGTCGAGGTGAACTCAATAAGGAACGGAAGCGTGCTCTTCTCCTTCAAAGCGAAGGCACTCCCCTCCTCATAAGGCTTTGCGGGATCGGGATAAAGATCGCCGTTGATCTCATAATTCGTATCAAGAATATAGACATTGTGAGAAAGACCGTTCACGGGATCCGAAACGAGCTTAAGCGAAAGCCCGCCGATCTCTTTTTCGCTGTAAAGCGCGATCTGACAGCCCTCTGTCTCGCCTCTTGCCATATATATCTTATAGTCGGTTACCGATTCTATTATCGGAGCGCCGTTTGCCAATATCTTTTCGTAAGAATGAGCAGTTACGGTACTTATGGTAATTTCGCTTATCGGGTTATCAGTCGGACCGGTGACGGGAATCTCCGGTTCGGTATCTCTGTTCGGCGTCGTCTCAAATCTACCCGTCCCATCGTAAACTCTTTGACAACCCGCAAAAGAAGCGAGCATCGACAGAACCAATAAGATCAGAAGAGATCTTTTCATCATAGCCTCCAAAAATTTATATCGGAAATGATCAGAATGGGATATAAGCACAAAACGAGAGGCAATTTCAGTCGCCCCTCGTTTGATGTCATTTACTGCGAAAACCAGCGTATCCGCTTCTAAGTATCGGCGATTACCGGGTTATTGAATTAGTTGTCCCGGAAAACGCCGGACACCGCAATCTGTCCGCCGACCGAGCCGCCGTTATTTCCGCGCCGTACGCATCGTGCGCGTGCGACATGTATTCTTATGGATAGAAGTATCTTCTACACAGACAGTATATCACAGCACATCCGTATATACTATAACTAATTTGCGCCGGGTTGTTACTTTTTTGTCTTACATATCGAAGCAAGATTACAAAAATAATGCAATATCGCATTTGCTCGGGCGAAAAACACACCCCGAGCGAAACGCTCGGGATGTCCTTACGTCAATTACTGTCCCAGGGTCTTAAGATACTCTCTGCTCATCTTAGCAGCTTCAAGAGAACAGGTTTCATACGAATCGTCCTGCTCGACGATCACATACTCAACGCCCGCCTCATCAGCCGCGGTGAGGATCGCATTCCAATCCTGAATACCCGAGCCGACGGGAGTAAACTTAAAGCCGTTGTCTTCCCTCGACGCGTTCTTGATCTCGTTGCCGTCCTCGTCGATAAGAGCGTAAACGGGGCCGCCGCCGAGCTTGGTGCAAACGAAGTCCTTGAGGTGGAGAACCTTGATCCTGCCCGCATACTTTCTTACGTACTCAGCAGGATTTACGCCCGCATAGTGTACCCAGCAGGTATCGATCTCGGGCATAAGAGTCTCGGCATCAAGACTGCTGTAAAGCTTATCGAGGATATATTCACCGCCGATCTTCGCAAATTCGAAGTCGTGGTTATGATACATAAGCTGAATTCCGCCGTCGGAAAGAAGCTTCGAAACCTCAGCAAACTTCTTAACGGTCTCGTCCCAGTTGGTGTGGAACTCGTTCTTGTTGTACCACGGAATTGCAGAATATTCAACGCCGATGGTGT
The DNA here is from genome assembly GCA_045540175.1 of Eubacteriales bacterium. GTDB lineage: Bacteria > Bacillota > Clostridia > Oscillospirales > CAG-272 > Colimorpha_A. Next base: position 4,049 of record JAZQGU010000040.1, on the reverse strand, counting down.
TGAGGTAATCAACAGCCGCCTTGCCCTCTTTTTCAAAGAGGTCTATCGCCTGGTGAACCGAAATAGCCTTAAGCTCATACTTGTCGAGAAGAGCCTTTACCTCCTCAGCAGTCTTTCCGAAATAGCCTGCGAACTCCACGTAGTCGTAGCCCATTTCCTTGACCGCCTTAAGGGTGGCGTCCATATCCTTTTCCATTTTGTCTCTCACGCTGTAAAGCTGGAGACCTACCTTAAACTGTTTCATTATATTCACCTCAGATCTCGGGGATCTCTACTTCGATCTCCTTGCCGAGCTTTGCGCTCTTGATGATCGAATCGATAATAGCCTGGTTGATGATGATCTCCTCGGACGGAACGGGAGAGGTGCCGCCATTCTTGACAGCGTCAAGAAATGTTCTCATCTTGTAGTAGAAGTTGCTGTGCTCGCGTCTGGGTCTCATCGGGAACTTGGTCTCAACCTCCTTGCCCGCAACTCTCGAGTAGAGAGTGAGAGGTCCGCCGACAGAGCCGTTCCAGCACTCGGTGGAAGGAATACGAAGGCTTCCCTTGGTACCCATGATAATGGTATCTCCCGAGGTATCGAGGTGCATTGCCCATGCGATACGGAAGTCGAGAATTATTCCGCCCTCAAGACGGACGAAGCCTGCCGCAAAGTCTTCAACCTCGAAGATATCGGCATATTCTGCAGGCTTACCTTCGGTTACGAAGTACTCAGGATCCTTTCCGAAGTAATCGGAAACGTAGCCGGAAACGGTAAGAGGCTTGGGATAGCCGATAGCGTTGAGAACCATATCGAGTGAATAGCATCCGATATCGCCCATAGCTCCGATAACGCCCGTGTCTCCCTGGATGAAGGTGGTTCCGAAGGGAGTCGGAATACCGCGGCGGCGTCCGCCACCGGTCTGAATGTAGTATACCTTACCGAGAGCACCCGACTGAACGATGTCCTTAACCATTCTCATATTATCGTCAAAACGGGGCTGGAAGCCGATCGAAAGTATCTTTCCGCTTTCCTTTTCCGCCTTGCGGATAGCAACAGCCTCTTCAAGAGTTACGCACATCGGCTTCTCGAGAAGAACGTGTACCCCGTGCTCAAGAGCGTAGATAGCGCACTCAGCGTGAGTTGCGTTATAGGTGCAGATACATACGGCATCGCATTCGCCTGCGTCGATAAGCTCCTTGTGGCTGGGGTACGTCTTTACGCCCTCAACGCCGTGATCTGCGAAAAACTTGTCTGCCTTACCGGGGATAAGGTCAGCGCCCGCAACGATCTCAACGTCGGGCATCTGAAGCAGAACCTCAAGGTGCGACTCTGCGATCCAGCCGGTACCGATTATACCGATTTTAACCTTTTTTGAAGCATCGATAACAGCCGCTTCCTGGTTGAACTTAAAAGCATCTAATCCTTTGTTTGCCATAAATTTGTCTCCTTTCGAAAGGGCATATTGATTTTTTTGATTTAATATGCTATTATTATAGTACAAAATATTTACGTCTATAACTACACAGATTTTAACTAAAATTTGTACGATTTTCACTTTTACGAGGTAACAAAATGCGCGAAGAGATCGTTCAGCTCGACAACGATATATCAATTCACATTTCAAGCGACGAGATACCCTCTCTGAAGGAGGGCTTTATCCCCGAGCGCAAGCGCAAGCTTGTAAGCGATATGCATCTTCACAACGAATACGAATTTTTACGCGTAAACCGCGGTCTGTTTCGTTGCGTAACGCTCGACGGAGAGCTTTTCCTACACGAGGGAGACATTATGTTCATAAACAAATACGTCCCCCACAGCACCTACAGCGAAACGACGGATACCCACACTACCCTTATACAGTTCCGCCTGCCCTACGACGGCGATTCGATAATAAGATACATTTCAAGATTCACAAACATATCCGATACGTCGGTATGCATCTTCAAAAAGGATTCTCCGGAATCGTCGGAGATACGGGAAAGCTTCAATACGATCCTCGAGGAATACAGAGAAAAAAAGCCGTTCTTTTGCGACTACATATATAATCATATGCTGATGCTGATCGCCTCGCTCCGCCGTCAGGGAGTGATCTCGGACGAAATACAGAAAAAGAGAGAGGAAATAAACAAGATACGCCCGGTTCTCGAATATATTAACGATAACTGCGGAGAGCATCTTTCAACAGCTCAGCTGAGCAGTATGTTCAATTTCAACGAACAGTATTTCTGCCGACTGTTCAAGAGCATAGTAGGAACAAGCCCGATGAATTACATAAACTTCGTAAGGGTGTGCAAGGCGGAAAAGCTCCTCAAAAAGGAAGCAAGCCTGCTCAAGGTCGCAAACGATATGGGCTTCTCGTCACTGTCATACTTCAACCGCGTATTTAAAAAGTATAAGCATTATTCCCCCGGTGAGTACAAAAGGATAGTCAATACACACGAGTTCGAAAGAGGAAAATAAGCGCGTAGAAAACCGTTTTTTCACAAAAATGCCGAACAAATTGTACATAAGCATCGTACTTTTCTGCTTTACTATGGTAAAAAGGTAAAATTTCATCTTTTTACAGCGAAACCCTTGACTATTGCGCAGCAAAATTATATAATAATTTTATTATTTTAAAAATTCAACGCCCTCCGACCGACGGGAGGCGCGTATTCAAAAAGTCGGAGAAACGGATACTATCATGAACAGAGTTTATAACTTTTCAGCGGGCCCTTCGATGCTTCCCCTCCCCGTGCTTGAGCAGGCACAGCGCGAGCTTATCTGCTACGGCGAAAGCGGAATGTCAGTAATGGAGATGAGCCACCGTTCTCCCGATTATGAAGCTATCATAAATCAGGCACAGGCAGACCTCCGCACCCTTATGAACATCCCCGATAATTATAAGGTTCTCTTCCTCCAGGGCGGAGCTTCCACCGTGTTCGCATCGGTCTGCTATAACCTCCTTACGGGTTCGGGCAAGGCAGACTATATCGTATCGGGTCAGTTCTCGAAAAAAGCGGCTCAGGAAGCAAAGAAGTACGGAGATATAAAGATCGTCGCTTCCTCCGAGGATAAGAACAATACGTATATTCCGCAGACCAAGCGCGAGGACTTCCGTCCCGACGCGGATTACGTTCATATCTGCTTCAATAACACCATCTACGGCACAAAGTACAACTATATCCCCGATACCGGCGATATCCCGCTTGTTGCCGATATGTCGTCCTGCATCCTCTCCGAGCCGGTTGACGTAACAAAGTTCGGCGTTATCTACGCAGGCGCGCAAAAGAACATCGCACCTGCAGGACTCACCATCGTGATCGTCCGTGAGGACCTCCTCGGCAAGTGCCGTCCCGACACCCCCGCAATGTTCGACTGGAAGCTTATGGCTGATAACGACTCTATGTACAATACTCCTCCCTGCTACCCGATCTACGTTGCAGGTCTTGTGTTCAAGTACATTCTCGGTCTCGGCGGCCTTACCGCAATGAAGGCATACAATGAAAATAAGGCAGCCGTTCTTTACGACTACCTCGATAATCAGTCCTATTACACCGCTCCCGTCGAAAAGGCTTCCCGCTCGATGATGAACGTAACCTTCGTAACAGGCGATCCCGATCTCGATAAGAAATTTGCATCCGAAGCAGGCAAGGCAGGCTTCAAGAACATCAAGGGACACCGTTCGGTCGGCGGTATGAGAGCTTCTATCTACAACGCAATGCCTACTGAGGGCGTTACCGCTCTCGTCAAGTTCATGAAGGACTTTGCAGAGAATAATCCCAAAGCATAAGAGGTTAAAAATGTATAATATAAAGTGTCTTAACAAAATAGCAAAGATCGGTACCGATAATTTCGATGCCGCAAAGTATAACGTAAGCGACGATTGCACAAATCCCGACGCGATCCTCGTTCGCTCCGCAAAAATGCACGATATGGAGTTTAACCCCGAGCTCGTTGCAATCGGACGCGCAGGCGCAGGCGTAAACAACATTCCCGTTGACCGTTGTGCAGAGGAAGGAATCGTCGTATTCAATACCCCCGGTGCAAACGCAAACGGCGTTAAGGAGCTCGCAGTTGCAGCTCT
>JAZQGU010000039.1:0-1532 GCA_045540175.1 Eubacteriales bacterium | reverse complement strand
TATTTGAAGTCTGCTTATTACGTTTATAAGTTTGATTCCGCAGAGGATGCCGAGAAATTTATGACCCATAAGAAAGAAACTATGGGAACGCTCAACGAAATGAAGCTCGACGGAACTACCGTGTATGAGTATGATGACTCCTACGACGGCGCATCCCTTTCCACCGTTAAGAGTATGTTCGACGAGAGCGAGTACACCTTGACGGAGAAATAATTGATTTTACCCACAGAAAGAGGTGACGATATGAAAAAGATATTAGCAATCTTGCTTGCGGCTATGATGCTTCTTTCCCTTGCCGCTTGCGGAGATAACAACACAACCGATCCCGATCCCGATAAGGATAATTCCAGCATTTCGCAGAGCGGCGAAAATAATAATGGTGAAAGCACCGATAATAGCGGGGAAAGCAACAATAACGGTGATTCACCGAGCAATGGGAATGAATGGCCGGACGATAAGTTCACTACGCACGTGCCGAAGCCTTCATTCGCATCCTATGTAAGCTGTAGCGAGAAATCTGCGGCAGACGGATATATTTTAGGTCAGTATGGCTTCTCTCTTGAAGATGAAGTGAATATGGATGATGTCCGTGCTTATGTTGAAGAATTGAAGAATGCGGGCTTTACCGATAGCGTTACGACTACGGATACCTCTGTTTCCTTCTACTTTGCGGCAAAGAATCCTACTACGAATGTTTCCGTAACCTTGACCGTATATCCGGACAGTAATCCTATTATGCGCACCTTGCAAATTTACATTCCCGGTTAAAGGGAGAAAAGAGGTGATGAAATGGCAAAATTCTGTACCGAATGCGGAAAGGAAATAGCGCAGAGCGCGGCTTTCTGCACTGAGTGCGGCGCAAGGGCAGCCGAAAATACAGTAAATGCAAACGAGCAAGACAAAGAAACAAAGGACGCAAGCGAGGAAATAATTACCCCGTCTGCGCCTGATGCACAGCAGGAAACGCTTCAGGAGGTAACGCCCCAAGAGGTAAAGCCTCAAGAGGTAAAGCCGCAAGAGGCGCAGGTATCGCCTGCGGTATATACGCCCGACCCGAAAAACAAGATAGTCGGCACGGGAACGTATTTTGGCTTGATGCTTTTATTCGCAATTCCGATCATCGGATTTATCGCCTGCATCATTATGTCCTTTGCCCCCAAAAACAAAAATCTGAAGCATTTTGCAAGGGCAACGCTGATATGGAGCATCATCGGCCTTGTTATAGGCGGACTTATCATCGGCGGTGTATATATGGCGGTAAATTCGTTTATGGACTTTTTAGGTCAGCTGTTTGACGGACAATCAGGCGTATCGGGAGATATGTTCGGTCAAACCGAGGATATCGGAGATCTGTTCGATCAGCTGAGTGAGCTTGAAGGTCTTATGGAGCAGTACAAAAACGGCGGCCTTGACGGCTTGCCTATCGAATAACAGAAAGTGAGGAAATTACTATGGCATATTGCGGAAAATGCGGAACCAAAGTTGACGAGGGCGTAAAATTCTGTCCCTCTTGCGGAAACCCGATGGAGGCT
>JAZQGU010000038.1:0-9313 GCA_045540175.1 Eubacteriales bacterium | reverse complement strand
ACACCTCATCCGTCAACCTTCGGTTGACACCTTCCCCCGCTGGGGAAGGCAAGACAACGTTCAATCTATTTCCGTAGGGCGGGGGCAAGCTCGGAACCCCCAAAACTCGCATTTGCTCGTTTCGGGGAACCCCACGCGCTCCCGCCGTTACAAAACGATGTTACATTCCTTCGGGACACCTCATCCGAGGCTCTGACTCTTGCACCCTTTCCCTGAGGGGAAGGCTAACGATGTGGCGATGTTTCTGGAAATATATAAACTTTTAATACGTTTTAATCAGAAAACACAAGCCCGTATATCTTCTCACTTGGCGGTCGTTGTTTATCATATTATAGACCGTTTGCTCGGTGCCGACCGCTACTGCCATATCTTTTGCTCTCGTTACTGCCGTATAGAGCAGGTTTCTCGTGAGCAAGCGGGGGGAGAAATCGGAAAGAGCGAGCACGACGGTTCCGTATTCGCTTCCCTGGCTTTTGTGTATCGTTATTGCGTAGGCGAGCTCGAGCTCGTCTGCCTGGGAAAATTCGTAGACGACTCTTCTTTCGTCCGTTATTACCGTCATCGTTTCCTCCTGCAGATCGATATCCTCTATTACTCCGATATCGCCGTTAAAGACTCCGACGCCCTCGACGCCGTTCTTTTCCCAGACTGCGTCGTAATTATTCTTTATCTGCATTACCTTATCGCCCACTCTGAAGACTCTTTCGCGGAATTTCTTTTCCGTTTTGTTCTTGCTTGGGGGATTCAGGCGGGATTGCAGAATTATATTCAGGTTATCGGTTCCCGATGCGCCTTTATGCGTCGGGGTTATTACCTGCAGATTATTTATAACGTCCTCGCCGTATTTTTTCGGCAGGCGTTCTGTCACAAGAGAGGCAACCGTTTCGGCGATCTCCTTACTGCCTTGGCGCCGCAGGAAGAAAAAGTCGCTGTCCTTTGTTGCGGTATCTATCATTTCACCGCGGTTTATCGCGTGGGCGTTGCGGACGATGAGACTGCTTGCAGCCTGGCGGAATATTTCCGTCAGTGCAACCGACGAGTATTTTCCGCTTTCAATAATATCGAAAAGCACCGTTCCCGCGCCGACCGAAGGAAGCTGATCGGCGTCTCCGACCAATATCAGTCTTGCTCCCGGCTTTATCGCCTTAAGCAGTGCCGAAAATAGGAGCGTGTCTACCATTGACGCCTCGTCTACTATTATGACCTCTTCGTCGAGCTGATCGTTTTCGTTTCTGCGGAACGACGGCTTATCGTCGCGCGAAAACTCGGTTTCGAGAAGTCTGTGTATGGTTTTTGCGTCGCGCGAGGTCGCCTCCGACATCCTCTTTGCCGCTCTACCCGTCGGGGCGCAGAGCGCTATGCGCATTCCCATTTTTTCAAAGACCGAGATCACCGCGCGTATAACTGTCGTTTTACCGGTACCGGGACCGCCCGTCAGCACCATTACTCCGCTTTCCATCGCGTCGAGGATAGCTTTTCTCTGAAGTGCCGCGTAGGTTATATCAAGCTCGACTTCAAGTCTGTCGACGAATCTGTCTGCATCGCGCACCGAGACTCTTTCGCAGAGGCTTTCAAGCTGATAAAGCTTTGCCGCAATATAACGCTCGGCTTCAAAATAATCCTTCAGGTATATTACCTCTCGTCCGCTGAAGCTGACGCTTACTGCCGTTCCGTCAGAAAGGACGCTTTCAAGCGCCTTTTCTGTCTCATTTTCCCCGCTGTCCAGCATACTGCAGGCGGCGGGGACGAGCTTATCGCGGGGGATAAAGGTATGTCCGTTCTGATTTGCATTGAAGGACAGAAAGTATATTACTCCCGCACGGAGACGGTCGTGGTTGTTTTTTTGTGCGCCGAGCGAAGCTGCGATCCTGTCTGCCGTCTCAAAGCCGATCCCCTGTATGCTCTCACAGAGCTTATACGGGTTCGCCTTGATTATATCGACTGCACTTCCGCCCCATTTTTTGTATATTTTTACCGCCATTGCGGGGCCGAAAAAATCGCGGCAGAACATCATTACCGAACGCACTCCGAAGGTTTCCTTGAAGCGTTCCGATATTTTTTCCGCCTTTTTCTTGGTAATTCCGCTGATGTCGGTCAGCCATTCGGGGTGGTTTTCTATGACGTCGAAGGAATCCGAGCCGAATTTATTCACTATTCTTTCAGCAAGGACGACGCCTATTCCCTTTATTGCGCCCGAAGCCAGATATTTTTTTATCGCGCTTTCGGTTGCGGGGAGCTGTTTTTCGAAGTATTCAACCTTGAACTGCCGTCCGAACGACGGGTGCGTCGTCCAGCTTCCGAGAGCCTTTATGCTTTCTCCGACACCGAGAAACGGCATTTGTCCGACTGCCGTGACGAGGTCGTCATCGCTGAGCACAAGCTCGCATACGGTATATCCGTTTTCCTCGTTTTGGAAAACAATATGCTCGACGGTGCCTTCGATCTCGCTCAGCCCGTCCTTGTTTATTATATTATCATCCATTGATAATCGGCCTTATTCTATTCTGAATTTTTTTATCGGCTTTATTGCCCTTCCGTCGGGAAATTCGCGCACTTCGCCGAGCGAGAAAAAGCCGTTTTTATCGTAGATCCGCACTCTTTCGCCGACGCTTATATCAAGCCCGAGCTTCTTAAGATAGATCTCACAGCCCGACGCGCAAAGACGCGCAAAAAAGTCGGGCAGTACCACCTTTTTATGCTCGTAAAACAGCGATTCCGTATCGAGCAAGAGCGCTTCGCGCTCGCTTTCGGTCATATTTTCAAGCTCTGAAAGGGTTACTGCGCGGTCAAGAGAAAATTCTCCCACCGAGGTGCGGCAAAGAGCTGCCATCGCGCCTCCGCATCCGAGGGATTTACCGATATCGGCACAGAGGGTTCTTATATAAGTACCCTTCGAGCAAGCAACATCAAGGATATATTCATCCTTTTTATCGGTTTCTTTACAGGAAAGGGAATAGACCGTTATCTCCCTTGCCTCGCGCTCGACCTCTATTCCTTCTCTTGCGAGGTCGCAGAGCTTTTTTCCGTCTTTTTTGAGTGCCGAGTACATCGGCGGTATCTGCTTGATCTCACCGACAAAGCTTCCGCATACTTCCTTTACCGTTTCGGCATCGGGTATATCGGCACATTCTGTCAATACTTTTCCGCTTGTATCCTCGGTATCGGTGGTGATTCCGAGCTTTAGCTTAGCCACGTAGGTCTTATCGTGCTCCGTCAGGTACTCCGACGCCTTGACTGCCCGTCCGACGAGGACGGTCAGCAGTCCCGTTGCCATCGGGTCGAGAGTTCCCGTATGACCGACCTGCTTGGTTCCGTACAGCCTTCTTATTTTTCCTACCACGTCAAAGGAGGTCATTCCCCCCTCCTTTGATATCAGCAATACTCCGTCCTTCATTTGCCGTTTCCTCTTCCCAGATAGTGGCGCTCTCTTGACATATCCTTGAGTCTTTCGGTTTCTTTTCTTCTGCGGGTTATTGCCGTCGAGATTATATAGAATACCGCCGCGAATACCGTAAGCAGTATCAGCACAATAAAGAATGGCGTCGATGCAAGCTCTCTTAAACGCTTCGCCAGCATCATCCATCCGTCGCGCTCGATATTGTTTCTCGTAACTAACGGAACCTCTCCTATTTTTTCGCCCTTATACATTACGTAAAGCGTTCCGACGACCTGTCCCGCCTTTACGGGAGCCGTCAGCGATTCTTTGTTCAGAACGTAGGTATAGGTTACCTCTTTTTTTGCGTCGATGTCCTCGGGGACGAATATTTCAAGGTCGTGCTGAGGCATCAGGGCGACTCTGTCGCTTCCCGCGCCGAGCTTGACCGGAATATCCGCTATCGGTGTTGCCGACGTTATTGCTTTTATGTATCTGAAGCGGTTTTCGCCCCATACGAGCAGGGCTCTGCCCTCGCTGAGTCCGTGGTATAGCGTCTTATATGCTGCCGGAACGATGACTGTGTTCCCCTCTTCGTCTATCTCCTCGTGCTCCTCGCTCACAAGTATGCGCGAGGTATCTGCACCCGTGATGACCGCTATATAGTTTAATCCGTCCTTGCGCGACGAAAGTATAGCGCAATAGCCTGCTATCGACTGTATTCCAGCGATAAGCCCCGTTGCATTCGAAAGATAATAGTCGGGGTTTACTCTTGATGAGAGCAGGTAGTTTGTAGTACCGTAATAGCGCGCCTGCGATTTATTCGTCTGCGGAATTACCGCTCTTATCTGGTCTGCGATCTCGGACAGCGCCTGTATCTTTATTGCGTAGGCGGCGAGCAGCATCTGATCGTTTGCCGTCGTTACGCTTTCCTCGTCCTCGGTTCCCGTTACGGAATAATACCTCGTATTTTCCATTCCGAGGTCCTGCGCCTTGATGTTCATAAGCTCGACGAAATTTGCATAGGTATCCGCAAATTCCTCGGCTATAACGTGTGCCGCGTCGTCAGCATCGACGTGCAGCATTGCGGAAATGAGGTCGCGCAAGCGGAATTCCTCGCCGCTTTTCATGCTGATATGCTTTCCGCGAGTATCGCGTATTGCCTTGCTTGACGCCGTCAGCTTACTGTCGAGGGTCAAGCCTCTGTTTTCCATTTCCTCGACTGCAACGAGCGCGACCATAAGCTTTATCAGCACGCCCGGCTTTGTCGGTACGTCGCTGTTATACTTATACAGCACCGTTTCCGACTCAATGCAGTAGAGCATTGCGGTCTTTGCCGACAGTATCTCGGGCTCGTCTGCGCCGAACACGCACATAGGCACGACGGCAAGCATCATAGCAAGCGCCATGATGACCGATATTATTCTTTTTGCCGTCTTCAGTATCTTCATAATCTTTATCCGTTTCTTGTTTTTGCCGTTTGTTTTGCTTTTTCGATATCCTGCTTTACCGCCTCACAGACCTCTGAAAGCGACTTGAATTTTCTTTCGTCTCTAAGAAATGAAAGAAACTCGACCTTGATTTCCGAGCCGTAAAGATCGCCTTCAAAGCCTATAATATGCGTTTCTGCGGAAACGCCTCTGCCGTCGTTCATCGTCGGGCGGGTTCCTATATTTGTCACCGACGGGAAAACTTCGCCGTTATTCAGGTATGTCAGCGTTGCGTAGACGCCGTTTTTCGGCAGGCATATGCCGTTCGGGCAGAGGTTTGCCGTCGGCATTCCGACGGTTCTTCCCATTTGCGCGCCTTTTTCCACGATTCCGCGCAGAAAAAAGGGCCTTCCGAGGAGTCTGTTTGCTCCCGATACGTCTCCATCCGCCAGCCTCTTTCTTATCTCGGACGATGAGACCTCGTTTTTGCCGTCCGTCACTCTTTCGACTATAATGACCTCGATACCGTTCTTTTCACAGAGCTTGGAAAGGAGTGCGGGATCGCCCTTTCCGCCCTTACCGAAGGTATAATTATACCCGCAGATACAAAGCTCGGCGTTAAGAGAATCCTTCAGCACCGACGTTACAAACTCCGACGGGGACAGATTTCTTACCTTTTCGAAGCTCTCGGTTATAACCTCATCGACGCCGTATGAGCGCAGAAGTTCAGCCCTGCTTTCAAATGCCGTCAGCGGCGGTGAAAAGGGCGCGTCAAAGGTCCAGACGGTAAGAGGCAGTCCTCTTTTATCCGCCTGATCTCTTCCTGCCGCAACGAGCGCCCGGTGTCCGATATGGACGCCGTCGAAATTGCCGAGAAGAACTATTCTATTTTTATTCACCGTCAGATCCCGAGGTAGTTACGGACGAGAGAATTAAGAATATCGTCTCTGTCTACCTTTACGATGAGTGCTCTTGCATTCTTGTGGTTTGTGATATAGGTCGGGTCCTCGGAGAGGATATATCCGACAATCTGGTTTATCGGGTTATATCCCTTTTCGCTGAGCGCCGAGTAGACGGTCTGGAGAACGCGCTTGATCTCCATATCCTTTTCGTCTCTTATTGAGAAGGTTATCGTCTTTTCTTTTTCGTTATTGTAGCTTGTCATATTAGCCTCCGATTTTTGTTCTCTTTATTCATTATCGCCGGTATTTTCATCCGTGCGTTTTTTTCTTATCACTATTCTGATAACGAGCATTAGCACCGCGCAGACTGCCACTATGCTCAGATTTATTACCTTGTATACCGAAACGGTATCGCTTCCGCCTGCGAAGGCGTTTACCGCCTTTTCAAGCTTTTCTCCCGAAAGGCTTTCGGAATGTGCCTTTACCGAGCTGATGAGTATCATCGGCTCTCCGATGTCCTCGCCGTTTTCGCCCGTTATGTAGATTCCTATCCTGTCGCACAAGGAAAGGTGCGGAGCTCCGCTGAGGTCGCAGACGACCTTGCTTTCACCCTCGACAGATACGGCTGCTGTTGTAACAGCCGCGTTATTCTTTGAATAAACAACTACCGTAACAATCAGATTTCTCACGTTTTCCGGCAGCGACGAGCATCTCATATCGAAGCTCAGATAAGGTGCTTCCGTCAGATTGAGCGGATTTTTCGGGGTCAGAACGACTCCTCTCAGGGCGTTCGGCTCTGCCTTGCCGAGGCTTACTCTTCCCCAGCTTGACCGTCCGCCGTAGGATATTCCGCTTTCTGCCGAGAGGCAGTTCAAGGACGGGGTAAGCTTATTTTTCTTACTGAGGTCGAATATTACGCATTCGCCCTTGACGGTATCGGGGATCACGTCAAGCGGCTTGCAAGACGAATAGGTCCTTTCGTGAAGAGATCCCGATTCGAGCATCAAATTGAAGCGCGAGCTTCCGATAAGACTTGATACGAAATCCGCCTTTGACGGCAGCAGGTCTGTTCCTATATAGCGGAGAACGTCGTTATATCCGGCATCGTGGCTCGGGATATAGCCGCTTATGCTTTTCATCGATCTGTCGGATATACGCAGAAACGTATAGACGTAATCTGCCGACAAGTGCATACTTTCGTTCTCGTTTTTTGCTTTTCTTTCTTCGTTTCCGATAAGGAGTATGCTTCTTGATGCGCCGTTGAAGTGGAAGGAATCGACCGCGAGCAGATCAGTCAGAACCGTCAGATTTGCCGCCGTTATCTTCTCTGCGTCTGCTCCGAGGTCGGGGCTCGTTTCCTCATACGCATAGCTTCCCTTTTCGGGGGTAATATCGTACGCGAGCTTCCAGTTTATGTCCCCGCCTGCCGTAATACAGTCGGAAATTGCTTCAAGGGTACTTCTTGCATCGAAGCTTCCTTTTTGGCTCGACACCGTGTCATTACACCAATCTCCGCCGAGCGGAACGCTGATATCAAAGCCCGAGGTAATGCAAAGCGCCGTATTATACACGGTTCTCAGTGCTATCGAATATTCGCGCGCAAACTCCGACAGGCTCTTACAGCCGAGGCTGTAATTGTTCATTCCGTCGTTTATCGACGCACCGAGGACGATTCCGACGAGGTTGTCGGTTGTCCCGTCCGTCGTACCGTATCTGTTTACGAGAAGGTCGGTCACAGCACGGAGAATATTTATTCCCTCGCGGCTTGCGGTATTGAAGGCGGGGCTTTTTCCCGACGCTTCGGGATGGCAGAGCAGGCTGTCGAGTGATGCCTTTCCGCTTCTTTCAAGCTTCAGAACGAAGCGAACCTTTACGCCTTCTCTTTCGTATTCCTTCATTTTTGCGTCGAGGTTATCAACGTATTCCTTTGAGAAACGGCAGGTGACGCTTCCTACGGTGTGTGAAATACCGCCGCTTTCCGACGTCACGAGCTCCGATATATTTATATCGAGTGCGGTCTGTGCTATTCCGTCCAGGATATAATTATCGGGAAGCGGGCGTATGCCCTTTTTCGATTCGGGGAGGGAAGTTCTTTCGTCTGCCAGAATCTCCGGATTATTTACATATGTCGGCTCGCAGATCGGGATGAGCGCGTCACCGTCTCTGACTGCGACTATATATTTTTTATAAAGACCGTCAAGGCTTCCGCTCATTGGAACGGTGAATGAAAATTCGCCGTTTTTTATTCTCGCCTCGTCAAGCGGCTCTCGCTGATACGAGATGTCTTCATTTTTTTCGTACGGCATAAGCGCGTAAAGGAGCACCTTGCCGTCTGCTGCTACGTCGGAAAGGGTGATATTTCCCTTTATCGATATGTTTTTAAGATCGCGTGCGATGCGGCATTCGCTTACCGACCCGATCGCGCCTATCGTTTCGAAGCAAGGCGATGCTGTAACCGACAGGATTTCAATATCACCAACGGGCGAACCGTTGAAAAGCAGGATAAACGAGCTTATTTTCTCCTCCGGAATTTTAAAGAGGCAGGTTATTTCTCTGTCCGAATCGGGAATATTCTGCGTTATTTCTCTGTTATATTCCTCGGATTCTTCGGTCTTATATCTCAGCGTGAGCGAGCGGCAGGCGGTATGGTTTATCATATTGACTCTGAGTCCGATGCCGTCTCCAAAGCTTGTCCCGATCACCGAGCCCGACTCTATATACTGTCCCTCACCGCTGAGCGTGACCGTTAGGTCTTTACCGTATTCGATCGAGCAACCGTGTGGGATGAACGTATCCGTCAAGTATTTTGCCGTCGTCACATCGTTTTCGTCCCGGCATCCGCCGACTGTGTCGAGCAGGATGTAGAGGTCGCACGAGCTTTCCACTGTGACTGAAAATTCAATTCTTACAACCGTGCCGCGGTTAACATCGTCATTTTCAAAGAACACAGTTTGCCATTTGCCCGCATCAATGCTCTTCGTTGCGGTAAGCGTTCCGCTCGAGCCGACGAGCTTCATTGATATCGACGCGCCCTTTGCTTCCTTCGGGATATACAACGCGGCGGTTATAAAGCGGTAATCTGAGGTCTCTGTAAGGGTCGTTACATTCTTTTTGAGCGTGATCTTTTTGCTCGCCTCGCATTGTCCGATGCTGACCTTCAGACTGTGGCTTCCTTCATATGGAGAATATGGCGCGGAGGTCATTTCGCTCAGACATTCTGTGGTGCCGTCGCTTGATGTCCAATCGGAGAGGGCGAGGTTGAAATCGTCCTCCATATCGTCGATCACGGATACGAGCGTCGACGGGTCGATACCGCCGAAGACTCCTGTCGCGGAGGCGGCTTCTGTCTTTATCGTGAAAAGAGGGAATGCCGAAAGAGTTATCAACAGGCTGAGGATAATCGCCAGCGACTTATGTAGTTTTTTTGTCATTTCGGCTCTCCTTTCGCTAAAGATAGTTATACATAGTATATTATATCATAAAGTAGAGTTAATTTCCATAGGTTTTGGAAAAAAATCAATATATTTTGCGGGAAGGTTGGGGAAGGCTAACGACGCCCCGATGCTTCGATACGTTATTTGTAGGGTGCGACGTCCTCGGCGCACCGC
>JAZQGU010000037.1:0-36855 GCA_045540175.1 Eubacteriales bacterium | reverse complement strand
GTCTCTGCACACACGGCCCGATCACTCCTTATCTCCCGAGCACCATGCTTCAGACCAAGAAGACTCAGGTTTACATCAGCGAAGAGCTCGCTGCTCCCTTTGAGTGCTGGGAAAAGGTCGGCTACTAATATACTGAAAATTACGCGGAAATCCGTCTATGCACGGATTTCCGCATAATGCCTTGAAAGGACAGATAATGTCAAAATTTGATTTGGGCAGCTACAAGCTTCTCGGTATAGATATAGGTACCACATCGCTCAAGGCGGCAGTCTTTGACGGAAACGGAAAGCGTCTTGCCTTGACAAGCAGAGATTACACCCTTAATACCTATCCAGATACCGGCTTTATCGAATTTGATCCCGATGAATACGTAAGGATCTGCAAAAGTGCGCTTGACGAGCTGACGGAAAAATGCGGCAAGATCGACGCAATATCGGTCGACACGCAGGGCGAAACGCTCATTCTGACCGATGAAAACGGTTCTCCTCTTTATCCGGCAATAGTTTGGCTTGATAACAGAGCCGAAAAGGAAGCAGAGGATATAAAGGCAAAATTCGGTAACGAGATCGTTTACAATATAACCGGACAGCCCGAAATTACCGCAGGTTGGCCTGCAAGCAAGCTTCTCTGGTTCAAGAACAACCGTCCCGAAGTCTTCAGCAAGATACGCAAGGTGTTTATGCTTGAGGACTGGATACTCTACCGTCTTACCGGAAACTTCGTGACCGAACCGACGATACAGTCGTCGACCATTTATTACGACGTAATAAACGGTAAATGGTGGGGCGAGATGCTCGACTATATAGGTCTACATGAGGACGTATTTCCGAAAATCTGCCGCAGTGCAGAGGTCGTCGGCGAATATGACGGCACGTCAGTAGTAAGCGGAGGGCTCGATCAGATCGCAGGTACAGTCGGCTCAGGATGCGTAAGCGACAGAGTTATCAGCGAAATGACGGGCACCATAATGGCCATCTGCGTTATGACGGACAAGCTTCCGCCATATCAGCCGAACAGCATTATTCCCTGCCACGTCCACGGTATAGACGGCAAATACTGTCTTATTCTCTGGTCGTCGACAGCGGGAATGGCACTCAAATGGTTCAAGAATAATTTTGCAGAGGACTTTACCTTCCGTGAGCTTGATGCTCTCGCCAAGGATATTCCCGCAGGCTCCGACGGAATGACGGTTCTTCCCTATTTCTGCGGATCGACAATGCCGAAGTATAATCCGAGCGCTACCGCGACCTTTACGGGTGTAACTCTCTCCCATGGACGCGGACATTTCGCAAGAGCGATAATGGAGTCGATCGCATTTATACTCAAGCAGGACCTTGACTACATAGGCGCAGATAAGGTTGAAGAAATCCGCATAACGGGCGGCGGCGCATCGAGTCCCCTCTGGGCCCAGATGAAGTCCGACGTAACAGGCAGACGCCTTAAGACCCTTTCCGAAAGCGAGACCGCTTGTCTCGGCTCGGCAATATTTGCCGCTGTCGGAATCGGGCTCTTCGATAATATCGAGGATGCGGCGGAAAAACTCGTTACTACTAAAAACGAATACCTGCCTTCAGGAAGCGATTACACAGAAGCTTATAACAGATTCTGCTCATACGACGCAAAACTCAACTGATACGAAAGGAAACTTTCAAAAATGGTAAAGAATTATACAATCAAAGAGCCCTTCTTCGAATACGGCCCGAAGTGCTATATGTACGGCGACACTCTTCTTGAGATCGCAAAGGGTCTTGATGAGCTCGCTGAAAAATATGACGTTGACGTCATTCTCGACGTTCCGGACACAGAGATATTCAATATCGCTCGCAACGTAAAGAGAGTTCACGTTTACTCTCAGCATATGGACAGCCTTCCCGTTGGTAAGGGCATGGGAAGAACTCTTCCCGAAGCTCTCAAGGCGGCAGGTGCTGTCGGCGTTATGCTCAACCACGCAGAGCACAAGCTTACCATTGACGAGATCAAGGCGGCTATTGCACGCGCTGACGAAGTAGGTCTTGCCACAATGGTATGCGCTGACAGCGTTGACGAGGTCCGCGAGATCGCAAAGCTCGGACCTAACATTCTCGTTGCAGAGCCGACCGAGCTTATCGGTACCGGCAAGCCCGCAGACAAGGAATACGTCGATGAGGTTATTCGCGTAATCAGAGAAGTCAACCCCGAGATCAAGCCCTTCCCCTCTGCAGGAATCAGTAAGGGCGAGGACTGCTACAACATAATCAAGGCAGGTTCTTCCGCATCGGGCTGCTCGAGCGCTATTGCAAAGGCAGAAAAGCCTCTCGCGCTCGCAGAAGAAATGATCGCGGCAGTCCGCCGTGCTTGGGACGAGGTACACGGATAATATGAAAAAAGAAGCTTTGGAGGCGGCAAAAAACGCCTATAAAATTGAGAGTGAGTGCATTAGCACTATGCTCGACTACTTCGATGACGAGCAGTTCAGCAAGGCTGTCGAGCTTCTCAAAAACGCAGAGCGTATCGGAACCTCCGGCTGCGGACATTCCGGAATTATCTGCCAGCATATGGCACATCTTCTCTGCTGCATCGAGCGCCCCACGAGATTTATTTCTCCTGCAGAGGCGGTTCACGGTGCAACCGGTTATCTTCAGAAGGGCGACGTTATGATATTCGCGTCCCGCGGAGGAAAGACCAAGGAGCTTCTTCCGATCCTCGATATTTGCAAGGCAAAAGGGGTCTCGGTCATCACAGTCACCGAAGACCTTAATTCGGTTCTTGCAACGAGCGCAGACATTGTTCTTAAGCAGTACGTTAACCGCGAGACCGATAAGTACAACGCACAGGGCACGACTTCGACCACCGCCCTTTGCATGATCTTCCATGCGCTTCAGGCGGCACTTATCGAAGAAACAGACTACAAAAACGAGCAGTTCGCGCTTATCCATCCCGGTGGAGCAGTTGGCGAGCGTCTCAATAAAAAATAATATTTTTTTGGAGGAAAACAAAAATGGAATTTAAGGTTTATCAGAAAGAGCTTGAGCTCCAGTCCAGAGGCTGGATCCCCACCTTCCACGACGTAACAAGCGAGATCATCAAGATCGTTGAGGAGTCCGGCGTTAAGAACGGTACCGTTTGTATCGCTTCTCACCACACCACCTGCTCGGTAATGGTTCAGGAGTGCTCTCACGACATTGATTCTTTCGATCTCGAGTATCTCCAGCACGACCTTCTCGACATCATGAGAAAGATGATTCCCGACTACACTAATGAGGGTGACTACCGTCATCCCGGCCCGATCCACGCTAAGTTCGGTAGATTCGTAAACGAACCCGGTGACTTCACCTCTATGAACACCGACGGTCACCTTCGTTCCTGCTTCTTCGGCAGAAGCGAGACCATGACCATCAAGGACGGCGTTCTTGACGGCGGTGAGTTCGCTCACGTTTACTTCATCGACTGGGACCACGTTCGCGCTCGTCACAGACAGCTTAACGTAACCGTTATGGGTACACCCGATCCTATCAACGACAGAAAGTGGAACGACGGTAAGGTTGTCGACACCCTCCACAAGTTCACCGACGAGGAAAAGGCAGACGACATTCACTACACTCTTAACTGGAAGAGATAATAAAATTAAAGAAGATGCTTTCGAAAGAAAGCATCTTTTTTTGCGGTGGAGCATTTCCCCGCACTACTATTTTATTTTTTTCCTTCAATGAAGAACGCCGCTTCGCTGTCAGCAACCGAAAGTGCATAGGCGAGGGGGAACATTTCGAATGCAGCGCCGACGTTTCTTTCATCATCGGTGCTCGAAAAGCCCATATGATAACGGATAGCGAACGCTTCCTCTCGCGTGAGCTTCATATATCCCGAGATGATATAAACGCTCTTCTCGCCGTGACCGTAAGGGAGCTTATCGTCGTATTCGTAGGTCGGGACTGTCTGCCATACGCCGTTTGCGTCCTTGACGTTACGCGTGCCTTTTTTATAACAGTTGACCTTGCATACGTCGTGAAGAAGCGACACGATAGCGATGCTCTCGTCGCTGTACTCCATTCCGTAGGTTTCCTTTACACGCGGGCGGTTGAGGTAATCGACGAGACAGTCGTAGACGTTGAGCGAATGCTCAAGAAGTCCGCCCTCATATGCACCGTGAAAGCGAGTGCTCGCGGGGGCTGTGAGGAAGTCACCGGTTGAGGTCAGATAATCGTAAAGCTTATCTGCGCCCTCTCTTTTTATATAAGTAGTGTATATTTCCTTAAATCTTTCTCTTGGTGTCATATTAATTACCTCTCTTCGTTTGAATCTTATCGTAAACTGCATCTGCAATCATGGCAAACTCAGGTATTCCAAGCTTTTCGCCCCTTATATCAGGTGCAAACGATGCACTTACTACCGCCTCTGTCAGCTCTTCCTTGTTTATCTCGGAGAATTCCGACGAGAGCGAATTCACGAGTGTTTTTCTTCTCTGTGCAAAGGCACCGCGAATAACTCTCGTCATAGTCTTTTCGTCCTTGACGGAGTATTTTCTCTCCTTATCGACCTCGATGCGAATGACCGCAGAATCGACCTTCGGAGCAGGAACGAAGCTTCCTGCAGACACGTTAAAGAGTCGGCTTGCCTTGCCGTAACGCGCGACTGATGCGGTAACCGAACCGTAGTCACTGTCGCCCGGCTTCGCGCAAAGACGGAGCGCGACCTCCTTTTGTATCATTACGGTTATATTGTCAAATCGACATCCTGATTCAAGGAGTCCCATAATTATCGGAGTAGTTATGTAATACGGAAGATTTGCACAAACAGTAAGGGGCATATCCCCGAATTCCTCTTTGATAAGCGCAGGAAGGTCGACCTTCAAAATGTCTGCATTAATGACCTTGAAATTATCAAACTCCGCCATCGTTTCGCCGAGCGCGGGAATCAGCGTCGTGTCGATCTCGACAGCGACGACCTTTTTGTACAGCTTGCAAAGCTCCTGCGAAAGCGTTCCGATACCCGGTCCGATCTCAAGGATCGCGGATTCTTCCGATGCTCCGCATTCTTCCGCAATACGGCGCGGCACCGCTTCATTTATCAGGAAATTCTGACCGTAGCCCTTGTTGAAGCGCAGGCCGTGCTTTTCCATTATACTCTTTACTTCGCTTAATGATGTCAGCTTCATTATTTTTTGATTTTTCCTTTTTTGCAACTCAAATTTCTCTTGACAAGACGGCTTTTTTGTGGTATAGTTTACAAGTACGCTGGTATAGCACAGTCGGTAGTGCAGCTGATTCGTAATCAGCAGGTCGTGTGTTCGAGTCACATTACCAGCTCCAAAAGTCCCTGACGATATTCGTTGGGGATTTTTTGTTCACCTCATCAGTCTTCACTTCGTGAAGAAGCTGATCCGTAAGCTCCCTGCGGGAGGATGGCAGCAGGTCAGTGTGCAGGAGTCACATTACCAGCTCCAAGAACGCTCTCAATCGAGGGCGTTTTTTGTTTCCTCAAACATTATACAACATTTTTTTCTTTTCATCAAGAGTTTTTACGAAATTGGTTGTTGCGTCGGGCTTTAGTATATGATATAATGTTTTTAACGGAGGTGATGAGGTAATGGAAGAAAAGACCAAAATGAGGATAAAAGACCTTTTTTTCGGTATCGGTCTGTCTTTGATCTTCTTCTCTTTGCTCTTTTCCCTTTCCGCAATACTGTTCAGCGAAATGCAAAAACCATCTCTTGCCCTCAATCTTACGATCGTCTTGTCATTCGTAAGTGCCGCAATATACTGGTTTCTTGAATGCTCGGTTTTCTGCAAAGACCGTTCGTCTGCGTTTTCCGTCGGATATTTCGGCACGATCGTAATCGGAGCCGCGATCACCTTTTTCGTATCTAACATAATTCCGATCTACTACGTTTTCGACGCCGATCCGCTGATCACAGCCCTATATATACGAACTGCCTGCGTCCGCTTCTGCCTCTTCAATGCTGTCGCGCTGGTGATCCGCCTCGGAATCGAAACTTTTCGGTATTTAAAAACTGTTTTCGGATACCAAAACGAACAATAAACCGTCATTTGCATATACTGCAATGTGACGGTTTTTTAGTTTCTTATATAATTTTAAGAAGAATATACAAATCCAAACTACGATATATGTGTAAATCGATAATTTTTTTATTTTACAATAAAAAGTCTTTGATTTTTTATAAATATGTGTTATAATATGTAAGATAATACTATTATAGGTAACTGTGCCTTTTTTCAAAATAACAAATAAAAGGTGTTAACATAAAAATGGAAAGAATTGTTATAAACGGAGGAAAGCCCCTGAACGGCGAGATCGAAGTCAGCGGAATGAAAAATGCCGCTCTTCCGATCCTCATGGGCTGTCTGCTCGTTGAAGATAAATGTATAATAGAGAATCTCCCTGAGATCGACGACGTTACTCTTTCACTTAAAATACTCAGCGCTATGGGAATGTCCGTCCGTATGATAAACCGCAATACTGTCGAGATCGACTCGACTTTTGCAGTAGGCGGAACGGCTCCTATCGACCTTGTGCGCAAGATGAGAGCTTCTTACTACCTGCTCGGATCTGAGCTTGGACGCTTTGGACGCGCCTACGTCGGTTATCCCGGCGGATGCGACTTCGGCGTTCGTCCCATCGACCAGCACATCAAGGGCTTCGAAGCACTCGGTGCCGAGGTAAACGTCGAGGGCGGATACGTTGAAGTAGTCGCCAAGGACGGTATCAGAGCAAACAATATCTTCTTTGATGTTATCACAGTCGGCGGAACTATGAACGTAATGCTCGCTGCTGTTAAGGCTGAGGGTACGACGATAATCGAAAACGCCGCGCGTGAGCCTCATATAGTCGACCTTGCAAACTTCCTTAACTCCTGCGGAGCTAAGATAAGCGGTGCCGGAACCGATACCATCAAGATCAAGGGTGTTACCGAGCTCCACGGCTGTACCTACGCAATCATTCCCGATATGATCGAAGCCGGAACCTATATGTTCGCCGCTGCGATCACAAAAGGATGCCTTAAGATCACAAACGTAATTCCCAAGCATCTTGAATCCATTACCGCAAAGCTTGAAGAAATGGGCGTTGAGGTTGAAGACGGAGATGAGTACGTTACCGTTAAATATTGCGGTGCGCTCAATCGTATAAACGTAAAAACTATGCCCTACCCCGGCTTCCCGACCGATATGCAGCCGCAGATGGGAGTTCTCCTCTGCCTTGCAAACGGCGTAAGCTGTCTTAGCGAAGGCGTGTATGACAACCGTTTCCGCTATTTTGAAGAAGTTAAGCGCATGGGTGCAAATGTAAAGGTAGACGGAAGAACTGCTGTTATTGAGGGAATTGAGAAGTTCTCGCCTGCAGTTATCAAAGCAGTCGACCTTCGTGCAGGTGCAGCAATGGTACTTGCAGGTCTTGCCACAAACGGCAGAACCGAGATCGAGGATATCCGCCATATTGAACGCGGATACGATGACATTGTCGGAAAGCTCCGTGCCGTCGGCGCTGACATCGAAAAGGTGTCTTATCCCGATGACAGCGAAACGATCGCAAAAGCAAATTAAACAGTTAAGGCGGTTACCAAGTAACCGCCTTTTGTTATTTTAAGATCTCGCTTATAAGCGCGTATGAGGTATCACGTAGGGCATCGAAATCCATAGCCTCGCGGTAAATGTCCTCAAGCATGAAGTGGCTTTCCTTAGCACTCTCCAGCTCCTTGAGCGCACATTCCTTCAGCTCTTGCTCAAGGGTATTTAAAAATCTGAGTTTTCTTCTGTTTTCGCTCAGAAGATCGCTTACCACAAAGCGTTCGGTATTGATAACCTTATCTCCGTCACCGATAACCACAGCCGTACTCTTTTCAGGGAACATAAGAGCGTTCAACCGCCCGAAGCAGTCGTATGAAACGTGGGTTTCAAGCCCCTGTGCGCAGGCTCTTTTAAGTATCAGATTGAATATAAACGGAGCCACACCTCGTTTGTCTTTGACATATAAGGTCTTATCACACAGCTCGGCATATGTATCAAAACCGACCTCGCCATTCATTCCGAATGAGCTTATCTGCCTCGGGACAAGTAAATACCCAGAGCCGCTTCCAACGGTTTTCATAAACCGCGAGACCGCCTTTTCTGCTTTCTCTTCGTCGTAGCAGGCGTAAAGAATCTTTTCCCGCTCTTCTCTTACCGACTCGGCAATAGATAAATACTTGTAAGCGGTAGAAAAGCATTTTGATTTCTTTTTTGAAAGCTCCTCTATCGTTTTACGGCATTCAGAAAGAAAAGCGCCGTTCCAAAACTCTCCGAAATTCAGATACTCCTCCTTTGCTCCGGGATAATCCGCCTCACATATATGCGGCGCAGTTCCGTCAGTTACCGCGAGCCCGAGCGAAGGTATCACTACTCCGTCAAGCGAGCTCGGATCCGACGAGCAGTAATAGTATATTGCCTCGTGCCCCTTTTCCTCTGCCCTTTCCGCAAACCTTTTCATAAAGGTCGATTTTCCTGTTCCCGGACCACCCTTTATTACGTAAAGCTTTTTTATGTCCGCAAAGATCTCGTGACCGTAATTTATAAATCCCCTTGAGGTATTTGCACCGATAAAATATCTTTTCTTTCCCTTCGTCAGACCGAGAGACATATTAATCCTCCGAAAATACAGTATTCTATTTCATACTATGCAAAAATCAAAAAAATGTCAAAAATTAAAAAGCGGGTTTTCTGAAGTGAACCCCGCTTTTTTTATGCTTTATCAGTATTATATACCAGCCTGTGATTGATGAGCGATAGATACCTTCGACCCAATACGTAATTCACGGATTCTCTTGCGATTTCGTCGGTTGAGTATTCGACGCTCAGAATTTTTGACGGAACGTATCTGATCGCAGATACGTTATCAAATCCCGCAATAGAAATATCCTTAGGATAATTAAGATGCTTTGATGCCTGAAGCGCATAGTGGTCTGTCGGACAGACGATTCCCGTGCAATCGCCAAGACACTCTATATCTGTTACGATATTATAGTCACGGCCGAGCTCATTCATCGTCCTTATAAAACTGTTTACCCTGATGCGCTGTGCATTAAGCGAATGAAGCTGCTTTTTCAAAACGGGAGAAAAATAAGAGATCTTGCCGCGCGGCGTTTCCTTCGATATGCGTAGCGTCAATTCACGCATCGCACGAGCATCGTCGATACCGACGTAAGGAAGGTCAAACAGTCTGTTTCCGAGCAGAACTATTGGTGTATTCAAGGAGTGAAGATAGTTTTTATATTCCTCGCTATCGCTACCCACAGAAAACAAAACTATCCCATCGACGCCGATATAATCGAAGTATTCAAGAGCAACCCTTTCATTGTTTTCGTACTTTTCCGAAAATTGAAATACGATAGAATATCCGAACGTCCTTGCGGCATTCACCAAGCTCATCGCGAGCTTTGAAAAGAACTCGTTATAAAGGTCAAACAGCACGACTCCTATCAGCATCGAATTTGTTTGATCTCTGCTCTGAATATTCGGACGGTAATCGTATTCTTTTGCGACCTTTAGAATGCGTTCCTTGGTTTCTTCGCTGATCCCGCCGCGATCGTGAAGCGCTCTGTCAACGGTTCCCTGTGACACCCCGCAGATACGGGCAAGCTGTGTTGTGGTTATTTTTGAAAAACGCCTCATTTAAGGCACAACTCCTTTTGTATCTCAATTTCGGAAAAAGCTATTCGTCCGTCTTGGTGCACGAAATCAACCTTTTTGCCGTCAGCAATCACGCTTGTTATACCGCCCGCATTGGGAATTGAGATCGAACGAAGTGACAACGACTTGCCAAGCATCGAGATAAGGTATCCGTTTTCATCGAATTCAACCGTTCCCCAACTGTTACACACGCTGAAAACATACTTGCCGTTATCAAGTATCGGTGAAAAACCTATATGCTTTATTGTCATATCAAATGTGAAGCCACTGTATATCGGCATCAGGGCGTATGACGCCATTGATCTTGCATAGTTGCTTCCGCATTCAATCTCGTTCCACGGGTTGCGCTTCTTTCCATCGTAACGGTCGCGGATCGCCTTTATCATCGTCTCACCCTCTGAGACAAATCCCTCCGATATCATAAGTCCCGCCAGTGCATACTCAAACCCCGTCATAGTCTCCTCACAGTACGAGATCGGGATTGCGGGAACATTAACGCCGTCGGGAAACGAGCAGATAATCGTTCCTGCTTCGTCATTCAGCGAAAAGTTGCGCCACATATTGGTGACCTCACGCATGGAGCTATTGTAATTATTATTATAAAGGCTTTCAAGTGACGTCTTCTTTTTATCGGAATCAAAAACGCTTCTTACGCCAATCAAAGCAGCATGCCAATCGGCAAGCATCTGGTCGATTATGCAGCCATCTGCCACCTGATATTTGATCTCCTTCGCCTCATCGTTCCAATACCCCTCTGTGCCCGCATATTGATCAAGCACAGACTTATCGGAAAGATCGACCAACTGACAGAAGTATTTACCATTAAATAGACGCTCATTCGTCCACTTCTTTCCACTCTCGTAAAGTCTTGAATACAGGCTCGCGCGCTCGCTGTCGCCGAGGAACCGAGCCATTTCAGCACCGCAGTCAAGAGCGAGCAAATAGAAGCCTTCAAGCCACGAGCTTGGACCAAAAAGTTCAAGATCGAGAGTATGATGCTGGCGTCCCTCAAGAACACCGTCCATATCGGTATCCCACTTATCTTGATTATCCTTCGACCATGCGTATTCGAGCATCTTGAAAATGCTCTCAGAGTGTGATTTCAGCCATTCGTTATCACCAGAAAGCTTCCATTCGCGGTAGCATTTGATTACCTCACCCATCTGACCGTCAAGACAGGGGCGTCCAGTCGTCATCTCATTTTTTAAGGGAAGATTTATGCGGAAGCTCGTTGCCCCGTCATCCTGCAGGGCATATTTTATCGTATTCTCTCGGATCGAACGCTCAAGCGATGGGAATAGATATGGCATCGCGTACGCATAATTCCAAACGTGCTGGCAAGTCCCGAAGCAGGATCCTGCACGTTCGGTACAACCCTCCCAGCCCCAGAACGATCCGTCCTCAAGACGTAGCGCAGTCGGGGTTTTAATGACCGAAAGATTAGATGATATTGCATCCTTGACCGCTTCGGGAAGCGTGCAGGATTGAAGCGCGTTTGAGAAGCTCATCGTTTTTTCAAATAACGCATCAAAATTTTCAAGTGAATATTTTGCGCTCGCAAGGGAGTCTTCAAATACCGTTGCGTAATAATTGCGCCACGTTTTTTCGTCAATATTATCGCTGCGAGGACTCCAATAATTCTCAGCAACAGGAACGTGCCAGGAGATAACGAAGCGCAAGGAAGCCTTACCGCAGCTCGGAATATCAATATAAGAAACGACTGTTCCGTGGTCATAATTCGAAGGTTCAGGATAAATACGCTCGGGCATTCTTTCAAGTTTTGAAAAATTCTTCCAATACATTGTGCAGCCGTCCTTCCAGCTGCCCCTGAACCAATACTGCTGAATATCGGTATCATTGCCGTCGGTAAGAAGAGTGATTTCGGAATATCCCAATTCGTTATTATCCTTATCAGCTCTTTTGAACGTTATTCCGTTATTTTTTCCGTCGCCTGCTCTTTCATTAAGCGATACCGAAGCCGGATTTGCCACCGTGCAAGCAATAGCATATCGCACAGGTTCGCTTGATGTATTTTCTATCTCCCATTCAAAGAATGCGGTGGGTATACTTGAATCAAATTCGTTATGAGGAATCAAAGGATTGAAGGCACGAAGTCGCACCACAGCGGGGAAGCCGTCGTCCGTAAAGGTAAGCTGTGCCACGGGGAAATTACCGTCAAAGGAAACGTTTTTAAAATGCGGATATCCCGCAAGCGAGTTTTCACGAGGGCCGTAACCGAAGCCAACATGACTGCTGCTCGCAAAGGAGGTTCCCATATAGTCCTCATTTGTATCACCATGCAGAACTTTTACACAGGTCTTATCCCCACACGTTGCCTTAATTGCAAAATGGGAATAACCGTTTCTGGTGCATTTATTCGGACGGTTGAATATCTCCCAGTCGGCAAGTTCGCCGTTTCCAAGCAAACCAATGCAACCCGTACCAATACCTCCGAGCGGAAATGATATCTTCTTAGTGTTTTCTCCGTTGTAAATCATATATGACCTCCTGTCAATTGATAACATCATTTTATAACGAAAATAAGCTCCGTGTCAACTTACACGGAACTTGTTTTTTAAAAACACGGTATATCCGCAGAAGATATACCGTGCCAAATACTATCTATTTACCTTTTTGATCGAGCCTTTTGTACGGATACTTATAATTACCGAGCTTGCATAGAAGCAACACAAGCGGTATTGAAAGCAGCGAGGAGACGAAATTACCGACAGCGTGCATTGCATCAAACGGCAAGCCGTTAAGAAGCCATATGTAAGCAAAATTCCAATCGCCCTTGAAGAAAACAAAGCACTGATACGGCATATAGAGCAAACCGAAGCCGATACCGTGAAGAGTTGCCAGAACGGTTATTAGTATTCCCGCTGCGATCTCGTTTATATTTCTCGGTATTAGCATTATTAAAAGCCACAGGACCGTCCAGATATATAGATTCGGATACCACCATATACCGAAGCCGCCCATAAGCCCTTCAAGGAAAACGTACACGTAAATCGGGATCAGCGCTTTGAATCGGTAAACCACAGTAAACGCCGCAATGAACAGCGATAACGGGTGAACGTTTGGAACAATGTCAATTTGCGCCGAAAGGTACATTATCGCGCCAAATAGCGCAAAAAGCACCATTTCCTCGATTTTTTTGACGCGTTTACTTACCTTCATGCCTTCTCGTACTTGATCTCGTACTTATCTCCGTCAGAAATGATCGTATCGTCAATTCCGCTGGGTAGCTGCTTTCCGTCCTTATAGAAACCCCACCAAGCGCCGTCCTTATCGTAATCGGCACGGACGCCGTTTACGACCTTAACGTAAAGACCGTACTCACTTTCGTCTCCCTCAACAAGCTTTTCCTGCTCGAGGGCCCCGCGCAGGTTAGGAGAGTTCGTCGTTATCGTAAAAACAGTCTTTTCCCCTTTGTCGTCGGTAACTGTGACCGTGATGGTTTTTTCGTCATTGTTACCTGTTGGTTTTTCGCATCCCGCAAAGCTCATAAACGCCGCCGCAGTCAGCGCAAGAACAAGCAGAACCGATAAAAATCGTTTCAATTTTGTCATTTTCTTATTCCTTTCTTTTGGGTAATTCCCCTTTTAAAATGCGTTCGGCGTTTTTGCACCCGCATACACGGCGTCGGCTCTCGCAACTTTTGCAAAATCGGGGTAAGTCTTCCGGCTTACAGAGATATCAATAGCAAAAAACACCTTCTCGGCTTGCGCCAATGGCATTTCCCGTCCTACTGCGGTCGGACGGTAGTTTTTTGCCGTGGAATTCCACTCCCTGTTCACGGCGACGGGCTCGCTTCGGTCTTTCACCGATATTCCTTATTAAACCGTACTTTGACGGTGCCCCTTGTCGAACATTGTAATTATACTATGAACAAGTTTTTTTGTCAATCGGAAAAAGAAAAAAGGCGGCTTTGCCGCCTTTAGAATCAGGGGATCTTATTAAGATTTTCGTTATCGTAGCTAACCTTGTAAAGCTCAATAATTTCGTTCTGATATTCTGTCATTGCTTCAGAAACGCATCCGCTTTTTGCGTCAATTTTCCAAGCGGGGACACCGTCTCCGATGAAGTACACAATATGATATCCGAACTTAGTCTCAACTATCTCACAGTCTCCTGGGGTTCTTTCTCCATAGATCCAGTTTTCGAATTCCGCGACCATATATCCCTTAGTAACGTTGTAATATGCGGTTGCTTCCATCGCACTCTCATCGTTCAGACACTTTGTTTCAAGAGCCTTGAAATCGTCCTCGGTCTTACTGCCGTTCTTGAACTCATCAAGGATAGAATTTGCCTTTGCGAGCGCATCTGCCTTGGCGGCAGCAAGCTTATCCTTGTCGGTCTCGTCATTGTCAACGTAGAAAAGAATGTGTCTGCAATCTTTGGTTGCGTAATCATATATATACGACGGCTCTATGATACAGTATACTGTATAACTTGTTTCACCGCTGCTAAGCTTTTCTTCAAGCATGAAGGTATCTCCGGCTTTGCGGTCGTCGGAATATGCCCACTCGTAATATGCTTTGTAGGTATCATCAGCAGCTCTCTCTGCGCTGTAATACTCAGCGTCGAAGATATAATTTGAGAGGATGGTTTCGGGCTTTTTCGGGTTCTCCAGACCTTCGTTTTCCATTTCTACGATTCCGTTTTTGAAGGAATCGACAGTCTTATTCTTGCTCAGGAAATCCTCGGCCTTTTTCTTTGCTACGGCGTCAGCCGCCGCCTTGTCTTCATCGGTCGCGTCCTTTATATATTCAGCCTTGAAGCTGTACTTAAGAACGTCGATCATAAGGAAGCTCTCGGGATGCTCGTCACGGTACTTGATAAGATCATCATCCGTGAACTCTAACTCCTCGGATTTTCCGTTCATATAGCTATATGAGAGCTGCTGAAGTATGATGTATTCCTTGAAAACCTCTGTAGTGATTCCCTCAATATAATAATCAGCAATAAGCTCATCGAGGTTTTTATAACCGTTTTTAACGGCATTAGCCGAAAGCTCCTCGATATAAGAATCTATCCTCGCAAGCTCCTCATCCTTGAGCTTAAAGCCTGCGGCGTATGCCGCTTCATAAGCCGACAGATACTGCTCTATATAGCTGTTTGCCAAACCGGAGAAATATTCAAACCAGGTTTTTGTTTCATCAAGGGCACATTTAGAAGTCTGATCTCTCAGAGAAAGCGTTACGTCGTAGCCCCAATACGGAAGATAACTCGAATACTGTCCTACAAAGTCGTAGAGGAAAAACGCATACATTGCACCGTTAACCTCGTAATGCTCCGTCTTTGCAACGACAAACGAAGTAAGGTCGATCTTCTCTTTTTCCCGCTTTTTTCCATCACACGCCGTGAGTGCTGTAAGCATCATCACCGACGCAAGTATTACTGCGATTATTCTTTTCATAATTCACCCCAAAAGTATTAGTCCCAAATATTGTATCACAACTATATTAACAAATCAAGGCACGTTAGTGTTTTTTATGTGACGAAAAAAACGGATGCTCGTCGAGCATCCGTTTTTATTACGTATTATCAGCAAACGCCCTGAGCGAGCATTGCTTCTGCGACCTTTATGAAGCCTGCGATATTCGCACCTGCAACGAGGTCGTCTCCGAGGCCGTACTTATTTGCTGCAGCAACGGAAGAATCGAAGATGTTCTTCATTATCTGATGAAGCTTAGCATCAACCTCTTCTGCGGTCCAGCTGTAACGCATGGAGTTCTGCGACATTTCAAGACCCGAAGTAGCAACACCGCCCGCGTTAACTGCCTTGGAGGGAGCAACGATAACGCCGTTTGCCTTAAGAAGCGCAACTGCCTCGTTTGTGGTAGGCATATTGGAGACCTCAACGTAGTACTTAACGCCGTTCTTTATAATCATCTCAGCTTCCTTAACGTCGACCTCGTTCTGAGTAGCACAAGGCATAAGTATATCTGCCTTTACACCCCAGGGCTTCTCGCCCGCGTAGAAAGGAACACCGAACTTATCTGCGTAATCCTGAACTCTGTTGCGGCAGGAAGCACGCATTTCGAGCATATAGTTGATCTTTTCCTCGGTATTGATACCGTCCTCGTCGTAAACGTATCCGTCGGGGCCGGAAATGGTAACTACCTTACCGCCGAGCTCGGTAACCTTCTTAACGGTACCCCAAGCAACGTTACCGAAGCCCGAGACAGCGAAGGTCTTGCCCTTTATATCGTCACCAAAATGGTTAAGCATCTCAACGGTATAATATACTGCGCCGTATCCTGTTGCCTCCGGACGGATGAGCGATCCGCCGTAGGAAAGTCCCTTACCGGTAAGCACGCCTGTAAACTCGTTACGGAGGCGCTTATACTGACCGAACATATAGCCGACCTCGCGTGCGCCGACTCCGATATCACCTGCGGGAACGTCGGTATCAGCGCCGATATGCTTCGAAAGCTCAGTCATGAAGGACTGGCAGAAGCGCATAACCTCGTTATCGCTCTTGCCTCTCGGATCAAAGTTAGCGCCGCCCTTACCGCCGCCCATAGGGAGAGTAGTAAGAGAGTTTTTGAAGGTCTGCTCGAAGCCGAGGAACTTCATAATAGAAAGATTTACAGAAGGATGGAAGCGGATACCGCCCTTATAAGGACCGATTGCAGAATTAAACTGAACGCGGTAGCCCTTATTGACCTGAACCTTACCGCTATCGTCTACCCACGGAACGCGGAAGGAGATGGTTCTCT
The DNA here is from genome assembly GCA_045540175.1 of Eubacteriales bacterium. Classification (GTDB taxonomy): domain Bacteria; phylum Bacillota; class Clostridia; order Oscillospirales; family CAG-272; genus Colimorpha_A. The sequence goes on along the minus strand of JAZQGU010000037.1, from coordinate 20,471 downwards.
CGGGTTCTACCATTCTTTCGATAACGCCTGCCTCAACGATGTCGGGGCGCTGGTCGATAACGGGCTGAAGCGACTCAAGAACCTCCTTTACGGTCTGATGAAATTCTGTTTCGCCGGGATTATCGCGTACTACCTTTTCATACACGCCGGCAAGATATTCATTGGTGAATGCCATAGCATATTCCTCCTGAAAAACCGATTTTTCGGTATTAATTAAAAAAGATGAAACCATTATACATTTTTTACTTTAGTTTGTCAATAGAAAAATCATCATATTTGAATTTTTTATCGCTCAAACTTGTAAAAAATGATGGGAATTTACTGATTTGTTATCATATAATGATTTTTTTGCGGTTGCGTCCTTCATTTTTTCTGCTTTTGAGCTTTGTTCTAAAACCATAATGACGGAATATAAATTGAAATACGAAAGGATTACCGAGATGAAAAACGCAAAGCTTTTTATATACAACGGTCTGATACTTACAGCGGCATCGCTTATTCTTCGTACGTTAGGTGTCGGATTCAACATTTTCATAACGTCAAGAGTAGGCGAGATCGGAACCGGGCTCTTTCAGCTCGTGATGTCAGTCTATTCCCCTGCCCTTACGCTCGCAAGTGCAGGAACCTCGCTTGCATCCTCCCGGCTTATTGCCGAGGAAATGGGAAAAAGACGAGGAAGACCGAAATCCGTACTTTTCCGATGTGCACTCTTTTCACAGTTATCATCCATTCCGGTATCGGTCATACTGTTTTCACTTTCGCCTTATATATCCGCGTCATGGCTTGGAAACCGAGATGCCGCTCACCTTATACGAATGCTTTCTCTCGGTCTGCCGTTTATAGCTCTGTCATCTTGCATCAACGGCTTTTTCATTGCGCTTCGCAAGGCGAAAAACAGCGCGGCAGTACAGATTTCCGAACAGCTTTTTAAGATGCTTCTGACCTTTTCACTAATATACTGTATGGCAGACCGTGCCGAGCTGTGCTTACTTCTCGTCGTATTTTCCAACGTCTGCTCCGACATTTTTTCCGCCGTGGTTTCGATATACGTCTATTCCCGCGAAGCATCTAAGCTCAAAGCCGAGACGCGCATAAAAAACAGCGGTGTCACAGCCAAAATCCTCTCTATAACGCTTCCCGTTTCAATAAGCTCGTTTCTTCGATCGGCTCTCACCGCCCTTGAACACATTCTTATCCCCAAGGGTCTGATAAAAAGCGGGCTCTCATATGGCGCTTCAATGGCGTCCTACGGAACTCTTACCGGAATGGCTCTTCCCATCATAATGTTTCCCGCGTCATTTTTATACTCGTTTTCCGCGCTCGTAATTCCCGAGATGGCTGAGGCGAACGAAAAGGGGGACAAAAAGGAAATTTGTCTTAAAATGAGACAGGTTCTGTATGCCTTTCTTGTCTTCTCCGTCGGCGCGGCAGGCTTGATATTCGCTTACGGTTCAGACCTTGGTCAGGCAATATACCGAAGCGATAAGGTAGGAAAATACCTGCTTATCCTCGCTCCGCTTATCCCGATAATGTACCTTGACAATATCTCCGACTCAATGCTGAAAGGGCTCGGTGAGCAAATTTATACCATGAAGGTAAACGTCATCGACGCGGCATCATGCGTAATTTGCGTATTCTTTCTCGTACCAAAGGTCGGAATACTCGGCTACGTTGCAGTCATACTGCTGAGCGAAATGATAAATTTCACGTTCAGTATCGCGCGGTTGCGCCGTGTTACGGGGCAAAGCCCGATTCCCCTAACAAGACTTCCAAAGCCTATATTATCGGTGATCCTTTCGGTTCTGATCACAAAGCCTTTCATTTCAATGATAGACGGTGCGGCTCTTCGCTCCTTCGTCGGCATCTTATCGGGCGCGACGGTATACGTTACGGTAATGTTCGGAAAAAAGCTATTTAAGGACAAGGTCATAATAAGACACGCCGTCCCATATAATGAAGCAAGAAAAGGAGTGGAAAAAAGCCGTGCTTGAAGAAATAACAAAATGTCTGCCGATTCGGATATCGGAGCAATTTTCAAAATACGATCTTTCCCATTTAAGTGAAATACGCTTGACTGCCGACCGACCAATTACTCTTACCGTCGGAGAAAAGAGTGTTCTTTTTGGCGACAGAGTTACAGCGTCAGAAATAACGGAAACCGTTATGCGACTTTGCCAAGGCTCGCTACATTCGTTTGAGAAAACCATGCTCAACGGATACATACCTTTTGAAAACGGATGCCGTATAGGTGTATGCGGTAAATACGCAGGAAACGGAATCAGCGAGGTGACCTCGATTTGTATAAGAATACCGCGAAGCGTTTACGGAGTCGGCGACAGTCTTTGTAAAAGGCTGATAAACGGTTGCGGCGGAATGCTGATTTATTCTCCGCCCGGGGTAGGCAAAACCACTCTTTTGCGCGATATCGCTGCGACATTATCCTCTCCGCCATATCTGAAAAGAGTATCGGTAATCGACAGCCGTAACGAGCTTTACCGCCCCGACGCCTTCAGAAACTCGATTGCAGATATCTATAATTCATATCCCAAGAACACAGCCATTGAGCTTGCCGTGCGGACGATGTCTCCGCAATTCATAGTTTGTGACGAGCTGGGAGCAAGCGAAGCGGAATCGGTTCTTTCAACGCAAAGCTTTGGAGTCCCTCTGATCGCCAGTGCTCACGCGCCGTCTCTTGATGCTCTTCTCAAAAGAAAAACTTTCAGGCTTCTTGACGAATCGGGCATATTTTCAACCTACGTGGGAGTCAGCCGAGACCGCCACGGGTTTAATTTCGATATAACCATAAGGAGCAGAAAATGATTGCAGCTATTGGAAGCGCCATACTCAGCCTCTCAGTTTTAGGCTTTGGTTTTTCTTACAATAAGGCACTCAAGACCGAAAAGAACAGCATCGACGCGCTGATTTCCCTTTCCGAGCACATAAAAACCAGAATAACCTGCTTCAGTCAGCCGCTTCCTCAGATCTATGCGGATTTCAGCAATCCATTTCTTGACGGGATCGGGTTTACCGATGAGCTTAGACGAAAGGGTCTGAGCGCGGCGCTCATACTTAAGGGAGATTCACTCGGAATCGGAATCGAGCTTTTGAGCACCGTACGAAAATTTGCTGATGGTCTTGGAAAAAGCTATCTCGACGATCAGATCAAGCTTTGCACAGATCTCATTGCCCGCTTACAGCAAGAAGCTGTGGCGGTAAACGAAAACCTTCCTGCGAAAACAAAGCTCTCCCTTTCCCTCTCCTGTGCTCTTTCCGCTCTGATTGCGATACTATTTATATAAAGGTTTAAAAATGGATATAAGCTTGATTCTGAAGGCGGCGGGCGTCGGACTGATCGTAAGCGTCGTCTGTCAGATACTTAACAAATCGGGACGCGACGAGCAGGCGATGCTCGTTTCAATAGCGGGTGTTATAATCGTTCTCCTTATGCTTGTGAAGGAGCTTGGGACGCTGATAACCTCGATCAAAACTATATTTGGGCTATGACGGTACTGTTTAAGCTCTGCGGAGCGGCAATAATTGCCTCAATTTGCGTATTGATCCTCAAAGACAGCGCAAAGCAAGCTTCGGCGGTCATCGCAGTATTCTCCTGCCTTCTGATCCTCTCAGGCGCAATACTGCGGTTTTCGGGCGCGATCGAAGCTGTAAATGAAATAATGAAGGACAGCAAAATGACCGATTACGCTTCCGTAATGCTCAAATCTCTCGGTGTCGGCATTGTTGTAAATACCGTCGGCGGGATCTGCCGAGATTTGGGCGAAAGCTCGTTATCAAGCGGTATTGAGCTGGCAGGTAAGGTCGAAATACTGCTCATTTGTCTACCTCTAATAACCGACACGGTATCAACGATCAAGGAGCTTCTTATATGAAAGCGTCGGTTATTATCATCTGTTCTTTGTTGATCGCACTCTCAATGCCGACCGTCGCGCATGCAGACGGGGAGCTTGGCGAAATATATGACGGGCTTCCGTCACAGCTTGACGGGCTTTTCCCTGAGGATTTCGGAGAAAGCATAAAGAAAGACGGGACAAGCGCAGTAAAGGATCTCGATGCGTCTTTCATTCTTTCGTTTCTCGGAAAGACATTGTCTGCGGCATTACATGATACTGCTCCGATATTGCTCAGCTTGAGCGCGACGGTAATGCTTTCGGCACTTCTTTCTTCCCTTTCGAAAAACAGCAGTAGCGGTATCGGGAAGGCGCTGAATTTCGCTTCGGGTGTATCTCTTTGCGGTGCCTGTATAGCCATTATCAAGCCGCTGAGCGATCAATGCTTCAATACATTAAACGCAATAAGCGGAATCATCAAAGCATCGCTTCCCGTAATGACGGCGGTATCCTACGCGGCGGGGCAAGTGTCGTCCACAACGGTAAATGCGACCTTTCTGAACGCATTTCTTATGCTGACCGAGGAAATGGGCGGGAGCATATTATCGCCGCTTTTAACGGTTTCTATCGCCTTTACGGCGGTATCGGCTATTTCGCGCGCATCTGACGTCGACCTGACGCACATCGTCAGCTCTATAAAAAAGACCTTTATATTCTTCATCTCACTTCTTTCCACGGTACTCTGCCTTACAATGAGCTTTCAGACAGTCATTGCAAAAGGCTCTGATACTGTTTTACTGCGAAGCATCAGGTTCGCCTCCGGAAGCGCGATACCGATCGTAGGCGCTTCTCTATCCGAGGCGGCAGGAACCTATCTCAGCGGACTATCCTTAATAAAAAGCTCAGCCGGAACCTTGGTTGCTGCGGCGATAGCTCTTTCCGCTTTGCCGATGATACTCAAGCTCTTTGCGGTCAAGATCTCACTTACCTTCGTCGCCTTCATTGCCGACATATTGGGAATCAAGGGCGACTGCATCCGCGATTTTGCTTCGATAATCGATATGATGACCGCGATGATAGTCACAAGCTCACTTATATTCGTTATTTCTATGGGAGTTTTTGCCTCGGTAGTACCGAGCGTATAGCTATGAAGGAATTATTGTTTGCCGTAATGAGCGTTTCGATCTGCTCCGCAATCATCGGTATGCTATCCCCCGAAAATGAAAGCCTGAAGAAACAAATATCATTCGTCTGCGGTCTGGCGATATGTGCGTCTTTATGTCTGCCTATCTTACGGCTGCTGAACGGAGAAAGCGGCGGTTTTGACCTTTCACTGCCCGAAGCTGAGGAAAACGCATCTTACGAGGCGATTGACGAAATTGTCCGGCTGACTGTCAAAAAGATATCGGATGAAATGGAAAAAGAAGCTGAGAGGATATACGGAATTAAAAACGCCTCCTTGACACTGTCCGTAGACTCAACCGACAAAGAGAATATCAAAATAATCTCAGGACATTTGAGCGGCGACGGAAATCTCAAGGAAGCGGCAGATTACATTGAAAAGGAGCTCGGATGTGAGATCGGATACGAAGAATGACGGCGGGGGACTTATGAACGGGTTATTCAAGGGCAAAAAAAGCGCGGTCCTGCTTCTCATCGGAGTGATCGCGGGTCTGATATTGATATTCGCGGGAACAAGCGAAAAGAAAACACCGGAATCCCAGCTTCCGAATCTGTACGATCAGCTTGAAGTCACAGACAAATACATAAGTGACCTTGAAATCCGCATAAAACACATCCTATCGCAAATGGACGGGATATCAAACGTATCGGTAATAATAACCGCAGACTCCTGTGCGGAAACTGTCTACGCGCAAAACGGACGTTATGAAGGCGGATCGCTTAGTGAAAAGGAATACGTTATCATAGACCGCAACGGAAGTGACGAACCGATAATAATCAAGCTCGTTTATCCAAAGGTCAGAGGCGTTGCAGTCGTGTGCTACGGCGGAAGCAATCCTATAAATCAGGAAAAAATCTCAAAGCTTATCGCTTCCCTGCTCGACATCTCGCAAAACCAGGTATATGTCAGCGGATAAGCGCATATTATTTACCAAACAAACTTTCGGAGGAAGATTATGCTCAAACTCAAAAAGCCCGACACGGCTTTAATCGTGTCCAAGACAAAAGAGGTCGTGAAAAAGATAGGCCGCAGAAACCTTGCAATAATCCTCTCGGTTCTCGTTATCGGAGGCGCGGTTTGGCTTAACATTGCTCTCTTTACCGCAGGGACCAAGCAGGTCGGAGGCTCCGCCGGAAACGGAAATATCACCGTCGACGGAAACGGAAGCGGGGATATGAATGATGTTGACAGCTTCTTTGCATCTACACAGATCGAGCGTCAGAGATCACGTGACGAAGCGATCGAGGTGCTTCAGCTTGTGGTTGAAAACCCGGAAGCACTTGACGAATCCAAGGTAGTGGCAATGGAGGAGATCTCCAAGATCGCATCTGCCATCGACAGCGAAAGCAAGATCGAAAGCCTCGTTACAGCAAAAGGTTTTGAAAAGTGTATCGCGGTGATCAGCGACAGCGGTTGTAACGTAATCGTAAAAACTCCCACCGCCCTTATGCCGAACCAGGTAGCACAGATCCAGGAAATAGTATACGAGCAGGCAGGAATTCTCCCCGCAAACACTAAGATTATTGAAAAAATAGCATAAAAAATCACCCGTTTGGTAATTCCAAACGGGTGTGTTTTTTAGATCTCGTCGGTATCGTTATCTGCCTCTGCCTGATCGACGTCGCTGTCTGTTGCATAGCAATCGCCGAGCTGATACTCGGGAAGCGAGTCGTCGAAGCGTGCTCTCTTCTCGATCTTGTTCTTCGGAACTATTCTCGAAGCAGCAGTACGGGGAGGACGCGCGGGATTCTTGGAAGCGTTTGACGCATTATCACAGCTGATAACAACTCGGCGGTTATTATCTGCGCCGACGGAATTCGTCGTAACGCCGGATATTCCCTGGATCTCAGAGTGGATTATTCTTCTCTCATAAGCATTCATAGGCTCAAGAGTTACGTTTTTGCGGTAACGGATAGCCTTGTCAGCCATTCTTCTTGCCAAACGGCGGAGGGTGTCCTCGCGCTTAGCGCGGTAGTTCTCAACGTCAACGGTGATTCTCGTGTAGTTGCTCTCATCGTCATCCTCACGGCGGTTTGCCGCAAGATTTGTAAGATACTGAAGAGAATCAAGGGTGTCGCCGTGGTGACCGATGAGAACACTTGCCTCTTCACCCGTAATATTAATGAGGAACTCTCTCTTGCTTCCCGATACAGCGGAAATGGTAGCATCAGCGATGATATCCATATCTCTGATCACGGTTCTGACAAAGGAAAGAGCAGTCATTTCGGGAGAGGAAACATAGCACACCTTTACGGTAGCGGGAGTTTCTCCGAAGCCGAGGAAGCCCTTTTTGGGAGCCTCGATGACCTCGTAGGTAACTGCAGAGGAGGAAACGCCAAGCTTTTCAGCGCCCTCGTTTACCGCTGCCTCGATAGTCTTGGCACTAACGGTTATTTCCTGTTTCATTTATTCACATCCTTAAAATCAGTCATTATCGGACTTTTTATCCGATTCATCTTTTAGTTGCGCGGGCGCTATAAGACTTGCCTTGGGGTCTTCTTTCGCTTTCTTAGGTGCCGCCTTCGGCTTTTCCTCGGCAACCACGTCATCGTCATCAAGGTCGATTCGGTGAGCCGCACGCTTTGCGTTATTAGCCTTCTTTTTCGGCTGCTTGATTCCCTTGTTCATTTCGCGCTCTGCCTGCTTATAATCCTCCTCGGTGAATACGGGGATCGGATACATAAACTTAAGTGCGACCTGCTGAGCAAAGGAAAGAACGTTATTATATATCCAATACACACCGATGATCGCCGGCATCTGGAAAGTAAAGAACGTCGACATAAGGGGCATCATATAGTCCATTATCTTCATGGAGCAGCCCATATCCGCGCTCTGTTGCTGCTGCATATCGGACTGATAGGTAAACAGCTTCGTCAGCTTCATGCTTCCGAAGGTGAATACGAATGTCAGTATCGGTATAAGCAGGTGCCAGTTGATCGCCATTGTAGGCGTTACGGAAAGGTCAAATGTGTTTCCAAAAAGATAAAACTCGGGAAGATCGCCCTTAGTAAAGCCGTCGGGCAGACAGCCATACTGTTCAAGCTCAGTATAATACTTCTTTACTATGCGTACAAGGTCAACCTGTTCCACAAAGGGATTCTTGACCTTACTGTAGTTCTTCACCTGATACTCAACGCCAGTAGCTTCATCTTTTTTCGTTTCGACCGTGATCTTGTCTGCCTGCTTGTCGATGCTATTCCATACGTTCTTGTTGAAATCCTTTTCGTCAAGAAGTCCTCTGTCGTAAAGCTCAACTATGCCGACACCGAGCTGCTTGACTTCCTTATTGCTTAGATCCGAAACGTAGGTAAGCGGCGCGCGCATTACTCCGTAGACTGCAAATACGATAACGAGCTGAAGGATCAGAGGAAGGCATCCCGATGCGGGGTTATAGCCCTCGTCCTGATAAAGCTTCATAACGTCTTCCTGCATCTTCTGCTGGGTGACCTTATCGTTGCGTCCTGCGTAACGCTTACGGATAGCCTGCTCCTTCGGGCGAAGCTTCGCCTGCTTAAGCATATTTTTCTGCTGTTTTATACCGAACGGAAAAAGAAGCAGCTTCATTACGATCGCGAAAAGAAGAAGCGCAAGAGCGTAGTTCGGTATCAGTTTGTAGCACAGGTTGATAATCCAACCTATCGGCTTATTCAAAAAACCCATTTTCTTTTACAGCTTGTATAAACAAGCGTCCTTTCAGGATTTATCGGAGTTCTCGTTTTTTAACTCCTTATTGCGGCCACGGTAAATAATTCTTTCCGCCGTCATTTTACGGAAAGCGCCCCTTTTCGGGACGTTGTCGATGCCGCCTCGACAGAACGGATTGCAGCGAAGGATCCGCCACACCGTAAGAAATGATCCGCGTATCGCCCCCCACTCGCTTATTGCCTCGTAAGCATAGGTCGAGCAGGTAGGATAAAAGCGACAGCACGGACGCTTTTTGAGAGGAGAGATATATTTTCTGTAAAGATCTATGAGCCACAGAAATATTCTTTTCATTGTTCCTCCGTAGTTTGAGTTAATATATCTGCCTATATACTAACAAAATGGCGGACCGTTACAGTCCGCCGATGAAAATCAAGAGTCAAATCGCTCACACAAACATTTCAAGCTTGCCAAAGGCACGCTTCATATCCTTCGCCACTTCAGCCGACGAGGCGCCAATGATCTTTTCCCTTGCGGTAATTACGATGAGCTTGCCGGTTTTTAAAGGCTTGTCCGATATAATGTCCCTATATGCCTGACGCATAACGCGCTTTGCGCGGTTACGAACGACAGCATGTCCGAGCTTTGTGCTTGCGGTAAATCCTATGCGATTAAGAAATTCCTTTTGTGGATTTTCCTTACGAAGACGCCCCGCCTTCAGATCCTTAAGAACGTATACCGCGACCGTATCGGTAACGTAGCGTTTACCGCCCTGATACGTCTTAACGAAAAGATGGTTTTCCTTAATGGCGAATTCTTTCACACCGTGACCCCTTCTTAAATAGAGAAGAATTAGTGGGTAAGTCTTGCTCTGCCCTTAGCGCGTCTTCTCTTGAGTACCTTTCTTCCGTTTGCAGTGCTCATTCTCTTGCGGAAGCCGTGCTCTTTTTTTCTCTGAAGCTTTTTAGGCTGGTATGTTCTAAGCATTTTTGTGTCACTCCTTTTCCTTGGCGTTTAATGACGTTACTCTATATTATATACATATTTTAGGCGATTTGTCAAGTGTTTTCTTCGAACTTAGCTTAAAAAAGTATTTTTTCTCTCATTTTTTCCTGTTAGGTACAAAAAACAGAGAAAAATTTGCTTGCCGACAGCGTCAATATTGGTACACGACACTTTACTATTGCATTTTTTTACGGTTAGTGATATAATTCTTGTATCACTTGCTTAAGAAAGGCAAAAAAATGAAGATTCTTATAGTAGGCTGCGGAAAGATCGGCGGAACACTCATATCCTCTCTCGTGAACGAAGGACACGATATTGTGGCAATAGATTCCAACCCTGCGGTCGTCACAGAACTGACTAACATATACGACGTTATGGGTATTTGCGGAAACGGCGTTGACAGCGATATACTCGTCGAGGCAGGCGTCAAGGACGCAGATCTCTTTATTGCAGTCACGGGCTCAGACGAGTTCAATATGCTCTCCTGTTTTTTGGCAAAGAAGCTCGGTGCGTCTCATACGATAGCAAGAATAAGAACCCCCGAATATAACGACACCAGCCTCACATTTATGAAGGAACAGCTTGAGCTTTCGCTCTCGATAAATCCCGAGTACCTTGCGGCACAGGTGCTTTTCAACGTACTCAAATCCCCCTCCGCCGTAAAAATCGAGACCTTCAGTGGAAGATATCTCGAAATGGTCGAGCTTCGCCTGAAGCCAGATTCGCAATTCGACGGTATAAGGTTAAGCGAGCTGCGTGAAAAATACAAGGCAAAGGTACTTATCTGTTGCGTCAAGCGCGGTGACAGTATGTTTATCCCCGACGGTAATTTCGTTCTCAAAAGCAACGATATGATCGGAATAACCGCAACTCATACCGAGATCCAAAAATTCTTCAAGGCAGCAGGCCTGCTTCAGAAGCAGGCAAAAAATGTAATGCTTCTCGGCGGAAGCCGTACTGCCGTTTACCTATCCGAAATGCTCCTTTCGATCGGCTGTAACGTAAAGATAGTCGAAAAGGACGAGAAAAAAGCGGTTAAGCTCTGCGAAGCCCTCCCGGGTGCCGTAATAATAAACGGTGACGGCGCGCAGCAGGAGCTTCTTGTCGAAGAAGGAATCAAGGATCTCGACGCATTCGTTTCCCTGACCGGAACAGATGAAGAAAATATACTCATTTCGATTTTCGCATCGAGTCAGGGCGTACCGAAAACGATCTCAAAGGTCAACCGTGAGGAGCTTGCATTTATGGCGGAAAAGCTCGGTGTTGACACCGTGGTCTCTCCGAAAAAGATGATATCCGATCAGCTCGTCAGCTACGCCCGCGCTCTTCAGAACTCTCTCGGTAGCAACGTCGAAACGCTTTACAAGCTTATGGACGGAGACGCTGAAGCGCTTGAATTCAACGTCGTCTCCGACCCGAGAATAAACGGTATACCGCTTAAGGATCTTAAGCTAAAGGAAAATATACTCATAGCCGGAATCATCCGCAACAGAAAAACGATCATTCCCGGCGGTAACGACGTCATTCTTGCGGGCGACCGAGTCGTCGTAATCGCGGCAGGACAGAAGCTCTCCGACCTTTCGGACATACTTAAATAAGGCGGTACAGATATGAACCGTAAAATGGTATTTTACACGACGGGACATATTCTGATCCTGGAAGCAATACTCTTTATGCTACCGCTTCTCTGCTCCGTCATATATAAAGAGACCTCGTCGGTTATCGCGTTTGCGATCTCCGCAGGCATCGCTCTAGGCGCTGGACTGCTGCTCAGCGCAGTTTCATACACAAAAAACAAACTGATATTTGCCAAAGAAGGCTTTGCGATCGTCGCTCTTGCGTGGCTTGCGGTTTCGGCTGTCGGCGCGCTTCCCTTCGTTATCGGCAAATTTATTCCCTCGTATGTTGATGCGCTTTTCGAGACCGTCAGCGGCTTCACAACGACGGGTGCAACGATTCTCTCGGGCACTCAAATTGAGGCAATGAGCAAAGGTATGCACTTCTGGCGATCCTTCACGCACTGGATCGGCGGCATGGGCGTTCTCGTATTCCTCATGGCAATTCTCCCGACCGATTCGGGACGCTCAATACATATCATGCGCGCTGAGGTCCCGGGACCGATCGTCGGTAAAATAGTTCCGAAGATAAGAGAAACGGCGAAAATACTGTATCTTATATATATCGGTCTTACGGTAATTATGGTCGGATTCCTTCTTGCAGGCAAAATGCCGCTGTACGATAGCCTTGTGCATACATTCGGTACGGCAGGCACAGGCGGCTTCGGCATAAAGGCAGACAGCATCGCAAGCTATTCCCCATATTTACAATGGGTAATTACCGTGTTTATGCTCGTTTTCGGCATAAATTTCAACCTGTTTTATCTCATTCTTATCGGAAAATTCTCTTCAGCAATAAAGAGCCGCGAGCTATTGTGCTATATCGGAATCGTTGCAGTTGCAGTAGGTGCAGTTACGATAAACATATCGCATCTCTTCTCAAGCATCGGCGAAACAATACGTCATTCCGCATTTCAAGTCGTGTCAATTATTTCGACGACGGGATATACAACTGTCGATTTTAATGCTTGGCCCGGTTTTTCAAAAACGCTGCTTCTGATACTTATGTTCATAGGAAGCTGTGCCGGCTCAACTGCAGGCGGACTTAAGGTAAGCCGTGTAATGCTTTTGTTTAAAACGGTGAAGGCAGATCTGAAAAAAATGCTTCGTCCACGCTCGGTAAACGTCGTAAAGCTTGAAGGAAAGTCGGTTGACGACGACACTATACACAGCGCAACCATATACCTAACAACCTATTTTATAATTTTCCTCGCGCTGATCCTTCTCGTGTCAATTAACGGACTGGATATTGAGACGACGCTCAGCTCGGTTACGTCCTGCTTGAATAACATTGGTCCCGCGTACGGCTCTGCCGCCGCAAACTACACGGTATTCTCGAGCTTCTCGAAGATTCTTCTCTCGCTTGCAATGCTGATAGGTCGACTTGAAATCTTCCCGATACTCCTTGCCCTATCCCCAGCAACCTGGAGAAAGAAATAAAATATAAACCGTCTGCAGCCGCAGACGGTTTTTCCTTTTCTATTATCTTTGTCTATTCTCAAAAAAACACCATCTCGTCTCTGCAATCTTAGCGAAAAAAATATACTTGTGCTATGCAAATAGTGGGTTCGGGTTTCTTCCCAATCGTGAGTAGACATCCACACGATATGCTTGCCACGGACGCAAGCGTCGGGAAAACAAAAAATCAGTGCTATTAAAAGATATCCAGACGTCTCAACCGACTTAACTACAAGTTGATTTTATTCTAATATAGCGTTGTTGAATTGTTCACGTCCGTATGCTATACTTACATCAGTGAAGCGCGTCACAATAAAAATTGGAGGTTTCTTATGACCAATATCAATATAGGCAACAAGATACGAGAACTCAGAAAAAAGAAAGGTATTACGCAAGAAGCTCTTGCCTCTGTACTTTCTGTTTCTCCGCAGGCAGTAAGCAAATGGGAAAGTGGTCTGACATATCCCGATATGGAAATGATACCGGTTATCGCAGGATATTTCGAGGTTTCAATGGATATTCTCTTTGATTATGATGTTCGTGAAATGAAAGCAAAAATCCAAAAGATTATTGATGATGCTTGGAATTATTTCTTTGACGATACCCAAAAGTATATTGAAATCATGAAAGATTCTTTACGGGAATATCCGGGAAATGAAGAATTGCTTACATCTCTTTTGGAGGCATACGAATACAATTTGCGTGACAAGGGAGATACTTCGCGCTTGGATGAAATGATTGAACTCTCTCAAAAAATCATTACAGAGAGCGATGATTTTATTAGAGTCTGCAACGTAAAAGATATTCTAGCAGCAGCGTATCTCAAAAAAGGCGAATATCAAAAAGCAAAATCTGTATTGGAATCCCTTCCTCGCGAATATAATCTTCGCGATTGGGCATTTGCTTTTCGGTTATCCGGAAGGGATAAGCTCAATGGAGCGACTGTGTCGAGATGCCATCATCTGCAAGGCTTATACCAAGCTTGCATGGAGGAAGGCAACGCATGGTTCTTTATGGATCAGCATCCCGATGTTAAGTTCCGCGATTACACATCCGACGACTATATTCCCGAAGCAATGAAATGCTATCAAAAAGGGCTCCGCGTTCTTACAACATTTCTCCTAGCCGATTACTACGATGATCCCGCGGATCAGTATCTTTGGGACGGGATGCAGACATTTCATTGGAGTTTCCTTCAGTGCATTGCCGCTTGTTATAAAAAGCTTGGTAATGTTGAGGAGTGCGAAAAATACGTTGCTGATGCCTATAGACTTGTTTCCGTTGTATGGAAGGACTTTGAAGAGAACAAAAAATACTATATGGAATATTTCTATAAGTATTTGGACAAATATGATCTCGCAGAATATATCAAGTAATCTTCGCCCCGCCTCGCGCGGGGATTTTCTTTGCTTTCTGCGTATCAAAAAGCCACCACGACCGTGGTGGCTCATTTCAATTTTACCGCAAAGTTTTGAATGTCTTCGGGTGGATTTTGTTTTTATCAGAACTCTGCCGATCCCGTAGTTCTCGGGAAGGACTCAACGTCGCGGATGTTCGAGATGCCCGTCATATACATAATTAGACGCTCGAAGCCGAGACCGAAGCCGGCGTGCTTAGCACCGCCGTAACGGCGAAGATCAACGTACCAGCTGTAATCCTCGGGCTTAAGACCGAACTTGTCGATGCTCTCGAGCAGAACGTCAAGACGCTCCTCTCTCTGCGATCCGCCGACAAGCTCACCGACCCCGGGAACAAGGAGGTCAACTGCCGCAACGGTCTTTCCATCGTCATTTACGCGCATATAGAACGCCTTGATGTCACGGGGCCAATCGGTAACGAATACCGGCTTACCGAATACCTGCTCGGTAAGGTATCTTTCGTGCTCGGTCTGAAGGTCCATGCCCCAGTCAAGCGGATAATCGAATTTGACACCGCTTTCCTTAACGAGCTTGACTGCTTCGGTGTAAGGAAGACGGACGAAGTCGGAATTTACGATGTTGTTAAGACGTGTAAGAAGCGTCGTATCAATGAACTTATTGAAAAGCTCAAGCTCGTAAGGACACTGTTCCATAACGTATGCTACAACGTACTTAAGCATACTCTCAATGACTTCCATATCGTCATTGAGGTCAGCGAACGCCATTTCAGGCTCCATCATCCAGAACTCTGCCGCGTGACGGGGAGTGTTCGACTTCTCTGCGCGGAAGGTCGGTCCGAAGGTATATACGTTAGCGAATGCCATAGCGTAGGTCTCAACGTTAAGCTGTCCCGAAACGGTAAGGTTCGTGCTCTTACCGAAGAAGTCCTGCGAGAAATCTACCTGTCCGTCCTCGGTCTTGGGAAGATTGTCAAGATCAAGTGTGGTAACGCGGAACATTTCGCCTGCGCCCTCACAGTCGCTTCCCGTGATTATCGGAGTGTTAACGTATACGAAGTTTCTCTCCTGGAAGAACTTGTGTATCGCATAAGCAGCAACCGAACGAACGCGGAATACTGCCTCGTACTTATTCGTTCTCGGACGGAGATGGGCAATGGTACGGAGGAACTCGTCGGAATGACGCTTCTTCTGGAGAGGATAATCGGGGGTAGACGTACCGGTTACCTCAATATTCTCAGCCTTAAGCTCGAAGGGCTGCTTTGCCTCGGGAGTAAGAACGAGAGTACCCGTGATCGAGAAGGAGGCACCGACGTTCTGCTTCGCAACCTCAGCATAGTTTTCAAGCTTTTCCGCTTCAAATACTACCTGAAGGCAAGGAAGCGTGCTTCCGTCGTTAAGATCGATAAAGCCGAATACGTTGCTCGCTCTTATCGAACGGCACCAACCGCAAACGGTTATCTTCGTATCAGCAAAGCTTTCGGGGCTTGCATATAGTTCTTTGATAGTTATTCTTTTCATGATAATGTTTCCTTTATATTGTTTCTTATCTTTTTGATAAAGCTACGTATTCGTTTTCTTGCTTTACGCTCGTATATGCGGGGCGTATGATCTTTCCGGCGTTTTGGATCTCTTCCATTCGGTGAGCGCTCCAGCCCGCGATTCTCGCAACCGCAAATATGGGGGTAAAAAGCTCATAAGGAAGTCCTAGCATCTTATAGACCATTCCGGAATAAAAGTCAACGTTTGCGCTGACGCCCTTATACATTTTGCGCTTTTCCGCTATTATCTCAGGCGCAAGCTTTTCTACCGTTTCGTAAAGCTCGAATTCATCCTGCATTCCTTTTTCTTCGGAAAGCTTCCTTGCATAAGTACGAAGTATGTCAGCTCTCGGATCGGAAAGTGAATATACGGCGTGTCCCATACCGTATATAAGACCTGCCTTATCAAAGGCTTGCTTGTCAAGAAGCTTGACGAGATGATCCTTAACAGCGCCCTTGTCTTTGGTATTAACATTCGCCTTCATATCGTCGAACATCTGCATTACCTTGATATTCGCGCCTCCGTGACGCGGTCCCTTAAGCGAGCCAAGCGCCGCGGAAATTGCAGAATAGGTGTCGGTTCCCGATGATGTTACTACGTGAGTGGTAAACGTAGAATTATTACCTCCGCCGTGTTCGGCGTGAAGAACGAGCGCAAGATCAAGCAGCTTCGCTTCAAGAGGCGTATACACTCCGTCCTCACGGAGTATATACAGAAGATTTTCGGCAGTGTTAAGCTCCTTTTTCGGGTAGTGGATGAACAAGCTGTTATTATTGTGATAATGCTGGAACGACTGGTATCCGTAAACGGCAAGAAGCGGAAACTCAGCTATAAGCTGAAGACATTGGCGCAGAACATTCGCTGTTGAAATATCGTCAGGGTTTTCATCGTAAGCATAGAGCGCCAACACGCTTCTGGACAAAATATTCATCATATCCCTGCCCGGCGCTTTCAGGATCATATCCCGAACGAATGACGGGGGCAATGAACGGTATGCCGAAAGCTGATTGCAAAAGCGTTCAAGCTCATCTTTATTAGGCAGCTTAGAGAATAGAAGAAGATAAACCGTCTCCTCAAATCCCGGGCGGTCATCCTCGAGGAAGCCGTTTACAATATTTCGAACGTTTATCCCTCTGTAATACAGCTGACCCTCGCACGGGATCTCGTTTCCATTCGCATCCTTATCCTTTGCCTTGATACGGGAGACCTCGGTAAGACCTGCAACGACGCCGTTTCCGTTTATATCGCGAAGCCCTCGCTTTACATCGTATTGTGCATACATTTCGGGAACAATGTGATTATTCGTATCAGAAAGTGTTGCAAGCTCTCTTATGTACGGTGTGATCTCGGAATAATTCATCGCCTTTCCTCCTTACCTGAAATTTTTCGTTTTATAATTTCGTTTTTTCTGCATATCCTATCTTTATTTTTTATTATGTGTATGCTTTTTCTTGTTCTTTACGCTGATTCCGAACGGCGCAAGCTTTTTGCCGAGCGAATAGTAATCGCCGTGAGCATACGCAGTAAGATCCGCCTTTTCGAGATGAAGCTTTCCCTCTCCGTCGACAAGCGCTTCGTCAACGTGAACGGCTACGATCTCGGCTAAGAACATATCGTGAGTTCCGAGCGGGATTATATCCTTGACCTTGCATTCAAGGTTTATCGGACACTCATCGATAAGCGGCGCCGAGACCTCGGTCGCTTCCGCCTTCGTGAAGCTGCATTTTTCGAATTTGTTTACCTTTTTGCCGGTGTATATACCGCAGTAGTCGGCCTTTTTTATAAGGGACGTCGGCGTAAGATTGATAACGAACTCTCCCTTTTCCTTTATGATTCCGTAAGAATGACGGCTCGGACGCAGAGAAATATATGTCATCGGCGGCTTCGTATTTACAGTTCCCGTCCATGCGACGGTCACGATATTCGAGCTTTCCATATCACCGCATGAAACCATAACGGGCGGCACGGGAGAGGTCAGCACCGTTCCCTTCCAGACCTGCTTCTTCATACCGTTTCCTCACAAACGAATGCGGGAAGCTTAGAAAAAGCATCGGCAAGGAAGTATATATTTTCACTCGACGCGACCGTATCACGCTTCGTATGTATGTACGGAGTATATAATACACCCTTTTTGCTCTTTTTGCAAGCCATAACCGAAATTCCGCAGGGGAAATTTTTACTGTCGGTATTCGACATACTTCCCTTTTTGGGATAAAGACCGACGCTATATTCATTATTTCCCTTAACGGTATCGGATATTTTTTCAAATACCGAATGTTTTTCGGCTTTTTCCATTGCGATGATAACTATATTATCACCAAGTCCGACGCAGTCGAAATTTATAAGCGGCTTATTTGCCCACAATTCCTTATTCGACTTAAGAAGCGCCTTTGAGCCAAGCAGTCCCTTTTCTTCGTTATCGAAAAGAATGTACGCAGCATTCTTCGGGTTCTTCGCCATTATCGAAAGAACCGTCGCCACGCCCGACGTATTATCGTTTTTATTCGTCTTGTTCTCACCGCGTCTCATAATTCCGAAGAAAAGTCCGAAATAAAGAACGATATAAATTGCGGCGAACGCAGGATACGGCAATCCCGCCAATGCTTGTATCGCATAAGCGACTCCAAGCGAGAAGAATGCAATTATAAGCGGAATACCGAAACCGTAAGCATAACCGAGCCCGGGATTTCGCGGCATCATAAGGTTAGGAACAAGCGAACGAGCGGGAGTATCGTAATGCGCCGTATAAACGACGCCTGCGCTCTCGACATCACCGATAACAATATTGTTATGCTTATTTTCAAGCTGTTCTATCCGAGCGTTAAGCCCGACGGCTTCTGCCTCGCTTTTAACGTATTCGAACAAGCCGTTTTTCTGCTCATCGGTACGTCTGATCGGAAATTTTTCGTTTATCTCGTTAAGATAATCCTTCATTTTTCGCGTTCCTCGAGCGCCATAAACATATCGACTCGCGTCTTGTGTCTGCCGCCTTCAAATGAGGCGTTAAGGAAAGAATCGACGATGTCGATAGCGAGCGCCTGACCAACAACAAGCGCACCGATGCAAAGAACGTTTGCGTCATTATGCATTCTCGTAAGACGAGCGGAATAGGTATCGGCGCAAAGCGCGGCGCGGATACCGTGATGCTTGTTTGCCGCCATACTCATTCCGATTCCCGTCGAGCAAAGGAGGATTCCAAGCTCGGCTTCCTTATTCTGAAGAGCGAGGCAGACCTCGTGTGCATATATCGGATAGTGAACCGATTCGGGGCCGTTTGTACCCTTGTCGATCACGTTATATCCTAGATTATTTAAATGCTTTACGACCTTATCCTTAAGCTCATAAGCTCCGTGGTCGCATCCAACTGCTATTGTTTTCATTCCTTTTCTCCGTTTCTCATTCTTTCCGCCTGCGACGGACGAAGGTATGTGGGCTGGAGCGCAAGATCGGTAAAGCCGTCCTTATTCTCCGCATTCTCGTAAATATTAAGAGCGCAAAGCGCAACTGAATATCCGTTCTGACGCCTGAGGATCTCGTTTGTCGGCATTACGTTTTCGTTTCCCTCTGCCGCTTTTCTGATTATGTGCTCACCGCCGCCGTTAATATATATCGGTCCGTCATAATTTGTGAGCTCGACCGCAAGCTCCGATGCGGGGATAGTTCTGTCGGATGTCAGGCGCGTGATCGTTCCGTTATCCGAAAGGAAGAGCGCGTTATAAAGCTGTGAACGGCGCGCGTCCATCGCGGGGCATATTATGCCGTCGAAATCTATAAAATTATATGCATGCGCCTCGGTTGCCGAAACACCGATGCAGGGCTTACCGTAGCCGAAAGCAAGTCCCTTTATAGTCGAAACTCCGATTCGGACTCCCGTAAACGAGCCGGGACCCGACGAGCATGCGAAGAGGTCAATGTCAGAATAGCTGAGCCCAGATGCCCTCATAAGCGACTCAATTGCAGGCAGAAGCAGCTCCGAATGGCTCTTTCCTGCGTTTATGACGGTGCTGCCAATGAGGGTCTTGCCGTCAGTTATCGCAACCGCGGCAGTGTTTTCGGTAGAGTCAAGAGCAAGGATTTTCATAAGTTTTCTGCCTCCTCCGCAGTTATCTCACGGCGGTCGTTTTCAAGCTTTTTTATAGTAAGCTTGATATATTTTTCGGGAAGCGCAAACGGTATCTTTTCACACCATTCCGCCGCAATTACGCAGTTTTCGTAATCGTAGAAGCCGATCGAATAAAGATCGTCGTCGCTCTCGATCCGGTACATATCGCAGTGGCAAAGAGTTCTGCCGCCGCCGTAGTATTCGTTGACAATGGTGTAGGTAGGCGAGCAAACGTGTGCGCCCGGTGTAATAACGTCGCAAAGACCGCGCACAAAGGCGGTTTTCCCTGCACCGAGATCGCCGTACATGGCAATAAACGCGTCGGTCTTTCCGTTAGCCAGTAAATACTGCCCAAGCTCTCGCCCGACGTTTTCCGTTTCAGTCACCGATGCGGTGACGACAGTTATGGGTAAAGATGTCAATACCGCATCCTCCTTGTCGATAATTACCCTTTATTATACCACATATAGTGGTATTTGAAAAGGTTTTTTTACAAAAAAGGCAAATATTTCTTTACATATAGGCAAAAATATGCTATAATACATTTTGTAATATACCCGCCCTTAGCTCAGCTGGATAGAGTATCAGATTCCGATTCTGAGGGTCACAGGTTCGAATCCTGCGGGGTGGGCCAAAAATAAAAGAGGTGCACCGCCCCTCTTTTATTTTTGCCCGCGATTCCGAATCCTGCAAGAAGTGCTTT
>JAZQGU010000036.1:0-32584 GCA_045540175.1 Eubacteriales bacterium | reverse complement strand
GGGTAGCGAAGCGGCGCGAGGGTGTTGAATGACGTGCCGGGGGCACGTCAGACCCCGAGCGTGACCGAGCCGCAGCGAGACAGGGGGACCACCGAAGGTGGTGGATGAGGTGTAGGTTGCGAAGCAACCGTATGTCAATGGAATGTAACATCATTTTAAACCGCATAAAAAACATTCCCACAATTTCATTTCACAAACAGGAGTAAAAAATGGCATTTGACGCCGCATTTACATCGGCGATAGCATACGAGCTTGAAAAGCTGTGCGTCGGCGCAAGAGTCGAAAAGCTCTTTCAGCCCTCGCGGGATTCACTGATACTGAATCTCCGCCTCGACCGCGACAGAGTCGGCGACGGAGCGCAAAACCGACGTCTGCTGATCGACTGCGGAACGACAAGCCCGCGTATCTGCTTCACCGAAAACGAATTTGAAAATCCGAAAACCCCGCCGATGTTCTGCATGCTTCTCCGTAAGCATCTGAGCTCAGCGAGAATAGTTGAGATCAAGCAGCTCGGCTTTGAGCGCGTTATCGAAATAACCTTCGAAAGCCGCGACGAGCTGGGGTATCTCTCAAATAAATACATATAC
This sequence comes from Eubacteriales bacterium, assembly GCA_045540175.1. Classification (GTDB taxonomy): domain Bacteria; phylum Bacillota; class Clostridia; order Oscillospirales; family CAG-272; genus Colimorpha_A. The sequence continues at coordinate 31,997 of JAZQGU010000036.1, read as the reverse complement.
GCGGAGCTGATGGGAAAATTCAGCAACCTGGTGTTCTGCGACGGAAACAAAAAGGTCGTCTCAGCCCTGCATCTTACAGACCTGTCGGCAGGGGTAAAAAGACCGCTTATCGCGGGAATAACATACGAGCTCCCGCCTCCCCAGGAGGGCAAGATCTCCCCGCTGAACGAGACGCCGGAGCGCTTCATGGATTCGCTGATCGAAAGCGGATCAACTCACGCAAAATTCCTGCAAAACAGATATTTCGGTCTGTCCCCCCTCATCTGCCGAGAGCTTTCCTTCAGAGCAAACGGATCGGATATCCGCCTTTGCAACGAGTTTTTTGACCTCACGCGCAGAATAGAGGAGCGCGATTTTACCCCGATACTTCTGAAAGCCCCCGACGGCAAGCCGCTTGAATATTCCTTTATGCCGATACTGCAGTATGAAAACGGCGCGTCGGCTGTGGAATGCGAAAGCTTCTCGGCGCTCATCGACGGATTTTTCGCGGAGCGAAGCCGTAATGAGAGAATAAAACAGCGCGCCTCGGACATCCTTAAGCTACTGACAAACGCCGAAACACGATTGACGAAGAGAATATCGCTCCAGGAGGACGAGCTTTCTTCCTGCAGAGATAAGGAGCTTTATAAGCGAAACGGCGACCTGATAACGGCAAACATCTACCTTCTTAAGCGCGGAATGACCGAGGTCACGGTCACAGATTATTACGACGAGGCTTGCCCGCAGGTCGTCCTAACCCTCGACAGCCGTCTTTCCCCCTCACAAAACGCACAGAGATATTATAAAAAGTACAATAAATGCAAATCGGCAGAAACTCATCTGCACGAGCAGATAGAGAAAGGACGCGAGGAGCTGCGCTATCTCGACACAGTCTTTGATTCTCTCACCCGCGCAGAAACGGAAAACGATCTGAACGAGATCCGCCGAGAGCTCTACGAATCGGGCTACGCAAGCCGAATGAAAAACTACACGGCGGCGAAAATATCAGCACCGAAGCCTCTTGAATTCCGTACAAGCGGCGGCTGGAGACTGCTCTGCGGCAAGAATAACGCACAAAACGACTATATCACACATAAGGTCGCGTCCAAGGGCGACATCTGGTTCCATATCAAGGATTATCCCGGCTCACACGTCGTGCTTCTCTGCGACGGAGCAGAGCCCGACGCCATCGACTTCACAGAAGCGGCAACAGTCGCGGCAGTATATTCAAAGGCACCGCAGGGACAGCGCGTGACGGTCGATTATACAAGAATAAAGAACGTCAAAAAGCCTCCCGCATCAAAACCGGGTTACGTTACCTTCGGCTCAAATTATTCCGCATACGTCGTAAACGACCCGAAGAATCTGCCGAAACAAATTAAATAACCAATGCTATCTCACCCGCTTATCGTGAGCTCCCCAAGAGGAGAAGTCTGATAAACACTCCGATGTTTATTTAATTCGAAAGGGGAACCCAAAGGGGAAAACGTGTGCAGAATTTTGCAAAAGCAAAATTCAAACGGTTTGCCCCTTGGCGTGATTCTTTGGTCACCTTTCTTACACGAGTAAGAAAGGTGAAAAAACATCAACAATTAAAATCTCTCTTTTAGCCAAGAAAGGAAATAATAATGGATCCCAAACTTACTTATTCCGTATCCCTCGGACAAATAATCGACGAATTTCAGCTTGAAGAGGTAACTCCGAACGTCGACCGAGAAAGACGCATTGAAAAAAGCGAGGTCAACCGCCCCGGTCTTGCCCTGGCAGGTCATTTCGGCTACTTCGAGCCGGCAAGAATACAGATCATCGGCATCAGCGAATCAGACTACATAAGCCATATCCCCGACGATAAAAAGAAAGAGGTATTCGATAACTTCTTCTCACGAAACCCCGTCGCGGTAGTATTCTCTACAGGGATAGAGGTTCACGGAGAAATGATTGCATCGGCGATCCGTCACGGCGTTCCGATCCTGCGTACACAGCAGAAAACGTCGGAATTTATGGCGGCACTTATCGGCTCGCTGTGCGTCAGCTTGGCGCCCCGTATCACACGCCACGGAGTGCTTGTCGAGGTCTACGGTGAGGGTATACTTATCCTCGGCGACAGCGGCGTAGGTAAGAGTGAAACGGCGATCGAGCTCGTTAAGCGCGGACACCGTCTCATTGCGGACGACGCAGTCGAGATAAAGAAGGTTTCGGCAAAAACACTCGTAGGCTCGGCTCCCGAGCTTATCCGCCACTACGTCGAGCTGCGCGGAATCGGCATCGTAGACATCAAGCGCATCTTCGGTATGGGCGCAGTCAAGGACACCGAAAAGATCGATATGCTTATCAATCTCGAGCCTTGGGTGCAGGGCAAGATGTACGACCGCTTCGGCCTCGACGCAGAGTATACCGATATTATGGGCATCAAGGTTCCGACGACGGTAATTCCCGTCCGTCCGGGACGTAACCTCGCAGTAATTCTCGAGATCGCGGCAATGAATAACCGCCAGAAAAAGATGGGCTACGATACCGCAAAGGAATTTAACGAGCGCCTTATGAACATGATGATGTAAAAAATTAATATAAAACTCTGGAGGTAGAAAATGAAAAAGCTAATATCAGTTTTATTCCTAATTCTCTCACTTACGGCAATCCTTTGTTCATGCGACGAGGACGGCTCTATCTTCGGCGGCTCGTCCTGCGACCACGAGCTTTCGCTCGTTGAGTATAAGATGCCGACCTGTCAGGAGGAGGGCAACCCCACGCACTACAAATGCGGAAAGTGCGGTAAGGCGTTTGCAGACGAAAACGGCAAAAAGCCGCTTTCGAAAGAAAAGGCAGTCATCGCAAAAGTTGACCATACCAACGAAAACAACGGCTTCGCCTGCAGATTCTGCGGCATTCCTTGTGCCAAAGCGTATTCCGAGGAGATCGGATTCTTCAACGTCGGCGTGAATACCCCCGAGCAGATCACGGGCGGAATGGCCATGATAATGGGCCAGGGAGTAAAGAAGATCCATATTTACGGAGCTCTTACCCCCGAGCAGACGAAGGCAATGGCTGACGGACTCAGCGGTAACGGCGGCGATCTCGTTATAATTCTTCACGACGTTGAGACCGTCGGTGACGAATTCAGCGGAAAGGAAGCACTCCCCGGCTACGTCATTCTTAAAGACAAGATAGCAGTTTTTAACGAAAACGGACTTAATTATTGGAGCACCGTAAGCAAGGATTACAGTCTCTTCCTTACCTCCGATATAACCATGACCGTCCCCGAGGGCAGCGGAAGCAACTGGAAGCCGGTACACCTTGAGACCCATATCTACGGTAACGGCTACAAGATCACGGGACTTCGCGTCGTAAATCCCGAGTACGATAGTAACGCAGGTTACGCAGCGGGCTTCTGCTACAGCATGAAGCAGGACTATTCCACGATAACCGATCTTCATTTTGTTGACGCATATATCGAAGCTACGGTCGAAAACGGCTTCGCAGGCATAATCTCGGCATCGACCTCGAAGGGCGCAGTCATCAGCGGCTGCAGCGTCTCGGGTGAGGTCATCGGCGTTTATTGGGTCGGCGGCATAGCCGGTAGCGGCGGCGGAGATATCGTCGGATGCGTTAACTACGCGACCGTGACCGCGACCGAAAACACGGCAGGCGGTATAGTAGGACAGAGCTGGGGTAAAGTCGTCGGCTGCGTGAACTACGGAACGGTTAAATGCACCAATACCGAATACGGCGGCGCCGGCGGAATTCTTTGCTCCGCTACGAACGGCTCAGTCGTCGGATGTCTTAACCTCGGATCGGTATCTGCAAATAATAACGGTGCTGGAGGAGTCGGATATTTGCTTCCCGACTTCGTCGAGGTAAGTGAGAACTATTGGAAAAAGAACGGCGGCAACGCCCAATACGGCAATGGCGAGGGCAAGACAAATAAAGAGGCGTCCGAGATCAAGGGTAACACAACTGTCGAGACCGCAATAAATGCAGTAAACACAGTGCTTGAAAAGGAGAATATGCCGTTCCGTCTCGTACTCACAGACGATTCGGAACGTCCCGCTTCAGTTAAGCTCAACTGATGTAAAAAAATAGAATAAACCCCTTGATATATAGGAAAAAATGTGATAAAATATCAACAGTATTTCATAAATGGTATTTGTGTCCGTCGGCGTAAATACCGCCAATAAATTCTATCCGGCGGAGAATAAGAGGTATATTATGAACAAGACAGAACTTATCGCAGCAGTAGCAGCAAAAACAGGACTCAAGAAGAAGGACGCAGAAGCAGCAGTATCTGCAGTATTTTCCACTGTAGCAGACGAGCTCGCAGCAGGTAACAAGGTTCAGGTTATCGGCTTCGGTACCTTCGAGGTTAAGGAAAGAGCAGCAAGAGACGGCCGCAACCCCTTCACCAATGAGCCCATGAAGATCGCAGCTTCCAAGCGTCCCGTATTCACTGCAGGCGCAGCTCTTAAGAACCAGGTTAAGTAATTATGCGCTTAGACAAGTATCTTAAGGTCTCGCGTCTCATCAAGCGCCGAACTGTGGCAAACGACGCCTGCGATAACGCAAGAGTGTCGGTAAACGGAAAAAGCGCAAAGGCGTCGTACGACGTCAAGCTTAACGACGTTATAGAGATCTCCTTCGGCGAGCACTCGCTGAAGGTAAGGGTGCTTGACGTAAAGGAGCATACTGCAAAGGCAGATGCCTCCTCTCTGTACGAAGTTATATCGTGATCATAATGCCGCCTTTCTCATCATATATTTTAGTAATATCTGATAGGAGGCGGCTATATGACAGACAGCGAAAAAAACGCAGGTATCCTTCACAGGCTTGTTCTGACCGACAGATCGGTTCTTGAATTATCGGGTGTCGAGGACGTTATCAGCTTCGATGAAACGGGCGCACTCATAAAAACGGTAAACGGTTTGCTCGGTGTAGACGGTGAGGGACTCCACGTCACATCTCTCGATCTCGGTAACGGAAATATCTCCTTCGAGGGAAAAATAAACGGACTGTTTTTCTCCGATACCCAAAAGAGCAAGGGCAAGCGTTTCAAATGATACTGTTTGAAATTTCGAGGGAGGCTTTTCTCCCTTTTCTTGTCTTTTCGTTCCTTTGCGGGATCGCCTTCGGTGCGGTGTACGATATCTTCAGAATAAGAAGAAAAGCATTTCGGGCGGCAAACAGAAGGATCCTCGACCTGATACTGACTTTTTTTGAGGATGTAATATTCTGCCTCTTCGTCACGGTAACGATGATCCTTGTCTGCTATAAGCTGTATTTCGGTATACCGAGATGGTATTCGTACGCGGCGGCGGTCATCGGTTTTTTTCTGTGGCAAAAAACCGTCGGACGCCTTATTATGAAGGTTTCGGATAAGATCATAGAAGCGTTCGTGAGAGCAGGCGCCTTCGTCAAAAACAGATGCATTTCCCCGATGATCGAAGGAATAAAACGGCTGTGCCGTAAATACACCTCGGCACTTTCACAAAAGCGTGCAAAAAAATATACCGAAAAGCGCGAAAAGGCAATACTTGCCATATTGAAAAAATAAAAAGAAAGGACTGTTAAAATGAAAAAGAGTGCAAGGCTTAATTTCTTTATAAAGCTGACGATCCTCGTTGTAATATGCTTCTGTGCAGTAAATATAATCCGCCTTCGCACGGAATATAACAGTCTGAGAGCAGAGGAAGCCGAGCTCCGCGCACAAAAAGAAGCCTACCAGGAGGAGATCGATCGCCTGAAGGCAGAGCTTGCCCACCCGATGGACGACGAATACGTTATGCGCATCGCAAGAGAAAAGCTCGGATATTACCTTCCCGATGAGGTTATTTTCTATAACGACAGATAACTATTGATTTTAAGAGAAAAATAAGGTATAATCATACTGTGTTGCGTAATCGCAATGCAGTATTTTTTGTTTTTTGAGGCGGTTATGAAGAAATTCACGGTAAATGAAAAAGCGGCATATTCTCTGAGTGCGGCGATGGGGGCGCTCTTTTTGGCGACGGCGATATTGGCGCTGTCTCTTATGGGAATGCTCAGCAAAACAGAGGACGAATATTCGCGATACAGAACGAATGCCGAGATAGAGCTTTCCGACCTTGAAAAGAAGAAAAACGAAATGAATTCGGCATTGACCGATATAAATAACCGCATCGAGCTTGCCGAAAGAAGCAAAGCGGAGCTTGAAGCAAAAATATGGCAGACCGAAAGCGAGCTTAACGAGCTCAAAAATTCACTTGAAAACACTGACGGGCTGTATAAAAAGCTGAATTCACAGCTGACTGAGCTCAATGCCGAGCTCAATGCAAAGAATAATGAAATAGCGTCTCTCAACGATAGAATAGCGGAGATCACGAAAACCTACGGAGCAAATATAAATGAGCAGTACGAGCTGCTTAAGGAAATATTCGAGCTCATTGAAAATCCGCCCGAGAAGGGGGCAAATATATCGTTTTACTACGAGGACCTTCAAAGAGGATATTCGCTGAAGATAAACGAAAAGGAAAAATATCCGTCTGCAGGCTGTCTGAGAATACCGTTTGCATTGTCGGTTTTGATCGCATCCTCGGACGAAATGGCGGATTATGAAAATAAGCTTGCAGAATACGAGGCGATCAACGGCCCGACGGACGAGCTTCCCGATTATAAGTTCAAATACAGCCTTGACAGGATATTCACGTATACCGAGGATAAGGCGGAAAACGGTGCGGGAATAATCAAGGACAGCGAATTCGGAACCGAATTTACGCACAAGGAGCTCTTTGAAGCATACCTTAAGTACGGCGACGCGATAGCGGAAAAGGAGCTGACCAAGGTCTACGGGACCACCCTCCGAAAGAATCTCCTATCAAACCTCGGAACAACTGTAATGAAAACGACACCGTCAAGCGCAACGGCGGAGGATCTCGCTCTTGTGATAAAGCGCGCATACGCGTTCTGTGAAAGCGACGCATATTATGCGGGGCTTCTTAAGGATTCGATGCTTAAGGGCGTCCATAACGTGATGATAACTCCCGGTATCGTCGGTAAAGAGGTCATGCACGGAAGCGGATGGGACGACGGCGCGTACCACGATATGGCGGTGGTGTACGACGAGCATCCTTACGTTCTGATATTTATGTCGGATATGTCGGGAAGCGACGCGGTAAATAATTATATAAATAAGCTCACCGCGCTGATCGACGATCTGCACGAATCGTATTATCAGAAGTGAGTATCCCGATTTTCGATTCAGGCTCGGTCTTCTGCGTTTTTCTTGAAAATGAAATGATCCTCGGCGCCGATCGGGCAATGATGTCGGTAAAATTCGACTGCCGCGACCAAGAGTATACGGAAAACGGTATACTTCTCTACGGAAGCAGGAAAAACGGATTATTGCGCTCGTATATAGAGGTTTTCGTAGATGACGGAATAGAAATATTCGCAATGCACGACGGCAGGGCGGAGATAAAACCGATTTCCGGAAGCAGAATATCGGTGACTGAGAACGAAACCGGGTACAAAATATCCTGTTCGCTCAACGGAAATGATCTGAATTTAAGTCTGAACGGAGAATGCCGCGTAGCGGGAAACGAAATAACGATCCGCCGCGGAGAAAGCAGAATGATCCCGTCCCAACCGATAAGCAAAACAGCCCGAATAAGCCGACGCGGCTTTGAATATGAGGCCGAAAAATGTCTATCCCTTATCGGCACGTTGAGATCCGATAGCGAGCTTCTTCCCCTTGTGCTCCTCGCCAAAGGACTGAAGGACGCATATTTTGATAAAAACCGCGCAGAAAAGATAAAGGAAATTATTCCGACAATGTCGGAGCAAAATAAAAAGACGGCGGAGGACGTCCTCAGCCGCTATTACCGCACATTTGGCATAGAAAAGAGATGATATTATGCAGGGCGTGCTTTTTAATACCCTGACGGTAATTATAGGAAGCATACTCGGATGCCTGCTCAAAAAGGGGCTTCCGAAAAGAGTGACCGATACCGTTATGATCGGTCTCGGAATGTGTACCGTTTATATAGGTGTCTCGGGAATGCTCGGCGGAAAGAATCCGCTCGTGCTGATCCTATCGGTCGCGTTCGGCGCGGCGATCGGCTCGCTTCTGCGTATCGACGACGGAATCCACAGGCTGGGGGATAATATTGAAAAGAAGTTCCGCAAAAACGGCAAAAGCGACGTTTCGCTTGCCGAGGGTGCCGTCAACGGATGCCTTATATTTTGCGTCGGCGCGATGACGATAGTCGGATCGCTGAACGCAGGCTTCGGTGATAACGCAATGCTCTATACGAAGTCAATTCTCGACCTCGTTTCGTCAACCGTGCTGGCATCAACTCTCGGAATCGGTGTGCTGCTCTCGGCAATATTCGTATTCGTGTTCCAGGGCGGTCTTGCACTTTTGGCAGAATACATAAGCCCGATAATGACGGCGGATCTGATAGCCGAGCTGACCTGTACGGGCTCGCTTATGGTCGCGCTTATAGGTCTGAATCTTATGAAGATAACGAAAATTAAGGTCGCGGATTTCCTGCCCGCGCTGCTTTTCGTGCCGCTTTTCGTGTATCTGACGGGACTTCTTGAAAAGGCGGGGATACTGTGATAGATAAGATAATGATAACGGAAAAAGCTTATGCGAAAATAAACCTGTACCTCGATGTGCTGGGAAAGCGCGAGGACGGGTATCATAATATTTTGAGCGTTATGACTGAGGTCAAAAGCGATAGCTTTTACGATGCGGTAACGGTACGCAAGGCGGAGGGCAGAAGTATGACCTGTACCGACCCGACATTGACGGTGGGCGAGGATAACCTCTGCCTCAAGGCGGCAAGCGCATTCTTCCGCGCACTCGGTAAAAATGACGGATGCTTCATAGAGCTTGAGAAGCACCTGCCCAGAGAGGCGGGACTCGGCGGCGGAAGCTCCGACGCGGCGGCAGTCCTCCGTGCGCTTAACAGACTGTACGACGGCGTTTTTACGACCGACGAGCTTTGTAAAATAGGCGCTAAGATCGGCGCTGACGTGCCTTTCTGTGTCGTCGGCGGAACGATGCTCGCAGAGGGCATCGGAGAGATACTCAGTCCGTTCCCGTCACTCCCTAAGTGCCATATCGTGATAAGCGGAGGCGTCGGCAAGGTGTCGACCCCCGAGGCGTATCGGATAATAGACAACACGCCGTCAAGCGCACACGGTGACATCAAAGCACTCCGCAAGGCGATCGAAAACGGAGACCTATCCGACATCGGCAAGCACCTCTATAACAGATTCGAGGACACGCTCCCGAGCTGTCAAGAGGTCAAAAATTGCTTCACCGAAAACGGCGCCATCGGAACGCTTATGTCCGGCTCCGGCTCGGCAGTCTTTGGTCTTTTTGATACCGAAAATAGCGCGAAAAAAGCACAAAACGGGCTTATAAACGCCGGTTACAGTGCATTTTTAGCTCCGTGAAACTTCAAAACCGTACTACGATCACATCTTGTTTAAAAAAGTGACATAATAATGCAAAGAAAGGCGGCAATCCATTGTTTAAACGAATGTTAGCAATAATATTATTGCTTTTTGTCCTCGTTTCTTGTTTATCCGTTCCACCTTATGCTGCTAAATCGTCAACTTCCGACAACTCTGAAATCATCCCGTTACGCGCCGGAGGCGCAGGTGGCGGAGGTGGCGGCAGCGGGGGTGGCGGCGGTGGGGGTGGTGCCGGCGGTAGTGGCACCTCACACAGTCGCGTATCAAGTCGACCGTCATCGTTTCTTGGAACTATTTTCCAGTTTATATTACTTCCGATTGTGATGCTTTCTTCGTCAATTGCTTTCTATATTAAGCTCACAAAACGCTCGAGGAAATCAAAGCAGTTAATGAAACTAATGAGGCGGAGCGATAATGCATGGAAATATAGTGATATATCCGAAACGGTATATGATAGCTATATGGCAATTCAAAAGGCGTGGACCGATAGAGATTTAAGTACAGTATCGAAGTATATGTCAAACGAATTGCTTGCTGAATTTCAAACCAAGATCGATTGGATGAAAGTACGCAACGAAAGAAACGTTCTTATTGATATAGAGCTTCTCAAGGCGCTTCCGGTTGCCGTTCATGATGATCCCGATAATTCCCGTGATTATGTATGGTTCTATATAAAAGGCAGAATGGTTGATTATACTGTCGATGAAAATACAATGACTAAGATATCGGGAAGCACTTCAGCTACCTCCTTCATTGAATATTGGCAGTATGTAAGACGAGATGATTCTTGGGTGCTTAACAAGATTCTTCAAAAGGAAGAATCGGACCTGATTCCTTTTACAGAATAATTATTTGGCAAAAAACGGCACAAAACGGGCTTATAAACGCCGGTTACGGCGCATTTTTGGCATAAAAATAAAGCAAAAATCCACCCGAAAGGGTGGATTTTTATTATCGGTGATTCGCCGCTTGGCTTTCGAAATACTCCTCGTATCCGTAGACCTGTATCGCGGGAACGTAGGTCTTGGCGTAGATCGCGTTTCCGTTTTGGGCGATTCCAATTTTTTTGTAAAAAGTATAAAAGGGTATTATATTTTGTGGCTTATCACTCACATGGTTGTAAACATATTCCAGATCGACAAAATCATAACCCTTGAAGCTAATCTTGTCTTGCGCTGCCATACAAATGGGGCAAGAATGTACGCTGAAAACGTAGCCCTTATAAAGAAGCTCTTCTGCTTCTTCAAGAGATATCCTCTTGGCATTTGCGATGTGGTCGTATACCTTTTGCAAATTAGTTCTGCATTTGGTGTAGTAAATAGATTTACCATTAAGAACATAACTGCTTTCCTGATCATCGAGATTGCTGTTGGTACCGTCAAACCATATCACTATATTGTCAGAAATCGAATAATCCTTGTGCAGGTTCAAATAATTTGCGTCTTCGTTATAAAAATATACCCATATACTCTGCGCCCCGTTTTCATTCCACTCGCTAAAGTGCCGTTTAACTTTTGCATTTTTAAAAGACACGCCAAAAATTTCAAACAGCTTGTTTTTTACCGATTCGAGAGATTCAAGTATTTCCTCGTCGCTCAAGCGCTGATCTATGTTTACGGTTTTTCCATCTAAAACGATCGTTGTGTCACCGTCCTTTGAATTGCTATCCGAAAAAATGAGACTGGTAGTTGATTTATCCTGAGTGATACGAAGATAGTATTTTCCCATATTTGCTAATGAATATATCCTATCTCCCATATTAACATCTTTTCTTTTATATTCGGGAGTAACTCCGCCGAGGGCGTCAATCAATCTTGGAAGAATACTATCCGCAAATTCTTTATATTCCTTTTCGTTTAGCTTTTTGGTTTGTACGGTGTATTTGTAGATTGGCAAATACTCACTATCGGGTATCTTATCAATATAAAGGTATTTCTCGTCGGATACATAGACTTTTTTATACTTGTTTGTAGGGACTTCATTAAGCGTCGGGGAAAACAGCTTTGCGATATCCGATGCCGAATAATGAGCGGTATTCCAAGTGGGAACGACGTTCGAAATCACGGACAGTATTATGCTTGCAATCAGCGCAAAGCACGCGGCAAGTGCTCCGACGCGTACCCAAATGCTTCTTTTACTTGCGTTTCTTTTAAGCCGATTGTCCATCGAAACGAAGCGTTCGACTATGTCGGGATCTATATTACTTACGCCGTCTAAAAACTCATTTTCCTTCACAGAGTGTAGCCCTCCTTTTCCAGATTTTCTTTAAGCTCGCTCTTAATAGCCGCGATCTCCTTGTTGACCGTCGATTCGCTGCAGGAAAGCGCTTTTGCGATCTCCTTTATCGGGCGCGCAACGTAATATCTGCTCATAAAGATATACATTCGTCTTTCCGACAGCGAGCGTACGAAGTCGCTTATAACGCGTCCAAGCTCCATTGCGTCTGCCTCGGAATACATATCGTCCTCCGATATGAAATCTTCAAGCTCGGATAATGAGACAGTCATTTCCGACGCGACGCGCTTCTGTCTTTTTCTCGCCTTGTAGCAGTCTATTGCCGTCCGACGCATAATGGCAGCAAGAAATGCCTGCAGAAAGGACGGACGAGCAGGCGGGATCGAGTCCCACGCGCCGATATAAGTGTCGTTCAGACATTCTTCCTCGTCGGCTGTGTTGTGGACGATATTGTGTGCAACCGAAAGCAAAAAGCGCTTGTATTTTGCGTCGGTCTCCTTTATTGCTTGCTCGTCCCGTTGCCAATAAAGCTCGATGATCTGTTCATCGCTCATTGGGACTTCTTTAGCTTGAAGCTTCATACCGTACCTCCTTTTTTGATAGTCTGAAAGGCCCTTCATAAATACAGTCGACAAAAATCGGAAAAACTGTAAAGAAAATTGAGTTTTTTATATTATATCATATTGAACCACACCACTATGGCGGGGATTTCATTTACATAAATAAGCACCCGGCGGAACTGATTTCCGCTTGGGTGCTCATTTTATTTGCAATTTTCGCATATTCCGTAAAAAACGGTTTTTGAAAAATCGACCGTGAAGCCGTGGTCGGACGCGATATGGGACGCGATCTTCTTAAGCTCCTCACATTCCGCGTGGATAAGTCTGCCGCAGAGGGCGCATTTGAGGTGAAAATGCTCATGGCAGCCGCTATTGCCGTCGTTGACCTGATAGCAGGCGGATGAATTTTCAACTATGTATTTACGAAGCTCGCCGTTTTCGGAGAGGCGGTCTATCGTACGGTAGACCGTCGCCTGGCCGATTTGCAGGCCTTTATCAGACAGCTTTCTTACGACGTCTGATGCCGTGAAGTGTGACTGCCCGAACTCGGATATTGCTTTCAGTATTTCGTCCTTTTGACGTGTGTTGTAAACGCGTTTTTCGTTCATTTTTTCACTCTTTCGTTTTTCTGAAGCGGTAGATTCCTATTATCGACGAAACGATTGCTATAATTTCGTTCATAACGCCGCCCCATACCGTGTAATATACATTATAAGTTGCAACCATTGTCGAGGTGACAAGTATACTCTTTCTCAATTTCTGCGCGTTTGACCCGAACAAGAACATAGTGTTTGCCATAAGCGCGAAGATCACGAGAAGCGACATCGGACCCTGCCACGACAGTGCGCCAACGACACCCATAACGCCCGTTACCAAATACGGCCAGAAGCGATATGAAAATATCTTCGTGTCTCTTCGAAGAATTATGAAATTTCGGATAATACAGATCACGTTGAGAAGCATTCCCGACCAGGCGCCGAGAAGCATATAGCTTATACAGATACTTAACGTAGAGAACACTTGCACGGCTACAAGCTTTTTGTGTTCCTTGCACTGATATGAAATAAACGTGAGAAGTGCTGATAGCCAGCCGAGGATCTGTCCTATAATTGTTATCATTTTATGCCTTTCTGTAATGGGTTAATAAGACTTGTTTCAAATTCTTCGTGGGTCAAGACTACAAAAGGGATATTTCAAAACCAAAATATTAATCTCCCCCACCTATATCAAAGGCATCAACTTTAACACCTTTGCTTTTAAGTAATACTATCAGCTCGTCTTTCTTTTTCCTTTGCTCCTTGATGAAACAATGCATTCTGAATTTTTGCGTTGATGTTTTGATTGAAACATCAAAAGAACCATCACCATCGTGAATCGAGATTTTCAATATGTCTTCGATAGGAATCTCAATAAGATGTTTCTTGTATAAAAGAAGCTTGTTATCCGTTATTTGAACCGCCACGCCATCTTTTTGAATCGTTTTGACAAATACATAAGCCAAAACTACTAAAATGATTGATAGAGTAACGATAGCTATTAAAGAGACATTGGGAATCCAAAAAATCGAAAGCATGACAATCCCAAAGAGAAGCAATGATATTAGAGATGCAAAGATCCATGCATATGCTTTTGAATAATACGCTTCAAATTCTTTTTTCATGTTTACTCCTTTTTCGCAAGCATTGCAACACTTTCAACGTAGGTCATGAGGTCAAAAGGTATAGTTTTAGTTGTGAATATACTCCACACTTTTAATTTCTTCAATAAAGATTTCTGCAGACACACGCAGATGGTTCGAGTGCATTTGAAACATCTTGCTACTTGCAAAATCGCAATTATACTCCAAATACACATTAAACGGAGATTTTTTTAATAAACCCATAAACTTTTCTAAAGAGATGGTTTTGTAAGCTCCGTCTTTTTTTGAAATCCGAATAGAAATAAAATCTTCAATGGGAACATCATTTCTATCGATTTCGAACAAGATTTTACAATTTTCCAACTGTTCACACATCTTACCGTGCTCATCAGTTGCCCAAAATCCTTGTGAAAATTTAAGCGTGATTGTATCTTCGCCAAGTTCAATTTTGTTTATTTGACTGTCGTGAAGTTGGTATTTCATAAATACTCCTTTCTCGTGAGACAAACGACATTCTCAACGTGGGTCAAGGCGACAAAAGGTCTCAAAATCGGTCAAAAATGGGGGTGTAATACCTTAAAGTCTCACTTTATATGTCAAAAACTACAAAATGATCTTCTTCTCCGAGAGGTAGAAATCTCCATTCTTCGCATTTTCGTGCTGATGGCGTAAACGTCTCAAAATAAACGCCGTTTATAAAATCAATGCGCAAATCTCCCAAAGGACTTATATCAAAACTTTTAACGGTTGCATTTTCAAAATATTTTTTGAAATCATGCATAGCGACATCAAAGATACTTGAAGTTGCGGTTATTTCTTTTTGTGTGCTTTGCTCTTCAAAATCGTAGTAACCATCGTCTAGCGATTCGTCATGAGGCAAGAAAATGTCTCTCGACGCAAGTAATATCTCGTTTCCATTTACAAAACGCCAAGAGGTTTGAACGTGAAAGCTATACTCGGGAACAAGGTTGCCTTCGTCGTCCAGTACATCATTTCCGAGATTGAAGCACAGCATGTCAAGACATCTAAAAATACTGTTAAATTTTGATCCAATAATTCTTTTCATCATTTTCTCCTTTACTTTCGCGTCAGACAAACGACATTCTCAACGTGGGTCAAGACTCCAAAAGGGCTCAAAATGGTCGAAAAATGGGGGTGGTAATACCTTAAAGTCTCACTTTTCAACTCGCAGATTTTTATGTTCACGCAGTTTTTTCACAACTTTATCAGAAAAAGACCAAATATGATACTTGCCTATACCGCTTTCATCTGCCAAAAAGAAAACAGTTTTTTCTTTTTCCGTCACAGCGAAAACATACGAAAATGTAGGGTTTACGCCTTGGATTGTTTTCCCGAAGGGCAAGATAATTGGACGCAGCAAGCACTTCCATTCAAATTGCATAATCTTTATACCGTCAATTTCTAAATCTCCACCTAGCGGATAGTAACCTAAATAGATTGCTTTGGCTAACATCAATTATCTCCTTTCGATATGTTATATTAAACAGATGTAAATTGAAGTTTCGAGTCTTGCTCAAAAATCACGTTTGTCCCAACGCAAAATTGGGGCATTTTTTAATTTTGAACACTGATTTTGGTAGGGCGGGGGGGTTACTCCCGCCGTTACGTTGGCAAAATTTTCGGGCATCGGCGGGAGCAAGCCCCCGCCCTACGGGTTCGCGGTCATTCTTCGTCAGTCAAAAGACTCCCTCGACGTGGGTCAAGACTCCAAAAGGCCTCAAAATCGGTCAAAAACGGGGGTTGTAATACCTTAAAGTCTCACTTTTTATCGTAAATCTTCTCAAAAGTATATTTTAAGCAATTTCAATTTGCCAAAAAATTCTTTTGCACTTGATATACGGCTCGCCCATCTCGGCCTCGTGATCACAGCCGTCAATCCAACCTGCAAAGCCACCTAATACTGTGAACGAAAAACCTTCGTCCGTTTTCTTGATTTCCGACTCTAATATCTGACCTACTTTTTCTTTGAAATCAGCCTCGACAACTCCGTCAAAGGTTACGGTGATGTAACAATCCCACGTTGTATCAAAGCGTATTACGATACTGCTGTTCTTTTCCTCATACTCATGTATGAGGGAATCGTGAAATCCAAATGCAACATCTTCGAGAGCAGCGATATCTTTCTCATCTTTTATCTCAAAGAGATCAGGCACACATATATCCTTGCAATAGTCCTTGAACAAAGGGAAATCCGCTATATTTGCACCTTTCTTTGACCGAAGTGCCTTGAAAAGAGCTTTATCGTTGATTACCCAATCATATCCGGCAAAGTCTCCGCCGCTTGTGTCAAAATCATTTTCAAGCACAAATACAATTCTGTGGATTCCACTAAAACCAGAATCCCACATTTTAATTTTTTTGATTTTTTCAAATGTTTCATCAAAGACAATCGCCTCTGATTTCCAACCTGCATATTTCAAAGCAAATATCGGTGACACATAGGTCGAACCGTCTTTGTTTTTTATAATTCCATAAGTCACTTTGGGTAACCTCCTTTCGATATGTTATACCGTACTGCTGTAAAACGAACTTTTGAGGTTTGCTCAAAATCACTTTTGTCCCAACGCATAATTGGGGCATTTTTTAATTTTGAACACTGATTTTGGTAGGGCGGGGGTTTACTCCCGCCGTTACGTTGGCAAAATTTTCGGGCATCGGCGGGAGCAAGCCCCCGCCCTACGGGTTCGCGGTCATTCTTCGTCAGTCAAAAGACTCCCTCGACGTGGGTCAAGACTCCAAAAGGAATATTTTTGTGCCAAAAACGGGGGGGTGTAATACCTTAAAGTCTCAATTTTGCTTGCAACACATTTTATTTATCATGAAGTCGCAAAGTATTTCTTCGTCTGTAGCCTCGATATTCTTACCACGAAACAACCTGACAAATAACATATATGCGCCGTAGCATAATAAGAAAATTAGCACGAAAGGAATGACAACAATATAACCAATTATCGAAAAAATCTTTTCTATTATGGTTTTCTTTTTGTTGGGCTTGTCAATCCAAGGAATCGCTACTATTTCTCCACTTATGTAAGAGCCGCCACTTTCATTTGCCGTTACGGTTGCTTTGTAAACAATCCTTCCACTATGAGTGCTATCAAGTTGTAAAATAAAGTCTGTATCGTTTTGTTCAATTTTCATATTTGAATTAATTGCTTCTTCTTTGATTCTTGCAGCAAAATCAAAAGGAGAAGAAACACTATGAAAAGAAAATATTTTTTGCTCGGCTTTTTTATTTTTCATACAATCTCCTTTCAAGACAAACTACAGATTCAACGTGTCCGGTTCGAGGGAACATATCAACAGGAGTGACCGCTCCCATTTCGTAACCTGAATCGACAAGAATCTTTGCATCACGAGCCAACGTAGAAGGATCACAAGAAACATAGACAATTTTCTTCGGAGCCAATCGGCACATACGGTCTACAAGCTCACGGCTCAACCCTTTTCTCGGCGGATCAACAAAAATACAATCAAATCCATCGAGCGGTGCAGTCATCGCGTCGGCGCAGATGAAGGTTGCGTTTTTGATACCGTTCAGCGCGGCGTTTTGTTTCGCGTTTTCGACCGCCTGCGGTATTATCTCGATGCCGAGGACTGACGATTCGGGGCTGGATTTTGCGAAGGAAATTCCTATAGTTCCCGCGCCGCAGTAGAGGTCTGCGACCTTTTTTGCCTCTCCTGCGCGCTTTATTGCTTCGTTATATAGCAGTTCTGCGCAGGAGCGATTGACCTGGTAGAAGGAGAGCGACGAGATGCCGAATCTGCAATCGCAGAGGACATCCTCTATTCTGTCGGCGCCGTAGAGCACCTTTATTTCTTTTCCAAGGATCACGTTCGTTTCTTCGGGGTGGATATTCAAAAGCACGCTTACCACACTCGGGAAGCGCTTCGTCAACGCTTCTGCGAATTCCTTTTCACCCTTCAGCGATCTATTCGGAGTAACGAGGCAGGTCATTATCTGTCCCGTCTTCTCCGCTATTCGCAGGTATATATGCTTTACCTGCCATTTTTTGCTCTTTATATAGTCCGAGACATATGATGCGATCTCGCTTAGCTCGGGGGCGGTGAGGTCACATTTTTCACACGGAATTACAGTATGAGAATGGCGCGCGTAATAGCCGATATTTCCGTTTTCGTCTATCGGGTACTGCGCCTTATTGCGGTAGCCGTTCACTCTTCCGTCGGTCAGCACCTTGCTTACGTTTGCGTCGATACCGTTTTTTCTGAAAGCCGAGATGACTATATTTCTCTTCAGCTCAAGCTCGTACTCACGGCTTATATGTCTGAAGGAGCATCCGCCGCAACGCGGAAATACCGCGCAGTCCGGCTCGATCCTGTGCTCGGACGGGGTTATTATTTTCTCGATTCTTGCTACTCCGTAGTCCTTTGCCGCCTTAATTATTTTTATTTCAAGCTCGTCGCCCGTAACTCCGCCGTCGACGAAAACCACGATACCGTCTACTCTTGCGACCCCGTAGCCGAGGTCGTTCATGTCGGTGACGGTGACGGTATGATAAGTATTCTTTTTCAGCATATCGCTCACCAATACTTTCTGTCGAGCGAGCGGAGCTGTATTGCCTCAGCTATATGCTTTGCTTCTATGTTTTCGCTTCCGTCGAGATCGGCAATGGTTCTCGATACACGCAGGATCCTATCGTATCCGCGTCCCGAAAGTCCCATTTTTTCAAATGCGTTTTTGAGCAGATTTGATGCGGTATCTGAAAGCTGACAGTATTTTCTTATCTGCGATGATTCCATTCCTGCGTTAGAAAAGGTCGTTTCTCCGTTTGCTCTGAAGCGGTTTACCGCTCGGCGGCGCGCCTCTACGACGCGTGCGCGGATCTGCTCTGATGTTTCCTCATTTTTATTTGAGGAAAGCTCGTCGTATGATAGCGACGGCACCTCGATCTGGATATCTATACGGTCAAGAAGCGGACCGCTTATTTTCTGAAGATAGTCGGATATATCCTTTTTGCGGCAGGTACACTGACGCGTCGGATGCCCGTAGTAGCCGCATCTGCAGGGGTTCATCGCGCAGACGAGCATAAACGAGCAAGGGAATGTTACTCTTCCCGACGCTCTCGTTATCGTTATTTTATGGTCCTCAAGAGGCTGACGGAGCACCTCTGCCGACTGCTTCGAATACTCGGGAAGCTCGTCGAGGAAGAGTACACCGTTATGTGCAAGTGATATTTCGCCCGGCATCGGTATCGTTCCGCCGCCTGCAAGTGCGATAGCGGAAAGGGTATGATGGGGTGAACGGAAGGGTCTGCTTGTGAGAAGTGAGACCTTTTCGGGAAGGATTCCCGCGACGGAATGAAGCTTCGTAGTTTCTATCGCCTCTTCGAAATCGAGAGGCGGAAGAATACTCGGTATACGCTTTGCCAACATACTTTTTCCCGTACCGGGAGGGCCGATGAGAAGCACGTTATGACCGCCTGCCGCGGCGATCTCAAGCGCTCTTTTTGCCTTCTCCTGACCCTTTACGTCGGAAAAGTCGAAGCCGAAGGACGTGATTCCGGTTTCAAAAAGCTTCATATCAAAGACTGTCGGGGCAAGCGGCGCTTCATTTTTGAGGTGAAGAATGAGTTCGCGGACGTTACGCACGCCGTAGACCTCTATTCCGTCGGTCACTGAAGCTTCGCCTGCGTTTTCATAAGGGACGAACACCTTTTTCTTGCCCGCGTTACGCGCCGCCAGACACATACAAAGCACGCCCTTAACGCCCCTGACTTCGCCCGAAAGCGACAGTTCGCCTATAAAGCAGGTATCCTCAATATCCTTCGGGAGCGAAAGAGCTCCGCAGGAGCCGAGAATACCGATAAGCATGGCAAGGTCATAAGCCGAGCCCTGCTTTTTCTTATCTGCAGGTGCCATATTCACGGTAATCTCCGCTTCGGGAAACTCATAGCCGCTGTTTTCGACTGCCGCCTTGATCCTCTCCCTTGCTTCCTTTACCGCCGCGTCCGGCAGTCCTACGACTTCAAATTTTGCAAGCCTGTTTGCACAGTTACATTCGACCGTGACGGGGAAACCGTCGACGCCGGTCAGTCCTGCCGAATATATCACTTGGAGCATTTTCTTCTCCTCCGATGTCCTTATTTTATATCGTCGAGTTTCAGATTGTTCCAGAAATCGCCCGTTTCTATCTTAAGCGAGTTCTTTACTTCCTCTACCATTTCATTGAATCTTCTTGCAACGTAGTAATCGGCGAGAGTATTGAGGTTTTCCTCTGCGTACTCGATATCTATACCGAGGCGCTGAATTATGAAATATCCCTCGCTTACGTCGATTATCGGAGTGATCTCTCCTTCGCCTATCAGCTCGACGGCGTCTTCAACTATTTCGAGCTTTGCGCCCGCCGTATAGTAGCTTCCGATATCCGCCAGAGCCGCAATATAGGGATCTTCACCGTATTCCTTTATAAGAGAAGCGAAGTTTTCGCCTGCCATTGCCTTTGCGTACACGCTTTCGGCAAGTGCCTTCTTTTCTTCCTTATTAGATTCGTTATAGCTGATATAGACGTATCTTATGTTTCTGAAATTCTTCTTTATGTCCGCAAGCAGGCTCTCGTCGTCGTACTTGATTACGCCGTTTTCGACATTCGTTATATACTCGTAGATCTTTCCCCAGACGATTGCGAAGCGTTCAAGGTACGCGACGGTATACTCGGTGATAAAGCCTTCCTTTACCGCATCCTCCCAAAGCTCTTTATCCTTTTTCAGTTCCTTGATGAGGTCGTTGACCTCCTTCTTTTCCTTCTCTGTGAGGCTGATCTTATACTGCTTTGCGAGCTTTGAGATCGCGCAGTTTGTGGCTATGGTATCGAGGGTTGATTCCTTAAGAGCGGCAAAGGCATCGGGGTCGGTTTCGAAGATATTCTCATTACCGTACTCCATATCCGCCTTTGTATTGAGGTACACGTATCTTACGTAATCGTAAAGGATCTTTTCACCGTTTATTGTCATAACGGTCTCGCCGTTTTCGGGCTTCGGCAGCTCTATCGGCTTATCGGAGCAGGAAACGAGCGCAACCGACAGCATGACTGCTGCAAGCAAAAGTGCAACTATTTTTTTCATTTTATTGCCTTTCATTGATTCAGGGCTGCCACCGAAGCAGCAGCCCTTGATTTTTTATATTCCGGGGTCGAGTGTGTATCCCAGGTCGAAGAGATGCGTGTTGCGTATGAGCGCTTCGACGTTATCTCTGCTGACATAGAATGCATAGGTTTTACTGAAGGAGCCATTCAGCTTGAAGTAACAGCGCGTATTATTATACGCGAAGAATTCGAAGGTTCTGACAGTTCCGTTTGTCTCGGTCAGCGTGATCGAAAGGAGAAGCTCCCCTTCTCCGACCTTATTTACGTCGACCTCGCCCTCGATATAGAGTGCCGCGATGTCTCCGTATATCTGCTTGAAGTTTGCGACTCTGTCTGTCGAATACTCCTCTTTGGTTGCGTTGTTCCAGACGGTCTGTATCGACTGCTGCGTATCGTCTATATAGGTCGTTTTGATTCCGTATGACGAATCAACTGTTATATTCTCGTCGGGAAGAGAGCCCTTGATTTCCAGCTTTGACGCCTGCATTATCGGGGTCTTGAGAAGATTTCCTTCGACAAAGTCGTGGACACCGAGATAGTACATCGGCACCGAAGACAGCGGGATCGTAGTCACGATATCGTAAACCGTCGAATACGCATAACAGTTGCCCTCCTTATCGGGGGCGCTGATATAGATATACGCTTTATCGGTATGAGTATAATAGATACAGTAATACGGGTCGTTTATATCAATACCATACTTTGTTTTCAGGCTTTCAACCGTAATTTCGCCTCCGACGGCAACGGTTTTTGTTCCGGCAAGACCAGAAAGATTCTGTAGAACGTAGTTACGCATTATCGCGCTTGGCGTATATTCCTTAAGTCCGTTAAAGGTGAATTCATAGGAATACGTCGGGGACTCGGTCTTATCGCTTCCGTTTTCCTCAGGGGTCAGAGTCTTTATTTCGAAGCTCGGGATACCGTGCTTGATCGCGCCGATAAGCGGAACGGTTGAAAGCTGAGCCTGGTCGATATTAAGACCGAGGACGGGGTCGATAAGTCCGTACACGTCGGTAAACACTACAAGTCCAAGCTGAAGTCCGACCTTGTATACGGCTTTTCTGCCGTCGTACTGGCAATAGTAGGAATTATCCGTCGGAACCTTTTTTCCGACCCATACCTTATGGATGGTTCCGTCCTCCGTCGTTACAACGAAGTATGCGGGGTTATCCGATGCGGCAAGACCGTAGACAGACAGGTCCGTGTTTTCGTCTATCAGATATCTTGCGTCTGCAAGGACCGTACCCGTCGAGGTTACGACGGATGCGAGAGCCTTCAGGTTATAAGGCGCGGTTTCTTTATCTCTTAGATAGAAGGTGTCCTTCTTTTTATAGAATTCGTATCCGCCGTGCTCGTTTGATACCTTTATGCTTGAAATTCTCGCTCTTTCTGCGGGCGGGAAAAGGTATACTCTCTGCTGATCGGAATGGCGAACCTCAAGCTCATCTATAAGCTCGATCGGAACGACCTCTTCCTCCTTCGGAACAAGAGAAGGAGCGATCACGGTGAAATACACGACTGCGAGCACGATCGCAAGGACCGCGCATACCGCCGCCGTTATAGTTTGCTTTTTAATCATAGATAGCGTCTCCTTGCATATACGAATATGCCGACGCCCGCTACGATCGCGGGGAGAAGAACGGTACAGATCGCCGTCCATCTGTTTGCTTCCTCAGCGGTAAGGGAAAGCGAATCGTCGCTGAACACCTTGGGAGTCATTCCGACGGGCACCTGTCTCTTGGAGAAGAGCTTCATCGTATAGTAGAGGATATCTCTGTTTGCATACGACGTACCGTTTATATACGACTCGTCGGAGAAGGAGGAGGTTCCGCCTGCAAGAAGATAGGAGAGCTGCTGAACGTTATCCTTCATTCTGTTCTGGACTGTTAGGGTAAGGACGTTCATTACGCCGTTATTTGATTCTCCGCCCTCGTCAAGGGGAGATGCAACTGCGTTTTTCGAGGTCACGAGAACGCTCGATGCAAGGCGGGTAGCGCCGTTATTACTGAAATACTTACCGATCGTATCGTCGTAAAGGAGGGTGATCGGTCGGCACTTTGTAAGAACAGGCTTGGGTGTCTTTTCAAGCTCGCGGATAGTCGAGGTGAGGCTTGAGCCTGTGCCCGACGTGACGTAATTTGCGATTATCTCAGCGCCGTCGGAGCCGGGAACGCTGCTCTCGTAGTCACGGATGCTCTGTCTTTCGAACTTGACGCCCCAATGAGCAAGGAAGTCCTCAAGAACGGGGAGCTCGTTTGACGTTTCGTCGAGGAAGACCATAAGTCCTGCCGAGCCGTCAAGGAGATTGTCGAGCTTTTTGATCTCGTTTACCGACTGGCTTGCGCCCCAGAAGTCGTTCTTCGGATTGTTGATTACGACGACCTTTGCCGAGGGATCGAAGTCCTCGACGGTAAGGTCGATATTTCTTACGTCGTAGCCTGCGTCGATAAAGAGGTCGTGAAGGGCAGAGCCGCTTACCGTCTCACCGTGGTTGGTTACGAAATATGCTATCGGATGGTCGCCCGAAAGACGCATTATTGCCGAAACGATCTTCTGGTCGCCGTTCATTGCGTATATCGAGTTCGAGTTTCCGTCGCTGCTTACGAAGAAGGTGTCTATTGCGTAAACGATCGCGTTCGTTCCGTTTGTTACGATAACGCTCGTTACCTTGGGAGTTGCCTGGTTGCTGAAGAGGTATTTATCAAGGATCTGCGGGTTTTTGTTTATATCAACGTATTTTACGCTGATAAAATCGTACTCCTCGTCGTATGCCTTGACGAGGTTGTTTACCATGTTGCAGAGCTCGTTCGTTATAAGCTTATCCTCCGGCATACAGAAGATGAATTCTACGTTGAACTCCTCGCTTCCTCTGTATTCCTCGAGGAGCTCCATTGCGTTCGGGTCGGGCGTATAAAGATCGCGCTCGGTCATATCTATAAACCAGCCGTTCTTTACGCAAAGTGCTGTGAATATTGCGTTTATCACTACGACAAGCGCGATTACTGCTGCTGTCAGCGTTACTGCGAAGGTGCCGTACTTGAAGCGGCGCTTTTTCTGCATATTCTGAATGGGATTATAATTATTATTCATTACCGTACTCCTTTCCCGGCATTATCACGCCCAACGGCGCTTTTCGTAGACACGCACCGTGAGGAAAAGGAACACGAAGCATATCGAAGCATAATAAAGGATCGCTGCAAAGTCGAATACTCCGTACATAAAGTTACCGAAGCGGCTGTATACCGAGAGCCAGTTAAGTGCCTCGCGGATAGGCGCAAAGGGAATGTAGTTATTGAAAGAGCTTATGAACATAAAGCTCATCATTAGCGCCATAGAGCCTATCAGCGATACGAGCTGGTTTTCGGTAAGAGACGAGATAAATATTCCGATAGCTGAGAACGCCGCGCCGATAAGAAGGACGGCGATCGTCGGGCCGAGGATCGAGAGAATGAAATGAGAAAGAACGTCCCATCTTGTGATCGCGCCTTCTCTCTTCGCGCCCTCTACCACCCATAGGTAAAGGCTATCGGCAAATTCGTGGTACACTACGAAATTGAATATCGTTCCGATGATAAAGGTTCCCGAGAAGATCGTGAACACAGAAAGGAACTTTCCGCACACTACCTTACCGATGCTTACGGGAGAGGTGAGGAGCAGCTGCTCTGTTTTCTGCTTCTTTTCTTCGCTGAAGCTTTTCATCGTGAGAACCGGAATAACTACCGCGAGGATCATTATCACCATCGAGAAATATCCCTCGATCGTGCTCTGATTTCCCGCCTGGAGTGTCATCAGCGAAAAGAGTCCGCCGTTTACCGCAAGGAATATCGCCATAAAGACGTATCCTACGGGAGTTGTAAAATAAGAGAACAGGTCTCTTTTAAATATTGCAAACATGTCTATCCTTCACCTTTCAATTCGCGTTACGCTTTTTGCTTCCGCGCTTTTTCTTAGCTTCGGGAGCTCCGCTGTTTATAAGCGACAGGAATACGTCCTCTAGATTTACGTTTGACGCCTCTGCTCCGATGAGCGGCCAGCCGTTACGGGCGAGCATTGAGAAGAGGGGCTTTCTGATATCAATGGCGGAATCGCTTTCGATAACGAAAGAATAGCTATCGGCATCGAGATTTCCGAGGCTTTCCGCAGAAAGGACGCCGGGCAGAGCTCGGAGCGCCTGAGTGACCTCTTTTTCGGGGCCGCAGACCTTGACAGCAAGGCGGCGGTTGCCCTCGACTGCCGATGCGAGATCCTCTGTGCGCTTATCAGCTACGATCTTACCGCGGTTTATGACGATAACTCTGTCACAGACTGCCTGTACCTCCTGGAGGATATGCGTCGACAGGATAACGGTATGGTTAAGTCCGAGGGTTCTTATCAGGTTTCTGATCTCAACGACCTGACGCGGGTCAAGACCGACTGTCGGCTCGTCAAGGATTATTACCTTCGGGTTTCCGATAAGAGCCTGTCCGATTCCGATACGCTGGCGGTAGCCCTTCGAAAGGTGTCCGATAACGCGCTTCTTCACGTCGGTCAGCTTTACGACCTCAAGTATTTCCTCGATATGTTTTTTCTTATTGAGCGTGCATCCCTTGAGCTCGTATACGAAATTAAGATATTCGGTTACCGTCATCTCGGGATAGAGAGGCGGAGTTTCGGGCAGGTAGCCTATGCTCCTTTTGGCTTCGTTCGGGAAATCAAAGATATCGAGTCCGTCGACTATGACCTTTCCCTCCGTGAAGGAGAGGAAGCCTGTAAGAATATTCATCGTCGTACTTTTTCCCGCACCGTTCGGACCGAGGAAGCCGACTATCTCTCCCTTCCCTATTTCAAAGCTGACGTTATTCAGCACTACGCTGTTTCCGAAGCTTTTTGTAAGATTCTGGATCTTTATCATTTATATATCCCCCATCATCGGTTGACAAATTTTCACCTTTACAGTATATCACTAAATTATAAACAAATCTTGAACATTAAGCGTTATATACTGCATTATGACGGTTTTTTTGCAAATTTTCAGCTTTCCGTCACATTAAGCGGAATTTGGCGAACAAATTAGCGCTTGCTTATTGTAATTTGATGCGATATAAGGTATAATAAGGATGTAAAAATGTGCGTTTGTCTTTTTTCAGACGCAAGACCAAGGAGAAAGCATGCCTAAAACTTACCGAGGTGGAATCCCCTTTAAAAGAAAATATCTCCCCGCCGAGAGCAGCTCTTCTTTTGTTCCCGAAAGGATATTTCTGACGCTGAGTAACGCCGACGAATGCCTTTGCCGCGAGGGAGACAAAATAAAAAAATACGCAAAGCTCCTGCCTGCTTCCGTAGATTCTGCGGCGGTTTTTTCGGGCGTTGGCGGAACGGTTGAAAAGCTTTCCCGAATCGCCGGCCGGGTCGATCTCGTTATTCTTACCGACTGTGACGCAAAGGAAGAGGAGCCTTTTCCCGTTCCGCAAAAGAAGCTTGCCGACATGACCGACGCCGAGCTTTATTCCCTTCTTTACGAGCGCGGGATCACTCCCCCTAAGCGCGGAAAGCGCGACCCGAAGGCTCTCACCGTCGACTGCGGCGGTTCTCCCTATAACGACAGCCGTCTTTATCTCTGCCGTCACTTCCCCAAGGAAGTAATAGGCGGAGCGAAGATCCTTATGAAGCTGCTCGGAGCGAGAAGCTGCAGCTTCGCAATTCCCGCTTCAGACCTTACTGCCGCGCAGAAGATCGAGGATGCGATCACCGAAAGAAACGGAATGCTGAAGATAGTTCTTACCAAGGATAAGCTTCCCGTCTGTATTCCCTATCTTACCGTTTCTTCGCTTTACGGTGTTGAGGTGAACGCCGCAAAGAATATTGCCGACGCGGGTTACCCCGTAGTCTCTCCCCTTACCTGCATCGCCTGCTACCGCGCACTCGTCAACGGTATACCCTATTGCGAGACTTATCTTTCGGTTGCCGATACCGACGGAAGCATTGATATGTTTTCTCTGCCCTTTGGTACTCCGCTCTCCGATATTGCCTGTGCGGGTGAAAACGAGACTGTTATTCGCGCTAAGAAGCTTTTCGGAAAAGAGATCGGTTCATCCGTTATGCGCGAACGGACTGAGGCAATAAGGATCATCCCCAAAAACAGTGTCGGTGAAACCAAGTCAAGAGAATGCATCGGCTGCGGCAGATGCTACGGTATCTGCCCTGCGCGTTTGTCTCCTATCGGCATTTTTTCCTCCGCCAAGGCGGGAAAAGATCTCCCCTCTCTCGTTCTTTACGCTGCAGGATGCTTTGAATGCCGTGCCTGCTCTTACGTATGTCCGTCCGAGCTTCCGCTCGCAGAGACGATAATCAAACTTCGTCACGACAATGGCATCGCGTCCGTCGAGCTTTCCGATGAGGATCATGATGAAAACGACGAAATTCCCGAGGAGGCAGATCATGAGCAGTAATAAAAAACTCCACCGCCTCCGGGTTTCAAGACGTCCGAGCGGATTCAAGGAGATACTTCGTTTCCCCCTCGTTTCTCCCTCTGAAAAAGCGGATTCGATATATTTCGACCTTCTTATTTCCATGCTCCCGCTTCTTCTTTTCGGTTGCTATCACTACGGCTTCCGCCCGATAGTATTGACCCTGATATCTGTATTTTTGTGGCTTGGACTGGATATTGCCGCAAAAAGAGTGCTGAAAAGAGAAGCCCCCTTCGACCTCGCTCCCGCGGTCAGCGGTATGCTTACGGCGCTGCTTTTGCCCGCTTCCTCGCCACTATGGCTTCCCGTGATGACAGCCGTTTTCGGCACGGTCGTTTCGGTTTTGTTTGGCGAAAACAGAAAAAGCATCGTCTGCCCTGCCGCCGTCTCGGTTGCCGCCGCATTTCTTCTTTTCCCCGGAATAATGACAGTTATTCCGCAGACGGGGCAAATGCTTGATCCCTTTGCATTTTCCCTTACCGCCTTTAAACCGATCCCTCTTGCACCCCTCGAAACGGTAATATCGGGTTTTCTTCCCGATACGACGACCTGGGAGATGCTTTTCGGACTTCGTCCCGGAATGATCGGAGAGACGTCGGGCATACTGATCCTTGCTTCTCTTATTTATCTTTCCGTACGCAGGATAGTCAAGCCTATGACGGCTATCGTCTTTCTGCTTACGGTCGGAATACACGCGTATATCTCCCCGTCGCTTACTGCTGCATCGGATTTCATCGCCTTTGAGGGCTCCGTTTACAATGTTCTCGGCTCAAACACCTTCCTTTGCGCCGCCTTCATGCTGAGCGATCCAAAGAGAACTCCGAAAACCCCTCTCGGCACCATTGCGGCAGGATTTATCGGCGGTATGGTTACCGTCTTTGTCCGCCGCGGCTTCGATGTCGGTATTTCGGCGCTCGTCGGCGTTACCGCAGTCAATCTCGTTACCCCGGTCATAGACAAATTTCTCCGCAGAGCTCCGTTCGGCGGATATATCACTCCCGAAAAGGAGGAAAAGACCAATGAAGAAACGAAATAATTTCTGGCTTTCGCTTGTGATCTTCAGCCTTGTCGGACAGATCGCTTGGGTCATTGAAAATATGTACCTGAACGTTTTCGTTTACAAGATGTTCGGAGCGGGCCCGTCCGACATTTCGCTTATGGTTGCCGCATCTGCGGTCACCGCGACTCTCACGACGGTATTCATCGGCGCGCTTTCCGATAAGATCGGCAAGCGCAAGATATTTATGTGCGGAGGCTACATCACCTGGGGACTTTCCATTATGTCCTTCGCGCTTCTGAAGATCGATATTCTATCCGAGCTTTTCCCGACGCTTTCCGCCATGTCGGTCGGGATCACGCTTACGATCGTAATTGACTGCGTCATGACCTTTTTCGGGTCGAGCGCAAACGACGCCGCCTTCAACGCCTGGCTGACCGACGAGACCTCGGACGGAAACCGAGGCGCCGCCGAGGGTGTTAACGCCGTTATGCCGCTTATCGCAATGCTTGCCGTTTTCGGCGGCTTTATGGCGTTTGACCTCGACAAGAGCTCAAGCTGGACTGCCATATTCCTCATCATTGGAATCGCGGTATTCATTATCGGTATTCTCGGAATATTCCTTCTCAAGGACAACACCGTAAAAAAAGAGGAAAATGCAAGATATTTTGCAAATATCGTTTACGGCTTCCGCCCCTCGGTCGTGAAGCAGAACAAGCGCCTTTATATTACCCTTATCGCGTTTGCGATCTTCGGTATCTCGATCCAGATATTTATGCCGTATCTCATAATCTATTACGAGGTCAGCCTCGGAATGAAGGATTACGTTATGATAATGGCGCCCGCCATCGTTATTGCGGCTGCCGCTTCGGTTCTTTACGGACGGCTTTACGACCGATTCGGATACAAAAAGGTCATTTTCCCTGCCGTTATCACTCTTGCGCTCGGATATATCATAATGTGCTTTGCAAAGGTCACCGTTCCCGTATTTATCGGCTCGCTTCTCGTTATGGTCGGTTACCTTTGCGGTAACGCCGTTTTCGGCGCTATGCTCCGCGATAAGACCCCCGAGGGCAAGGCGGGAATGTTCCAGGGTCTACGCATCGTTTGCCAGGTTCTTATCCCCGGCGTTATCGGCCCCGCGATCGGCGCGAAGGTGCTTGAAAATGCGGAGGAGATCGTCAATAACGACGGCACGAAGTCGTTTTTGCCCGACGAGCGTATCTTCCTTTGGGCTCTTATCGTGTCGGCTGTTCTTGCGCTCTACCTTATTCTGACCAATCTCAAAAAGGACGAAAAGAATGTCTGAATTTAACCGACTTATGACTCCCTACGCCGAAAATATCGGCGATATTCCGCTTCCCGAATACCCCCGTCCGACGCTCGTTCGTGATTCATTCATCAATCTCAACGGCAAGTGGAGCTTCGGCGTTTGTGATTCGGTTGAAAGCGCGGTTTTTGACCGCGAGATCCTCGTTCCCTATCCGCCCGAATCGATCCTTTCGGGAATAAACGAGGTTTTTTCCGAAGATAAGCTTTTATGCTACAAGCGCGAGTTTTCCCTTTCTGACGGATTTAACAAAGGTCGCGTTATTCTTCATTTCGGCGCCGTCGATCAGGTTGCCGAGGTCTTTCTTAACGGGAACAGACTCGGCTCGCATATCGGCGGTTACGCTCCGTTTTCGTTTGACATTACCGAGTATTTAAGTGAAAATAACACCCTCACCGTCTTTGTCCGCGACCGTCTTTCCTCTCTTGTTCTTCCTTACGGAAAGCAGTCTAATAAGCGCGGCGGAATGTGGTACACGCCCATCAGCGGCATCTGGCAGACTGTTTGGCTTGAAAGCGTAAAGGAAAATTATATTGCCTCTCTCGATCTTCCGACAACGCCCGATGATCCGATAATTACCGCTCATTTTTGCGGTCAAGCCGAGGACGGAACGGTTACGGTGAACACCCCCGACGGAAAGATCGTTTTCCCTCTTACTGACGGAAAAGCCGAGATCAAACTCGATTCTCAACGCCTTTGGTCTCCCGAGGATCCCTATTTATACGAATTTGAGCTTGTGACCGAGAGCGACACCGTGCGTTCCTATTTTGCACTCCGCTCGCTTGAGATCAAGACCTTTGATTCGCATCAGCGTCTGTGCCTGAACGGAAAGCCCTATTTCTTCCACGG
Organism: Eubacteriales bacterium; assembly: GCA_045540175.1. GTDB lineage: Bacteria > Bacillota > Clostridia > Oscillospirales > CAG-272 > Colimorpha_A. The sequence continues at coordinate 1,383 of JAZQGU010000036.1, read as the reverse complement.
GCTTCTCGATCAGGGATATTTCAGTGACGGCATCTTCACTCCCGCGTCGGTCGAATGTATCGAAAGCGATATTCTCCGCGCGAAAGCTCTCGGATTTAATATGCTCCGAAAGCACATCAAGGTCGAGCACCCCTATTTCTACCACCTTTGCGATAAATACGGCATCGTCGTTTTTCAGGATATGGTCAATAACGGTAAATACTCGTTTTTCCTTGATACCGCGCTTCCGACTGTCGGCTTTATCTCGCGCAGTGACAAGAAGCTCCACCCCGATAAGCGTAGCCGAAAGGCGTTCCTTTCGCATCTTGACGAGACTGTCGCGCTTCTTAAGAATCACGCGTCGATCTGCCTTTGGACGATATTCAACGAGGGCTGGGGACAATTTGACGGCGACTCCGCTTACCGCCGTTTGAAGGCGCTTGATCCGACTCGGTTTATCGACACCGCGTCGGGCTGGTACAGATGTGATGAAACCGACGTCGACAGCCGTCACATTTATTTCCGCAAGGTAAAGCTTAAGGCGGGAAAGAAGCCTCTGTTCCTATCGGAATTCGGCGGTTACAGCTACCGTGTTGACAATCACGTTTTCAATCCCGACAAGGCGTACGGCTACGGAAAATGTGATAGCCGTGAGGAGTTTGTTTCGGCGCTCCGCAATCTGTATGAAAACGAGGTCATTCCGCTCGTAAAGGACGGTCTTTGTGCCGCGGTTTACACGCAACTTACCGATATTGAGGACGAGATCAACGGTCTTATTACCTACGACCGCGCCGTTATGAAGGTCACGCCCGAGGAATTTGCGGATATAAGTGAGAAATTGAAGATATAAAAATAACACCCTTTGGCGATGCCAAAGGGTGTACTTGTTTCCCCCTGAGGGGAAGGCAAGGCAACGTTCACTCTATCAGCGGTAGGGGAGGGGCTTGCTCCTCCCGCGCAAAAACGATGTTACATCCTTTCCGAACACCTCATCCACCACCTTCGGTGGTCCCCCTTCTCCCGCTGGAGAAGGCAAGGCAACGTGGCGAAGCTTCGATACGTTGTTTGTAGGGACAGGCGTCCCCGACTGTCCGTGCCAAAACGATGTTACATCGGTTTTACACACGGTTGCTTCGCAACCTACACCTCATCCACCACCTGCGGTGGTCCCCCTGTCTCGCTGCGGCTCGGGCACGCCGCGGCTCTGACTGCCACTGGCAGTCATTCACTACCGCGTCGCCGCTTCGCTACCCGCTGGAGAAGGCAAGGCAACGTGGCGAAGCTTCGATACGTTGTTTGTAGGGACAGGCGTCCCCGACTGTCCGTTTTGAAACAATGTTACATCACAACCAAACGGGCGAACACAGTTCGCCCCTACGAGGGCGTTTGGAAATCTCTTGTAGG
>JAZQGU010000035.1:0-7428 GCA_045540175.1 Eubacteriales bacterium | reverse complement strand
CGCCTTCGGTGAAGTCAAGACCGGATCCGTCATACTTATATTTAACGGTGCCCTCGCCCGTGGGAGTGCCGCTGAGGCGGGCGTTGCTGATGTCGGAATACATACCCGCGATCCAACCCGTCTTGAAGTCGACGGAAGCGGTAAGACCATAGAAGCATCTGACATACTGATCTGCCGTAAAGAGGAGTGTTTCGCCCTTCTTGAGCTCGATAGTACCGGAAATGATTCCGTTAAAATCTTCCTTATAGTTAGGCTGAGTAATGTTGTAAATAACACCGTTCTTCATAACGGAGAATACGACCTGCTTATTACCGCCCTTACCGGTTTTTGCATACGAAACTACCTGAGCCTCGTACTTGTAAATACCGTCCTTAGGTGCGGTAAACTGAATTACCGCAGTCTTCTGATCATCGGGGAATACTCTGATTGCGCAGCCGGGTCGCTTGTCGAATGTACCTTTTCCGTGTCCGCCGGATTTGAGGTTAACGTATGTAGTACCCTTCTTCCAGTCGTTATTAAGAACTCCATCGACTACGTCCATATAGTAGAGAGCGAAGTTATCCTTTGACCAGTTGGTGCTGCTCGCGGTGGGAAGATCGTTAGGCATTGTATAGATCTCTTCGATCTTTATATTTTCGGTGTTTCCGCCTCCGCCGAGAACGTCACGCTTAACGGTGTAAACGTGGGGCTGGCGAAGCGTTCCTTCCTTTTCGCCGCAGTTGATACTCTTAAACTCAATGCGGTCAGCGTAAACGGTGATCGTCATTGCCTGAATGATCTTAGGATCGGCTGCGGTAAGCCAATCAGGATCATAAGAGTACTTGTAATAGGAAGCGGAGCCCATGAATGAAGTGATGAAGCCGGGGGCAGGAGTCAATCTGTCATCAATTACATTTCCGTCCTTATCATAGGGGGTGATTCTCTCAAAAGTATCGCTTGAAATATAGCCAACGTCGCCGTCGTGATCATGACCGTAAAGGTAGATGGCGTTATTATACTTTTTCATAACGTTCATGAACTTGGTATAATTAACTCCGTTTATACTGCTTCCACTGCTTAATTCCGCATTTCTGGTGTTGTAGGGTAGGTAGTGGCCGATAATGAATACAGTTTTGCCTGCACCGATTTTTGTGAGGGTCTCGTCGAGCCATTTGAGAGTACCGTCATTGTAATACTCAAACTGTTTGTAAGGGGGGTTAATAATGATAAAGTCAAAGCCCTTGACGTTAAAGTGTGCGCCAAGCCAGTTGTTCTCTGTTACGGAATTAACGGAATTGGGTGTATCCATCTTCTGAGTATAAAGGCTCAAAGGCTGCCCTGCGGTCGCTATCATAGCGTTCTGGAATCCCTCGTAGGAGTTATAGTCTCCGTCGGAGAATGAGCCTTCCTTAAGACGTCCGACCTCGTAGTCGTGGTTACCGCAAGCCCAAAGGGTGATTCCCGTGGTCGATGCGGCAGAGGTGTATTTCTTATACTGAGAAATAACTCTGTCGTAAACGCTCTTTTCCCAGCGGAAATCGGCGGTTCCTCCTCCGTCCTCATTGTCGGAAACCATGTCACCGCCGTCAAGGATAATATCAACGCCTTGAGCCTTAAGAGCGTTCAATGCCGTGATATAAGAAGTACGGATATATGGATCCTTGTTCTGAAGACCGTAGTCAACGTGACCGTCAGAAATGGTACCGACAGTTATAAGCGGCTCATCGGAAGAAGCCGATGCGTTAGCAGTCGGAATAGTGTAGCTATGCTCGCTGATCTCTACGTGATCGGCAAACGCAGCCATCGGAAGTGCTCCGAGTATGAGTGCCAGAGCAAATAGTGATGCTAAAAATTTCTTGATCATAGGTATCTCCTATTGAAAAATTTCTTAATCTAAAAGCATTTTTACTGTAATCAGTTCTGATCTTTTTCTGATGCCTTTGGAGCTTTTTTAGACTTCTTTGCGACGCAGATAACGATAACAGACGCAGCTATAACAGCAACGGCGACCGCCGCGATAATTATAACGGTAGTCATATCGGTCTCTGTCTTGTCGTCCTCGCCCTGGAGTCGGGGCATACTATCCTTGACGTTTGCGCGGGCAGAAAGAGCAAATACCGAAAGATTAGTCATTACGAAGCTGTAAGAACCGTCCTCGTTAACAACGGCATCGGTCATACAAAGCTTGCCTTCAAGATCCCAGTAGTAAGCGGCAAGCTCAACGCCCGAGGTCTTATCACCAAACTCATTAAGAAGCGCAGGAACAGTTACCTTAACGGGAGTTTCGATTTTCTGAGCTCTTGTTCCCTTCTTGACGAGATAGTCAAAGTAAACTGCATCTTTTACAACCTTGGAGAGCTTTCTTGAATATCCCGTATACTTTGTTCCGGCATAAAGTCTCTTTACCGTCATTGTGAGTCCATCAAGACCTTCGCCTTCAAGAGTATGATTGGCGTTGGTAAGAGTAGTGGTACCGCTCGGCATCTTATACTTGTTGATGCCGTAAACACTTCCGTAGAATACATCATCTGTAACGTCTTCGGTAACGAGAAGAGGAGTCTCGTCTGTTACCTCACCTGAGCACTTAACGTCGCGCGTAACCGTCCAGACGTCGGGCTCGCGCTTAGCGCCTTCCTTTTCGCCGCAGTTTATCATCTTGAATTCGATGCGGTCTGCGTAAACGCTTATAACGAGAGCCTGAATGATCTTAGGATCGGCAGCGGTGAGCCAATCGGGGTTGAGAGAATACTTATAATAGGAAGCGGAACCCATAAACGAGGAAATAAACGAAGTGGGAGCTGCGTTTCTGTCGGTAACGACCTTTCCGTCTTCGTCGTAATGAGTGACACGCTCAAATGTATCGGAAGAAATGTAGCCCTTGTCGTTATCATGAATGTGTCCGAAAAGATATATGGCGTTATTATACTTCTTCATTACGTTCATGAAATTCGTATAATTAGTACCGCCGATGAGACTTGTTGAGGAAGGTCCGCGGCTGTTTACAAGCGGATAGTGACCGGTAATAAAGACTGTTTTATCTGCACCGATCTTCGCAAGGGTGTCATCAAGCCATTTAAGAGTACCCAAGGAATAAAAATCCGAATTTGCGTAAGGGGGATTGATAGTTATAAAGTCGAATCCGTTGACGTTATAATGAGCTCCGAGCCAATGGTCGTCATATATACCTCCATTGGGCTCCTGACCTTCAACGTAAAGATCAAGTGGATATCCGGCGGTAGCGATCATCATTTCGAAGAAGCCCTGTGAGGAATTGTAGTCTCCGGGGTCGAGAATGTTCGAAAGACGTCCGACCTCGTGGTCATGGTTACCCACTGCCCAAAGAGTAATTCCGGTCTTGGAAGCCTCAGATGAATACTTCTGATACTGACTTACCGTGCGCCAATAAACGTCTTGCGACCAACGGAAATCTTTGCCGTTGTCCTCGTTATCGGAGGTAATATCTCCGCCGACAAGAAGAAGGTCCATGCCTTCTGCCTTCAATGCGTTCAGCGCGGTAATATAAGAGGTACGTATGTAAGGATCCTTATTCTGAAGACCGTAGTCTGTATGAGGGTCTGCTATAGCACCTACAATTATAAGAGGCTCGTCTGTGTTGCCCGCCTCTGCTGTAGGAATGTCAAAGCTGACGCTTTTGGCAAAAGCGTGAAACGGTATCATACCGATTACGAGCGCGATCGAAAAGAGCATTGCAAAGAATCGTTTCATCATAAAAATCTCCTTTTTCGAGAACATTCATTCGCTTTATTATACAATTATTGAAACAAAATGTCAAGAAATTCAAACACATTGACTATACTTTTATCTGTTTTCGGTGAATTTTACCTATCACTCAAACAGATAAAGCGTCCGCCCAAAAGAACGGACGCTTTGTGTATCATTTTATTGATTACTTCTTTTTCTTAACGAGTACGATAACTGCAGCAGCAATTATTACAGCCGCAACTACAGCGATAACAACGATAACGATAGTATCGTTATTCTTCTTCTCGCCCTTGCCCTCATCTTCGTTAGAACCGGTTTCGGTAGGCTTTGTAGTCGTATCGGGCTTGGTGGTAGTGTCAGGCTTGGTAGTCGTATCAGGCTTTGTGGTCTCGGTTTTTGAAGTTTCGGTTTCGGTAGTGGTTGTCTCGGGTGTTGTTGTTACCTCGGGAGTCGTTGTCTCGGGTTTTGTTGTCGTCTCCGGTGTTGTCGTTACGGGTTTAGTCGTAGTTTCGGGAGTGGTTGTAGTCGGCTTGGTCGTTGCGGTAGTATCCTTATATCCGCAGGTATCGCAGACATTGTCGTTTCCGTAGCTGTGCTTGCAGGAAAGCGAGCAAACGGTGCACTTGCCGTTTTTCCAAGTATGAGAACAAGTCTTCTGGCAAGCTGTGCACTTGCCATCCTTCCAGGTATGAGAACATGTCTTATTACAAACTGTGCACTTGCCATCCTTCCAGGTGTGAGAACATGTCTTATTACAAACTGTGCACTTGCCGTCCTTCCAGGTGTGAGAGCATGTCTTCTTACATACTGTGCAAGCTCCGTTTGAATAGTTGTGAGAACATTCCTTCTTGCAGATAGTGCAAGTGCCATCCTTCCAAGAATGAGTACAAGTCTCTCCGCAGGTCTTACACTTACCCGTAGACTTATCCCATTCATGAGCGCATCCTTCTGCCGCGATAGCAGCTGTAAGCGAAACGACTTTTATAGACATGGTATCGGAATCGGTTCCGTTAGCTTCGGGGGCCGCTCTGAAGGAAAGGTATACCTTTTCGCCCTTTTCAAGAGTAACCTCTGCCGCCGCTCTTGAATAAGTTTGCGTTACGTTTCCGCCTGTATACTTATTAGCGGTGCTTCCCGTGAATATAACGTTAAGATCGCTGTCAAGGATCTCGTAGATCATTGCGTAGTTTTTCTTAGTCGTCGAATTATAGTCCCAGTCGTGAAGCAAGAGCGCTGTCAGATTATAAGTACCGGACTGAGGTGCGGTAAATGCAATTGCGGAAGCAATATTCTTATCTGCGTTACCCGCACCGTAAGGACCGAACATAAGCTTGCCGTCAGTATAGCGGTATGCAGCTGTTACGCTTCCCTTACTTCCGTTATACAGCGCCGCGCCGACAGTTCCTTTATAGACATCTGTAGTACCGTACTCGAGGTCAAGGAGCTTCTTGGTTGAATACTCGATAGCGGTAAGAGAATAATAATCGTTGCTATTAATGCAGTACGAGCCCTCGGTGAAATCAAGACCCGAGCCGTCAAATTCATATTTCTTTATCGCAGGCGTAGAGCTTGTGCCCTCGCTGACAAGTGCAATATTGATACTGTTGAAGCTTCCGGCTGACCAGTATCCCATATGGTCTGCCGCTGTCATTGCCGAATTAAAGTATTTGACATACCAATCCGCGACGAAAAGGAGCTTTTCGCCTTTTTTAAGATAAATGGTACCCGAAAGAGATCCTGAATAGTTCTTTTTATAATCCGGCTGAGTAATACCGTAAATAACGCCATCTTTCATAACGGAGAATACGACGTGCTTATTTCCCACACCGTTTGCTGTCGTTGCAATCGAAGAGACAGGAACTTCGTATACGTATTCGCCATCCTTGGGTGCAGTAAACTGAACGACTGCGGATTTTCCGATCTCAGGGAACACCTTTATTCCGCCGCCGGAAGCAGACGCAAATGTTCCTCTTCCGTGTCCGCCCGAAATATTGATATAGGTAGCACCGCAGGGGCCGTTCCAGTTATTCGATAGCTCGCCGGTTTTTATATCCATATAATAGAGACCGAAATGCTCACTCTTGGCATTGGGGGCTTCCAATATATCGGAGGGTAACGTCCAAACGCTTTCAAGACCGACATCACCGTCTCCGCTTCCGCCGCCGTTAAGAACATCGCGCTGGACAGTATATACGAGCGGCTCTTCAGAAGCACCCGACTGCTTTCCGCAGTTTATGGTCTTAAACTCGATGCGGTCTTCATATAAGGTGATCGTCATTGCCTGAACGATTTGGGGTTCAGCCGCCGTGAGCCAATCGGGATCAAGCGAATATTTGTAGAAAGAAGCTGATCCCATAAACGATGAAATAAACGATGTCGGCTGCACACTTCTGAACGATACGACCTTACCGTTTTTATCGTAATGAGTTATTCTTTCAAATGTATCGCCGGATATGTATCCCGAGTCGCTGTCATGGATGTGTCCGAAGAGATAGATAGCATTACTGTACTTCTTCATTACATACATAAAGTTCGTATAGTTAGTACCCTTTATGAGGCTGGTCGAGCCGGGGCCGCGGCTATCCTGAAGCGGATAATGGCCGATGATAAATACAGTCTTGCTCGCACCGATGCCGGAAAGAGTTTCATCAAGCCAATTAAGCGTTCCTGCAGTATAATAGTCAGATTTTGCATAGGGGGGATTAAGAATGATGAAATCAAAGCCCTTAACGTTGAAGTGTGCGCCCAGCCAGTTATCCTCTGTTACGGAATTAACGGAGTTGGGCGTATCCATCTTCTGAGTATAAAGGCTCAAAGGCTGTCCCGCAGTCTCTATCATTACGTTCTGGAATCCCTTATATGAGTTATAGTCACCTGCCGAAGTAGTTCCCTCCTTCAGCTGACCGACCTCATAATCGTGGTTTCCGCATGCCCAAAGAGCTATTCCCGTCGACGACGCGGCTGACGTGTATTTTTTGTACTGAGAAATAACCCTGTCGTAAACCTCGGTAGTCCAACGGAAGTCAACTCTCTGATTGTCCTCATTGTCGGAAACCATATCACCGCCGTCAAGGATAATATCGACGCCCTCCGCTTTAAGAGCGTTCATCGCTTTTATGTAAGACGAGCGTATATACGGATCAGAATTTTGAATGCCGTAGTCAACGTGGCCGTCAGAAACAGTTCCCACGGTTATAAGAGGCTTGTCGGACGAAGCCGATGCATTAGCCGTCGGAACGGTATAGGTATGGCTTGTTACGGTTTCTGCAAAGGTGTGAAAAGGTATCATACCGATCACGAGCACGATTGAGAAAACCGCTGCGAAAATTCGTTTGATCATAAAAAATCTCCTCATTGTTTTGTGACAACTGCGTCAAATAAGAACACTATCGTCAGTATACATATTATATAATATATGCTTACTATTGTCAATAAAGGTGCTTAATTTGGCAATATTCTACTCAGTTTTGCTCATTTACCCGAATTATTATGCTCATATGAGCAAGCCCTGCTGTTTTGATATTACGGCAAAAACAAATATTCAAGCATAATAAAACTAAAAAAACGTCCGCTCTTTCGAGCGGACGTTTTTTTAGTTATAAATTACTTCTTTTTCTTAACGAGAACGATAACTACAGCAGCAATTATTGCAGCCGCAACTACTGCGATAACAACGATAACGATGGTATCGTTATTCTTCTTCTCGCCCTTGCCCTCATCTTCGTT
>JAZQGU010000034.1:0-14467 GCA_045540175.1 Eubacteriales bacterium | reverse complement strand
ATAGCGTTGTCTTGCCTTCCCCTTGGGGAAGGGGGATCGCAGACGCTGCGTCTGCCGTGGATGAGGTGTTTTACCACTTTTCTTGCTCGTGCAAGAAAAGTTCCAAAAGAAGCACGCCGCAGTAAATTTGCAAAATTTACTGCCCGGGACTAACGGTTTGAATTTTGCCTGCGCAAAATTCTGCACACGTTTTCCCCTTTGGAATCCCCTTTCGATTTAAGGAAGCATCGAGACGTCGTTAGCCTTCCCCTCAGGGGAAGGGGGACCGCAGACGCTGCGTCTGCGGTGGAGGAGGTGTCCCAAAGGGATGTAACACCGTTTTTGTGCGGACAGTCGGGGACGCCTGTCCCTACAAACAACGTACCGAAGAATCGCCACGTTATCTTGCCTTCCCCTCAGGGGAATGGTGCAAGGTGGCAGAGCCACGGACGGATGAGGTGTAGGTTGCGAAGCAACCGTGTGTTAAACCAATGTAACACCGCTTTTACGCGGGCGAACACAGTTCGCCCCTACGATTAAATAACGTAGTTTCCCAAATGAAAAAACAATGGGAATTTTAAGGGACGATTTTTATATCTCCGCGTGTTACCATATTACAGAATATATTGTGAGGTGATATTATGGGAAAAAGAATACCCGATGAAAAAAAGATTATGCGTCAGATGGCAGAAATAGCCTTCAATCCCGAAGAAAAGACCGCCGACCGTCTGCGGGCAATGGATATGCTGTCAGAGTATCTGAAAAAGCAAAGTGAAAGCAACGACGCGTACGAAAAGCTCGACGCGATCCTTAATGCGCTGAATTTCAAGGAATAAAGCCCAATTTCTCTCGGCATTTAATCCACTATCAGTGTTACACAGGACATAAACGGAAGCTTAGTCTTAACTGTAAGCTTTCCGCTTTCGAAAGTAAAAGGAACCTCTTTGATAATTCCGTCGTGTCCGATCTCGGACACTTTTTTGACGTTAATCCCCTTCATATCAAGAACGATACTGTCGAAATCGTCAAGCAGGGCGTTCGTGACCATAACGTGAGTACGATCCTTATCGGCGTAGAGGTAGGGATAAATACCCGTACATTCGCTGACTGCGACCTTTTCGGTGTGCTTCAGAACGAAGTCCTTTATCAGCACGCGGCGAAGCTCGCAGAATTGGTTATCGTGCTTGTTGTCGACCATATAAGGAAGAACGAGGAAGTTTTTGCCCTCGGCAAATCCGTTTGCAGTTATATTACCTTCCGCGGAATACACCTTGGTGAGAACCTTGACATCGGAATTTTCGCCGTACGACGCGTCAAAATAGCGTCCCATTTCGCCTCTGATGGTGGAACGGTAGCCGTTGATCCCAAGGATCTTGCGGTTTTCGGCAAGCATTTCGTAGGCATAGGTCGGGGTTTCAAGCGGAAGCTCACGAACGCCCTCGGCGCCTATCAGATTACCAAGCCCGCGCTCGTAAAGAACCGACGCGACCGAGCCGTCGAGAATGACCGCGTTATTTTCAAAAAGATCTATGATCTCCTCATCCGTGAAGCAGTGAACGCTGTCCGAGAGGAGTGCAACAGTTTCGTTACGGTAATTGCGCTCGCTCGAATACTTAAAGGAAAGTCCGAGAGAAGCGATATACGCGCCTGCCTGGAAAAGCGAGGTCGTAAGATCGCCGAAGCCATTTTTGATTTCGAGCTTGTAGCAAACGTCCTCAAACGCGGGAACCGTCACGCCCGAAAGGGACGAGAAGCGGATGTTTTGATCTCTTACTGCGTTAAAATACGGGTCAAGACGCTTGATCTCCTTACCGAAGCCAAGCTCCTCAACTGCTCCGTTTCCGCAGAAGCCGTTTATACTGTACGTCATTCCGTCGAGGACGAGCGGAAGCGAGCCCTCCATGTGGAAGCGAAGATATCTCGGGCTCTTGCGCATCATATTCGGCGTTCCGTTTTCGACCTCGGGCCATACTTTCGTATCGTCTCCCGAGAAGTGTCTGATCGCCATGCTGACGCGGTTGAAGTTATGTATGTAAGTCTTTCCCATCATTTCGAGATACGAGGGCAGGTGTATACGGTTCAGCTTGTCTCCGCCTTGTGCGAGGGCGCCGAGCAGACCGTTCCAGTCTCTTGCCTCAATGCAGTGATTTTCGGGCGAGGACGACATAAGCGCGACCTCGGTCTTGGGCGATGCCGCCTTGATCGCCTTCGTTATGCGCTCGGCAAGGTCTACAATGCTCTTTCTTTCGGTATCGAGCCAGACCTTTCTTTCGGGTGTGATCTTTCCTTTTGCGAATGCGCGCTCGACGAACTCCTCGCGAGTATAGGAGGTACCGAGAATGCTGTTGAAGAGCGCAATATGCTTTTCGCAGAAGCATCCGCCGAAGGTAAGGGGCGCGTGGTTATGATAGCGGAAATCGTCCTCTATCCAGAAATAATCCGGCTCAAGCTCGCGCACGAGAAAGCCTGCGTATTCACAGAAATAATCCTGCCACTCGGTGTCGATAGGACAGGCAACGAGCTCGTCACGCAGACCGTTAAAGTCGACCATCGTGGTGAAATTCTGTCCCGGCTTGAGCTTTCTTCCTCTTGCGAGGTGTCCCATTTCGATCCAGTTGTTAACGCTCACGCAAATGCCTGCGTCAATAAGTGCCTTTTTTACGCCCTTTAGCTTCTCGACCCAAGGTCTTGCTTCCTCGATCGTGATATGACCGAAGTTAAATTCCTCGGCGTTTATCATCAGCATTACGTCGTTGAATCCGTATTTCTTGCAGAAGTCGATAAGCACCTCGGTCCTTTCCTCAATGAGAGAATCGGGAAAAAGCTGTATCCTCAGCGAATGAACAAATCTGTCCTTTTTCATATCGTTTACCTCTTTCATTAAACGGTTTTTATAATGGCATTATAGCACAAACGCGCCGGCAAATCAATAGACCGGGAAAACGGTATTGAAAAATGCTTGAAAATGCGATATAATAAAAATACAGTTAAAAGAAAACGAGGATAACGGTATGCGTAAGAATTTTGGTGCGAAAACTTGGCTCTACCCGATGCCCGTGCTCATTATCGGCACATATGACGAAAACGGGATCCCGAACGCAATGAATGCTGCGTGGGGCGGAATATACGATACCAATCAGGTAATGGTCTGCCTGTCCGACGACCATAAGACAACGGATAATATAAAGAAGAACGGCGCGTTCACATTAAGCTTTGCAACGGCGAACACCGTTGTTCCCTGCGACTATGTCGGCATCGTCTCGGCAAACGACATTCCGAACAAGCTTGAAAAAGCAGAATTTACCACTGTCAAGAGCGAATTTGTCAATGCACCGATCATAAACGAGCTGCCGATGACGGTAGAATGTAAGCTTCTGAAGTTCAACGAGGACGGCATCTGCATAGGAGAGATAGTCAACGTCTCCGCCGATGAAATCATCTTGGACGAAAACGGCAAGGTCGACGCAAAGAAGCTCGACCCCATCATCTATGACAGCGTTACCCACGCATATTGGAACTTCGGCAATAAGGTCGGTCAGGCGTTTTCCGACGGAAAGAAGATAAAGTAATATAAAATGACCACGAAGGTGCGGCTGCGGTAAAGCAGGCTTTGTCTTCCGAAAAACAAAAGAAATACGAGCAACTGCCCAACATTCCATAAGGATGTTGGGCAGTTTTATTCGCCTACGCGAGTTTATGTGCGAAAAGAATATCACCAAAGCAGCAGGACGGGGCTGATTTACGGCTTTTTGGCTACTGCTTTCAAACGATCAACAAGTGCTTCATAACGCGCATCGGTCCGCAAAACGGTAGCCTCGTCATCGGTTATTAACCAATTAAGCATAGATTGTGACCGATTACCTTCGGCTTCCATAATCCAGCCGCCATCGGAATAGCCGCGCAGGATAGGTGAAGTATGAGTAGCCTCAAAATCGTAAGTGTCCATATGAATTGCGAAATCGGCTCCTTTTTCTAACCATTCCCACGCTTCTTCATAGTTCTGTTTTCTCAGATATTCGATAAACAGAAAACTACAAGCAATTTCTCCATCTTGTGCCAAATACTGATAGTCCGTATCAGGAAACAGAAGCTCAAGTAAATCCACCTGAAGCTTATGCAGCTTAATTCTTTCATCCGTTGAGTAAATCATTTTATCGTCGTCATGACGATGACCGCACGCACGGCCGATAACCGAAATCAACTGACAGATCAAATACGAGATATACGATTGCCTTTTCTCAAAATCCGCATCACCCTGCCAACGGTACATCATAAATTTTTCATATGAAAAATGAGCTCGCGGCATTTCATCAGCCAATTTAAGCATTTCATCTTTTTTGCCTGCATAATCGTACGCTATCGCAAGCGTTTCAATTGCTTCATATCTGATGTTACTATCCGTACACTCAGCAAGAATTCGATTGCAAAGGTCAAACACCTCGTCATATTCCTTTATGCCTTTTCGGGAATATTCGCTAACAATTGCATCAGCAAGTGTCTGCATGATTTTATAATCACGCGGAAACTTTTTGTTTGCTTCACGAAGAATAGCGGTGTAGTCCTCCCACTTTCCTTGGTGACACAGATTCCGCGCTGTATCCAAATATTTTTTGATCTCCTCGTTATTCTTTTCAATATCGATTCCGAGAAGAACATCCGATGAAACGTCAAAAATATGGCAGAGCGCGGGTATCTGAGAAATATCGGGAGCGGTTCTGCCGCACTCCCATTGAGAAATAGCTCGCGAAGTAATTCCAAGATACTCGGCAAGCTGTTCCTGCGTAATATCTTTCTCTCGACGAAGACGTTTAATGGTAGAACCAATAGACATAGTTTTGTCCTCCAAAGATTATTCAAAAGCGCTTTTGTGATTTTATTATATCAAATTTCAAGAATTATTCCACGAAGTGTTTGCTGAGATAAAGTATAGTATCGCTTTGTTTTTCAAAGAAATTATACCACAAAACTGTAATATTGCAAGAAAAAAAGACATGCTCAAAATGAACGTGTCTTTTTTCATATAATCCGCGTTACCGAAGGTATGCCAATGGGGTTTCTTAGTTACTTGAATTTTCTGTCATAAAGGAGCGCCGCGATAAGTATGACGAACACCGAGCCGGCGTTGTGAACCAGCGCGCCCGTCGCGGGATTCAAAAGCTTGAAGAAGGAAAGGATTATCGCCGCAAAGTTAATGATAAGCGAAAGCGAAATGCTGAATTTTATAGTCTTTACAGTCTCGCGCGAAAGCCGCTTGAGATAAGAAAGCTTTCCGATATCATCGCTCATTATCGCAATATCCGAAGCTTCAACGGCTACGTCGCTTCCCATCGTTCCCATAGCGATTCCGACGTCCGCGCTCTTGAGCGCGGGCGCGTCGTTAACGCCGTCACCGATCATTGCAACCGTTTTACCTCCCTGACGGAGCGCAAGGACGCTGTCGACCTTATTCTCGGGAAGAAGCTCACTCCTAACGTTAGTAATACCGACCTGCGAAGCGAAAAACTCTGCAGCACGCCTGTTGTCGCCCGTCAGAAGCACAGCTTCGCACCCAAGCTTTTCAAGAGAAGCAACCGTCTCAGCCGCATTCGGCTTAACGGTATCGGATAGCCCGATAATGCCGATAACGGCTTCAATGTCGAACACGATAACAGATGCCTTTCCGCTTGCACGAAGAGCGTCAAGAGCGTTTTTTGCCTCGTCGGAAACAGCTATTCCCTTTTCGGAGAGAAATCTGTCGTTTCCGCAGTAATAGGTCTTGCCGTTCACCGACGCAGTAACACCCTTGCCCGCTTCCATCGAAAAACCGTCGCAGGAGATCACGCCGCCGTTATCCTTGCCGTAAGCAAATATCGCCTGCCCGATCGGATGCTCGCTTCTGCTCTCGGCAGATGCGGCTATTGAGACAAGCTCCCCTTCGCTTATTCCGAAGGGAATAACGTCGCAAACCTTAAGCGCGCCGTAGGTAAGAGTACCCGTCTTGTCAAAGGCAACGGTATCTACCTTGCCCATCTTTTCAAGCGCCTCGCCCGACTTTATGATAACACCGTGCTTGGTCGCCTGACCGATAGCCGCCATAATGGCAGTCGGCGTTGCAAGCACCAGCGCGCAGGGACAGAATACGACGAGAACCGTGACTGCCACAACTATATCCTGACGGATAATTCCGAACGCGATGGCGATAAGAAGCGCGATGGGAACGAGAATGCTCGCCCACTTGTCGGCAATTCGGTGCATGGGCGCCTTGTTTTCCTCGGCTTCCTTTACCATTCTGATAAGCTTTCCGAGAGAGGAATCCTCACCGACCTTCGTCGCTCTTACGTCGACCGAGCCGTAAAGGTTAATAGTTCCGCTGTATACTTCATCACCCTCCGCTTTGTCAACGGGCAGACTTTCGCCCGTCATTACCGCCTGGTCAATACTCGTCTGACCGCTTATAATGACTCCATCGACCGGTATACTTTCACCGGGAAGAACGCGGAGAATATCTCCCTCCTTGATCTCGGACGCATCAATAACCTTCTCGTTGCCGTCCTCAATAAGCCGTCCAGGCGTCGGCGCAAGACCGATAAGCTTCTTTAAGCCTCTCTTTGCCCTGTCGGTCGTCAGATCCTCAAGGAGCTCCCCGATCGCCATAATAAACGCGACCTCGCCCGCGGCAAAAACGTCGCCTATCGCAATGGCGGCTATCATCGCGCTCGTTATGAGGAGCGCGGAGGAAATTTTCGATATTCCCTTGTTTTTTATCAGCTTTCTTACTGCATTGTGGGCAAGCGGTATTCCCGATATAATGACGGCGAGCCACGCGGGGTCGTACCACATTTTTATTTCGACTCCGAATATCGGCAAAAGCAGGCTTGCAAGAACGCCGAGACCGCTTATCAAAAGCGCAATCTTGCTCTCAAGCGCGTCAAGAATTTTTTCTAACATCAGTGAATCTCCTTTACAAAAAAGACGGGGTGGTGTATAATAATATCGAACAATGTGTTCGGTATTATTTTATAGCCGACGGAGTAAAAAATCAACGGTCAAATGATCCAAGGTGTATTTTACCGAACAAAATGTTCAAATTGTACCGAAAGTGAGAAAAGATGGACAGACGGCAAAAAAAGACGCGAAAGGCAATTCTTGATACCTTTCGCTCGCTTCTTGAAAAAAAGAGGTACGACCGCATAACGGTTCAGGAGATAATCGACGGCGCAGACGTCGGAAGAAGCACCTTTTATTCGCATTTTGAAACGAAGGATATGCTTCTCGACGCATTGGCGGGCGAGATCTTCCATCATATTTTCGAAGCCGATCCCTGCCCGTGGGTCGGCAAGGACGGAGAGCTCGAGGGAAAGCTCTCTCATATCCTATGGCACATAAGAGACGAAAAGGAAAACCTCGCAGGGATCCTTCTTTCCGACAGCGGCGAGCTTTTTATGGGTTATTTCAAAAACCATCTTAAATCCGTCTTTATTCAATATATAGACGACTTCACTCAAAGCGTTCCGCGTGAATTTCTGCTCGAATATCTTTCGGGAAGCTTCGCAGAGACCGTGCGCTGGTGGATAAAAGAGGGAATGAAAACGTCCCCCGAAAACGTAGCGAAATATTTTTCAGGAATGGTAGGTAATTAAAATGAAGGTAAGTGTTATTCAGCCGTATTATTCGTTTGACGAAAAGGATATAGTATCATGCTATGAGGGAATGTTCGATCTGCTCGATCAGTGTGACGAGAGCAACGATATAATCGTTCTCCCCGAATATTGCGATATTCCCGCCGCAACGAAAAGCGGAGAGTCCTTTCACGCTTCGATAGCATTAAGAAACAAGGACGTATTTGAGCGCGTAAGAGCCGCCGCTATCCGCTGTAACGCGATAGTTTTTGCAAACTTCGCCGACAAGACCGAAACAGGCTACCGCAATACGACCTACGCCTTCGACAGATCGGGAAACGTAGTCGGAAAATACTATAAGGCGCATCCCGCACCGAGCGAGGTAAAGACCCTTTCCGAGGGCGGAAACGGCGTCGACGTATCGTACTCCTATACGGCGGACGAGCCGTACGTGATCGAAATTGAGGGCATACGCTTCGGCTTTATGACCTGCTACGATTTCTATTTCTACGAGGAATTCGCACAGCTCGCAAGATACGACGTCGATATAATAATCGGCTGCTCTCATCAGCGCACCGATCCCCACCGCGCGCTCGAAATAATCAACAGCTTCCTTTCCTATCACACGAACGCATACCTGCTCCGCTCGTCGGTATCGCTCGGTGAAGGCAGCCCGATCTGCGGCTGTTCAACTGTTATAGCACCCGACGGAAATATTCTCGTCGATATGAAGAGCAGGATCGGCATCGGCACCTGCGAAATCGATCCGAAAAACAAATACTACAAGCCCGCAGGCTTCAAGGGCAAGATGAAGTCGCATTACGAATATATAGAGGAAGGCCGCCGTCCCTGGCTCTACCGTAACGGCGGAAAGAGCGTCGTTCCGTTTGACAAATATATGCCTTATCCGCGCCTCTGCGCGCACCGCGGCTTCAGCTCGGTTCTTCCCGAAAACACGATGGTGTCGTTCGGCGCGGCAATCGCGCTCGGTGCGTCGGAGATCGAATTTGATCTTTGGCTTACCAAGGACGGTGAACTCGTTTCCTGCCACGATGCAACTCTCGACCGCGTCTCAAACGGCACGGGAAAAATATACGAAAAGACCCTTTCCGAGCTTAAAACGCTCGATTTCGGCATCAAATACAGTGAAAAATACAAAGGCCTGAAAATTGCAACATTTGAAGAGATCCTTTCAAAATTCGCTTCTCAGACAATAATGAATATCCATTACAAGCCCGACACGATGTCAGACGAAACGCTCGATAAGATAGTAAAGCTTCTTCACAAATACGACTGTGATAAGCACGTCTACCTTATGATAACGAGCGACGAGGTCATAAAAAAAGTCAAATCGCTCCGTCCCGAGATAAAAATATGCGTCGGTGAAGACGGAACGTACCGCATCGTCGACCGCGCGATCGAGCTCGGCTGCGAAATGGTGCAGATATTTACGCCCGGCGGAAAGAACATAAACAAGGAAATGATAGACAAGGCTCACGCACACGGAATCATAGCAAACATCTTCTACTCCGACACGGTCGAATTTGCGCAAGAGCTTCTGAATATGGGTGCCGATACTATTCTCACAAACGAATACCTCGCCCTTTCAAGCGCACTCGGTATAAAATAAAAGAAAAAATGACGGATGTATTCCGTCATTTTTTATCATCATTTGCCGTTGTCTGTCCGTCCTTGACGCCCTCTGTGCTTTCCTTTTGGAAAACCGTCTGCATCGTCTGAAGGAGGAGCTTGATATCCGTCGCAAGCGACATATCGTTAATATAGATCAGATCCATCTGAAGCTTATCGTACGGAGTGGTATTGTACTTTCCGTGGATCTGTGCATATCCCGTAAGACCCGCCTTGACACGAAGACGCAATCGGAACTCGGGAAGCTCCTTTTCGTATTGCTCGGCGATCTCGGGGCGCTCGGGACGGGGACCTACGAGGGTCATACTGCCTCCGAGAATATTGAATAGCTGAGGAAGCTCGTCAATTCGGGTCGCACGGATAAATCTTCCGACCTTCGTAATACGGTCGTCGCTCTCCGAAGCAAGCCGCGCAACTCCGTCCTTTTCCGCATCCACCTTCATGGAACGGAACTTCATTATCTTAAATATCTTTCCGCCCTTAGTAAGGCGGTCCTGCTTGTACAGTATCGGACCTCTGTCCTCGATCTTGATGGCAAGCGCGGTAATAAGCATTATCGGGCTCGTCACGATCGCAAGCGGGAGCGAAACTATGATATCGAGAGCTCTCTTGGAAGCAAGCACGAATATCGAATGCTTTTTGCTCTCGTACGATATCACGGGAATATGGAACATATATCGTCTTTGCGCGGTATTGAGGAAAATATCGCTTATCTTCGGACGGATATATACCGTAACGTTTTCCTTTATATAAAGGCTCATAAGGTCGTTGCGAAGCTTGGTGGGAAGACCGCAGAGGAAAACCCCATCGACCTTCGGAAGCTCGGAAACTATCTCGGCGCAGGACTTTTCGGTATCTGTAAGATCGGCAGTCGTAACCACGCGGTAACGCTTCTTATCAAGCCTCAGCTCGCCGACAGACTCGTATGCTTTCTCATCGGAATAAAGAATGGCAACCCTCTTGGCTGGAACCCAACGCCTGTACATCTCGTTCGCACTTACAGTCCAAAACGCGCTGAGGAGCGCCTGGCAAAGCAGAGTGACAGCGGAAATTCCCATGTGAGGAAGCGTCTTAAGAACGAGCGAAGCGCTGAGAAGTGACGCGGCGTCACTGATTATTATACTCAGGATCTGACCGATGAAAAGGTCAACGGGTCTCTTTTTCCCGACGTCAAGAGCGTGATAGGTAAGGAGAAGCGAACCGAGGCAAAGCGCGTGGATAGCCGCAAGAACTATGGTAGTCTTGCCTTCGGGACGGTAAAGCTCCTGCATAGACAGCCACGATCCGACGACCACGGCAATAAGAAGCACAAAAAATATAAGCTTATATATTCGGATCAAAGCACGCCCAAGCGGGAAAGCCCTCTTTGCTGTCTTTTTATCTTTCATTATAACCTCATAAATAATCGGTAATATTATGTTCGCACATAACATGCTGATCTATTCTAACACAAAAAGAGTAATTTGTAAAGAGCAGTTTTTTTCTGTCGAAAAACGGACGGGTCCGCCGTCCGTTTTGGTTTTACTTATCGGAAATGATCTTTATCAGATCGTCACATCCGATTCCGAAATCGGAATAGATATTACCCGTCGCAAGCGGCGTGTCGAAGACGTCGTCAATTCCGAGATGAATATATCTTGCGCCGTCGGGAAGCTTGATCTCGCTTTCGAAAACCATTCCCGCACCGCCGTTTTTGATCCCCTCTTCAAGAAATACGACGTTCTTAACCCCCTTCGGAAGAATATCGCTCAAAATTTCGCAGATCGGCTTAGCGGGCTTTAGCTGCTCAATGAGAATAACTCCGCAGGATGAAAGCTCCTTCGCCGCCTTTACCGCCTCGGATACGATCTTTCCGTAAGTGATTATAACTGTATCGCATTCTCCGTCATAATTTTTGTAAACGAAATCAGAAACGGGCGCAAATCCCGAAAACTCCGAAATGTCCCCGCAGTTTGCATATCTCACAGCCGCGGGCGATGCCATACCGAGAGTCTTTTTCATTATCTTTTCAAGCGAAGCGAAGGACGCAGGAGCAAATACCGACATATTCGGTATCTGCATAAGGAATGAAACGTCGAAGATTCCGTGATGGGTCGCGCCGTCTCCCTCGCTTATTCCCGCGCGGTCGACGAGCACGGTCACGGGCAGATTCTGAAGCGCAATATCGTGAATGAGGTTATCATACCCTCTCTGCAAGAACGAGGAATAAACGGCAAAATACGGCTTGTATCCGTTTGAAGCAAGCCCCGCGCAGAAGGTAAGTGCGTGCTCCTCTGCAATACCGACGTCAAAAAATCTGTCGGGGTGTGCCTTTTCAAAACCGATAAGCCCCGTACCGGAAGCCATCGCCGCCGTGACCGCGCAAACCTTGTTGTTTTCGGAAGCAAGCTCTGTCAGCACCTCTCCCATTTTCGACGAGAAATTCTTGACCTTTTCAGTACCTTTTGGCGAAACGCTGTGGAACGCTCCGGGATCATTCTCGGCAGGCATATATCCCCTGCCCTTTACGGTACGGAGATGAATTACCGTGCTCTGCGAAGCATTCTTCGCCTCATTAAGAAGGCGCTCGACTCTCGTCAGATCGTTTCCGTCTGCAGGACCGAGATAGTAAAGCCCGAGATCTTCAAAATAATTACTCTTGTAAAGACGGTTTTTGAATCCCTGCTTTATCTTCCTTATAAGACCGAAAAGCCCCTTGCCGATAAGCGGTATCTTCTTTATGAATTTAACCGTCCGTCTCTTGGTCTTATAATAGTTCTTCGACGCACGGATCCTCGCAATAAGCGAAGCAAACGCGCCGGTGTTTTTCGAGATAGACATCTCGTTTTCGTTAAGAACTATTATGAGCTTCAAGTCGGGACGGCAGTTATTAAGCGCTTCATGGATCATACCGCCCGTAAAAGCGCCGTCGCCGAGAACGGCAACGGTATATTTATCGCTTCCGTTCATTCTCTCAGCCTCGGCAAACCCGATGGCGGCAGAGACCGAAGTACTACTGTGACCTGCGCCGAAGCAGTCGTATTCGCTTTCCTCCCGCTTCGTGAAGCCCGACATTCCGCCCCGCTTTCGGAGCTTGTCGAAGCCTTCCCGTCTGCCCGTCAGTATCTTGTGAGTATAGGACTGATGACCGACGTCAAATATCAGATGATCGTTCGGAAAATCAAATACCCTGTGGAGCGCAACGGTAAGCTCAACAACTCCGAGATTCGAGCCGAGATGACCACCGTTTTCCGTCACCTTTTCGATAAGAAACTCTCTTATCTCTGAACAAAGCTCGGGAAGCTCGTCCTTACCCATCTTCTTCAGCTCGGCGCTGTTTTCAGCGCGCGCTATAAGCGGATATTTTTCCATACCGTTACCTCCTTTCGCAAACATAGGATAATTTTTGTAGGGCGGGGGCTTGCTCCCGCCGTTGTAGGGTATTCCGCGTCCCGACACTCAAATTCTGATTTGACATTTTAATTATACCCCCATTCGGCAAAAAAGTCAAGGAGTTCGGTCATTGACACTGGCGCGAACGGGTGGTATAATGTAAATACTATGAATAATGAAAAGCTGCTGACGAAAAACGGCGAAGCCATCGTAATATCCGATACTAAATGCGAGCTTCCGTCATACTCGCT
This sequence comes from Eubacteriales bacterium, assembly GCA_045540175.1. Lineage (GTDB taxonomy): Bacteria > Bacillota > Clostridia > Oscillospirales > CAG-272 > Colimorpha_A. Next base: position 1,617 of record JAZQGU010000034.1, on the reverse strand, counting down.
CAAAACCTACAATCTATACCGTTGCGATAAGCTCATAAGAAAGACGGCAAAAGGAAAGCCGATCCCCGCAAATAACCGCCCCGAAGCAAATTATCTGCTTCTATCAATGGCATCTTCGCTCGGCATTTCTGTAACCGAAGCCGAAATAAACGAATTCCTTGGCAGAGAAAACGGGCTTTATCTCTGGGACGACGGCGGTATCTGCGCCATTGCGCGAATAGCGTTTGCCGGCAAAGAATACGCAAGAATAAACACAGTCTTCACCGACTCTAAAAAACGCGGCCACGGATACGCGGGCGCGCTCGTTTCGGCAATCGCGGAAAAACTCATGCGAGAAGGACTTATCCCAACCGTCCTTGCAGATGAAGAAAACCCGATCTCAAATAAAATGTACCTCTCACTCGGCTTCACCCCCGACGGGAAAATATACGAATATACAAAAAACGACACAGAAAAAAAGGAATGCGCAATATTCAATTTGAGGAAATAATATGGAAAACATCATTGAAATCACCGATCTGAAAAAATATTTCGGCGAAGTAAAAGCCGTCGACGGAATATCGTTTTCGGTAAAAAAAGGCGAGCTTTTCGCCTTTCTAGGTCTTAACGGAGCTGGAAAATCGACAACAATCTCCGTCATCTGTGGCTCACTGAAAAAGGACAGCGGAAGCGTGCTGATCGACGGAATAGGGATCGAAGATAAGCCCGACGAGATAAAATCGCGCCTTGGCGTGGTGTTTCAGAACTCGGTCCTCGATAAGCCACTTTCGGTATATGAAAATCTGAGAAGCCGCGCCGCGCTCTACGGAATCACGGGAAAAGACTTCGAAAAGCGTCTGACCGAGCTTACCGAGCTGCTCGATCTTAAAGATATTCTCCGCCGTCCCGTCGGCAAGCTTTCGGGCGGACAAAGACGCCGTATAGATATCGCACGCGCCCTGCTCCATCGCCCCGAAATACTGATTCTCGACGAGCCGACAACAGGCCTCGACCCGCAAACAAGACAAACCGTCTGGCGCGTTATTAACGACCTGCGCAAAAATGAAAGCATCACCGTTTTCCTGACTACCCACTATATGGAGGAGGCGGCAGAAGCCGATAATATCGTCATTCTCGATTCGGGAAAGATATCGGCTGAGGGCTCTCCGCTTGAACTCAAGAACCGCTACGCGTCCGATACACTCACCCTCTATTCCATAACGGAGGACGAGGTAAAGTCCCTCGGCGTTCCGTATAATAAAACTCACGACGGATTTACCCTCACTCTGAAAAAGACCGCAGACGCAACGGAGCTTATAACGAAAGCTCCCCAAGTCTTCCGCGATTACGAGCTGACGAAGGGCAAAATGGACGACGTATTCCTCGCCGTAACGGGAAAAGCACTAAACTCATAATTTGTTGTCCGCCTAACAAACGAAATGAAACGCCCTCTTGCCTTCCCCTCAGAGAGAAGGTGGGTACAACGAGGCGGATGAGGTAGGACGCTGCGCGTCCGTGTGTCAAAGCAGTGTTACATCCCTTTGGAACACCTCATCCAACGCAGACGCAGCGTCTGCGGTCCCTCTTCCCCCGCTGGGGAAGGCAAGACAACGTGCCGAAACTTTCTTAAAACGAAAG